>JAVBOT010000057.1:0-20919 GCA_031550225.1 Desulfovibrio sp.
TCAGGTGCAGGCCACTGTGGACGGCAAGACGGCAAGCTTCGCCATAGGCGTAGGCGCGGGCAATGCGGCCACGGTGCTCATTGACGGCAAGACGTACGGCGTCCTGACTCTGGTGAACAATACGCAGTACTCCTTTAAGGCGGCGCCTGATCTGGATGCGGAAATCGACTTTGTGCTGATTGCCAAAGACAGTGAAGGAGATACAAGCACCTCCGGCACGCCCTTTACCATCACGGTGGAACGTCCTGAATTGACCTTTACGGAAGTCGGCACAAATGGGGTTCACTTTAATGAAGCCCACCTGGATGTGGGCACAAGCCCCAATCAAGCCGCGCTGACCAAGGCGATAGAAGTGCCCGCCGGATATACGGTGGACACCACGGATTGGACGCCTCAAGGCGGCGGCTGGACCAAGGAAATGAGCAACGGCGTTCTCAGCTATGAAAACGGCGAACTGCGCTTTAGCCTGGTGGTGGCGGCGACGCACAGCGGCGCGGGCAGAGACAGCCTGGAAATCATCGTGGGCAATATTACATTGAAGGATGCCCGGGGGAACTCCTACGGCGTTGATGTGGTTATTGACCTTGATGATGACGCCCCGACGACCGGCTCCATGAGTAATGCAACCCTTGCTCCGGCCAATGAGTTCTTTGTGGAAGGCGCGTTGAGCGTCAACTATGGAGCGGACGGGGCCAAGGTAAACGCTGAAGGCGAATTGGCAGTGGAGGTAAAATTCACCTCCGCCGGCAGCCTGGCAGGCGCGGGAACCGTTACGGTTTTTCTGCCTGTGGACGGCACGGTGGTGGAAGCCCTCACCAGGCACGGCAAACTGGAAATGCACTGGAACAGCGTTTCCAAGAAGATTGAATATGAATATACCGGCCTTCGCGGCAGAATTAACGACAAGGAAACCGTGACCTTTACGGTGAAGGACAGCGATGGAGACAGTGCGGCAAGCAGTTTTGTGATCACCTTAAATGACACTATTCCGGATATTTCTTTAAAGCTTGACGAAGCCGGTCTGCCTTTCGGCAGCTATTCGCCCGGCCATGGAGACGCTATGGCCTCCGGCGCGCTGAACCCGGGTCTGCTGCCCATAGAAACAACGTCCATCCAGTGGAACTTGGCGAATATCCCTGCGCTGCAGGCGGACGGCAACCTGGACGGCAATTACCAGAACGTGAACTGGGTAATTGACGGCAACAACCTGGTGGGTGTGGCTGACGGGCATGTGGTTATCCGCATCACGCCGGATTTTGACGGCAATAATAAGTTCACGGGCCATATGGCGACGGAAATATTCAAGCCTTTCAAACACTCCGGCGGTATTGAAAACGACTATCTGCAGTTTAAGCTTGAGTTCACGCAGCGCGATGCCGGCGGCAATACGGTGGACAGCATTATGCAGCTCTCCATCAAGGACGATGCGCCCTTCGGCAATACGCCCGGCGGCTCCAGCAAAAACCACAAGATTACGTTGACCGAGCCCTCGGACCGTTATGAAGACGTCTACCTGGCCCTGGACTTCTCAGGCAGCATGGACGCCACGGACGGCGCCGGCGGCCAGGCCCGCTGGAAAAGCATGATCGATGCCGTGAAGAACCTTGCCAAGGCCTATATCGACAACGGCATCACAGCCAAGTTTTCCTTGGTGGCCTTTGCGGATAACTCCTTTATGAACCCTGAACTCAGCCAGATTTCCGCGGAAAATCTGGTGGCCCGTTTGAACGCCATGACCTATGACCAGGCCAGGCGCTTCATACGCGGCGATGACGTCGGCGGCTCCGTCGGCGGCGGCACGAACTTCATTAACCCCACCGGCTCACTGGCATCGGCTTTGAATGCGTCCATGAGCAACCCGACCACGACGAACATGCAAAAGACCGTCTACTTTATGACGGACGGGGAAGCCGGCGCTCCCACAGCCTGGTATGAATATTTGCGTGTCCATCCGACGGAGTTCAACGTGTTCTCCATCTGCATGGGTTCCGGCGTCGGCGAATACTATAAAAATATTCTTACGGATATCGCCAGGAGTGATGACAGGCACTTTATTGATGTTACCGACTTCAATAAACTTACCCAGGCCCTTGTGGAACTGATTGAACCGGCGACAGGCAATGTGCTGGAAGGCATTTCTTCGGCTGACCACAACAAGGTGTCACAAATCTGGATTGGGGATGAAAACGGCAACAATATGGTGGGCTACCTTTTGAATCAGGTGGACCCGAAAACAGGCATGCACTGCACAGGCGAAGTGAGGTTCGGCGCGGACAACAGCGTGACGGTGATATTCCTTGAAGACGGCACGTATCGTCTGACCGCCGCCAACGTGGCCACGGATATTAAATCCACTATTAAGATTGCTGTGACCGACGCCGACGGCGACACCGCCACCAGCGCCGTCATGGAACTGCTGATTAAAGACACGCTGCCCGTTGCTTATGATAACCTGGCAAGGCTTGATCCCTTTGATCCGGCGCCGGTGCAGGTGGGGAATACGTTTACCAGTTCCTACTCGGCGCATGGGTGGAATTACGATAACGTCTACACGGTGCCTACAAGCTCCTCACCGGCGATTCCTTCTGACGCCATGCTTACGCCGTATCTTTCCACCACCAACTATGTGGCCAGGGTAGAAGCCGGCGGAAGCGTCACTGCGACCAATATCCAGGGGCATATCGGCACGCTTAAGTCCCTGGGGGATATTCTGACGCAGAACCTTGGCGTCACCAATGCCTATAGCGTCAGTACCGCGATAACCAGCGCTTCGCGTTGCGGCTTGTTCAGCAAAGATTTTTCCGCCACGGGCGGGACAATCAACTTCGGCTGGGCGGCGAAAGGAAGCGCCGGTGATGTCTCCTTCTGGCTGCTCATGAACGTGCGCGGCGAGATTGTGGCTTCCGGACGGCTTGCGACCATAGGCTCGGGAGCTGAAAGCGGCATTGCGCATATCGCCGTGCCGGAAAGCGCCCAGGGCCAGACCTATAAGCTTGTCATCGGCGCTGTGGACGTGGGGGCCAGCATCGGCAACTACTCGCAGGTATTTGTCAACGCGGTGGTTTATGACGCGCCAGCTTACGAATATGCCGGCAATATACTGATGGATCCCTCGCCCGAAGGCGATACGGACAAGCTATATGATAAGGCCAAACTGGAAAAGATCACCTATAACGGAACGGATTACACTTTCGCCGATGGTGACGTCGTGATCCATACCCCTTCGGGCACCTTGGTGGTAAACAACCAGGGGGATTATATATTCCGCTCTCTTAACGGCAATTTCCGCTCTGTGAATGAAGACTTCACCTACACCATTTTGGACCGTGACGGCGACAGATCCAGTGCGGAATTCGACGTGAAGTGGTACAATACTGTGGCTTACGACAACCTGGCGGTGCAGGCGGAACCGAGCATCACCAGGCTGGGGGATTTTTCCACCAATATTTCCCAGAGCGGCGATTATTACGCCGAGACCTCGCAGCCTCTGGCCGGACAGGGCTGGACCTGGCATGGCCAGCACATGTATGTGGGACGGGAAAAAAATTCCTCCGCGCACCTTGTCTTGCCGGTAAACCCATATCTGGACAGCTACTCCTCCGCGAATAACATCCACCTGGAAGACCCGTGGTATCTTAGCGGCACAGACACCGGCACCTCCGCCTGGGCCTGCGACGCCTTTTTCGGAACGAGAGACATGACCGCCATATATAACTTTATGAGCGGCATCGGCGTGCAAGGAGCCTATAATCTTTTCCACGCGGGTCTGGGTTCCAGCACCTTTGATATGGCGCTTGTCACCAAAAGCTTCCATTCTACCGGCGGCAAAGTCGCCTTTGCCTGGTCCTTCTACGGAGACCAGCAGGACGCGGCTTTCTACTGGATTAAGGACGCGCAGGGGAATCTCGTCACCTCCGGCGTGCTGCATCAGCGTTCGAGTTCTGCGGGGGCAATGAGCGGCGTTGCCGAAGCCGTTATCCCCTACGGCGTCGGTACGAACTACACCATTGTGATCGGCATGTGCAACGTGGGGACCTCCATGGGGAGCAATCCGCATCTGTATATCGGCCCCCTGGCGAGCGTGGAGGATACCTCGGGCTTTATGGGCAATGTGATGAAGGATCCCTCGGCAAGCGGAGAAACGGACCTGGTCCACAGCATCACCAAGCTTGCCGGCGTGACCTATGAAGGCGTGACGTATACCTTTGACCAAACGCACCAAAGCCATATTATCAACACCCCGGACGGCAAGCTGCAGGTTAACTGGAATGGGGATTATCACTTCCTTACCAAGGTGGGCGTGAACATAGGCGACGTGTCGCAAAAACTGACATACACCCTGGCCGATGCCGAGCCCGGCAACAGCGCCACTCTCTATCTCCAGCAGGTGAGCCCGGTGGCTCACGACAATCTGGCTCAGGCGGGGCACGGCTTTGGAGCTCCGAAGCTGGTGGACAACTTCGTTGAAGCCACGCCGGCAGCCGCTGGCTGGACCAGCAATGTGGGGACTTCCAGCATCCTTTCCTCCTGGCCGAGCAGCAACTGGCTCCATCCTCAAGATAATGAGAATCTGGCCCCTTATTCGGACGGGCGTTATCTGAGCATCTCCAGCTACGGCACTATTAACGCCGCATTGCAAAATTCCCTGTTCGGCCTGGATAAGAGCCAGGTAACCATACAGCAGTTCATGCAGCAAAGCGGCGTGCAGGGAACGCTCTACCAGAGCGCGGGCAACGTTTACGGCTCTTTTGCCAACACCACCTTCAGCTCCACCGGCGGCAAACTGATCTTTGACTGGTCCTTTGCCGCAAGCCAGAACACGTATGAGAACGATGCGGCCATTTGGGTACTGCAGGATGCCATGGGCAATGTGGTGAGTTCCGGCTTGCTCGGGCAGCTCATACGTTCCAGCGATGTGATCAGAAAATACGGCGTGGAGGAAATTGACGTGCCCCTTACTAATAATGCCGCGCAGTATAAGCTGGTTCTGGGCATTATCCAGGTGGGCACAGGGATACAGTATTATGACGGCCAACTGCTTGTAGGCACCATTGTCAGTATGGAAGACACCTACCAATATAAGGGCAATGTGCTGAAGGATCCCTCCGTGGACGGCATCGCCGATCACCTGGCGCCCGGCGCTAAGGTGACCAGCGTTATCTACAATGGTGAGGAGATTTTCTTCGGCGCCGGCGATCACATCACCGTCAACACCCTGACTGACGGCAAACTGGTCATATATGCGGACGGCTCTTACTACTATAGCGACGCCAGAGGTTCGGACGGTTCCAGAGTGGCTGAAGACTTCACGTATAAGGTAACCAATCCGGACGGTTCCACAAGCGACGCTCTGCTCGCCGTCCGTGCGGAAGGCTACATTCACAACGGCACCGGCGGCAGCGAGGTTCTTGACTACACAGGCGTAAGAACGCCGGATATTATCAACGGCGGCGGCGGCGGCGACCATATTTTTGGCGGCGCTAAGGGCAACATCATTTACGGCGGCGCCGGCAATGACAATATCACAGGCGGAGCCGGCCACGACAGAATATCCGGCGGCGGCGGCAATGACGTCATCCACGGCGGAGAAGGAAATGATACCCTCTTTGGCGGCAGCGGCGATGACTCGCTGTTCGGTGACGGAGGCAATGACCTGCTCTACGGCGGCTCCGGCAATAATGCCCTGTGGGGAGGCGCCGGCTCGGACGTCTTTGCCTGGAAGCATGCCGGTGATCTCACCGGCGGAAAGGATAAGATTATGGACTTTTCCACCAGCCAGGGCGATAAGCTCAGCTTCCACGACCTGCTGGAGCCTCAGGAAAGTCTGAGTCACTTCCTAAACGATCGCATTGACGATTTGGATATGGATACGGTTAAAAACACGCTCAATTTCACCATCAAGGACGGCGTGTTCAGCAAGCAGGTGGAAGTTTACTTTGACGCGGGCAATGATACGTTCTTCAGCTCTACCAGAGACGCGTACATGAATGCCGCGAACTCCGATGAACAGCACGAGATTCTGACGAACTTCCTGGTCGCTATCACAAGCAACTGATAGCCTCTCTACACGCGGCGCCTCCGGCTGTTATGGCCGGGCGCGCGGGAGTCGAGGGAAATTGTTTAAAGAGCGCGCTCTTTGAACAGTTTCCCTTTTTTGCGCACGTATAGCGCTTTCGTGTAAGCGAGCCGAGAACCGCGCTTTCCGCGAAGCTCTTCATACATCAGCCATTGGCTGATGTATGAAATCAGTACGAATGTTTTCTATAAAGTATGACCAATACCGGCCGATAAGGGAAACAGAAGAGGTTTACCAGCGACACAGCCGCGCCCCGGGTCATGGGAGGAACGCCCATGGCCAAGGCATATTCCGGCCAACCTGTAAAACATCGGAGGAGCACATGGACATCCAGGCATCGCAGCCGATACCCAGTTTGCTTAAAGGAGCCCTGGATCAGCAGTTTGTGGGGGCCAACCTCATCACCTCCACAGTGGACCGCTTGAACAGCGGGCGAGTCGGCATGACGCCGGTGATTGATGACACTTACCTCACACAAAAGACAGTCCTCAACGCGGCTTATGGGGATCCGAATCTCGGCCAGAATGTTGATATCGAGGTTTAAGAGCGTTTTTTCATACAGTTTTTGTTCAACTAGAGCAGATTAACTTTGAGATTGCCGTAGGCGGGCTTTGCCCGCCTACGGCAATCTCAAGGCAAGGATTTACGGGCCAATCCTTGCAGAGCAAGTATACATTTTCAATGTTAAATTGCTCTAAGGGCTGTTTTTTTAACGAAAAAAGCGGCCGGAGCCACCTTGGCGGTGAATGCGGGCGCGTGATTCTTTTGCTTGGACATTTGTGGTCTCCTCGTTTGGTTGAGCGCTATCACACCTGTCCTAATTTTGGGATCCGCTTCTGTTGAGCGTTTCTTCCACGTGCCGACGTGCCATTTCGGAAACATGCGCCCGCAATTGATGCTCATCCGCCTTGATAACGAGGGCTTCCTTTCTGCCGGGCGCCTTGATATCTTTCACTTGAAGCAGACGTCATCTCAAAATCTTTTTCCGCTGCCAAAGCGGTTTGCGGGCGCCCGCTCCGTTAGCGGTGGAAAAGCCTCCTCACCGCAGCGCGGCCGGGCCTTTGTCGTCTTTTTCACGCGGCCTTGACGCAGCCGCACACCTCGCTTTCTCGCCGGGATTTGAGATGGCTTCCGCCGCCCTTGTTGGCTTGGCCGGTTGCGGTTAACCAAAGCCTAACCAACTTGGGGGACCACTTCCACTTTTTATACGCGTGAAACTTTCTGCCCGTTATCGAAACAAATTGACAGAGCCGCTTTGTGAGAGTACTCCTTTAAAGCTTTTTTAGGAACATCCCGTATGCCTCTATCCCCAGCCGGTGTTGACCCCAATGTTAGCGAAAATGACGGGCAGCAGAGCATAAACTCTGCCTGGATTGCTTTGAAGCGCGCCTATATCAGCCTCGGCTCCAACCAGGGGGATGCGTTCTTTTTTTTGCAGGCGGCGCGCGAAAGATTGGAAGCGTTTCCAGGTGTGAGGATAAGCGCCGTGTCCTCCATATTTCGGACAGAGCCGCAAAGCTTATCCGATCAGCCTTTTTTTAGTAACCAAGTGATGCGTTTGTTGTGTGTGCCGGGTTTATCCGCGGTGGCCTTGTTGGAAATGATGCTTGCAGTGGAGGCTGACCTTGGCCGTAGCCGTCTGCATGAATCGCGTTTTGGCCCCCGTTGCATTGATTTAGATTTGCTGTTGTTTGGCAATGATAGTATGCATACAGAGCAACTTATTTTGCCTCATCCGCGGATGCTGACACGCGCCTTTATTTTGTTGCCGTTGGCTGAAATTGAACCGGATATGCCTCTCCCACAAGGAATGACTGTATCTGAAGCCTTGGGGCGCATAGACTTTATCCGGGTCAGAGATGTGATCCTCCAGAAAGATTGTTTGTTGTGAAAGGAGAATTGCCCATGTGGAAATGGTTACTTATAGCCGCGGCTATTTTTGTGCTTTATAAGCTGATGACCAATGAGCGCGGTCAGAAAAATAAAAATGAAGCGAAGATTAAGGAGCGAAAAATAGCCTCCGGTGAAATGGTGAAAGATCCGGTGTGCGGCACGTATGTTGATGTTGACTCCAGCATCAAAGTGCGTGACGGTAAAACCGTCTACCAGTTTTGCAGCTATGAATGCCGCCAGAAGTTCTTGGAGGAGCTTAGCAACTCAGGGCGGGAGATTCCGCAGATCAGTAAAAAGGACGATGAGTAATAAATTACGGATGTTGAGGCTCTAAGAGATAGGCGCTCGTTATGTCGCAGCAGTTGCAGCCTTCCCCCTATGCTCGCTGGCTGGATGAATATGCCTTACACGATGAGTGCATGGGCGCGGCCTACAAGTCGTTGAGCGGGCAAAGTCGTGCTGTTTTAAAAAAATGTATTGCGCGTCTTTATCGTCTGTGGGGAGAATGTTCGGGACGAGAGCGTCTGCTGCGCCATTTTGCTGACGATTTTTGTCTGGAACAAGAGGAGTTTCCTGCTTCCTGCGCGCTCTTCGTCTGCGACGCGGCTTACCGACACCCCGCAGCGCTGCTGGCCGCCATTATGCCCGCTTTATTGGCCGGCGTGAAAGAAATCCTGCCTTGCTTTGTTTCTTCCTCTCAAAATGCGCCTTCGCCCGACTGGCGGTTGCCGCATGCTTTTTTGCTCGCGGCTTTGGAATTGGCCGGAGTGGAGCAAGCCTTTCATACTTCCTTGCCTGCTCTTGAAGAATTTTTGCGTATGTTCTCGGCAAAGCATAGCAACGGACGCTTGGTGTTGCTGGGAGACGCCCCTTTTGGAGAAGATCTGCTTTTGCGGGCGCATTCAGAGAACTTACGCTGCCGCTCGCTTGTTCATCCCCCCCTTTATTATAATGCTCGCCTGGCTTTGGTTGTGGAGCAGAATTTTGGCGAACAACCTTGCAAAAGCATGCAAACAAACCCGGCATCCGGCGCTCAATGTGAACGGGACGGAGAATCAGGGATATTTTTGCATTTAGATGAAGCCCATGAAGACATCTGGGTTTGGCCGGATTTGGATCCAGTCTGGTTTCGCTCTCGGAGAATGCGTTTGTTTTCCTCTTGATGCCCGGGATGCATATTTTTTTGATTATGGGATGGTTTGCCGGAGTCGCTTCTTACTTCATAAGGGAATGACTCCTGACGCCGGACGGCAGTCCGGCGCGCTGCTTATTACGGCGTGAACGAGCCGAAAGTCACGCTTTTCGGCGAAGCCATTTCCATAAATCGGTCAGCGGCCTGTTTATGAAATCAATTTTAGAGCAATTTACCATTGAAAATGTATAATTGCTCTAAGAGTAAGTTCCCTTTGCAAAAAGGGCGGGTTTCTTGCTCTTGGCGCAAAGCCTTTTCTTGAGAGACGGCCCCCGGAAGAGGGAAAGGGGGAACTCTCGACTTGTAACACAGCTCCTCACGACGAGAGCCAGCATGGAATGTTCTCTTTTTCGCAATATTGGCATCATTGCTCACATTGACGCAGGAAAAACCACCTTTTCTGAGCGTATTTTGTATTATGCCGATGTGATCCATCGAATGGGGGAGGTGCATGAGGGTGCGGCCACCATGGATTTTTTGCCTGAAGAGCAGGAACGGGGCATTACCATTGCTTCAGCATGCATTACCTGTTTTTGGCAGAACCATACCCTCAATTTGGTGGATACACCGGGGCATGTGGACTTTACAGTAGAGGTGGAGCGTTGCTTACGGGTGCTGGATGGAGCCGTGGGCATTTTTTGCGCCGTGGGAGGGGTGGAGCCTCAGTCTGAAACCGTGTGGAGGCAGGCGGATGCTTTTAACATTCCGCGGCTGGCGGTAGTGAATAAAATGGACAGACCCGGCGCTGACTATGGCGCCGTCTTGGAATCCATACGCGATCGCCTCAACATAACCCCTGTGCCTGTGACAATTCCTCTGGGAGAGGGGGAAAATTTTTGGGCTGTACTTGATATCGTGCGGCAGGAGCGAGTGTGTTTCGACAATGCCGTACAGGGTAAGCGCGTGCAACGCACTCCTTTTACTATTGAAGAAAGCGCTTTAGCCGCCCCTTCGCGTGAAATGCTTATGGATGCCCTCACTATGGAGGATGACGTTCTTCTGGACAGGTATATTTCCGGAAAGGAGGCGCCGGTGGCCATGCTGGATGAAGCCTTGCGCAAAGGCACGCTGGCGCGGCGTTTTGTGCCGGTATTTGCGGCTTCGGCTTTGCGGAATATAGGAGTCCAGCCTGTCTTAGATGCCGTATGCCGGTATTTGCCAAGTCCTTTAGATATGCCTCCCGCTTTAGCGTGCAAAGTGGAAAAAGCTGTGGGGACTTCCGTGAACCAGGCAACGGAAGAACAGGTAGGCATTTGTTGTGACGCTGAGGCCCCTGTGCGCGCTTTTGTTTTTAAGGTGTCCATGAGCGGAGGGCGTAAAACGGCCTTTCTTCGTCTGTATTCCGGCACCTTACGAGAAGGAATGACGTTATTGAACGCTTCGTCCGGAAAACGGGAGCGAATTATGCGGTTGTACCGTCTGCGGGCGGATCGCCGGGAAAATTTGGAAGAAGCGCGGGCGGGGGATATTGTGGCTGGACAGGGTATGAAGGAGGTCAACACCGGAGATACCCTGCTTAGTGAAGAGCCTCTGGTGCGCTTAGAGCCGTTGCGTTCATGGCGGCCGGTGATTTCTTTGGCTTTTGAGCCCAGTAATGCGGAAGAGGGAGAACGTTTAGATGCTGCTTTGACTACCTTCGTCATGGAAGATCCCACCTTAAAGATGGAAATGAACGAAGCCACAGGGCAGCGTATTGTCTCAGGGATGGGAGAGTTGCATTTAGAAGTTTTGGCTGACCGGATCCGGCGGGAGTGGCATATTGCCCCGCGTCTGGGGAACCCGCAGGTGGTTTGCCGCGAAACCATCGGAAGCGAAGCTGAGGCGAAAGGAGAATTTGATCGGGAACTTGGAGGGCAGCCCCATTATGGCATGGTGGAGCTTATGGTTCATCCGAGAGACCGCGGCACGGGATATACAGTCACCTTTGCTCCGGAGGTTCGTGCTTCGGCGGAATGGCCTCCGGCGCTTTTGGCCGCCGTGGAACAAGGCGTTCAGGACGGCTGCTGGTCAGGCCCTTCCGGCTATATGGTGGAAGATGTCGCTGTCGTCATTGTCTCGCTTGGCAAGAAACAAGGACTCGCAACAGTGCCAGGCATGCATATGGCCGCTCAGCAAGCTTTGCGCAAAGCTTTGGAAAAGGCCTGCCCTGTGATTCTTGAGCCGTTAATGCGGGTGGATATATCTGTTCCGGAAAGCTTTCTCGGCGCTGTTCTCGCGCTTTTGGGCGTGCGCGGCGCCCGGGTGGAGGCCATCGACGATAAAGGCGGGCAAAAGCAGATTCAGGCTCTTACCCCTATGCGCGGGTTGTTTGGCTTTGCCACTGCGTTGCGTTCGGCCACCCAAGGCAGAGCCGGGGTCGTAATGCAATTTTTACGTTTTGATGCAGTATAGCAATCATATCGTATAGTAGACATGCCGTATGGCAAAAGAAAAGACGTAGAAAGGTTTGGCGTCGCATATGCGCCGTGTGCATTTTATATTGACAATATTATATATATAAGGCTATTCACATTGCTAATGGTGCTGGTTACATGAGGTGGCGCAGGCTTTATGCACGTTACGTATAAAAAGCCGAGTTCTTTTTTAGAGACGCCTCAGGCAAAACGTTCTTTAGGGCAAAATTTTTTGCGGGATGCAAATATCGCCCGCAAGATTGTTCGTCTTTTAGATATCGGTTGCGGGGATTCGGTGCTGGAGATCGGGCCGGGGGCCGGTGCGCTGACCGCCTTTGTCCAGGAATATGCTCCGGCCCGATTTGTGCTGGTGGAGAAAGATGCGTATTGGGCAGCGGAGCGCATGCGCGCAGGCAAAGAAGCGCTTGTGCTCCTTGCGGATGCTTTGTTGATGCCTTGGGAGCGCTTTGCCGGCGCATGGAAGCTGCTTGGAAATTTGCCCTACAATGTGGCCTCCCCTTTGATGTGGGATATATGCAGCCGCGTGCCGCGCCTCGATAAAGCGGTATTTATGGTGCAAAAAGAAGTGGGCTTGCGTGTGACGGCAAAACCCGGCTCATCCGCATATGGAGCGCTTTCCGTTTGGCTGCAAAGTTTTGTGAGGCCGCGTCTGGAGTTCGTGGTGCCCCCTCACGTTTTTTATCCCAGGCCGAAGGTGGACTCCGCCGTGCTTTCTTTCATGCCGCTAAACAGCGATGAAAACAAGGGAGCCGAAGGCCGCGGTTTTTCTCCCGCGGCTTTGGCCGCAAGTTTGAAAACGTGCTTTGGAACACGGCGTAAGCAAATGGGCACTATTCTGCGCGCTGTGGGACATTCTCCCGCTATTCTAGAGCAGCTCGGCATTGATCCCAGGCTAAGGCCTGAGGATCTCTCCCCGCAAACCTTCCAGCGCCTGGCAGGCACAGGGATTTTTACGGGAAAGCATTGACGTGGCCCGGCAAAATATGTTTTTGCTAATGTGTGCATTCTGGAAAAAGCCACGAGTCTTTATGCATCCGAGGTGTATGAGCGGAAGAGCGTAATTTTGCGGATCTTGGTCAATGGTTGTGCCTTTTCTGATATTTCAAATAATGAGGAGAGAGCTATGACTAAAGCAGATCTGGTGTCGAAGATTGCGCTTAAAACAGGGCTTACGAAGGTTTCCAGCGAAAAAGTGGTGAATGGTTTTTTAGCTTCCGTGAAAGAAGTATTGCTTAATGAAAGCAGATTGAATATTTCTCGACTTGGAACCTTTGCTGTGCAAAAGCGCGAGGAGCGCACGGCACGTAACCCCCGAACCGGCGAGACGCTTAACATCTCCGCCTGCAAAGTCGTTAAATTTTATCCTGGGAAAAAACTCAAAGACAGCATACAATAAAAGGTGGAAATGATGGTACGTTACGGAGAAACTCTTCACAGCGCTTTGCCGCAGGACATTCCTTGGTTTTTGCCTGACCATGCCATTTTTTTTGGCGTGTTTTATGCCGTGCTTGTCGTCATTGGCGTGGGCTTGGGCGTTGTCATTTTAAAGTCCATGCGCGAGGCGGCTAACGACTGCAGGCACTAGAAGGCGTCTTGCAGGGCATTTTTCATTTTTGCCATGATTGAGTTCCGGTTGAGATGCAACATGCATCTCAACCGGGGCGCATATCAGGGCAAGGCATATTGGCTGTGGGCAGAGGGTTTGCCCTGCCGCTTGATTGTGATGATGCGGTGATTTTGTTTATGGACTTCAATTCGAGGCAGGGAAACGTACCGGGCTTGTCCCGGTTTTTTTGTAAAAAAGACTTGTCTTTTGCTTTGTAAGTACATATGATTATACGTTCACGCAGATTGTAAGCATAGGGTTTTTGCATGCGCGGCCCAACGCGCCCGCCGGTTTTCGAAAAGGAACTCCCGGCAGGGGCGAGCGGTTCCGCATCGTTCCATGTTACGTCACCCGCGCGTGTCAGGGAGGTGAGGTTTTTGCCTGGAGTCTATCTGAACGAAGATGAATATAGCTTTGATATAGCTTTGCGCCGCTTCAAAAAGCAGGTGGAAAAGGCGGGCATTCTTTCTGAAATGAAAAAGCGCCAGCACTATGAAAAGCCGAGCGTCATGCGCAAAAAGAAAAAGGCCGCCGCCCGTAAGCGTCTGATGAAGAAAATCAGAAAGCTGAACATGAATTAATTCCTTTGGGCTACGCACGCGATTTGATGAGGCCCGGTTCGCCGGGCCTTATTTTTCCTCCATTCCTCACAATCACAACTTTTCCGGGAACCATCATGAGCCTTATAGCCAGGTTGGAACAGGAATACCTTACCGCCTACAAGGCTAAGGATACAGTCCGCGTTAATGTTTTGCGCCTTTTGAAGACGGCGCTTAAAAACTTTCAGGTGCAGCATTTGCGGCCGCCCACGGACGAAGATGCGCAAACGCTCATTATAGCGCAGTGCAAGCAGCGCCAAGACGCCATTGAACAGTTCACGGCAGCGAACCGCCCTGAACTGGCGGACAAAGAAAGTGCGGAAATGGCGGTTTTGCGCTCCTATTTGCCCCCGCCCCTTGAAGGCGAAGAGCTGAACGCCGCGTTGCATGCCGCTGTGGCCTCCACAGGCGCGACTGGGCCTCAGGATATGGGCAAGGTCATGAAAACGCTGCTGGATGCGCATAAAGGCCGTATTGACGGCAAACGGGCAAGCGATGCGGTGAAAGCGCTTTTGCAGGAATTACGGCCCACGACGGAGTAAGAAAGCCTTAAAAAGCTTGAGGTTGTTGACAAAGTTATCTTTGGCGACACCTGCCGCGTAAGCGCAGGCGGCATTGATTGCCGCTGTTAAGCGCCGGAGTGGACGGCGCCTTGACAAACCCCGATTCCGGGGTTTGTCATCCAATGCTGAAGCCTTAAAAAAAGGTTTTACGGTCCGGTTTAGAGGTCCCTTGTATGGAATCGCGCGCCCTTCACGCCTTGGAGCTGCCCAAGGTTCTTGAATATCTTGCCGGATTCACGGTTTCTGAGGCTGGATGCCGCGCCTGTCTTGCTTTACGTCCCTTCGCCTCCTTTGCGGATATACGCCGGGAAACGGCCCTTTTTGAGCAGGGGCGGTTGTGGGCTTTGCGTACGGATACCCGCCTTGCTCCTTTTCCCGCCGCCGATGACTTGTTGCAATATGCAGCAGGTCCTTCGGCCGTGCTTGATCTCGATGAGCTCTTTGTTTTGCGCCAACTTCTTTTCCAGGGGCGTGAAAAAGTGGAAGCTCTGCTGGCTGAGCCCGGGGCGGGAGATGCCGGTTCCTGGCCTTTGTGGGCAGCCCGTTGCCGAGATTTTGTCATGCCTGCCCGGAGCATTTCGGCGCTTGCGCGTTGTCTTTCGGATGACGGGCAGATCCGTGACGAAGCCTCGCCTGAGCTGTCTTTGGTGCGCGCGGAACTGCGCCGGTTGCATCAGCACTGCATCCGCAAAGTTAAAGACTATGCGGCGGAGTATAATATTCTGCATTTTTTGCAGGATTCGTTCATGACTTTGTCTTCGGATCGTTATGTGCTGCCGTTGAAAGCCAATTTTAAGGGCCGGCTGCAGGGGGTCATTCACGACTACTCCCAAACTGGAGAAACCTGCTACTTTGAGCCCATGTTTTTGGTGGAGATTAATAACCGCCTGCAAAACCTTAAACGGGAAGAACGTGAGGAAGAGCGCAAGATATTGCTCTACTTGAGCGATTTGCTGCGCGACGAATTGCCGGGCGTGCGCGCTTTGTATGATTTTCTTGTGGAATTGGATTTGCTTTTCGCCCGTGTCGCCCTGGCGGAATGTTTTGACGGACGCATGTTGGAATTTGTCGATGACAGGGGCGCTTTGCTGCGCGAAGCCCGTCATCCCCTTTTGCTTCTCGCTTCTTCCGACAGGGCCCGTGCCGCTTTGGGGCGCTATGAATTATATGCGCAGGCGCAACGCTCCTTGCTCCTGGATGCGGCGGAAGACCGCAGCATGCCCGCATCGGGCGGCGTAGCCGCCCGTGGAGAAGAGGCGGAGCAAAGAACACGGTCTTTGCGTTCCGCATCCGTGGTGCCCTCCACCCTTGAGCTTTTGCCTGAGCAGCGGGCGCTGATTATCAGCGGCGGCAATGCCGGCGGTAAAACAGTGTGCCTGAAAACACTCGGCCTCATCTCCCTTATGGGGCTATGCGTTTTGCCCGTACCGGTGGAGGCGGGCAGCGCGTTGCCGTGTTGGCGGCGTGTATACGCGTTTATCGGCGATGAGCAGAGCCTTGAGGATCATGTTTCCACTTTTACGGCGCAAATTCGGCATTTGGGGCGTATTTGGCCGGAGTTGTCCTCGCAATGTCTCATTATTCTTGATGAGTTTGGCGCGGGGACGGACCCTTCCCAGGGAGCGGCTCTGGCGCAGGCGGTGGTGGACAGCGTCATGGAATGCGGCGCGTATGTGGCCGCAGCGACGCACTTTCCCGCCCTGAAAGCCTATGCCCTTTCCACTCCGGGGGTGCGGGCGGCTTCGGTATTGTTTGATCCGCGCAGCAAAAAACCGCTGTTTCGTCTGGTGTATGATCAGGTGGGCGCGAGCCAGGCGTTGGATGTGGCGCGAGAGCACGGCCTCCCGGAACCGGTCTTGCGCAGGGCTGAGCAGTACTTGCTGCTCAGCGGGGAAGACAGCTCCGCGCTGGTGGAGCGTTTGAACAGCCTTGCCGTGGCCCGGGAAGCGGAATTGACTTCGCTTGCGGAGGAAAAAAAATCCTTTTCAGAAAAACGCCGCCAGTTGAGTGAAAAATTTGAACAGGAGCGGATCCGGCTTTTTGAATCCTTGCAGGCGGAATCGCAAAAAGTGCTGCGTGATTGGAAAAGCAATAAAGTGAGCCACAAGCAGGCCCTGAAGGAGCTGGCCCGTATCCGCGCTTCCCTGCATGACCCGGCGCAAGGCGAATCACCCGCGCCCGCGCGGGTGGAGGCGGATCTGAGCGCCTTAACGCCTCGCCAGCGCATCCGGCATATTCCTTGGAAACGCACCGGCACTTTGCTGGAAGTGGATATGCGAAAAAAGCGCGTCCGTATTGATTTTGACGGTGTCTCCTTGTGGGCGGAGGCCAAGGATATTGAAGTTCCCGGCAGCGGCGCAAGCGCAGGCGCAAGCAAAAAGGGAGAGCATGAGACGCAGAACAGTCATACAGGAATTTCCGCCCCAATTTTGCCTTTGCGTCTTGACTTGCGCGGTTTGCGTGCCGATGTAGCCATAAGTGAACTTGAAAAATTTTTGGATGGAGCGATCTTAAACGGCAGAGAAGCGGTTGAGGTTATTCACGGACGCGGCACTGGAGCCTTACGCCGCGAAGTGCATGCTTTTTTAAAAAACTTCCCCGCTGTGCGCGACTTCTCCCTCGCTTCCGAAGAAGACGGGGGAGACGGCATGACGATGGTTTTTTTGCGCTGATGGGTTTAAGGGCACATATTCGCCCGCGCTCATCATGGTTGCGATGTGTATATCATGGCGGCGCTCCCGGCTGGGAGCGCCGGCTTGGAAAGTTTGAGATCAATTTTTTTACCTGGTGGAATGTTTCCGTGCCGCGGGCATTGGGATCCGGATATGCATGGCGATAAACTCTCCGTTACCCGCGAAATAAAAGCCCGGCTAAGTATCGTGGATGTGGTGAAGCGCTATGTGGAGCTGCGCCGCGCCGGTAACCGCTGGGTTGCTCCCTGCCCCTTTCATCAGGAGACCAAACCCTCGTTTTCCGTGAATGAGGAAGAAGGCTTTTTTTATTGTTTCGGTTGCCAGGCCTCCGGGGATCTCTTTGAGTTTTATAGCCGCATCAACGGATTGGACTTTAAAGAAACGCTGGAGCAATTGGCGGAAGAGGCCAACGTGCCCCTCACAAATTTTGCGGGAGGGCGGAGGGAAAAAAATTCGCGTGACGTTCGCAAAATCTTTTTGCGGATGTATGCGGAGGCGAAAAAGCATTTTTCCCGAAACTTGGCCTCGCAGGCGGGCGGCGCCTGCCGGGACTATCTTGCCCGGCGTAAGCTCACCCCCGCTGTTATGGAAGCCTTTGAACTGGGCTGGAGTTTGCCGGGCTGGACGGGCCTGGCTGACGCCTTGCGTAAAGCGGGCTTTGACGTCAGTGACGGTGTTGACGCCGGGCTTCTGGCCGCCAATGACCGGGGCGGCGGCTATGATCGCTTTCGCGCCAGGCTGATGTTTCCCATCAAGAATACGTCAGGCCAGGTCATCGCCTTTGGCGGGCGCATCATTGGCAACGAGGACGCGGCAAAGTACATAAACAGCGTTGATTCCGCCCTGTACAAAAAGGGCGAGCACTTGTACGGCCTTTACCAGGCGCGGCGGAGCATCTCGGCGCGGCAGTCCGTTATACTGACGGAAGGCTATATGGATGTGCTTACCCTGCACCAGTTCGGCTATGACCATGCCTGCGGGGTGCTGGGCACGGCTTTGACGCCGGAGCAGGTGCGGCGTCTGGCGGGCTTTTGCTCTGAAGTGGAACTGATTTTTGATGGAGACGCGCCGGGACGCAAAGCCGCTATGCGGGCCTGCTCCATGGTGCTGACGAAAGGTCTTTCCTGCCGGGTGGTTATGCTGCCTGACGGCGAAGACATTGACAGTCTGCTCCAAGAACAGGGAGCTGAAGCCTTTGAGCAGTTGCGCGGCTTTGCGCCTGACGGTCTGGATTTTTGTATTCGCACTCTTTCCGCCCAAGCCCCCCGGGAGGCCTTGGATTGGGTGTCCAATTTTCTTACGGCGGTGGAGCGACCGGAGCTGCTCTCCCGCTTTGTGACGCGCTTTTCCCAGTCCCTTGAGCTGGATGAAACGGAGCTGCGGCGAGGGTTGCGCCTTGCCGGTTCCGGAAAAGAGCGCGGCCGGGCGCGGGAGGAGGGGCAGGACGAAAAAGCCCACATCTCAGCCGTGGAAAAAAAAGCTGTTGATAAGCGGGTTATGCAGTTTATCGCGCGCTGCCCATACTATTTGCCCAAACTCCATGATGCCGGAGCCAGAATGCTCCTGACGCAAAGTTGGGCTTTTGCCCTCTGGGATAAAGTGGCGGCTTGCGCGCCGGACTACGATCCGGACACTGTGGTGCAACAGCTGGAAGCAACAGAAAAAGATTTTTGGTGGCGTTCCAGGGTGATGGAGGCTCCGCCCAAAGAACATCAAGAAAAAGAACTGGAAGATATTTGCGCCGCAGCCGCCAAACATTGCGCGGAAAAGCAGCTTGACGCTTGCGTGCAAGCCATGCGGCAGGAAAAGAACAAAGGCGAGTATGACATGGAATTACTCAAAGCCTTGAATGAGACATTGCTCCGGCAAAGGACAATCGGGAGTTTCGATGGGTAATATCAAAGATATTCAGCAGATTAAGGTCCTTATCGCAAAGGGCAAGGCTGTGGGCTTTCTTACCTTTGACGAGGTGAATAAGGCCCTGCCGTCCGAAGCGTCTTCTCCCGAGCAGGTGGAAGAGATTATCGGCATTTTCGATCAACTGGAAATCGCCATCGTTGATTCGGAAAAAGACGGCAAAAAGATGAGCGTGTCCGCCGGAGAACCCGAAGACGAGCCGGTATCCGATAACGTGCTTGATCTTGTGGACGACGAAGAAGGGGCCGACTATTCCTCACGCAGCACGGATCCGGTGCGCATGTACCTGCGCGAGATGGGCGCGGTGCCGCTGCTTGACCGGGAAGGTGAGGTCCAGATCGCCAAAAAAATTGAAACAGGCGAACAGGACGTGTTATATGCCCTGGTGGAAGTGCCTGTGGCTGTGGAAGAGCTGATCAATGTGGGCGAAGATCTGAAGCATAACCGCATCAAGCTGAAAGATGTGGTAAAAACCATTGAAGAGGACGACCCCAGCGAAGATGAGATGAACCAGCGCCAGCGGGTCATTTTGCTGCTGGATGAGATAAAACAGACGTTTACCAAAAAAAGAAAAATATATAGCCGCCTTGATGAGTGCTGTACTTTGGAACGGCGCGTGGCGGCCCTGCAAAAAGACATCATTAACTTTAAAGAAAAGATTGTTTACCGCCTGCGCGATATTAAGCTGGAAAAAACCCTCATCGACCGCATTATTGAAACGGTTGAGGATTACGTGCGGCAAATGCACAACTGCCAGCGCGATTTAAGCGCCTATATCCTGGTGACGGGCAAAACTCAGACGGAAATACTTGAGCTGTTCCGCTCTCTGGAACATCGGGAAATGGCTCCGCAGGCGGCGGCCGACGCTCTGGAACTTTCCGTGGATGAGCTTTTTTCCTTTAAGGAAATGATCACCGGCAAAATGGAAATTCTCACGCGCCTGCAAGAACGCTGTTGCCACAATGTAACGGATTTGGAAGAAGTGCTTTGGCGCATCAAACGCGGCAATGCCGCCGCCATGCGCGCTAAGCAAGAACTGATCCGGTCCAACTTGCGTCTGGTCGTGTCCATTGCCAAAAAATATACCAACAGAGGTTTGCAGTTCCTCGATTTGATCCAGGAAGGCAACATCGGCCTTATGAAAGCTGTGGACAAATTTGAATACCAGCGCGGGTACAAGTTTTCCACTTACGCGACCTGGTGGATCCGCCAGGCCATTACCCGCGCCATTGCCGACCAGGCGCGGACTATCCGTATTCCTGTGCATATGATTGAAACCATTAACAAACTCATCCGCACTTCCCGCTATCTTGTGCAGGAGCTTGGGCGCGATCCTACCCCTGAAGAAATTGCGGAACGCATGGATTATCCTCTGGATAAAGTGAAAAAAGTGCTCAAGATAGCAAAAGAACCCATCTCCCTCGAAACGCCCATTGGCGATGAGGAAGATTCGAGCTTGGGTGATTTTATTGAAGACAAAAAGGCTGTGGCGCCGGCGGAAGAGGTGGTGAACACCAAACTCTCGGAGCAGATTTCTTCCGTGCTGGCCGATCTGACCCCGCGCGAGGAGCAGGTTTTACGCAAGCGCTTCGGCATTGGTGAAAAGAGCGATCACACCCTTGAAGAGGTTGGCAAGCTCTTTAACGTGACGCGCGAACGTATTCGCCAGATTGAAGCAAAAGCCCTGCGCAAGCTCCGGCATCCTGTGCGCAGCCAGATTTTGCGTTCTTATTACGAAAGTTGAGTTTTTTGGGGCGCGAACCAGGGTTGCTGAAGTCACGCCTTTGTGGCGCTTGCGATGTGGCAATTCATCCGCCTCAGCGAGCCGGATTTCATCAAACCCCGCAAGGGGATTGCATCCCCTTGACGCCCATAACCTAAAAGCGGCAAAGCCGCGGGCGGACCCGCCTTACGCCCGCGGCGTTGCCGCGTTTGGGTAGGTGCGCGAGGGAGGGGGGGCCGGGCC
>JAVBOT010000053.1:0-37068 GCA_031550225.1 Desulfovibrio sp.
GTTATCGAAAGAATGTTTGGCAAGATGAAACACTTCAGGAGTGTTGCCACACGATATAGCAAGCTGACGATTTCCTATATGGCTTTTGTTCAACTGGCCGCAATTATGCTTTGGCTTAAATGAATGTCGACACGGCCTAGCCAATTGTATTGCTAAAACCTATGGCCTTGGCCCGGATGGAGCTCGAGAATATCTGCATAAGTTCATTGACCTGGATATTGAACTGCCGCCTATGGATATGTATAGATTTTTGCAAAAACATCTTGGCAGTTCCATTTTTCCTTTAGCACTGCCTGAAAACGAAGTACATATGCGGTTGGTCGAATCCGGTCCACTTGTGTGTTCTTTAGATGACTGGTTGGCGGCTGTTTTGTGGGACCAGTTGCCATCACCACGAGAAGCGTTACAAGTGCTGAACCAAATCTCTGTTTTGTCTGCATATCAAGGAATGGATTTTGTATCTTTATTAGCATGTGGTTATGCGCTTGCATATCGCATCAGAACGCATTGTGGAGTAAGTGATGCTATTTCTAACTTGTTTAACTATAATATGGCATTCAGTGATGTGACCAAGTTGTCTTCGTCAGAACGCAGTCGCATAGAGTACCGAAATATGTTTTCGGCTCTTGTGCAGGCAAGAGCCATCCCAAGTAATAAGAAACCAGATGATTGGAGTCGCATATGTTCACGCAACGACTATACTTACAAATATCTACAAGAAGATAGGGTGCGCTTCTGGTCTGAATTTCAGCAACGTTTTGCGTTTGTCGAGTTAAGACGTCGGGCAGAGGACGGAAAATATTGGACATACTGGGTGCATGGGCAAGGGGATGCTTGGGGGGAATTCCTCAAAAAATGCCTTACATTTTCCGAATCTATAGCCCCCTGAGTCGTCTTGAACAGAGTGAACACAACGGTCACCCAAGCTCGAAGCATTTTTTGCAGTAAATGCTAAGCAGATACATCGGGATGGAAGGTTTCCAAACCAGGGAACTTTGTGTTTGTCAGTTCACGGTCGCATGTAACCAGAACGGCTTGCAGAAAAATGGCAGAGGCGGCAACAATGGCGTCGGGCATCTTACGGCGGGATTCAAGGCGCAAAGCTATGGCAATGCTTTCCACGTCCGTATTCAGCGGCACAACTGAAACCAAGCCGAGAAAGTCACGTATCAAGCCTTCTTCGCCCGGTGTTATGCCGTGAAAAGACAAGAGTTCCATGCGTGTGATGACGCTGGCATACAGGCTTTCCGGTTCAAGGGAGTTGACCCAGGCGACGATGGATGGAGAGCCTTTCAGAAAGCCCAGGATGATGTTGGTATCAAGCAGGAATTTACCATTCATCCCGCATGGCCCTTTGGAGCTGCACCGGGTCGCCCGCAAAAGTGGCGCTATCGGCAAGGCTCCCCGCCAGACTGTTCAGAGGCTTCTTTGAAACCGGTTCCTGAACGGGCGACAACACAACTACCATCTCCGCTCTTCCGGCGGGGATGGTGTCGGGAAGCTCAATATCCAGCCGTAAACGGCGGTCTGCCGGTATGGTGACTGTTTGCTGAATCGTATTCATAAAAATATCCTCTATGCATGCATAGTAGCCGCTTTGCCGGGTGAAGGCAATTATGCTTCTCTATGGAGGCGAATCAGCCGGAAGCCTTTTACCTCGGTGTAATGGCTCCACATTTTTCCCCCAGGCCAAAGTCAAAGTATGTATAACGGTATGTATGCCACACACACCGGCCCCCATTCCCATCTTCTTCCACACGCACAACCGGCGGGCTACCTTTCACGGTAACCCGCCGGTTTCTTTCAAATCTGGCGGAGAGGGAGAGATTTGAACTCTCGATACAGGTTTAAGCCCGTATACTCGCTTAGCAGGCGAGCTCCTTCGGCCGACTCGGACACCTCTCCAATTGCTTGTGCCATCCTCTACGGTAAAGAGGATGTTTCCAGCGTAAAAATACGAGGTGTTCTCTTTAGCTCATGCTTGGATAGCCTGTCAAGCTTATGGTCCGCATCGGTAGTGCGCGGTTTGACGTGGTGCTTCGTTCATCCGGCTTTGTCTTTCTTTACGGGCACGCGCTTGTGCCGGGCTTTGTCTTTACCTGGTCGAGGAGCGCTGGAATGGTAAGAATTCAATAAAATATGGTGTTGATGCAAGCGGTCTTTATCCGAGCGGGGCACATATAGTGGAGTTCCCTGGGGAGAAATGCCGCCGTAAAACATGGCGGTGGCCACGGTACCCGGGGTGGGGATAAAGCATTGCACCTGTTGGGGGCTCCAGTTTCTGGCCTTGAGCCATGCGGCCAAAGAGCGCATATGTTCGTCTTTGCAGCCGGGAAAGGCGCTTATGAGGTAGGGCACGGTATATTGTTCCTTGCCCGCGGCGCGGCAATGCCGTGCAAATGCGTCAAGAAAGCGTTCAAACACGGTCAGCGGCGGTTTTCGCATAAGTGAGAGAACGGCGTCTTCTGTGTGTTCCGGCGCTACCTTAAGCTGTCCGCCTGTAAATTCGGCCGTATAGGCAAAAAGCGCTTCGGGATCCTGCAAAGCAAGATCAAAGCGCACGCCGCTTGCTATGCGAACATGGCGCACGCCCGGCAACGCGGCGATATCGCGCAGCAGCCGCACGCCCAGGCCTTGATCAACGGCAAAAAACGGGCAAAGCGCCGGGTGCAGGCAACTGGGGCGTTTGCAGGTTTTATGTGCGGGCAGACTGCATTCGGCTTGCCACATATTTGCGCTGGGGCCGCCTACATCGCTTATGGAGCCAGCCCAACGCGGAATGTTACCCCTGTTTTTGTCGCTTTCTCGCCTTGCGCGGGAGGGGGTGGCGATTGCGGCGGCTTCATGCAAAATGGAGGCGCGTGAGCGTGATGTTATGCGCCTGCCTTGATGCAGCGCCAAAGAGCAAAAAGAGCAGCCGCCCGCGCAGCCTCGATGGGTGGTGATGCTTGTGCGGATCATTTCCCAGGCGGGTATGGGTTCTTTGTAAGAAGGATGGGGCAACCGCGTATAGGCGAGCGCGTACAGCCGATCCAGGGCTTCTTGTTCCATGGGGGCGGCTGGCGGCGTGAGGACGAGGGCTTGGTCGTCAAAAAGCTGTATGGCGTATTTGCCTCCCTGGTGGACATGCTGTTCCTGAATAAGCGTTGCGCGCATGAGCAGCGTGGGATTCTGCAGAATATCTTCGTAAGAGGGCAAGAGCAAGGCGCTGTCCTGCAAATGTGTTTGCGTTGCCTCTTTTTCTTTTGTAGATATCTTTCCCTTTGCGGACCATCCGTACGCCTCAAAAGAACCTGCATTTTTTTCCGGATAGGGCTGCGGGTCAGAGCTGTTTTTATCTGAACTGTATCTCTCTGGCGGCGCTATGGCGGTGTGCCGGCGCAGCCACTGCTGCGCGTCGGCGGCGGGAGCAATCCAGGCAATGCCTGGAATCTCCCGGCAGGCCTCCGTCAGGGCCTTACGATTGATAAAGCTCTCCACCTTGGCTGTATCTTTGCTGCGGTATTGTGCATTTTCATTAAACTGCGCCCGGGTTTTTTCTGGCGCATGCGAATCCCTTCCCCGGTCGGCAATTTCTTTCCGCTCAAAAGCCTCTCCCCTGGCTGAAAAATGTTTTCGCTCGAAAACAGCAACTGCCCCTCCGTCTAAAATTTTTTTTTGCCTTGCACAGTCTCTTTCACTTGCGGCATTGACCCACTCTGGAATGCTTTCCCGTGTTGCTGTTGTCGCGAGTGCGCTCGTTGCGTTTTTTCCGTCAGAGGTGTTTCCTGCCTCTAGGCAATCTCTTCCCTCTAAAGGATTTGCTGTGTCCACCCCCCGCTCTTGACGCCGCCCCTTTGCGCCAGGCAAGCCGCTCCTCTCGAACGGTTCTGTTCTTGAACCGTTTCTATCGTCCAGGGAGTATCCCTTATCGGCAGTAATTTTTTGTGCCGGCTTTGCTTTGCAATAACAGCTTATTTTTTGGGGAGAATCTTCTAAGGTGGCTTGTTCGCAATAGCTCTGCTTAGGTATGGCATTATATGCGGGCATAGCTGAGTATGGGAAAAAATGAGAGGCTTTTTTGCAAAGTGCGCTCACATCCCGCTCATAAGGAGCTTCTTCTACGCCGGAAGCCAGCTTCTCCGCCGTACGTGCAATAGCCAGAATAGGCTTCTCTCCCATGCCGTAAACTAGTATGTCCGCCTTACTGTCCCGTAACAGAGGGCGGCGTAGGGTATCCCCCCAAAAATCATAGTGGGAGCTGCGGCGTAAAGAGGCTTCGATGCCGCCGAGCACTATCGGTATGCCCGGAAATGCCCGGCGCGCTAGATTCGTATAGGCGATACATGAGCGGTTTGGACGCGCGCCGTGGCGGCCTCCGGGCGTATAAGCGTCGTTGCTCCGTTTTTTGCGAAAGGCGGTATAATGCGCCAGCATTGAATCCACCGCGCCTGCCGTTATACCCACAAACAAGCGCGGCCGCCCCATACAGCGAATATCTTCAACCCCTTCTTCCATAACTTGCCAGCGGGGCTGGGCGACTATCCCCACGCGGAAGCCGTGGGCAAACAGCCACCTGCTCAGAAGAGCCACGCCAAAAGAAGGGTGATCCACATAGGCATCCCCGGAAATAAACAGGATATCGAGGCTATCCCAACCCATAGCCCGCATTTGCGCTTGTGAAGTAGGAAGAAAATCAGAGGCCGAGGAAGTATCAGGCATACAATAACTTTTTAGAGAAAAACGTTATAGCGCGAGTCGTTTTTTCCGGAAAGGGGAGGGAGGCGGATTGTGGAAACACTATTAGGCGGGAGGATCCGTTGCCGGATCGCTCCCTGGCTTTGGGGCTTTATTCTGTGATTCTGTGCCGGACGAGGATGCCGCTCCGCAGATTCCCATGCAATGCACGCCCCCGCAATGAGAGCAGCGGCGCTTGGGCCGGGTAAAGAGGACATCGGCAATGATCCGCGCGAGTTCTTTAAACGTCATGTCCCTTTCCCTTGCGGGCTTGAGGCAGCGCCCCAAAAAACACGATTACGGTTTTTTTCCGTGCGGCATGATCAGTTCCGGCATTTTGCCGGCATCCGGACCTGTAGATGTGGAGTTACCGTCCTTGGGCGCGCGAGCGGGCATGGAACCCATGCCGCCCATGCCGGAAGTCCCCATGCCCGCGCCCGGGCGGGATTCCTGCTTGCCGTGGTCAAGGACAAAGCCTTTCCATTCTTCAAGAGAAAGCTCATTGTCCTTATCCGCATCTATGGCGAGGAAAGCGCCTTCTTTCATCTGCGGCTGGGCGGCGAAAAATTCTTCGCGGCTGACTTTACCGTTTTTATCCGTATCCATGGCGTGGAAGCGGGCTTCCACGTTTTGGGCGCCCATTTCCGGCCGGGCTTCGGTTTTGGAAGCGGCAAGGAGGAAAAGCGCAAAACCGAGCATAAGCGCCAGGCCAAGGGGAAAAAAGCTTTGTTTTTGCGAGAGGATGGTGTGGCAAGGAGACATGGGGGGCTCCGTGGAGAAGTTGTTCAGCCTTTAGCAGAGGCTGAGGATGTGCGGGGGCAGCGGAGCGTTGCTTTTTTTGCATGGCCGTTGCTCCCGTGCCTGGGCATTCAGGCTCCCGCAAAAATATAGCTCATGAGGCCGGGCGTCAATGGAGCAGGGCGGGGAATCGCGCTTTTTCGTACGGCGCAGGAGCGCCCAAAGGGCAAGGGGGGCTATTTGCTAGCACAGCCCCTAAACCCGTACGGGCAAAAGCTTTTGCACTCCTTGCACAACAGCGTCGCGCTGCTTGTCGGCCTCGGCGTCTTTTAGGGTACGCTCCGCATGGCGGAAGGTGAGGCGGAAGGTAAGATTGCGTTCGTCGCGGTCTTTGGGCTCAAAGCAGTCTATGAGGCCGATGGAGATCAGCATGGGCACGGCAAGGCTGTCTACGGCGTCGCTGATGGCTCCGGCGCTGACTGTGGGCGGCGCTATAAAAGTGATGTCACGCCGCACCGGCGGGAACACGGGCAGAGGCATGAAACGCGTGTGCGCGGCGGTACGCAGGCCAAAAAGCGCGTCGAGGTTTATTTCCGCCGTCCAAACGCTCTTTTTGGCGTGGTAGGGATCGGCCAGCGCGGGTTTGACGCGCCCGGCAAAACCGATGGGGGCGCCTTTTACGCTGATTTCCACGCAAGGCGCGAGCCAGGGCAGGGGCTGGGCCGCCTGCGCAAAGCGCGCGGCGGGCAGGGCAAAGGCCGCGAGAAGGTGTTCAAGCAGTCCCTTGAGATCCTGGTAATCAAGCTCAGCGGCGGGCTGGGGCCAGCCTTGTTCAAAGCGCGCGCCGTAAAGCAAGATACCCAGGTGCGGCACTTCGCGCGCTGTGGTTTCCGAGCCGCTGTCGGCGCAAAAAGCGGAGGCGCAGGTAAAGAGGCGCACCGAGGGCGCGCCTTGGGCCAAATTATTGCGCAAAGCAAAGAGCAGGCCCGGAGCGAGGTGGGGGTGCAGCACGTTCATGTCATCGCTTAAAGGATTCATGATGCTGATGCGCCCTTCCTGACTGATGCCGAGATGATCCAGCTCCTTGTGGCTGACAAAGCTGTAGGTCACGGATTCATGCAGGCCCGCCCTTCTGCCCCAATGCTTGACGGCGCTTATGAAGGCGTGCCGAGGTTCAGGCGCTCCCGCGCTTTCCAGCAGGCGTTTGACGCTGGGCAAAGAGGGCGGAATGCGGTCCACGCCATACAGGCGGGCCAGTTCTTCTATCAGATCCGCCTCCCGGGTCAGATCGCGGCGGTAGCTGGGAGGGGTGACAGCCCATACTAAAGGCGTTTGCCGTCCGGAGTCCGGTTCAAGGCCGCAGCCGAGACGTTCGAATATATCGGTGCAAAAAGAATCTTCCAGGGCAATGCCGAGCAGATCCTCGGCGCGCTGTTTGCGTAAGGTGATACGGGGCGAAACCCAGGGAAGGGGTTCGTTTGTGATGCGCCCCGGGCGCACAACGCCGCCGGACAGTTCCGCCATCATGGCCGCTGCCCGATCCAGGGCGTAGCCCGCGCCCGTCTGGTCCACGCCGCGTTCAAAGCGGTAGGAGGCCTCGCTGTGCAGGCCAAGGCGGCGGGCGGTTTTGCGGATTGCGGAGGGCTGGAAAATGGCGCTTTCCAGAAAGACCCGCCGGCTTTGCTCCGTGATTTCCGAATCAAGGCCGCCCATGACCCCGCCAAGGGCGATGATGCCTTGGGCGTCCCGTATCGTGATGTCTTCGCTTATGAGGCGGCGGTCCTGCCCGTCCAGGGTGCGGCAGATCTCGCCTTGATCCGCCCCGCGCACAATGACCTTGCCCCCGCGGATGCGGTCCAGATCAAAGGCGTGCAGAGGCTGGCCCAGTTCCATCAGAATGTAGTTGGTGACGTCCACCAGGTTGGATATGGGGCGCACGCCCACGGCCTGGAGGCGGAAGCGCAGCCAGTCCGGACTTTTGCGCGTGGCCGCTCCTTCGATAATCCTGCCGTGATACAGAGGACAGAGATCCGGGCGATCTATTTCCAGGCAAAGTTCTTGCCGCGCTTCCTTCCCTTGCTCGCGCAGATTCGCGGGAGGCATGCGCAGGGGCAGGCCTGTCAGGGCAGCGACTTCCCGTGCCAGGCCCAGGACGGAGAGGCAATCTCCCCGGTTGGGAGTAACGGAAATATCCAGCACTTCCTCATCAAGGACAAGGGCTTGCGACAGCAAAGCCCCTGGCCGGGCGGCCGGATCCAGCGTCATGATGCCGTCATGTTCTTCAGACAGGGAAAGCTCGCGCTCGGAGCAGATCATGCCGTGGGACGGCTGCCCTCGTAAAACGGCCTTTTTGATGGCCAGGCCAGTGGGCAGGGTGACGCCCACCTTGGCGACCGGCACCTTTTGTCCCATAGCCACATTGGGCGCTCCGCACACGATATCTAAAACTTCATCTCCCACGTCCACCCGGCAAACGGACAGTTTATCCGCCTCGGGGTGGGGCGCGCAGGCCACGACATGGCCGACGACGATGCTGCGAAGAGCC
Organism: Desulfovibrio sp.; assembly: GCA_031550225.1. Classification (GTDB taxonomy): domain Bacteria; phylum Desulfobacterota; class Desulfovibrionia; order Desulfovibrionales; family Desulfovibrionaceae; genus Frigididesulfovibrio. The sequence continues at coordinate 8,000 of JAVBOT010000053.1, forward strand.
GCATAGGGACGGGAAACGCCTTCCAGTTCAAGGCCTGCCATGGTGAGGGATTCGCCGAGAGAGGCGGCGTCGCCTTCATAGGAAACAAATTCGCGTAGCCAGGTAAGACTGAGCAGCATCCGGGTTCTCCAGGTCAAATAAGCGAACGTTTCAAAGTAAATCTGCTCCAGTCCCTAAGCGAACTGGCGCAAAAAGCGCAGGTCGCTTTCAAAGAACATGCGCAGATCGCCGATGCCGTATTTGAGCATGGCGACGCGTTCCACCCCGAGGCCAAAGGCAAAGCCCATGCATTCCTGGTCAAAGCCCACGGCCTTGAACACTTCCGGATCCACCATGCCGGAGCCGAGAATTTCCAGCCAGCCCGTTGTTTTGCAAACGCGGCAGCCTTCGCTGCGGCCCTGGTTGTCGCTTCTGCGACCGCTCCCGTTGCAAAGGATGCAGGAAATATCCACCTCCACCGAAGGCTCGGTAAAGGGAAAAAAGCTGGGGCGAAAGCGCACTTTGACGTTTGGTCCGAACAAGGCGCGCAAAAACAGCGTCAGGGTGCCGCGCAGGTGTGCCAAAGAGACGTGTTTATCCACCAGCAGCCCTTCGATTTGGTGAAACATGGGCGTATGGGTGATATCCGAGTCGCGGCGGTAGACCCTGCCCGGAGCAATGACCGCCAGGGGGGGCTTTTTGCGCTCCAACATGGCGCGCACCTGCATGGGGGAGGTGTGGGTGCGCATGACGATGCCCTCTGATACGTAGAGGGTGTCTTGCATGTCCCGGGCCGGATGATCCTTGGGCAGATTCAAGGCTTCAAAGTTATGGAAATCCGTTTCCACCTCGGGGCCGGCAATGGTGTCAAAACCCAGGTTGTTGAACAGGCGGCAGATTTCTTCCATCACCAGCGTGGTGGGGTGCAGCGTGCCCAGCCAGGGCGCGCGCCCGGGGAGAGTGGGGTCGAAGCGGGCCAGGGCGGCTTCATCTTCGGCCCGGACCAGGGTGAGCCTTTGCGTTTCCAGAAGTTCGGTGAGGCTTTCTTTAACGGCATTGGCCGCTTTGCCGAAAGCGGGGCGATCCGCCGGAGAAAGTTCGGGCAGCCTGCTCATGAGCCGAGCCAGAGCGCCTTTACGCCCGAGATAGGCCGTGTGCAGCTCTTCCACCTGGGATACGGAAAAAGCCTGGGCCAGATCGCTTTGCAGCGCGGGGACCAGGCGTTCGAGTTCAGCGGTAAGATTCATAGAAAAACCCCGTGGCCGGGAAGTGACGTTGCAAGGAGCGGGCGTTGCGCGCGGGGCTTAAGCCCCGCATCCCGCAAGGGGATGGAATGCCCTTGACCCCTCATAGCCGAAAAGCGGCAAAGCCGCTTTTCGGGAATTTGCGGGTGCAGGGGCATGGTGCGCCTGCCGGGGAGGTCTGGGGAACAGCGTCCCCGGACTAAGCAAGCTGCTTTTTAGCCATATCCACGAGACGGGCGAAATCTTCCTTGGCGTGGACGGCCAAATCGGCCAGCACTTTGCGATCAAGGGCGATTGCAGCTTTTTTCAAGCCGTTCATGAAGCGGCTGTAAGACAAGCCGTGCTCACGCGCACCGGCGTTGATGCGCAGGATCCAGAGTTTGCGGAATTCCCGCTTGCGAACTTTGCGGTCGCGAAAGGAGTAGACCAAAGCTCTTTCCACAGCTTCGCGCGCTGTGCGGTAGAGCTTGCTGCGACCACCGCGGTAACCTTTGGCGAGATCCAAATATTTTTTGTGGCGTCTGTGCGCCGCCATCCCTCTCTTTACACGCATGGATAGCCTCCATTCAACGCTTCACGGGGCGTAGGGGAGCCGGCGAAGCGGAATAAGTATGAGTAAAACCGCGAGCGTTTGCCGCGGCGCGGCGCTTAGGCGTAAGGCAGCATCCTTTTGACGGCCCGCTCGTTGGCGCTGTCCACAATGGCGCTTTGCCCAAGACGCATTTTACGTTTGGCGTTTTTCTTGGTCAGAATATGGCGCAAGTTCTGCTTGCGCCGGCGAAATTTCCCTGAGCCGGTCACGTCAAAACGCTTTGCCGCGGCTCGCTTGGTTTTCATCTTGGGCATGGTCTACTCCTTCGCATGGCCGTGATGGGTGCAAAAAATAACGGCACAGCACGCCGTTATGCAAAAGAAAGGCATAGTGCGCTAAAAAATTGCCGGAAGCAAGAAAAATTTTCAGGGCACAAAGCAAAGCTTCACTCCGCGATTACGCAAAGCAAAAGCGGCGCTCTTCATATCAGCAGCGCTTTGTCAGCCCCGTGCTTATTTTTTGGGCAGAGGGCTGAGCAGCATGTGCAAGGTCCGGCCTTCCGCCCGGGCATCCTGCTCCACTTTGGCCACATCTTTGGTGTCTTCCACCACCCGGTCAAGCATGGTCTGCCCGCGATCCTTGTGCACGATTTCCCTGCCGCGGAAAAAGATGGTCACTTTACAGCGGTCGCCAGCCTCAATAAAGCGCCTGATATGCCCCACTTTCGTCAGGTAGTCGTGCTCATCCGTTTTCGGGCGCAGCTTGATTTCCTTGATCTGGATGACAGTTTGGCGTTTTTTGGCTTCCTGCCGCTTTTTTTGAGCCTCGTACTTATAGCGGCCGTAGTCCATAATGCGGCAGACAGGCGGTTCCGCCGTGGCCGCCACTTCTACCAGATCAAGGCCGGCATCGCGCGCCATTTGCAGGGCTTCATTGCGTTCCACAATACCCAGTTGCTCGCCTTCCGCGCCGATAAGGCGCACTTCGCGAACACGGATTTGATCGTTGCGCCGCACGCTGTCTTGCGGTTCACTACGGCGGGGACGGAGATTAGGAGAAGCGATAATGCATGCCTCCTTGTGTAAAGGGTTGATCGGAATCCGCCAGAATGCGGGCCGCGGTCGCTTCAAGACTCATGGAGCCCAAGGTTTCTCCACCGCGCAGACGTATGTTCACTTCGCCGCTTTCCAGCTCTTTATCGCCTATTACCAATACATAGGGTATTTTTTCAAGCTGCGCCGCGCGCACTTTATACCCCAATTTTTCATTGCGCAGATCCGCTTCCGCGCGCAAGCCTTGCCGCTGCAAGAAGTCCCGCGCGCGCAGAGCCGTTTCGTCATGACGCTCCGTGACTGTAACGATACGCGCCTGCACCGGTGCAAGCCAGACGGGGAACGCTCCGGCGCAGTGCTCTATCAAAATGCCGATAAAGCGTTCCAAAGAGCCCAAAATGGCCCGGTGCACCATGACAGGGCGGTGGCGCTCCCCATCCTGGCCGATGTAGCACAGGTCAAAACGCTCCGGCAGCGTGAAGTCGCACTGGATGGTGGAGCATTGCCACTCCCTGTCCAGGCTGTCTGTGACTCTGCCGTCTATTTTGGGGCCGTAAAACGCGCCGTCCCCCTCGTTGATCACAAAGGGCAGGTCCAGCCGTTCCAGGGCCTTAATCAAGGCGGTGGTGGCCCGCTCCCAGGCCTCAGGCGTGCCGATATATTTTTCCGGCCTGGTGGCCACCCCGAGCCGGTAGTTAAAGCCGAAAAGATTGAAGAGATCGCGCACCAGGCTGATGACGCCGATAATTTCATCCTCAAGCTGATCCGGCCGGCAGATAATGTGGGCATCGTCCTGCGTGAACTGGCGCACGCGCAAAAGCCCGTGCAGCACCCCGCTCATTTCATGGCGGTGCACCACCCCGAGTTCAGCGTAGCGTACCGGCAGCTCACGATAGCTGCGCAAGGTCCGCCCGTAAATGAGCATATGCGACAGACAGTTCATGGGTTTGACGCCGTAAGCGTCCCCTTCTATTTCCGTGAAATACATATTTTCACGGTAGTTGTCGTAGTGGCCGGACTTTTCCCACAGTTCCCGGCGCAGCAACTGCGGCCCCTGCACCAGTTCATAGCCGCGTTTGAGGTGCTCTTTGCGCAGAAAATCTTCCAGAATGGTGCGCACCAGCATGCCTTTGGGGTGCCAAAACACCATGCCGGGGGCCACGTCTTCATGAAAATCAAACAGGTCCAGCTCACGGCCGAGTTTTCTGTGATCCCGCCGCCTGGCTTCTTCCAACTGGTGGAGATATTTTTGCAAATCCGCTTCATCCGCAAAGGCTGTGCCGTAAATGCGGGAAAGCATTTTGTTTTTTTCATTCCCGCGCCAGTACGCGCCGGCTACGGAAAGCAGTTTGGCCGCTTTGACAAAACCGCTATGGGGCAAGTGCGGCCCGCGGCACAGGTCCGTAAATTCCGCCAATTCATATAAAGAGACTGTGTCCGCCTCTATCTCGCGGATGATTTCCACTTTGTAGCTCTCGCCTTTGGCCTCAAAAAAGCGGATGGCTTCTTCTTTGGAAACCTCGCGCCGGGCAAAGGGGAGGGCCGCTTTGGCTATGTGCCGCATTTCCGTCTCTATTGCGGGAAAATCCTCGACGGAAAACGGACGGACAGCGTCAAAGTCATAATAAAAACCCTTGTCAATGGCCGGGCCGATGGTGACTTTGGTCTTGGGAAACAAACGTTGCACAGCGCAGGCCATGACATGGGCCGTGCTGTGCCGCAAAAGTTCCAGGCCTTCCGGCGAGTCCAGGGTGACAGGACTGAGGCTTTGATGACCATCCAACACAGCCGAAGGAACAGGACTGCTTAAATCCAGCAGATCCTCCCCCGCGCGCGCGGCCACGCAGGCTTTGAACGCCTTGCCGGAAAGCGCGGCCTTGAACGCCTCCGCGCAGCTTGAGCCTGCGGCGATTTCTATGCTTTTTCCTTCGATGACAATGTTCACACGTATTCTCCCTCTGCGGCGCAAGCGCATTAAGCCCGCGCGCATGCGCGCGGCGTCGCCTTTTGGCGGACAGGCGTTTTGCCCATAAGGCCGGTTCTCTTAAGCCTTCCGGCGATGGCCGGTATTCCCGCGTAGGCGGAGCACAGCATATTTTCAGTGGCATTATGCCCCAAAAGCGCATTGGGGCGTTTATAAGCCCTGCCCGGAAAAGGAAAAGGGAGGCAAAGCCTCCCTTTACTGTCATTTTTTGGTAGGCACGAGCAGCTTTGAACTGCTGACCCCTTCCATGTCAAGGAAGTGCTCTACCCCTGAGCTACGCGCCTACGTATCCATGCAGCAAAAGGTACACTTTTCGCTGCGGGAGCGCCCGAGCGAAACAGACCTCTCTTACTGATTTCATAAATCGGCCAGTGACCGATTTATGAAGTCGCTTCCCCGAAAAACGTGATTTTCGGCTCGCTCACGCCGCGCCGGACGGCAGTCCAGCAATGAAGCCATCCCGTAATGAATATGGGATGACTTTTAGGAATGCACGTCACTTACAGCCAGCGAATAATTTCCATGCAATACTCATATTCTGCAAGGCAGAGTTTGCTGTTACCGTCACTCGACATTGAAGTCAAGGATTTAATTCGCAGGGTGCTGGCACGGTTTGCCGTGAGACATTGCCGGGCGGCGGTTTTTGTTGGGGGATCATCGACTAGGAAAGTATACTCTCCCAACAAAAAAAGCCTCTTGCGCCTGACGTCAAACCGCATTTGGCGCCAACATATCCAAACTGAGCCGTTACAATTCGCAGTGAGCCTTGAATGCGCGCAACGTATTTACAAGCAGCATCGCTATGGTCATGGGGCCGACGCCTCCGGGCGCGGGCGTCAGGGCGGAAGCCGTCTCGCTCACCGAGGCGAAGTCGCAGTCGCCGCAAAGGCCGTTTTGCGTGAGGTTCATGCCCACGTCAATGACTACCGCCCCTTTTTTTACCATATCGCCGCGCACGAAGCGGGGGCTCCCCATGGCCGCCACCAGCAGATCGGCGCTTTTGCAGATATCGGCAATGTCCGGGGTGCGGGAATGGCATACGGTGACTGTGGCGTCGTTTCCCTTGGCGCCCAGCATAACCGCCAGCGGTTTGCCAACGATGTTGCTGCGCCCGATGACCACGGCTCTTTTCCCCCGGGGGGAAATATCATAACGCCGCAACAGTTCCATAACTCCCGCGGGCGTGCAGGGGACAAAACCGGGCAGCCCCAGCATGAGCCTGCCCATGTTTTGCGGGTGAAAACCATCAACGTCCTTATGTGGCGCAATGAGTTCAAGGCAAGGGCGGCTGTCGAGCCCCGCGGGAAGGGGAAGCTGCAACAAAATGCCGTCCATCTCGTTGCGCGCGTTGAGGAGCTCAATATGCCCGAGCAGTTCTTCCTGCGTTGCATGCCGAGGCAGGCGGATGACTGTGGAAACAATTCCCACCTCGGCGCAGGCGCGCTCTTTGTTGCGCACATAGGTGGCTGAAGCGGGATCGTCCCCCACCAGCAGAACCGCAAGGCCGGGCGCGCGCCCGGCCTTGGGAGCCAGTATGGAAACTTCCGCGCGCAATTCCGCCCGGATGGCGGAGGCAACGGATTTACCGTCTAAAAGCAGCATTATTCGTCGCCTTCTCCGTCGTTAACCAGGCCGTAATGATCGGCCATGGCCGGGCCGTAATAAAAGGCCGTGTCTTCAAGCTGTTCCTCTATGCGCAAAAGCTGGTTGTATTTGGCCAGACGATCGCTGCGGCACAAAGAGCCGGTCTTGATTTGCCCCGCGTTGGCGCCCACGGCAAGATCCGCGATGAAGGCATCTTCCGTTTCTCCGGAGCGGTGGGAAATAATGGTGGTATACCCGTTTTGTTTGGCGATTTCTATGGTGTCCAGCGTTTCGGTCAAAGTGCCGATCTGGTTCAGTTTGATAAGAATGGAATTGCCCACGCCTTCTTCTATGCCCTGCGCCAGAATTTCCGGATTGGTCACAAAAAGATCATCTCCCACAATCTGTACCCGATCGCCAAGGGCCACAGTGAGCTGCCTCCAGCCTTCCCAGTCTCCCTCGGCCAGGCCGTCTTCAATGGAGATAAGGGGGTATTTTTCCGTAAAGTCCTTCAGGTATTTAATCATTTCCTGGGCGGACAGGCTTTTGCCTTCCCCTTTAAGCACATACTGGCCGTTGCTGAAAAATTCCGAAGCCGCGGCATCAATGCCAAGGGCGATGTCCACGCCCGGAAGATAGCCGGCGCGTTCAATAGCTTTCATGATATACTGGAAGGCCTCGTCGTGGCTTTTTAAGTTGGGGGCGAAGCCTCCCTCGTCCCCAACGCTGGTGACGTGGCCGTCCGCAGCGAGCAGGGAACGCAGGGAGTGAAAGGTTTCCGTCCCCATGCGCAGGGCTTCTCGAAAACTGGACGCGCCGATGGGCAAAATCATGAACTCCTGAATATCCAAGTTGTTGGGTGCATGCATGCCGCCGTTGATGATGTTCATAAGCGGCACAGGCAGCACTTTGGCATTGACGCCGCCCAAATACTGATACAGCGGCAGCGCGAGAAAATTGGAGGCCGCTCTTGCGACGGCAAGGGAAACGCCGAGCAAGGCATTGGCGCCCAGGCGGTCTTTATTGTCCGTGCCGTCAAGATCAATGAGAGCCATGTCAAGCTCCACCTGGCGCAGGGCGTTCATGCCCAAGATGGTTTCAGCAATTTCACCGTTGACATGTTCCACAGCCTTGGTGACGCCTTTGCCGCCATAGCGCAATTTATCTCCATCGCGTAATTCCAAAGCTTCCCTGCTGCCTGTGGAAGCGCCGGAAGGCACGGCCGCCCGGCCTGTATGCCCGGACTCAAGGCTGACTTCCACCTCAACAGTGGGGTTTCCGCGAGAATCAAGAATTTCCCTTGCCCAAACAGATGTAATGGTGCTCATGGCGCCTCCTTGCAAAAAACGTTCAGCGTGGGGAGTGGTGTTCGCAATATAACAGGCGAAGACCTTCCAACAAGAGATCCGGACGCAAAACCTGGAAACAGTCCGTCACCTTGGCAAGCACCCCGGCAAAGCCCCCTGTGCCCACAGTCAAAGTGGGGCCGCGCATGCCTTGCGCAAGCCGAGCGATCAGGCCTTCGGCCATAGCGGCAAAGCCGAATATAAAACCGTGGTTAATACTGACGGACGTGGAACGACCGGGTACGGGCGCGGGATCCGTCACTTCAAGGCTGATGCCGGGTAATTTGGCTGTGCCCGCGGCCAGCGCCGACAAGGAAGACATAAGTCCGGGGCAGATAAGGCCGCCAAGATAGGCGTTGTCCTCAACACAGTCAAAAGTGGTGGCTGTGCCGAAATCCACGGAAATGAGGGAGAAAGATTCCGGGAAAAGACGCCTGGCCGCATAGGCGCCCACCAACCTGTCCGCCCCTACCTCATGCGGGCGCGCATAGCGGTTTTCCAGAGGAATGGGCACATCTTCCGGCGTAAAGGCAAGCTCACAATGTAAAAAACGCCGGCAGGCCTCTTTCACCAAAAGGCTCATCTCCGGCACTACGGAGGCGGCCAGGGCTCCGGAAACATCAACGGGCGAAAGATTCATGTGGCGCAAAATTTCAAGCAGCATAAGCCCGAAACTGTCCGCCGTGTTCCGCCCCCGGGTGGGCACGACATAGGGAGTCAAGGAGTGCGCGCCTCTGTCAACGCCAATTTTCGTATTGGTGTTGCCGATATCAAAATACAGTATGCATGTCGTCATGACAATGCCGCCTCATCAAGAGGTAGTGACGCCATTTTGCCGTGATGCCGCGCCGGGCGGTTTTTGCTCTGGCCGAATGCCGTAAGAGTGTGCTTCCATCGCAAAAAATTTGCCTTTCTTGTCTGGCGGCAAAATGACCTCACTGCCCGACGCTTCAAAGTACCCACCGCCTCAAGGGCGGAAAATTTTATGGAGCCCCTTTCTCGCAGCCGCTTCGGGGGCGGCGCGGGCACAGTTTATTCTCCGTCGGATTGCAGCCACTCCCGCAACATATCCATGCCCCGTTCATCAAGCAGAATCTGCGAGAGCTTGCAAAGTTCCAATGCGCTTTTGACCAGAGCCTTGCGCACTGTTTCAAGTTGCAGCGCGGATCCGCCTTTGCCGCCGCCGGTGAGGCGCGTGCCGCCCCGGATAACCGCTTCCACAACAAAAGAAAGTTGCGCGGCAGCGGCGGGCAGGCCTTCTTCCTCACAGCGATACTCAAGGGCGCGAACCGTTGTGTTGCGGGAAAAGCCCTGGGCGTTTACTTCATCCACCAGGTAAGACAAAACCGCGCCATACTGCTGAGGGCTGAACAACGGCAGATCCGTCAGTCTGTGTACTTTGAGAGCAAAGTCATAGAGTTCCGGATAGTTTTTACGAAACCGCTCCCCTTGATCATCCCCGGTGGGCCGCTCGTGGCGATCAGGGTCATAGACAAAACCCTGCCCTTCGGACGTAAAGGCAATGGGCGCGAGATCCAGCACTTCCAAAAGATCGCGTAAGGTGCCCGCTCCATACCAATCCGGTGGGGCGCTTTGCTCGCTTTGCAGCATTTGGGCAACAGTAGGCAAGGGTACCGGCACCTGGGACTCCGACACCAGTTGCTTGACGGATTCCAGCAAGTGGATCCGTTTATAAGCGGGCAAACTGATGCTGACATGTTGCTTTTCAGCGCGCCCCTCCCCGCGTGCGCCATAATCAGGCGTGTCGCGCTCAAGACCGCGCGCCGCGCCGCGCCCGTTGCGGAGCGGCTGCTCGTGTGGACGCTCCAGACGATCTTCGCGCAGTTCTTCTTCCCGCATTTCCTCGAGGGCCTGGGACAAAAACCAGTCTCCCCGGATTCGCCAGGAACAGGCGGCCGCGTATGCCGGCGAAGTATAGCCGACGCTCAACACAAGGCTGCGCCGCGCGTGTTCCTGGATGCGCAGCAGCAGGGGAGTGAAATCGGCATCTCCCGAAAGGATGATGATTTCATCAAAGCGAGTGACATGGGCGAGAGCATCCATGCAGTCCATGACCAAATGGATATCGGCGTTGGTCTTGCCCGAATTTGTCAGGGGGGGGCAATCCATCACCAGAAAGGCGGAACGGATGAAAAAAGGGCGGAATTCCTGATATTTTAGCGGATTAAGATAGCAACACCGCTTGAGGATGCGGCGGCGCACGCCATCGCCGTACATCATGCGCAAGGCGTGCCCTTCCAGCCACCGCATCCAGCGCTGCGGATTGGTGGCGAATGTTTTTGCCAAAGCCGCGTCAAGCTCCGTAAGCCGCGTATAAATATTATCAAAGTCCACAAACAAGGCGCTGTATACTTCATCAACGCTCTGAAACCGCGACATAGGCGCTCCTCAATAAATCCTTATAACTCTGTATAGAAAAGCACAATACAAGGTGAATACGGGTCGTATCCTGAAAGTACAAAATAGCGCAAGAGGAAAAAATACAAAACACAAAAACATCACAGCCGGCGGAATGTCGCCTTTGCCGGACGCCAGGGGGGAGTAACATTGAAAAAGCGTTCCCAGTGCCGCTTTTCCGGAGCGCATGTGTTTACCGCCAGGTTTTTTGGGTTCGCGGCTCCGCCTGCAAAGCAAACGGCGGCTGGCCGCTGACTTCCCGAAAATCCGCCCCACCGCCAACGGCGGTGGGGCGGGCGGTAAGGCCTGATGTTCGCTTAACCACGGCAATGAACGCCGCCTGCGGGGGGACTGTGGCCGAAGAAGGCTTTGCCAACGCGGCCCCTGATGCTCGTTAAGCGCACATCTCCATTGCAGATCCGCTATAAAAAGATGCCGGAAACAGCGGCCTTCACGGTTTTAAGAACGTTGTGCGCCGTGAGCCGGTGCGCCGCATCCCAGACAGTATTGCCCGGGACCACGCGGCGAGGAATTTCCCGGCCCTTGGCCGACGCTTCCACAATGCTGTGCAGGCGCATATTGTTTTCTTCACACCGGGAGAATTCTTCTTGAGCTTGCTCAAAGGATGTGAAAGGGCCGAGGCACAGGGCGTTAGTGGGGCGTTTTTCCTGCAAAGAAAATAGAATTTTTACCGGTTGGCCCAGCTTGTTTGAATATCTAATGGAAAGGGCTTGGGCCTTTAAGGCATTGCGCTCATTGCGAATAACCACATAAAAAGCGTTTTCCTTTTCCAAAGGAACGCCGTGCCGGTCGCTTATGACCTGGACGGCAATGGGCACCACGCCGGGGGTGAACATTTTCAACGAGTCAGCGGCGCGGCGGGAAACATCAAGAAGGCGGTTTTTAGGCTGGGGGCCCCTGTCGTTGATGCGCACCAGCACATAGCGGCCGTTTTTCAAGTTATGCACGCGCACAACAGTGCCGAAGGGGATGCTTCTGTGCGCCGCAGTGAACGAGTAGCGGTTGAAAATTTCTCCATTCGCCGTGACCTTGCCGTGGGCGGTGGTGCCGTACCAGGAAGCACGGCCCTGCACGCTGCCGGAAGAAGACGGAGTTTCGCTTTTGGAGGCGATGGCCGCAAAGGGCAAGGACAGGACGAAAAGCAGGCATAATGCCGGGAAAAAAAAGTTGCGGTTACGGCGAGAGGGGCCGAACGTGGCGAAAAACGTATGTATGACTGCCACGAAGGCCTGAGGGCGACAAGACCGCGCGGGTCTTGCGGCGCCGGGATCGATTCGTGTGTCTCTGTTCAAAAGTCATTCCTCTGTCACTGTTGCCGCAACGGTTATGAACGGATGCAAGCGGAACAGGGTACGCCGGTTGGGCGCACGCGGGTATGGCGACAACAGCTTGTCTTAAAGATTTACGGGTAGACAGGTTTCTTGTTTGCCAAATACTCAGTTAGGGAAATGGAACCGCCCTGCCGGGAAGCAGTGCGGTTATGAGAGTTATTTCAGTGGGATATATTCTCCACTGATATCAAACCTATCTTCTCTTGTATGGCATGTCAAGCCATGAGATTTCTTGATACTGGAAGGGGTTTGCCGTGATGCTGCGTCAAGCGTCATTTTTTATCAGAGCGTCGCGCTATAAAAATCTTTCCATTGAGCCGCCATGGGCCGCGTCTTGTTTTATGGGCCGGGCTTTCGTATAGTCCCCCCCAGCATGATCGCCGTCCGTCACCTTTCCCATACCTTCGGCACCTACTGGGCTTTGAAGGATTGCACCTTTTTTCTGCAAAAAGGGGACTTTGTTTTTTTATCCGGACCTTCCGGCGCGGGAAAAACCACCCTGTTGCGTTTGCTTTACGCCGCCCTACCCATCCAGCGCGGTGAAGTGGAGGTGGCGGGCATGAACTTGAAAAAGCTCAGCAGCTCTCAAGTGCCGCTTTTGCGCAGGCAGGTGGGCGTGGTGTTCCAGGACTTCAAGATTCTCCCCATGCGCTCAGTGCTGCAAAACATTGCTCTGCCTCTGGAAGTGCGCGGCCTAAGCCGCCAGCACATAGACCGCCGGGTGCGCGCCGTTACCCGTGCCCTTGGTCTCGACGCGCGTTTGCATATCCGCTGCGGCGATCTCTCCGGAGGAGAGCAGCAGCGCGTCGCCATTGCCCGGGCCTTTGTGGTCAACCCCAAAGTGCTTTTAGCCGATGAGCCCACCGGCAACCTTGATCCGGAACTTTCCTTCAGGCTGATGGAGCTGTTCAAACAATTTCAGGCTTACGGGGCCACGGTAATTTTTGCCACGCACAGCAGCGAGCTTATGCGCAGACACCCCGGAGCGCACATTATGCGTCTTGAAAACGGCATGATCACCCAGGCCAATTGGCCGGGAGCGCACGTTTTTCAACGGCCGGACAATCGCCCTTCCATGCCGGAAGCCGCGGCCCCGCAAGGCAGCGAACTTCGCTCGGCTGCGGGAGAAGCAAGCGGAGAGGATAAGCCGCGCTACGGGCAAATACCCTGGAGGCGGGTATGATGCGCATGGTGCTGCGCCTTGTTTGGCAAGGCATACGCGATTTGCGCCTTAACCCCTGGCCGAGGTTTGCCGCCTTGTGCGCTGTGACTCTGGTTACCTTCCTTTCCGGCTTGTTTTTCATGGCGCTTGCCACGCTTAATTATCAACTGGGGCTCACACGCGGCGAGACCGCCTTTTTGGTGTATTGGCACCCGGGCACGGACATGGGCCAGGTCCGCGAGCAGTGGGACGGTTACGCGCTCATGCCGGATTTTCAATACCTGCGAACCTTTACGCCGGAACAGGCCTTGGAGGAGCTGGGGGAACGCCTGGGCCGCACTCACGGTTCCCTTGAAAAGGGCTTTCCCTTTCTGGCGTCCAAAAGCCCTCTGCCCCCCACAGCCGTGATCTTTTTCGCTCCTTCGCCCGCGAATCTCGAAACCTGGGTTGAGGAAACCACCAGCGCTCTCCGAACGCAGCCAGGCGTCGAACGGGTGGTGACCACGCCTTTACGCGATGAATTGGGCCGGGCCTGGCGCCAGGTGAGCCGCTACGTCATGTGGCCGTCTGTGATTTTGTTGACCTTGGTGCTGGGGCTTGTGGTGGGCAACACCGTACGCCTGTCTTTGCTGGCAAGGGCGCACGAAATAGAGATTTTACAGTTGGCGGGCGCTTTTAACTGGTATATCCGCCTGCCCCTCATCGTCAGCGGGGCTGTTACGGGCCTTGCGGGGAGCATGCTGGCTTTTGGGCTTTTGCTCCTCATACACTCGCAAATACGCGATGCCCTTAATTTTCCCCCTCTGCTTATGGAAATACGCTTCCCTCCACAAGATATGATCCTCGCCCTGCTTGTTGTCCCCACCTTCATGGCCGCTGCGGCGAGCTGGCTTGCCGTGCGCGGCCGTTAGAGCCTCAACAAGGAAACATACATGCTGCTGCAGATTTTGTGGGCGCTGCTTTGCACGGCGCTGACGGCGCTCTTGCATTGCGCCTACGCCTACCGTCTGGTCCTTGCCTTGCGTCAGCACGGCAAGGCGTTGCACCGCAAGCACGCCAAAGCGGGAACCTTGCTTTTGTATCTTTTCATGGAAGCCGTGCTGATGCTTTTGCTGCTGCATATTCTGGAGGCGGTCATTTGGGGGGTACTGTATTATCTGCACCCAGACGGCCTGCCCGATTTTGCGACAGCGCTCTACTTTTCCCTCGTCAGCTATACCACTATCGGCTACGGGGATGTGCTGCTTGGGCCTTCTTTGCGTTTGGCGGGCGCTATGGAAGGCGTTGCAGGAACCTTTATGTTCGGGTTATCCGTGGGCCTTATGGTGGCTATATTGCAACGCTGCGCCTCGTATCAGAAGACTATGGCGCAGGAGTGAGCTTTTTCCGGCTGTGTCTTCTTTGATAGCGGGCCGGCATTTGCATGGCTGCCCCTGCTCACGGTCTTGAATTGCAAATAGACGGCTACTTGCATATATTCAATTGCCCCGCATGCGGCGTAATACGCTTCACTACCCCCTGCCGAGGTCACTATGGGTTTTTTCTCCTCCATTCGTAATCTTTTTCGTGATGAGCCCAAGCCTGAAAGCCCGGGCGCGGCCGAAACCCAGGGCTCCCACCCGGGAGAAAGCGCCGCGCCGCAAGCTCCGCCTCTGCCCGCGGAGCCCGCATATTCTCCGCCTTTCCAGACAACAACAGACCCTTGGCCGCTCCTTCCTCCGCCCGGAGAAGCCGTGCAGGAAACTCCTCCGGCCTTGCGGCAGCCAGAGGATCCCTTGCCGGCGAAGATCGAACAGGCGGCGCCTTTTGCTTCGGAACAGGCAAAAACGCCCCCCGCGCAGGGCAGCCCTTTGACGCCGGAGCAAACGGCCATGGCCTTAGCTTTACGGGAGGCCGAACCCCGCCTTTCCGCCTGGCTTGCCGTGGTGCTGGAGGGAGTGGAGCGGGCCGATAGCCTGCTTTGGGAACGTGTGAGTTTTTTGCTCACTTCCCTCGAAGCGCCGCAGGAGGAAATTGAGGTTTTTATCGGCGCGTTCCGCCGCTGGCTGGAAGATATGGAATATGAGCACTTGGATGACTTTCGCTCCGAGTTGCAATACCGCCTGGCGCTCGCCCTCGACCTTGAAGATGAGGAGGATGAACGCAGCCGCCTCATGATGAAACTCTCCGCCGGGCTGGCCAAAACCCGGGAGCAGATTGCCAGAAACCTCAACGCGTTGTTTTTGCCCGGCAGGGTTATTGATGATGCCTTTTGGGAAGAGCTGGAAGAAATTCTTATTATGGCGGATGTGGGGTTTGAAACCGCGCATGCGCTGACTGAAGGCGTGCGCCGCCGCGCCCTTGCGCAGGGCATCAAGGAAGCCGCTTCCCTGCGCGAAGCCATGCGTCTGGAACTGCTGGACGTGTTTAAGCCTATGCGCCGCATCAGCGTGGTTAATCCGCCCGAGGTGGTGCTGGTTATCGGCGTGAACGGCGTCGGAAAAACCACCACCATCGCCAAGCTTTGCCACCGGGCTGTGCTGCAGGGAAAAAAGACGCTGCTGGTCGCGGGAGACACCTTCAGGGCCGCCGCCACAGAGCAATTGGAAATATGGGCTCACCGGGCCGGAGCCGGATTTTATGCCAAGGGGCATGGCGCGGATCCGGCGGCCGTGGCCTATGAAGCCCTTGATAAAGCCATTGCCGAGGGCTACGACACTGTCTTTGTGGATACGGCGGGCCGCCTGCACACCAAAACCAACCTTATGGAAGAATTGACCAAGATCAGCCGCGTGCTCGGCAAGCGCCATCCCGGCGCGCCGCATCGCAGCATCCTTGTGCTGGACGCCACCACGGGCCAGAACGCCCTTTCTCAGGTAAAGCTGTTCAATGAGGTGTGCGCCATTGACGAACTTATTCTGACCAAACTTGACGGCACGGCCAAAGGGGGCATCGCCGTGGCAGTGGCGCTGCAACATGGCATTCCCATTTCTTTTGTGGGACTTGGCGAAAAGATGGGGGATCTCAGACCGTTTGACCCGGAAAGCTACGTCGCGGCCTTGCTGGGGCTTGAAGACGAGTAGCGGCGCTGTTTGAGGTGACGCATCGCCAGGCGTCGCGTAACGCCGGATGCCGGAGCTGTTCGGGCAACAAGGAATTGTTGAAACAAAAAAGCCCGGCCCGTTTATCCCATGCCGGGATCGCCTTGCCCCGGAGGTTTTTTTGCCGCGGCGGCGAGGGTGATGCCCAGTTGCCAGCGCTCCAGGGCATTGAATATGTTTTTGCGCCGCATTTTGTGCCCGATGCAGAGCGTCTCCACATCCTGCATGATCTCGCTGCGCCGGGAGCGCCCTGCCGACGGACAGGGGTTTGCCCACACTGGCAAACCCCATTGCGCCACGGCCCGGCCGATGAGCTTTTTTTCCACCAGCAGAAGCGGCCGGATGACCATAAGGCGGCCCTGGAAAAAGCTCTCCTTCATGCCCATCCCCTCCACTCTGCCTGTTTGGCACAGATTCATCATAAAGGTGGAGACCAGGTCATCGGCATTATGCCCAAAGGCCAGGTGCGTCAGCCCATATTGCCGGCACAGTTCAAACAGCCGCTTCCGGCGCAGCATGGCGCAATAAAAACAGGCGGAACGTTTGCGGTTTTCCTCCGAGTGAGCGCGCGGCCCGTGATCCGCAAGTTCCAGATGCCCGGGCAGGCCGTTTGCCTCAAGCCAGCGGGCCAACGGTTCATGGCTTTGCGGATCAAATCCGGGATTTATATGCAAGACCATGATTTCAAAAGGAAACGGTACAATGCGGCGGCGAATCTGCAATACTTTGAGCAAAACCCAACTGTCCATACCGCCGGAAACGGCAACCCCCACGCGCGCGCCGGGGTGGAGCATGGCCGTGGATTGCATTAGTTTGCCCGCCAGGCGGACACAACGCTCTTGCTGGTAACTTAACGATATTCTGCTCATACGGTCCAAAAATATTGTCGGTTTGCGCTTCGCAAGCAAAAGACCCGCGCCCTCAGCGCAACACCGGGCTGTGCCGGCAAATAAGTAACTTTGTTCTCCGGCAAGGAAGATAAGCCTGCCATGAGGGAGGGTACTCTCATGTATCCGCTCGAGGCAACAGGTGAAATTTGACGCAGCCGGAGGGCAAAAAGGCTATTTGCCAGCATAGCCTAGCTTGCGCTGAGGCGCAAATCAAGGCATTGTTCGGTGCCGGCGCAGTTTGCCGTGATGCTTCGTCAGGCTTCGTTTTGTGCTGGGGCCATGTGCGATAAGAGCGCTTGCCCCCAATAAAAAACACGCATTCCTCGCCTGGCGGCAAACGGCACCCGGCCCCATATATCCAAACTGAGCCAGTACGCATTGTTCCAACCCCATGCAGGCAACGCAACTCTCCAGACCCCCCGTATCTCTTCCTTCCCTTCCCCTGGGACCGGACGCCCCCTGGCTGGCGCCTTTGGCGGGCTTTTCCGATCTTCCCTTTCGGCTGCTTTGCCGGGAACAAGGCGCTGCCGCGGCCTGCACGGAAATGATCAGCGCCAAAGGCCTGGTGTATGGCCTACGCCGAAAAGAACAGGGCGGGGCTACGGAAGACCTGCTCATCACTCAGGCGGAGGATGCGCCTCTCGTGGTGCAGCTTTTTGGCGAAGACCCGGATTTTTTGGCCCGGGCGGCGGATATCTTGCAAGAACGCGGTTATCAGTATTTTGATCTGAACATGGGCTGCTCTGTGCCCAAAGTTTGTAAAAGCGGCGCCGGCGCGGCACTGCTGCGTGAACCCCAAAATGCCCTGGCGGCTGCAAAGGCGCTGTTGAAAACAGTGGGGCCGGGCCGGGCCGGTTGCAAAATACGTCTTGGCTGGGACGCTTCGGCCCCTGTCTATCTCGACTTGGCAAAGGCCCTGGAAGATCAAGGCGCGGCCTGGATTTGTCTGCACCCGCGCTATGCGCGCCAAGGTTTCAGCGGTATGGCCGACGTTGGCGCGCTGGAAAAATTAGTCAAGCGCGTGGGTATCCCGGTTATTGCCAGCGGCGATCTGCTGAGGGCGGAAGACGGAGTGCAGCGTTTGGAAACCGGCGTGCAAGGAGTCATGTTCGCGCGAGGCGCGTTATCGAACCCGGCGATTTTTCGTCGCTATCTGGCCTTGCGCCAAGGACGTTTTTTGCCGGAAGCTTTACCGGCAAAAGAGCTGCACGCCTTAATCCTCCGCCATGCGGAACTTGCGCGGCAATGCACCCCAGTGCCTTCCCCCGAAAAGCGGCGCGCCAGGAAAAAGGAAGGCGCTGCTCACCCGCAGGGCTTGCTGAAAATGCGGACTCTGGTGCCGCGCTATGTGCGGCATTTGTCCGGAGCCCGGCAATTGCGCCTGGGCTTGACGCGCTGCGAAGGTTGGGAGGATTTTTTCATGCTGCTTTGCGATTTTTTCTCCCGGCAAAACGCGGAAGAAGCGCAGGGACCGGGCGATGTCTGAAGCAAGGCGCGGCCGCTTCGCCGAAAAGCGCGGTTTTCGGCTCGCTCACGCTGCTGCCGTCCGGCGTTAGGAGTCACTCCCTCATGGACGATGAAATGACTTTTCATGTTATGCATACGCTTTAAGAACAGGAGGCGAACAATGAAGGTGCTGCGTGCCCGTTCCGCGGGGTTTTGCCTGGGGGTCAGCCTCGCCTTGCGCCGTCTTGATCAGGAACTCGTCTCCTTTGCCGCGCGCAAGTCCGGGCGCCTGTTGGCGGAAAAAAATTGTGACAACGGACGAACAATCCTGCCTCTACAATTATCTGAAACATCAAGACTTATTACTCTCGGGCCCATCATCCACAACCCATTGGTAATGCGCAGCTATACGGAACAAGGAGTCGTGTGCGAGAGCGATCCTGACGGCATCATGCCCGGAGACAGCGTCGTTATCCGCGCCCACGGCATTCCCCAGAAGCTGGAGCAACGCCTTAAGACTCTGGGCGCCAATCTTATTGATGCGACCTGCCCTAAGGTAAAAAAAGCCCAGGTGGCTATTGGCAAGCAATACGCCAAAGGAGGCGTGCTCTTGCTGTTCGGGGAAAAAGAACATCCGGAAGTGCGCGGTCTTTTGAGTTATGCCGGGGATAAGGCCTTGGTGTTCGGTGATATGAGGGAGTTGGAACAGCTTGCTCTGGATAGAGACGCTCCTTATTTTTTGGCCGCCCAAACCACCCAGGAGCGCTCCATCTTCATGCAGGCCCGCAATTATCTGGAAAATCGCCTGGAACGCAAAATGCTCACCCTGGATACGATTTGCAACGCCACCCGCTCCCGGCAACAGGAAGTGCTGGAACTTGCGGCCAAAGTCGACGCCATGGTGGTTGTCGGCGGTTTTAACAGCGGCAACACCCGCCGCCTGGCTGAAGTGGCCCGGTCCCACAATGTGCCCACCATTCATGTGGAGCAGGTGAGCGATATGACAGATAAACTTGTGCAAGCCCTTTTGGGAGTCAACACTGTTGGCCTCACCGCCGGAGCTTCCACGCCGGAAGAGCACATCAACGCCATGCAAAGTTTTTTGGAAGATCTGCCGGCGTAGAGGTTCTTGTAGCTATCTATTTTCCTTGAATATTGCATAAGCAGCGCGGTTTTGCGATACAGAGAGGGAACTGCTCCGACGAGAAGGAGAAGCGGACAGAACGGATGGAGGGCTGAGCCCTCGCCGCTAAGCATAAAAAAAAGCTTGCATTACGTAGGTTCTTTGGATAGAGGAACGTCTTACAAAATATGCCGGGGTAGCTCAGTTGGTAGAGCAGTGGACTGAAAATCCACGTGTGGGCAGTTCAATCCTGTCCCCCGGCACCACAAAGTTTGACGGTAACGTCCGAGAAAGTCCGCTAAGTCTAGAGCTAAGCGGGCTTTCTTCGTTTTGATGTTCCGACAAATTCCGGAGAGGTCCTTTGACATACCCCCAATTCGGGGGTAACTTTGGGGGTAGCTTTTTCAAGTTGAGGGCTGAAGTTACCCCCAAATGAAAGGAGTTACCCCATGCCTCTTACCGACACCGCTATTAAGAACGCGAAACCACAGGCAAAACAGGTCAAACTTTTTGACGGAGAAGGGCTGTTCCTCCTTGTTACCCCCAATGGGGGTAAGTGGTGGCGGCTCAAGTACCGCTTCGGAGGAAAGGAGAAACTTCTTTCGCTGGGCGTGTACCCTGAAATAAGCCTCAAGGAAGCTCGCCGCCGCCGTGAGGAAGCACGGACGCAGATAGCTCAAGGTATCGACCCCAGCGAGCAACGCAAGGAAGATAAAGCCGTAGCGGAGGCTGAGAGCAAAGAGAAGGCGAACACCTTTCGCGCAGTGGGTACGGAATGGCTCAGCGTGTACGAACCTGACCTTTCAGAAAAGCACGCGCTCAAACTTCGTCGCTACCTTGAAAATGAACTCTTCCCCGCCTTTGGCGATAAGCCTGTCACAGAGCTTGTCCCTGCGGATATTCTGGATGCGGCACGCCCAAAGCAGGATAAAGGTCGCGTACAGACAGCGCACAGGCTCGTGCAGCTTACCGGACAAATACTTCAATACGCGGTCATCAAGGGTATTCTCACGGCCAATGTGGGCTTGGGGCTCAGCAAAGCATTGCAGCCCATTCGGGAGACTAACTACCCTGCCATTACTGAACCAAAAGAAATCGGGAGGCTTCTCCGTGCGATAGATAACCATAAGGGTTATCCTTCAATCAGGTACTTTCTGAAAATCCTTCCCTATGTATTTACCCGTCCCGGCGAGCTTCGCATAGCCGAATGGGAAGAAGTGAACTTTGAAGAAGCCATGTTGACTATCCCGTGGCAGCGCATGAAAACCCGTAAAATTAATCGAAAAGACCATAGGGTACCGCTGTCCCGGCAGGTGATTGCCCTGCTTCGTGAGCTTCAGGAGTTCTCAGGCGAAGGCCGTTTTATCTTTCCCGGCATCCGGGCTAAGACTGACACCATAAGCGATGCGGGACCGCTCAATGCGCTTCGGGATATGGGATACGACCAAGAGACGATGACAATACACGGCTTCCGAAGCATGGCGAGCACCCGCCTCAATGAGATGGGAATACGCCCTGACCTGATAGAAGCGCAGCTTGCCCACAAAGACCCGGACTCTGTACGCATGGTTTACAACCGGGCAGAGTATCTTGATGAGCGCCGGGAGATGATGCAGACGTGGGCGGATTACTTGGATGAGTTGAGAGCCGGGGGCAACTGATGGACAGCAAGCAGCGGGCGAAGAGCTATTTGTTCTGGCTTCTTGAGTATAGAGGCAGAAGATTTTTAAGTCGTGTTGGTTCAAATGGTCTTGCGCTACTAGAAAAATGGATGCGGTTATACGATATATGTATGCCCCCGGCAGGAGAAGAGATGCCGAATTTTGCTGACTTCATTAAAGGCAAAGATGATGAAGCGCTCCAAAGAATGTGTGATTACTTTACGCAGTACCCTGATGATTTTTATTTCTTTGGTGAAACATTCATGGTGATAACAACAGCAGAGGAAATAGTGTCTCTGTACGAGTCTGGAAAAATTGGGGAAACGATATGGTACATTCTAGCAAATAGCGGCATAGACAGTGATTGTTCAACAATTGAAGCCTATGGAATCGATAGCAAAGAAATTGTACCGACTCGCTCACTGCCAATAAAAAATGGCAAGCTCCACTTGAAAGAAATGTCAATTGACTTGAGCGCTCCATTAGAGAACATCCTCACGGATATAACTTCTTTTGTTTGTTCTGCAAGAGAACAGGCAGCCATACAAGAACTTCGCGACCTCACAGGTGACGAATTGAGAGAAATCACTGATAAGGGATGCCTAGGGTTTGGCCCTTGTTGTAAGTCTCGTGGCATGTCTTGTGAGGTGATAGATGAACATTCGTTCTTTGGGAAAGTAATTCGTAACAGCAAAGCCTCGGGCTATAGATTCAATTTAGGTAGCAACAGGCCAAGGAGCCTTGGTATATGGATTTATGATTACGCCCGCATCAATAATTGTTCTGCATCAACAGCCATGAATAAAGCGCGAGACGAACAAATACCGGAACGCCTTGGCTACTCGATTGATATAGATGATAGAGCATTGCAACGCCTTGTTAAAGAAACAGAGAAATGTATAAGCCAAGGGGAAGTTCTGTCGATTAGCACAAGCTGATAGCCCTCCTCCTTGGATACGACAGATTTCAAATTAAAAACTGTCGAAGATTCCTTGCGGGCCTTTTGATATCTCCGTGGAAAATCTATATTCCCCGGAGGTTTCTTTATGTCCGCTACCCCACCAACCTTACCCAGCACCGGGTTTCTCCGGCTGGCTCAAGTCCTGACATTCATCCCCATTAGCAAAAGCGTTTGGTACGAAGGCCTCAAAGCTGGCAGGTTCCCCCAACCTGTAAAGCTGGGGGAACGCACTTCTGCCTACCGCGCAGAAGATATTGCCGCGCTCATTGAACGCCTCGGTGCTCAATCACAGGGGGCTGATACGAAGTGACGCAATCGTCCGCAGTATATGGGGGGGCTGTTTTGGACCAAGGCCTTTGAACCCCCGGCCCTTTATCTACATAGATACATGCAGACGCGTGATGTCCAATTTTTATTTTTTTTGGAATTCAGACGAAATTTCGGAGGAGGTAAATTTCATGCCAAGAAAAAAATATGAACGAAATATTGAAGAGTTGCATGCGGAGCGGCTTGCAAAATACCGCACAGCAACAATCCTCAACGTCGAGACGCATAATAATATCCATATATTTCATATCCCTGTGGTCTCGGTGCAGCGGGATAAGCACATTGACTATCCAGTAAATATGTTCAGGTGCCCATGTTGCGGTTTTTTACACACGCACGGCATTAGTGACGGGATACGAACGCCACATTGCCCAGGATGGGCAAGGCCATCTCCATATAAAAATTTATATTTTAACTGGTATCTCAATAAAGTGTACGGAGACGATGTACATCTTGCTGGAGACTTGGATGATTGGCAGCTATATGTGTTATCGCGTAGCGAGGAAGAACAGAAAATAAAGCAGCGTATAGATTTTCTGACGTGGACTGACCGTATGGTGCGCCATGGATAACGCCCATGCTTCCATAACAACAAATACCCCTCAGTTGCATCTGGAGGATGCTGTAAATTCATCTAGTCTTTCAGCCATGGAACGGCAAATACTTCACTCCAATTTCGCTTGCTTAGCAACAAGCAGAAACGAGGGCTTGTCGCTTGAGGCTGCTGCCGCTTTGCGCGAAGTCGGACTGCTGGTGGACAAGGTCGTGTTTGACGGCACGTGGCATCGTAGCGGTACTGCCGATAAACCTGACAGCCAAAATGGTAGCTATATCGCCCATGCTTTTCCCGCCCCTGTTATCTTCTGGAAAAATCACCGCACTGGGAACTCGGGCCGTTGGCCCACATCAACGACACACAATCTTACAACGGAAGAACAAGAAGAATTAGCGCGACATACAGAAGAAACGAAAAGAAAAACAGTCCAGCGCCACGCCAAAGCCGCTGATAATGCTAATAGCATCTATATGGCTGCGGTTGATTGTATGGTTCATTCGTACCTAACTCGCAAAGGAGTAAAACCCGTCAGAGGTTTGAAAGTCAGCGCACATGGTGAGTTGATTGTTCCGATAACCAGCGAGAAGGATTCCCTCACGTCATTGCTTTTTATTGCAGAAGACGGCGTTAAGCGTTTTCTCGGCGGCGGGGAAAAAAAGGGCGGCTCTTTCCTGATTGGCACGGAGACCGGAAATACCCCCATATTGATTTGCGAAGGATTGGCAACCGGTCTTTCTCTCTATGAATGCACGGGCTGCTCTGTTTTAGTCGCTCTTGACGCGGGGAATATATTACCCGTGGCAGTGGCGGCACGTCACCGTTTTTCAGGAAGAGAACTCATCATATGCGCTGATAACGATACCGAAACGCCGGGGAATCCCGGTCTAGCCAAAGCAACTGCTGCCGCATCAGCGGTGAGCGCATCCCTTGTCGTGCCGCATCTGGATGGTGCGCCTTGTGATTGGAACGACCTACACTCGCGTATGGGCATGGATGAAGTATGCACTCAGTTTCAGCAACGCACCATGCCGAAACAGCCTGCTCCCGCGCTATCGCAAACACAAGCGCCACGTCCCTTGCGAGTTGTGAATGCTGGCGAATTCCTGAACATGACCTTTCCAGAACGGGAAATGCTGCTTGCTCCGATACTCGCGCGGCAAGCATTGATTATGCTTCATGCTCAGCGGGGAGTCGGAAAGACGTTCATATCCTTGTCCATCGCCTTAGCTGTAGCCACTGGCGGAAAAGTTTTTTCTCGCTGGGGAGCGCCGAAGCCAGCCCGCGTTTTATTCATTGACGGCGAGATGCCCGCCCAAATGTTGCAGGAGCGCTTGGCATCTCTCGTTGCCGGGAATGAACAACGTGACCTTAATCCTGACTTTTTACGCATTCTGACTCCGGATATGCAGGAAGGCGCTATGCCGAACATCGCGACACCTGAAGGACAAGAAGCAATTGCCCCACTTTTGGAAGATGTTGACCTTGTCATCGTAGACAACTTGGCGACCCTTGCCAGACATGGCCGTGCTAATGAGGAAGAATCGTGGCTGCCTGTGCAGACATGGCTTCTCAGCTTGCGGCGGCGGGGTATCTCCGTCTTGTTAGTCCATCACCAAGGAAAAGGTGGCGACCAACGGGGAACTTCCGCCAAGGAAGATATTCTTGATACTGTTATCAGCCTCCGCAGCCCGGACGACTACCGAGCCGATCAGGGCGCGAGGTTTGAAGTCCACCTGACAAAAGCCAGAGGTATCTACGGACCTGAAGCAAAGCCATTCGAAGCGCAACTTTTTCAAAGTGGCAACACCCTGACATGGACGACTAAAGATGTGACCAATCACAAACACACACAGGTGGAACAGCTTGTAAAAAACGGTACATCTGTCAGAGAAGCGGCGAAAATAGTTGGCATGAGCAAGAGTGCGGCGGGCAGATTAAAAAAGGAGATTGAAAGTGCTCAACGCGAAGCAATGCAAAATACCATTTCCCATTCAAAAAAAGAGAATACACCGTAAATTAGGGTGTCCCACCGTCCCGCCCCCATATACGCGGGACAGTGGGACACCCATTACGTAACGATACTATGTAACTCTCATTGAAAAAAACAGGAGGAAAACAATGTTTCAGCCAGGAATAAGCGGCAACCCGGCAGGGCGGCCCACGGGCAGCGTCAACAAATCTTTAAAAGCTCTTCGGGAAGCTGCTGAGAGGGTTTTACCTCTCGTGCTGGAGCGTGCCTTGTCCGGAGATTTTGACGCGCAGAAATTAATTCTCGAAAGAGGAATGCCCCGTATGAAATCAGTCGCGCCAGCAGAAGAGTTCAATTTGCCGGTAGGTTCGTTATCCTATCAGATACAGTCGCTTATTGAGCAGGTCGCAGCGGGCGAGCTTTCATCAACTGCCGCCAGCCAAGCCATACTGTTGCTTGGAACTGCGGATAAGGCCAGAGAGATTGAGATTCAAAGCGACCAAACTTCAGCAGCGCTTCGGCCGAAGGCAATGTACGGAAATCCCTATCTTACAGCTTTGCGGGCAAGGATTTCTTTGCCTGAACGTACCAATGAGGAAGGATAATTTTGGGTTATCAATCATATAAATGATTCGATAAATTGTTCACCACATAATCGTGGTAGTATCTTTCTCTTTCTGGAAATTCTGAGAAATACGCTTTTGCATAGGGAGGCCATAGGGTCTTTGACCAGTTCTGTATCCAGAGCTTACGTGTTTCCGCATTACTTGCCTTCCAGTCAGGATTGTTCCGTATGCCGATAATGATTTCAGCCATTTCTACTTTTGCTCTTTGGTCGAACAACAATAATCTTTGGTCCCTGATTAGGCGACGCTGCTCTTCCATCAACATAATTTGAGCCGGGTCAGGTGGGATTATATGCATCTGTGGCATGTTTGGATTGTGTTGAAATATTCCTAATGGGTCAGGGTTGTTTAGCGAGTATGGAGATTTTGGAATCACTATTATTGTTTGGCCGTTGTAATACTCTGCCCCTTGCACATCGGCTGTGCAGATGAGGAAAAAGGCAACGCCAGCAAAGAGAGTTTTATAAACTGACTTATACATTTTCATACCACACCTTCTTGTTTGTGCCGCAATAGGGCGATGCCTATAAAAGCGTTGCAGGAGGGCACGTTACTCTCTGCTTCTTTGATATTCCGGGACACGAGCTTTATCAAAATGTGCTTTCCCGTCCTTGAATGAAAAGGTAATTCTGCCACTCCCGCCTTCGCCGTCATGCGAATAGTCGTAAGTCTTGCAACGCCCGTCCACGCACCATGTCGCCGTAATACCGCGCCATGCGAAGAGCGTTGAATATGACAGGAAATAGCTGGACGGCTCACCGACATAGCTACCTTCTCTGTCTGGCTCGCCTATGGCTCGAACGACATCTTCCGGCGTGGTCACCCCGTATTCAACGGTGACATGCTTCATGTTTGCCGACTGTGCCGCAGCGGTAACCCCACGGTATGCTAAGCCACAACCGGAGCAAGGCATTACGCAAAGCAACAGGAAGAACACGATAAGTCTGCTAGAAGTTCGCATGGCTATAGCTTGCTGTGGGAGGGTGTTTAGTAGGTCATACCTATTTATACAATTGTTTAAAGGAAAATACTAGTGTTTTTTATACTATTGTTTAATGAAAAAAATCTCAGGCCTACCGGCAGCATTTGGCAAGGTGATAATGAAGGCGCGCGCTCAGCAAGGGATGTCACAGGAGCAGTTAGCGGAGGCCATAGGCTCTACTAACGTGTATATCAGCTTGTTGGAAAACGGTCAGCGACAACCATCACTCAACGCAGCACTCTTAATTGCGCGAGAGCTTGGGATTAAATCCGAAGAACTTGTGGCAAGAGTGGTCGCATTTTTAGAAAAACCCGCGTAATCTACACGCCTACTTTGATGTGATTTATGAGGCTACGACACCACTGTCTGCCTAGAGGCGATAGAGAGTGTCTGCGGCGTGTTTGCCCTTACGCATTTATTTGCTTATAATTTTTATATAGCATTATGCATTGATAATTCTGGGGGTATCGCAACTAATCTCATGGGGATTTGAATGCCTGACAGTTTTCCTACCATGAATGATGCTGACTTTGTTGCGCAATACGTGCGCAAATCTCCACATATGATGTGGCTTCTGGGGGCTGGGGCATCAGTGAGTGCTGGTATGCCGACTGCCACTGATATCATATGGGATTTAAAAACCTCATATTACTGCACTCAAGAAAATCAAGAAATTCAACGCCATGATAGGCACAACTTTTCAGTTAGGGAAAAAATCCAAACGTACATGGATAGCAAGGGCTTTCCTGCATTGTGGAGTCCAGAAGAGTATTCCTTTTATTTTGATTTGACTTTCGGC
This sequence comes from Desulfovibrio sp., assembly GCA_031550225.1. GTDB lineage: Bacteria > Desulfobacterota > Desulfovibrionia > Desulfovibrionales > Desulfovibrionaceae > Frigididesulfovibrio. The sequence continues at coordinate 35,073 of JAVBOT010000053.1, forward strand.
AATGATTATTCAGCGCAACGCAATTATATACATAGAATATTATCGCCTGACAAAATATCCCTTAATATTGGACAAAGGATATTTGCAGCTCTCATAGGTATGGGCCTTATCAGAATAGTGTTTACAACAAATTTTGATAATATTGTTGAGCAAGCGTGTTCATATGTAAATGAGGCGAGCGTAAGTGCGTTTCATATCGAAGGGTCATACGCGGCTCTTGATGCACTGAATAATGAAAACTTTCCGATTTACGTAAAACTGCATGGTGACTTTCAATATCAAAGTATTAAAAATTTGCAGCAAGATTTAATCGACAACGATAAAAAATTGCAAGAATGCTTTGTAAAATCTGCTAGTCGATTTGGATTGATTATTTCAGGGTATAGCGGCAGGGATAAAAATGTGATGTCCATGTTAATTGATAGCTTAAATCAAATAGGAGCATTCCCACACGGCATATATTGGATGGTTAAAGACTTAAACCAAGATGTATCTGATAACGTTAAAGTATTTATTAAAACAGCTAATCAACATGGAGTAAGTGCCCAGATTGTTGAATGCGGAAACTTCGACATTCTACTGAATAAGATTTGGAGACAGGCGCCCAACAAGCATAATGAGGTAGAAAAAAAGATTAGAAGCCTTCGCTCAAAAAAAGTTTCAATTCAGTTGCCTCTACAAGGAACAGATTTTCCAATACTCCGAATGAATGCATTACCTATAATATCAATAGATGCAAATCATGCTGCAATAGAAACAAAGAAACATGTTGGCTATGAAGAATTTAAGCACCTCGCTGAAGGCTTTCTTGATAGCATACTGGCCGTAAGAACTGACAAGATACTTGCCTGTGGAAATTCTGATGATTTTAAGAGAGTATTTTCAAGGTATGACATTACAAGCATTACAAAATACAAAGACGATAACATTTTTAATACAATACAATCCAACACAATCATCAAATCATTTTATGAGGATGCTCTCGTTCGTTCTTTGTCTAAAAATAAACCGCTTGTATTAAAGAGAATATTTAATCAATATTATATTATTATTGATAAAAACCAATCTAACCATCCACTTCTTAATTCATTGAAAAATGCTCTTCAATTCCAAGGGACACCGGGCTATATAAATGGGAGAGTAAAGGACACCAATGGTGCTTTTTGGCGTGAATGCGTTAGGGTAAGCTTGGAAGCGAAAAATGATAAATTGTGGCTGATGCTTAGGCCAGATATCTGGATAGACCCTGAAGAACTTAGAGAAGATTGTTCGTCTTTTTTGCGGCAAAAAAAGAATTACCGCCTTAACAGAACTGCCAATGACTTACTTAGCGCGTGGATTACTATATTAATTGGCGCACTTGATGCTCAGGGGCATAAGTTATGCTGTTTTTCAGATAAAGAATTTAACATTTCATTCAATATAAACTCACGCAATGCTTTCAGTAGAAAGGCGGTAGCGCATGTTTAATCTATCAGGATATCAGGTGCTACCAGAGCCAACTCTTCTGTTTAACAACTTAGCAGTGGACGTTCACCCTCTGCGGGGATTAGTGAAGCATGGTCCGTATAGCCAATCTATAAGCTTTCCCCAAAGTATCCGGCCTGCACTCATCGCCCCCAAAGGACATATGACAAGCCTGTTAGGATTGCTACAAGAGCTAGCCTCTCCTCAAGTGGTCAAAGATGCACCAAACTATTATCCGCCTTATCCCGGCTTTCAGCAAATATTTCGAATTCCAATAACTGTGCCAAATGACGAACTAAAAATTGAGTTCACTTCAAATTACACTGAAGCATCTCCTAATTATGGACCGACATTAATTGAGGAAATATTGTCCGTCGTAAATTCATTAAAAAGAGGTGGTCCCCCTTGTTCGGACAGGCTTTATCGGTTTGTTAGCTTGTCTTTTCCCTTATCAGGCAGCCTTTTGTAACCCTTCGTGGTAGCAGCGCTCGGGAGTCGCCCCGTCCAGGCTGCTGTGGGGCCGTGTCTG
>JAVBOT010000067.1:0-15889 GCA_031550225.1 Desulfovibrio sp.
TGCGAGACAACAGCAAACCGAAATGAGGACAGAGTGAACAGTCACAAGAATGCCAAACTCACGGCCCGAGGTCGAGAGGAAATGGTGAGGCGGATGCGGTATGAACCGGCCGCCACAGTGGCGGCCGGCTTCGGCGTGAGCGAGCCGAAAATCACGCTTTTCAGCGGGCGATCCGCATGCATCGGCCATTGGCCGATGCATGCAATCAGTACGAGGCGTTGCTGACAAAGAGTCCTTTTGCCCCCCCGGCCGCGTCAGATTTCGCAGCTATTTTGTTGGATACATCTGGCAGTAAGGAGCGACGATGAGCCAGAAAGCCGGACGCCTTCTTGCCAAACCCACGCCCCACGCCCGGATTTGGGGAACTCTGGATCCTTTTGTGGAAGGCGGAGCCATATTAGGGCGCAAGGTCGCCAACAGCGCCTTTTTGGAGGCTCTTCTGCGGGCCGACCCGTATGACGCCTATCATTTTTTTCTTTTTACAGAAGGGGCGGGCGATGCGCTGAGGGGATGGCTTCAGGAGCGCTTTCCTTCCCTTCTTGCGAGAGGGGCCGTTTATGTGGGCGGCTATCTTTCTTTGCAGGAGCATTTGACCCGTGTGCGCTACCATGCGATGCACCTGTCCGACATTCTCACCCATTACACGCGCCTTGCCCAATTGCGCAATGTCTTTGCGCCCGTTCTTTTTCCCGTGACAGGGCTCACGCATTCCTTAAGTTACGCGCAATTTATGGAAGGATACTGCCGTCACCTTTGGCCGGGCGTTTGCCCGCGCGATGCCGTTATCGTGACTTCAAGAAGCGCGGGCCTGGTTATGGAGCGCGTTTTTGCGGGGCTGCGGCAAGGGTATGGCCTTGGGGAAAAAGAGTTTCCCGCACCGAAGGCGGTTTGCCTGCCTTTGGGAATCACGCCGGAAGAGCTGCCCGGAAAATGCGACCGCTGGGAGGCCGGAGGCGCGAAAAATCCCGGTCTTGCCATGCGCGCGCGCCTCGGGATTGCCGCTGATCCTTCCCTGCCGCTTCTGCTCTATTTTGGGCGCATCTGCCCTCAGTCCAAAATGGATCTCCTGCCCGTTTTCGCGGCGTTGCGGCGGGCTGAAGCGTTGGGCCTGCCCAAAGACGGCTTTGCGCTGGTATTGGCGGGTTGGGTGGAGGAGGGAGATGCCCTGCCTGAGGCTTTGCGCTCGTATGCGGCGAGCCTTGGCATCCGGGTGATTGTATTTCCAAGGCCGACGAAAGAGGAGCGTTTTGCCCTTTATGCGGCAGCGGATGTGTTTCTCTCCCCTTCCGACAACATTCAGGAAACCTTCGGCCTGACCGTGGCGGAAGCCGGAGCAGCCGGGCTGCCGGTGATCGCTTCGGACTTTGACGGTTACCGGGACATCGTCGTGCCGGAAAAAACAGGCCTGCTCATCCCCACCTTGGGTTTTGCCCAGAGCATTGAAACAGAGGTGCAGGCTTTATGCTGGTTTGACAATCAGTACCACCTCAAGCTCGCGCAGGAGACTGTGGTGGATGTGCCGGAACTGGCGCTCGCGCTCGCGCGCCTCGGTTCGGATGCGGCTTTGCGCCGGCGTATGGGGGAAGAAGGCAGGCGGCATGTGTTGAAACACTTCGCTTGGGACGGGGTCATAGCGCGGTATGCGGAGCTGTGGGACAATCTGGCCGCCATCCCGCTGGCAGAGGAAGAAGAAGCGCGTCTGCGCCGGGCGGCGCACCCGCAACGCATGCGTTTTGCGCATTATTTTCAGGGCCATTTTACCCGGGTGCTGAATGATGAATGCCTTGCGGGCATGGTTTTGCGCCGCACCAAAGCGGGGGAAGCCCTCTACAGGGGAGCCTTGCCTGTGTCGTTATACGCGGGCATGGAGCATATGTTGGATGCGCAAGCGGTGCGCCGCCTTCTTTTGGCCGCGCGCGTGGATATTCCCGCCCGGGATGCGCTTGCGAAGCTCGCGGAACACTTTGCCAAAGATGCGCCGCCGCACGTAGCCGTATTGGCGAGCGAGCGCGCGGGCTTTACGCTGCTTTGGTGCCTGAAGCAGGATTATCTGGAATGCCGGCCTGCCGGTGCGGGAGCGCTTTAACAATAATCCGCTTTGGCCAGGGACAACTTTGACGGCAAGGGTCGCTATTTTGCCGCAAGCGCGAAACTTGCATCGATCCGGCGGAAAATTTCTTCTATGGGAACGGATCCGTCAAGGCACATTGTAAACCAATGTTTTTTGTTCATGTGATATCCTGGAAAATAGCTTTTTTTGTCTACCAGCACATCTATATCTTCAGGCTTGCCTCGTAAATCAATTATATCGACAACGCCGTCTTCAGCCAAACCTAATTTTTTCTTTTGCAGAACCAATAATGCGGCGTACCATTTGTTGCTGTCTTTTCGCCGAAAAATCGCATTTTCCGGAAAGCGTTGCCAAAGAAACTGAAGCTCATCTTGATATTTTTTCTTCACATACTGAATGACCTGCCTTGCGCCTTCACTTTTAAATACATCGGGTTCAAAACAGGCGTCAGCAATTGCGGCGAGTATGGCCGCGTATTCCTCTCGGACCGTGCCGACAAAAGCCCCTTGCGCGCCGGAAATGCGGTGGAGTATATACGCTTCTTTTGAAAAGCTATCGATAACTTCAGTTGTGACCTTTCCGTCTTTTGTGACCGTGACCGTCATTTTAAATTGTCCGTCAAATAAGCTGGCGGAATAGAAATAAACGCTCTTGTTCTCAAGAAAACCAAAAAGCAGAAGCCGTTCATGATTCATTTTTCGATGTTTAAATAGCGTATCTATATCTGCCATGGCGGTATCATCTTCTTCGTACTGATTTCATAAATTAGCCATTGGCCGATGTATGAAGAGCGCTTCGCCGAAAATTACGCTTTTCGGGGCGCGATCCCTCATAATCAACTTTTCAAATTGGTAATGAGGTACGTTGTAGTCCCCCATTACAACATCAGCGAGTGCGGTCGTCAGAAGGGGAGTTTGTGAAATCGCTGTGTTTTTTCCAGCGCCGCCAGGCAAAAAAAAGGCCGGGAGCAAGGATGCACAGCAATATGCCCAGCACCTCCAAAAGGGCCAATGTTCCTGTGAAGATGCTGACAACCTGAGAAAAAGCGTAGCCCGCAAAGCTGAAAAGGACAGCCCAGACAACGGCTGCAAGGGCGTTGAGCAGCACAAAACGGGAGGTGGAGATGGCGCTTATGCCCAGGAAGATGGGGGCAATGTTCCGCATACCGTAGAAAAAGCGAAAAAGCAGGGTAAAGGATGTGAGCGCGCCGCGTCTGGAGCGCATTTTTTCGGCAAGAGCTTTGACCTTGGCGGCAAGTTTGGGCAGGCGGGAGAGCAGGGCGCTCCCTTTTGCGCGGGAAAGAAAAAACATTCCCTGATCGCTGAGGAGGCTCCCGACAATAGCGCTGACAATGACCCAAGGCAGGGCAAAGTACCCTTGATGGGCGAGAAAGCCCGCAGCAATGGCGATGCTTTCTCCCTCAAGCAGCGTGCCCAGGAATATGGCGATATAGCCGTAATTGGACAGGAATTCTCCTGGTGACGGGTCTGCAAGCATGGCTTCCTTGCGGGTGAAAGGGGCAGGGATACCACCGGTGAGAGGGGACGGGAGGCCTTTGGGAGGGAACTTTTGCAAGACGCGTCTTGCAAAAGTTCCCTCTTTTTTTGCCGGTATGCGCTATGAACCGGCGGAGGCCTGGGCCTGGATAGCGGTTATGGCGACGGTATTGACGATATCGGGCACAGTGCAGCCGCGAGAGAGGTCATTCACAGGCTTTTTCAGGCCCTGGAGCACCGGGCCGATGGCCACAGCGTCAGCGGCGCGCTGCACGGCTTTATAGGTGTTGTTGCCGGTGTTCAGATCCGGGAAAATAAACACCGTGGCCTTGCCGGCCACCTGGCTGTGGGGGAGTTTTGTCTGCGCCACGTCCGGATCGATGGCGGCGTCGTATTGCAGGGGACCTTCCAGCAGCAGTTCCGGCGCGCGTTCTTTGGCGATGCGCGTGGCTTCCACAACGATGTCCACGTCAGCCCCTTTACCGGAACTGCCAGTGGAATAGGAGAGCATGGCGACCTTGGGCTCAATGCCGAAGGTGCGGGCGGTTTCCGCCGAACTGATGGCAATATCGGCCAGCTCGTCGGAACTGGGGTTAGGGTTGACGGCGCAGTCGCCGAACACCAGCACGCGATCTTTCAGGCACATGAGAAATACCGAGGAAACAATGGATGCGCCGGGCTTGGTTTTGATGAATTCAAAAGCCGGCCGGATGGTGTGGGCCGTGGTGTTGATGGAGCCGGAAACCATGCCGTCGGCATCGCCTTTGTAGACCATCATTGTGCCGAAGTATGTGCTTTCATTCATGATGTCTCGCGCTTGCTCCAGGCTGACCCCCTTGTTTTTGCGCAGTTCATAATAGGTCTGCACATATTCTTCGAACTTGGGCGAAAGGTTGGGCTGGATAATGGGCACATTCAGTTCCAGGCCGAGTTCGCGGATTTTACTGGTCACTTCCTCAGCTTTGCCAAGGAGGATAATGTCCGCCACATTACGGCGCTGCAAGATGTCTGTCGCCCGCAAGATGCGTTCCTCCGCTCCTTCAGGCAGCACGATGCGCATTTTGCGTGAAGCGGCGCGCTCGATAAGGTTATATTCAAACATCTTGGGCGTAATTTTTGTGCTGTGCAGGTTGACGATACGCGCTTCGATCTCACGCGAATCGACGCAGGCTTCAAAATGCCCGAGGGCGGTGTTTATTTTGCGGGTATCGCCGGGTTCAATTTTTCCGAACAGATGCGCCAACACCTGAATGGTCTTAAAGGTGTGGTCATGGACGGAAAGAATGGGAATGGGCACACCGGTCCAGCCTTCGATAAGGCGGTGGATGCTCACGGGAATATCAAGGCCACCCGTCAGCACCATACCGGAAATGTCCGGATAGGAGCTGGAGAACCTGGAGGCAAGGCTGGCCAGGACAATGTCCGCGCGATCCCCGGGGGTGATGATCAGGCTCCCCTGGGACACATGCTCGAGAAAATTGCCCACCTGCATGGCCGCGATAAGGTAATCATCCACCAAAGAGTCCAGCCGCCCGTGGCCGTAAAGCACCTGGGCATTCAGCCATTTTTTTACATCCCCCACCGTGGGTTTGCCGAGGAGCGGCTCTTCAGGCAGCAGGTAAGTCACCAGCGGGTTGGTGCTGTTATCCCGGCTGTGCAGGGAGGATGCGATGCGGCTTTCATCCCGTTCGGAAACTTCGGACCGGTTGATGATGCAGGACACCACATCCAGACCCTTTTCATCCAGCAGATCCAACGTAAGCTGGCCGGAGTCGATGAGCTCCTGGGAGGATTTGCCGGCGCCGTTGATGACCACCAGTACCGGGCAGCCAAGGTTGGCGGCTATGGTGGCGTTAAGATCAAACTCAAAGGCCGCGTCCTTGCCCATGTAATCCGTACCCTCGCAAAGAACAAAATCATACTCGCTCTCAAGGGCTTTATACTTGGCCAGAATCGTGTCCAGCAAAAGCTCGTGCTGGCCGCTGTTCATCAGGTTGCGCGCATTTTGCAGCGTATACGCGTAGGTGTCTTCGTAGGGCATGTCCAGGCTGAACTGGGTCATGACCAGGTTAATGTCGGCATCACGGACGGTGCTGTCCGATGAATGGCTGATGATGGGGCGAAAAAAAGCCACTTTTCGGATGTTGCGCAGCAAAAGCTGCATCATGCCCAGCACAATGGCGGATTTGCCGCTCTTGGATTCCGTTGCTGTAATATACAGATTGTTTGCCATAGGGGTGCCTTGGGTAGGAATGGTGGGGAGAGATCCGACACAAGCCGCAAATTTTTTTACTGCCTATAACTATGTATAATCGCATAAGTATAGTGAATAAACAAGCCTTAACAGGAGCCTTTCTTGAAGAATGCGCGGCGGCGGGCGGAAGGGGGTGAAAAAAACAACGCCCCTTTGCACGGCAAAGGGGCGTTACTCAATTTCTTAGCCCGAGCTGTGCGGGACAAAAAAAATTCAATTTCTCTCCCCCTAGATTTCCCGGCCTCTCGCGCCAGCATGAGGCCGGGAAATCTTACGGGGGGGGATCGTGTGATGTGCGGGATTGGCTACCCGCTAATCACCGGTTTTACGCTGCGAGTTGCGCGTAAAGTTGCTTGGCTCCGGTATTGGTCGGATTATCGCCAAGTAAAAGCTCCAGATGGTGTCTTGCGTCATCGTTGCGGCCAAGGGCCAGGAAGCAGGCGGACAAAGCATAGCGCACAGCTTCGGTATCGCCGCAGTCAAGGGCGGCCTCCAGGCGCGGTACGACGTCCTCCAGGCGTTGCAGCACATAGCCCAGTTGCAACAGATTGTTGATAGCCATCATATTGCCGGGGTTGCGGTCAAGTATGGCATGGAAAATAGCAAACGCTTCCGAGTGTCGACCCAGCTCCATAGCCACCATGCCGATGCCGGTCAGGGGTTTTTCGTCCGCGTTCAGCGCGCCGGCTTGGGTATAAAGCCTGTAAGCCGCTTCAAGCTCTCCTTCGGCAACGGCGATAGCCGCAAGGCCCATATAAGGCTCAAATTTGTTGGCGTCGCACTGAACGGCTTTGTTGTAATAGTCCCGGGCCTTTTCATGTTCGCCCATAAACAGATAGCACTCGCCGAGTTCTTTGTTGATTTCGTAATCTATCGGATTCATGATCCCCTCTCCTTGTCTGCAAGATTGCAAGCCGGCCGCGGTTTATGAAATACGTCTGGCGCACTGCGGCCGTTGTCTTGCCTGGACTTATGCAATGCGCGTGCCAGCAAGAACGGGCAAGATTTGCCTTGCCGGCGTCCGCGGTTACCGCGCTGAAAAATAAATAAGTTATTTCAATCAATTAAAGAATGCATTGTGTGGAGCCTCCCGCCGCAAAGGCGCGGGCGAAACCGCGTTCCGCCCTTAAGCGCCGGAGCGGGCGTGCCTTTACAACCCCGGAACCGGGGTTTGCCGTCAATCTGCTGAGCAAAACCCCGGGCCGTTCTTATCCTCTCCATCCGTCGTGCGCCGGTTGCCAAAAGCCTTCTGGCCGCTCCTTGCAGAAGATTCTGCCTCAAGGAAGATTTTGCGGAGCGCGCGCCATGAGGCTTGGGCGCCTGTATCCAAAAAAGCGACGTGTTATTGGTTGTTTCTATAAAAATAGCATTAAATTATAGTATGTTATTGTTATGGAATGCTTTTTGCTTATCCATTGCCAATCGAAAAGGAAAAATTTTCCCGAGTGACGTAACTCTGGCGTACAGAGAGGAAAAGTTATGAAAAGTCTGTTTGATAAAGACATTAACCTGATGGGCAAGGTTATGGACATGCAGTTGCAACGTCAAAACCTTGTCACGAGCAATCTGGCCAACCTCAAAACCCCAGGATACAAGGCGCGCAAGCTCATGTTTGAAGATGAGCTGCAATCCGCCCTTGGCCTGGATGCCAGGGGAAAGATGAGCCGCACGGACCAAAGGCATATGCCGGCGGTGTTTAATGCCGAAGGATTCAGCCCTGAAATGGAAAAGGCCTTTAAGCCGCGTATCGTGCATGGCGAAGACAGGGTGAACCTGGATAAAGAGATGGCGACCATGGCCAAAACAAATTTGCACTATTCAGCCCTGACCACGATTATCCGCAGCAAATTTGAAGGCCTGAAAACAATCATAGTAGAAGGGCAGAAATAATGGACTTCATGACAGCGCTCGACATAGGCGCTTCCGGCTTAAGCGCGGAACGCACCCACATTAATATTATATCCATGAACCTGGCCAACGCCAAAACCACCCGCACGCCGGACGGCGGACCTTACCGCCGCCGCAGTGTGGTGATGGAGTCCATCCCTGTGGATGCGTCCTTTAAAAAGCAGATGGAAGGCGCTCTTGATCAAGAGCTGCGCGGCGTGCGCGTCCAGAGCGTGGCCATAGATAAGCGGCCGTTCAAACTGGTTTACGAGCCGGGCCACGCTGACGCTAATGAAGATGGTTACGTGGCCTACCCGGACATTAACGTGGTGGAAGAAATGGCCGCCCTGATGACGGCCCAGCGCGGCTATGAAGCCAACGTAACCACCGTGGACACCATCAAGCAGATGTACAATAAGGCGCTTGAGATCAATAGATAGCGCGAATGCGTGGGGAGGGGGGTATGAGTATACAGTCAGTTGGCCTTAAGGCTTACAGTACAGCGTTGCAGAATTTTGCCAAGGCGGAGCGCACGGCGCAAAGCGCGGCCATTGCCTCGGAAAAGGGCGCGGAAAAAGGCTTTGCCGAAGTGCTCAGCACATCGCTCGAAAAAGTGAACGCATTGCAGGCTGAACGCTCGGCCCAGATAACCTCTTTTGCCTCAGGCGAAAACCAAAATGTGCATGAACTCATGATCTCTTTGCAAAAAGCCGGGCTTGCCATGAATATGACCACCGCGGTGCGCAACAAGGTCATGGAAGCTTACAAAGAATTATCTCGTCTGCAGTTTTAATTTCAAATAAGAGGGATTTCTCATGGCGCCTTTTCTGACAAACGCGACTCACCGCATCCAGGCTTTCTGGAACGGCATCAGCATGACTCAGCGCGTATTCATCGCCGTTCTCGCAACAGTGGTGACCGCGGTATTTATAGGCCTTATCATCTGGCTGAACAAGCCTGACTACAGCACGCTGTATTCCAATCTGACTCCGGAAGACGCTTCCCGCGTCATCAAATCCCTTGATTCGCAAAAGGTGCCCTACCGTCTTGAGCAAAACGGTTCGGTAATAACGGTGCCCCAGGAAAAAGTGCATGGGTTGCGCATCCATATGGCCGGAGATAACATACTGACCGGACAGGGAGTGGGCTTTGAGCTATTTGATGAAGCCAAGCTCGGGCAGTCTGATTTTGTACAGAAGCTCAACTACCGGCGCGCCCTTGAAGGGGAGCTCGCCCGCACCATTAATGAATTTCCCGGAGTGGAAAGCTCCCGCGTGCATTTGGTCATCCCCAACCGCAGTCTTTTTATTGAAGATCAGCAAAAACCTTCGGCGTCAATCCTCTTAAAGCTTTCCGGCGCAAAGAGAATAGAGCCCAAAGACGTGCAGGCCCTTGTGAATTTGGTGAGCACTTCCGTGGAAGGGTTGGATAAAGGCAGAATTTCCGTTGCGGACACCAGCGGCAAGGTCTTGTTCCAGCCGGAAGAGGAAGGTTCGCTGAACGGCATGACACGCACGCAGTTTGAGCACAAGCTTCTGACCCAGCAAAACCTTGAGCGCCGTATTGAAGAACTGCTCATGCCCATCGTGGGCGCCGGGCACGTCATTGCCCGGGTAAATGTGGATTTTGACTTCAGCCAAAAGACTATCCGGCGGGAAACCTATGATCCGGAAAAAACAGTGGTCCGCTCTGAAATGCGTTCGGAAACCAGCACGCAGGGCAGGGCGAGCATAGAAGGCGGCGTGCCTGATCCCAACTTCCGGGGTGACGGGCCTTCGGGAACGCTTTCAGACCAGAACACCACCAGTGAAAATCGCACCACAAATTTTGAAATCAATAAAGAAGAGCAGAATATTGTTTCCAACGTGGGGGTTGTCGATCGCTTGACAGTGGCCGTTATTGTGGACGGCACCTATGCGAAGAACGCCGAGGGGGTTTCCGCTTTTACTCCCCGCTCCGAGCAGGAAATTAGCCGCATCCGGCAATTGGTTTCCAGCGCCGTGGGCTTTAGTTCCTCGCGCGGAGACAGCATTGAGGTAAGCAGCATCGCTTTCGGCAATACGGACATCGCTCCGGAAAGCAGCACCTTGAACGTTATCGCCGATTATGCGCTGCGTTTCGGCAAGCCCATGCTCAATGCCTTTCTGGTCTTTCTCTTTCTTATCCTGATTGTGCGCCCCGTGGTGCTCGCCCTTATCCGTCCCAAGGTGGAAGGCACAATGCTGGAAGGGCTGGAAGGTCTGCCTCAGGCTGAAGAACGCCTGGCTCTCATTGAAGAGGATGACGAAGCGGTAATAGCCACCGCCATGCTGGAGAAGATCGAGGATATCAAGGTTCATGCGCTGCAATTGAGTGAGCAGAACATGGAGCAGGCCCTCGGCATCATTAAGAGCTGGCTCAAAGATCCTTCCAAAGACGGAAACGTGCCGGCAAGGGCCGCATAAGGCGGCCACGGCGCGAAGCGCCGGCCTGATGCAAAAGCTTTGATCCGGTGAGGTCGCGGAAACGAGCTCAAACTACCGCTCTTGCGGGCAAGGGTTACGAAGGAGACATTCATGGCGGGGGATACGCAGGTTTCAGCGGCTGGAGCGAAGAAGACCGCGATCATACTTTTGACCTTAGGAGAGCGCTTTGCCTCCGAGATATTCAAGCGTATGGATCGCAATGAACTGGCGGCGGTTTCCAAAGCCATGATGGAACTTGACGCCGTGCCTAAGGAGCTGGTGGACGAAGTGCTGCGCGAGTATCACCACGCTTTGATCTCGGGCAGGGAAATGATCCGGGGCGGCCAGGATGCGGTAAAGCGCCTGCTCCTGCCCAACGTGGACAGCGACACCGCCAAGTATGTGACGGACTACCTGAGCCTGGATACCGGGCCGCAACCCTTCCGTGAAATTGGTAAAGTCAGCCCCAAATTGCTGGCCCAGATACTGCGCAATGAGCACCCGCAAACTCTGGCGCTCATTTTGGGGAACCTGCCCTCAGATCAGGCGGCGGACCTTTTGACAAAGCTGCCCGCGGGCGTTCGGACAGAAATCCTCATTCGTCTCGCCAGGCTTGAAGCGGTGCCGGAAGAAATGCTCATGGCTGTGGATAAGGTGCTGCAAAGCCAGCTCATTGCTATGGGCGGCAAAGAAGGCAGAAAAGTGGGCGGCCTTAATTCCGTTGCTGAAATACTCAATGCCGTGGATCGGGCGACGGAAGAAGAAGTGCTGGCGGAAATAGAAGAAGAATCCACTACGATGGCCGAAGAGATCCGGAACCTTATGTTCGTGTTTGAGGATGTCAAAAATTTGGAGGACCGCTCCATTCGCGAACTGCTTAAGGAAATTTCCAACGAAGATCTCACCATGGCCCTGCGCGGCACGACGGAGGAAATACGCTCCTTGTTCTTTAAGAACATGTCCGAGCGCGCCGGCAACATGATCCGCGAAGATTTGGAAATTATGGGCCCCACGCGGCTTGCGGACGTGGAACAGGCCCAGCAGAATATTGTCAAGATTGTCCGGCGGCTGGAGAGCGAAGGCCGGATAATCGTCAGCAGAGGAGGCGGCGATGTCTTTATCTAAGCGTGATTCCGGATCTCCCAATCCTTGGGGCACCATTTATGCGCAAGGGCGGGAACATAGTCTGGGGAACCTTGAGCAGGGCCGCTCCTGCGCCTGGAGTGCCGATGACGAGGCGGGATACCTTGCGCGGGTGCGCGAACGGGCCGGGCAAATGGCCACTAAATTGCTTGTGGACGCGCGGCGGGAAGCGGAAGCCATTAAAGCGGCGGCCAAGGAAGAAGGCTACGCCGCTGGTCTTGAACATGCGCAAGCGGAGCTCAATGAATTCCGCGCCGGTATGGGAGAGGCTGTTTCCGCCGTCCTTGGCGCCATTGAAGGACAATGCTCGCATATTTTCGATCAGTGGCGGGAAGATTTGCTGGGCCTGGTGCGGCTTTGCGTGCAGAGGGTTTCCGGCCTGGAGCTGTCTTTTGAACGCCGCGCCATACTTGAAGCGCTCCTTGTGGAAGCTGTGGCCGTGCTGGAAAAGCGGCGGGAGCTTGTCATCCGGGTGAATGCCGAAGATGAGCCCATGCTCACGGACATTGTGGGGCTTGCCAAAGAACGTTTCCCCGACGTGCAGATCTGGCGGGTAAAGGCAGATGCGGCCATCAGCCCCGGAGGCATGCTGGTGGAGAGCGAGTCTTCCCTTGCCGACGGCCGGGTGGAGAGCCGCGTGGCCGCTGTGGAGGAAGTGCTCAGCCAGCTTCATCTGCCCGAGACATTCTTTGCGCTGGAAACGGCCGCGGACGTAAAAGAGGGGGAAAGCGGCTCGGCCGCCCTTGAACCCGCATATGCCGGTGCATAGCGAGTATGGCGTCTGATCCTAAAAGCGTTCTGGCGCGGCTTGAGCGCCTCCGGTCCGTGACCACCTACGGCAAGGTGAATAAAATTGTCGGGCTGGTGGCCGAAGGCAGCGGCATCAGAGCCCCTCTCGGTTCGGTGTGCCACATTCTGCCTGAAGCGGACCGCGCGCCGGGGCAAAACACGCCCGGGCTCAAGGACGAAAGAGAAGGCGTGGCTGTTGAGGTTGTGGGTTTTCGTGACGACCGTTTGCTGTTCATGCCTTACGGGGATTTGAGAGGCGTACAACCCGGCAGCTTGGTGCGCAACTCCAGCCTCCCTCCCGTGTTCCCTGTGGGGCCGGGTTTGCTCGGCCGGGCCTTTGACGCTTTCGGAACCGCTCTGGAAGCCGATCCGAGCCTTGTGCTCGGCGGCTCTGTGCCCCTGTATGCGGACCCGCCCTCGCCCCTGTCGCGGCCGCGCATCATAGACCCTCTGGATGTGGGCGTGCGCGCCGTCAATTCCCTGCTCACCCTCGGCAAAGGCCAGCGTGTGGGCATCATGGCCGGCTCGGGCGTGGGCAAATCCACCCTTATGGGCATGATGGCCCGGTACACCAAGGCGGATATTAATGTTATAGGCCTTGTGGGAGAGCGCGGTCGAGAAGTCGTTGAATTCATGGAGAAAGATTTGGGACCAGAGGGCATGGCCCGCTCCGTGCTCATTATTGCCACTTCGGATCAATCGCCTCTTATCCGGATGCGCGCCGCTTACGCCGCCACCGCTGTGGCTGAATATTACCGGGATCAGGGCAAGGATGTGCTCTTTATGATGGACTCGGTAACCCGCTTTGCCATGGCCGCGCGTGAAATCGGTCTGGCTGTGGGCGAACCTCCCACCACAAAGGGCTATACCCCGTCTGTATTCGCCCAGCTTCCTAAGTTGCTGGAGCGTACAGGCCGGAGCGAAAAAGGGTCGATTACCGGCATTTATACGGTCCTTGTGGACGGTGATGACTTTAACGAACCCATTGCCGACGCGGTACGTTCCATTTTGGACGGCCACATTGTGCTGACCCGTGAACTGGCGGACCAGGGGCACTTTCCCGCCATTGACGTGTTGCGATCCATCAGCCGCCTGCGCGCGGACATCTGCCCGCGCGAAATCATTGAAGCCGGGCGCATTGTGCTCTCCCGCCTCGCGGCCTACAAACGGGTGGAGGACATGATCAATATCGGGGCCTATGCCCACGGCTCCAACCCGGAAATAGACAAAGCCATTGCCACCCTCCCGCTGGTGAACGCCTTTTTACGCCAGGATGTGAGCGACGCCTGCTCTTTTGAAGAGAGCTGCGCACAGCTTGCAAAGCTCGCCGCCGCTTAACCTGCACGGCTCCTGTCCGCATGCTGGCGCAAGCCCCCTCGGCTCGTATTCTCAGGGCTTTACATCCTATATACAAAAACGCTACAGTAGAAGAAGTAATCGGAGTTTTTATACCCAAGCGGCTACGCACGCGAAGAAGAGTGCACCATGAGCACCCTCACCGAAATTACCCCTATCTCCCGCAGCGACACCATTAAAGAGGTCAGCGCGCGCGTTCACTATAAAATGCGTGATTATGCCACGTATCGATTTACCTCTCCACAGTCTTGCGCCATTAACACTTTTTTTGATCTTGCTCAGGAGTTTGATCTTATTGAGCAATTGCATGTGCTGTCTGTTCTTGTTTTGCGCATGTTCTTTCAATATGAAGCGGAGCTCTACCTCAAAGACGAGCAGGGCAATGTGACCCTTGTCACCCCGGCCCTTACCGAAAACAAAGGTACGGCGCCCGATTTGCGCCCGGAGATATGGCAGGACGCCACATGCTACCATATCCCCGTGCGCGGCAAAGATTCCCTGGTGGTCACCAGAAACCAGCGCATTGTCGCCGGGCAAGATCTCATGGGCGTGCTCGTTTTATATAAACACGGAGAGCTGCGGGGCCACGATTTGCTCTTTTTGGAAAAATTCGCCAATCGGGTCGGCTTTTGCCTGCACAATAAAATACTTGCGGATCGCAACGCGCGCCACGTCCTTTTTCTGCGTAAACTTGCGCACGATATCGGCCACAATATCATTACCCCGAACATGCGCCTCAAGCTCATGCTGAACCACCTGGAAGGGCAGATTGCCGCTCTGGACGGCATAATCGGCCCGGACGACAGCACGGCGAATATCCCGGCCTTGCGCATGGCTCAAAGAAAAATGGCCGAACAGATCAAAGATATCATGGGCACTTTCAAAAATGGCGCTCTGTTTCTGGAAAGTTTGCTGCGCCAAAGCCATTTTGACTTGGGGCACTATGTTTTGCGCAGTTCGCGTCTGGATATCCGTACCCTGGTTGTAATGCCCCAATTTGAGCGTTATCGTCCGAACATCGTAGAGCGTCAGTTGCACGTGGATGTGGACCAGCCGCGCCTCCCCTCTGAACCTTGCATGGTGCAGGCGGATCTTGGACTGATTAGCCAAGTGATGGCGAATCTTCTTTCCAACGCCATTAAGTATACCAACCGGGAATATGAAGGCCGACAGGGCCAGGTGCGCTGCCAGGTGGAGATAGAACCGCAGGCTTTTGAAGGGAACGTTGAGGGAGTCAAAGTAGCTGTCTTCAGCTCCGGCCCTCATATTCCGGGCGACGAAGCGCAACTTTTATTTAACGACAGCTACCGCGCCACCAATGCCTCGGGGCAGTCCGGCACGGGGCATGGCCTTTTTTTTGTGCGTGAAATCGTTGCCGCGCACGGCGGTTTCTCCGGCTATACGCCTGTCCCGGACGGCAATGTCTTTTACTTTGTGCTTCCGCGCGTAGAGTAGCCTCGTCCGCGCCGCGGCAACCATCACGGGCTGGAAAAAGCCGGAAAGCTTTTGGTCCGTTCTTCCCATGCGCCCACTTCTTTTCCCCGCAATACACAGGAGAGTTTATGTACGTCTTTGCTGTTAACGGCAGCCCTCGCGCGAAAGGAAACACGGAATACCTGCTGAACGCCGCCCTTGCTCCCCTGGCCGATGCTGGTTGGGAAACAGAACTCTATCATCTCGGAGGCAAAGACATCAAAGGCTGTATGGCCTGCGGCAAATGTTTTGAAAAGCGGGACAAACGCTGCATCAATACCCACGATGTTTTTAATGACGTTATGGAGAAAATGCTCCGGGCCGATGCGTTAATCCTCGGCTCGCCCACCTATTTTACCGACGTGACCGCGGAGCTTAAAGCCCTTATCGACCGCTCCGGCTATGTGGCTGTCGCCAACGGCAGGCTTTTTGCGGGCAAAATAGGCGCGGCGGTCATTGCCGTGCGCCGGGGCGGCGCAACCCACGCCTATGACAGCATTAACCATCTGTACCTCATGTCCCAGATGATTGTGCCCGGTTCCACCTACTGGAATATGGGCTACGGGCTGCAAAAAGGCGATGTGTCCGAAGATGCCGAAGGCCTCGCCAACATGCATAATCTCGGCAAAACCATTGCCTGGCTCGGCAACGCCATGGCCCCGCATAAGGGCAGCTTTCCCGTGCAACCGCGCTAGGGGCTGTTTCTAAATAAATCTTTTGTTCAAATAGCTGCGCCATCCAGCTCTTTTTCCTCCGGTCCTGTACCGTAAGAGTACACTCCCTTCGCAAAAAGAGCTGGATTCCTTGCTCTTGGCGCAAAATCTTTTATTTGGAAACAGCCCCTAAAGCAATTTACCATTGAAAATGTATAATTGCTCTGCAAGGATTTGCCCGTAAATTCTTGCCTTGAGATTGCCGTAGGCGGGCTTTGCCCGCCGTTAAACGACAAATCTCAAAGGTAATCTGCTCTAGGTGC
>JAVBOT010000009.1:0-86749 GCA_031550225.1 Desulfovibrio sp.
CCTAGAGCAGATTAACTTTGAGATTTGTCGTTTAACGGCGGGCAAAGCCCGCCTACGGCAATCTCAAGGCAAGGATTTACGGGCAAATCCTTGCAGAGCAAGTATACATTTTCAATGGTACATTGCATCTAGGGAATCAATCCTCCCCAGCGGGGGAGGACAAATCGCTTTCCGCCACATTGCGCATATAAGCCCTCTTGTCCACCGAGCAGGCAAGATTGCCGTACGGCCCGCTGATATTCACAGGCACACGCGGGGGGCGGCCCGCAATCATGAAATCCAGGCCAAGGTCCATCTGGCCAAAAACAAGGTGTATGCTGCCTCCGCCCCGGCAGGATACGGCCGGGCCTTCCATTGCTATATTGTTGCTGGTGGCCGTGCCTGCGGCTATTTTCCCGTTCGCGGACAATCGATTAAAGAGAATGGTGTCGGGCAGCGGCGGCAGGCGCGGCAAGTCCGGAGGAATAAGCGTAAAATCTCTTATTTCGCCTTTCAGCACCTGAAAAGAAAACTGCCCCCGCAAATGATGCATGCATTCCACAAAGGTTTTGCCCTGCGTGGCAAGTTCCAAAACGGCGTCAGCGACGCCGCTTACGCCGTAAGGGCTTTCCAGAGCATGTAAAACCTTGCCCAGGGGGAGTTTTTTGATCTGAGACGCGAGGGCGAAGGAAGGAGTTGCTTTTCGAAAATCCATTCTGCCGGACCCTACCACGGGCTGGCCGAACAGCTCAAAGCTGTAGGGAATGGCCGCCTGCTTGTCGCGCAGGCGCATTTTGACGTCCAGCTTATTCAAAGGGAGGGATTTCACCGTCAGGGTATCCACGTTCAGGGCAAGTTCAAGGCCAAGGTTCGTGTCAAAGGACAGTCCTTTATTCGCTAACGATACGACGCCGCCGGCAGCGGCGCTTTCCCCCTCGGCCTGCTTGTTCGCGGAAGAAAAACCCGGCAGCCTGCCCCCCGCATCCGTCCGGACGGCGTTGACCTTGGGGCGGGTAAAATTGGGAGCGCCTTTGACTTCCCACTCCTCAAGGGGGGCGGTCGATGGGTTGAGATCCTTCCCCAGGGCGTCCACATTCAGCTCAGTCACATGCAGCGCGCCTTCAAGCAGACCGGGTTTGCCTTCTCGCGGCAGAACGAAAGTGGCGTGCCCCCGGTATTCCGAGCGAAAGGCCTCTTCTTGTCCTGACGCGGCGGCGGGAAAAAGGATCGCCCCCTGCAGGGGCTCCGCCACCAAAGCGCGCAACTCCGGGTCATAGACCAGGGTTCCTTTGCTCTCAAGGCGCAAAGGTGTTTCACCCAACCCTTCAAGGGCGATATGTAAAGCGCGGATTTTCAGGTTAAGCGCCGTAGCGTCCATAGGGGTGCGGGCATCTAAGCTGAGCTCGGCTTTCACCTCTCCGGCGGGAAATTCAAACATGCCCTTCACCTGTAAGGAAGCGTTCCCCTTGTTTTGCATATCGCGCAAGGAGGCGCTATTGAGCCGCATCCGCCAGATTTCTTTTCCTTGTTCTTCGGTATAGCGGATCAATCCGTCGGCGCATTCTATTTCGCGCAAATCCAGGCGAAAGCGCAATGCCCCTCCGGCGGGATAGTCCGCATGCGAAGCAGGTGCGGCCTTTGCGCGGGCAGCGGGGGAAGCCGCCTCGCGCAGCGCGGTAACCGTGACACCGCCCCCTTCGGGCACGGCTTCGGGAGACGCTTCAGGAGAATTTTCCCGCAAAGGCGCCCTGTCCGCCTCTGCGCTCTCCAGCGCAAAACCGTATTCCCAGTTGCCCCGGCCGGAGGCGGAAACAGCCAAATCGAGCCGCACGCCGTCCAGCCGAATCGCGTCCACTATTACGAGACCGCTCCAGAGCTCATCCAAAGAAAGGGAGAGAAAAGCGTTATCAGCGCTGATAACAACCTCTTCTCCAAACTGAGGAAGATTGCTCAGGCTTATACGCCCGGTTTTGACGCCCGGCTGGGGGAAAAAAACCGTTTCCAGGGATTCATGAAAAATGACGCGTCTGCCTGTGGCCTCGGCCGCAACTTCACTGAAACGGCCTTTATAAACATTGGGATCAAAACCCGCAATTACCGCAAACAGGCCGACCGCCCCCAGCACAACAGCGCAGGCGGAGCCCAACACAATAAAACCCAGCGCCCGCCTCATGCCGGCGCTCCAGGCGCTGCTTCGGCCTTATTGCGCGCGTATCCACCGAGTTTTCCCCCATCAGCGAAAGCATCCGCGCCGCTTTCGGCAAACGCGCGCGCGATGCTGCCTCCATAAGGGGCCTTAAGCACGCCCCATTCGGTGATAATGCCGCTAATGAGCGCCGCAGGGGTGACGTCAAAGGCAAAATTATACACAGGCACACCCTCCGGCACGATGGCGGCCTCCCCTATGCGCGCCACTTCCTCTCCGGGCCGCTCTTCTATGGGAATGCCGCTTCCATCGGGCATGGCGCGATCTATGGTTGAAAGGGGCGCGGCCACATAAAAGGGCACGTCATGCGCTTTGGCCAGCAAGGCCACGCCGTAGGTGCCTATTTTATTAGCGACATCGCCGTTAGCGGCAATGCGGTCAGCCCCCACAATGACCTTTTGCACCATACCCCGCCGCATGAGCAGGGCGCAGGCGTTATCGCAGGCCACGGTAACCGGAACGCCTTCTTTATGGAGCTCATAAGCGGTCAGGCGCGCGCCCTGCAAAAAGGGCCGCGTTTCGTCGGCAATGACCGTAATGTTTTTGCCCTGGGCATGGGCTGCATAGACGACCCCAAGGGCCGTGCCGTGCCCGGCGGTTGCGAGCGCTCCGGCATTGCAGTGAGTGAGGATGCAATCGCCTTGCTCCACCAGGGCCGCGCCATGTTCGCCCATGCGTTTGTTGATGGCGATATCCTCGGCATGGATGCGGGCAGCCTCTTCTTTCCACAAAGGCAGCAAGGCTTCGGGGCGAACAGCGCCGCTTTTTTTCCACAACGCGCGCATTCTTTCCACGGCCCAGGCCAGGTTCACGGCGGTAGGGCGGGCAAGGGCAAGGGTATGGAGCAGGCCTTCCAGCTCCTCTTCCCAGCCGCTTTGGGCAGCGCCGCCACGGCGCGTCATCTGCAAAAGAGCCAGCACACAGCCCCAAGCCGCCGTCACCCCGATGGCAGGCGCGCCACGCACCACCATGGTTTTGAGCGCGTCAATAACCTGCGCGCTGTCACGGCAGCGCACATATTCCTCAACCCCGGGCAGGCGGCGCTGGTCCAGCAGCAACAGCGCCTCTTGCCCATGATCAAACCGGATGTGGTGTTCCATAATTACAGCGCCCGCAAAGTTACTTTCGCATCAGGAAAAGGGGGTTCTCAATCAAGCTCCCGCTTGCCGCCGGCACAGCGCCGCCGGGAAGCTTTTTTCCGGTAAAGGAGGGAAACCGCCTTCTTGTCCTCTCCGGCAAAATTTATGCGCGCCGCGCTTACTGTCCGGACTGAAGCTCGTGAGCAGGAGCGTTCGCGGCCTTTGGCGCGCGCGGCCCGAAGGCATTTACCAGCTTATCCAGATAATAGTAGTAGACCGGGGTAAAGTACAGCGTCAGCACCTGAGAAACCATCAGCCCGCCCACCACGGCCAGGCCGAGGGGCTGGCGGGATTCCGCGCCCGCGCCGTGCCCGATGGCAATGGGCAAGGTGCCCATGAGCGCCGCCATGGTGGTCATCATGATGGGCCTGAACCTGACCAGAGCGCCCTGTATAATGGAGCTTTCAGCGTCAAGGCCGTGGGTGCGCTGCGCTTCCAGAGCAAAATCGATCATCATGATGGCGTTTTTTTTAACAATGCCGATGAGCATGATGATGCCCACAAAACCGTAGATGTCCAAATCCTTGCCAAAGAACAGCAAGGTGGCAAGAGCCCCCACTCCGGCTGAAGGCAGGCCGGAAAGAATCGTTAAGGGATGGATAAAGCTTTCATACAAGATGCCGAGCACGATGTAGATAACGGCAATGGACATGCCGAGCAGCAGCCAGAGGTTCTGGAATGAAGCCTGGAAAGCCTGCGCCGTGCCCTGGAAGCTGGTGCTGATGTTGTCCGACAAAGTTTCCCCGGCAAGCTTCTGGACTTCTCCCACAGCCTGCCCCAGCGATACGCCTTCGCGCAGGTCAAAAGAAATGGTCACCGAAGGCATCTGCCCCAAGTGGTTGACCACCATGGGTCCTACGCCCGTGGCCACCTCCACCAGTGTGGACAGGGGAATGAGCTGCCCCGAGGGGGCGCGCACATGGAGCAGATCCAGGGTGCGGGGCTGCTCGCGAAACTTGGGCTCAAGTTCAAGAATGACCTGAAAATCATTGGTGGGCGCAAGGATGGTGGAAACTTCCCGGGTGCCGTAGGCAAGGGAGAGAGCCCGCTCGATCTGGCTGGCGGTGATGCCGAGCGCCGAGGCCTTATCCCGCAAAATCTTCACCCGCACTTCAGGGTTGGAGAGCAAAAGATCCGTGGCCACGTTCTGCAGGTCGGGCAGCGCCCTCAACTTGGCGTACAGGGCCTGAGCGCCTTCATACAGGCTGGCCGTATCCGGCCCCTGCATGGAAAATTGGTACAAACTCTTGGTGGAAGACCCCCCGATGCGGATGGGCGGCGGCAGGGAGGTGTAGGCGCGAATGCCGGGAACCTTGGCGAATTCCTTGCGCAGCTCCTGCACAATGGCCGTGGCGTGGGGGCGCGTGCCGCGATCTTTGAGGCGCAGGGAAATAAAGCCTTCATGGGTGAAGTTGGCCCCGCCGCCGCCGCCGATAACCGACATATAGGCCTGCACAAAAGGATTTTTCCCCACGATGTCCACCAACTGCTGCTGATGGGCTTCCATGTTTTTCAGGGAACTCCCCTGCTGACCTTCGGTACGGACGATAATCTGATTATTGTCTTCCAGGGGCAAAAATCCTTTGGGCGTCATGCCGAACAACCAGCCGGTGGCTCCAAGAATCGCGAAGGAAAACAGCAGGCATAAAAAACGGTAGCGCATGACGCCGCGCAGAGTGAATTCATAAAGCCGCACAGAGGCGTCGAACAGGCGTTCCGTAAGGCCGTAAAGCCCCTCTTGGCGCAAATTATGCTGGGCTGGCTTGAGAAAACGGCTGCACATCATGGGCGTCAAGGTCAGGGATACAAAGCCCGACAGCAAAATGGACACCGCTATGGTTATGGCGAACTCGTGGAACAAGCGCCCCACGATGCCCCCCAGAAAAAGCACGGGAATAAAAACCGCCACCAGGGAAATGGTCATGGATAAAATGGTGAAGCCCACCTCGGCCGAGCCGTCCAAGGCCGCGCGCATGGGGGGTTTACCCATTTCCATATGCCGGACGATGTTTTCCAGCATCACCACGGCGTCGTCCACCACAAAGCCCACGGACAAGGTCAGGGCCATGAGGGAAAGGTTGTTCAAGGAAAAACCCATCAGGTACATGAAGGCAAAAGCCCCGACAATGGACAGCGGCACGGCGAGACTGGGAATGATGGTGGCGGAAAGGTTGCGCAAAAACAAAAAGATCACCATGATCACCAGGCCCACGGTCAGGACCATGGTGAACTGCACGTCCACCACGGATTCGCGTATGCTCTCCGAACGATCGTAGAGCACCTCGAACTGAATGGCCCCGGGCACCTGCTTGCGCAATTCCGGCAGGACTTTTTTGATATTGTCCACCAACTCCACGGTATTGGCGCCCGGCTGGCGCTCAATAGCCAGGGTAAAGGCGCGGTATTGATTGTACCAACCCGCCCGGCGGTCGTTCTCCACGCTGTCGGCGACTGTGGCTATATCGGACAGGCGCACCGGAGCCCCGGCGCGCCAGGCAACGATGAGGGGCTTATATTCATTGGCGTTGAGGAGCCCGCCGCTGCTTTGCAGCGTATATTCACGCACCCTTCCGGTTAAAGAGCCCACAGGCTGATTGGAGTTGCCCTGCTCAAGGGAACTTGCGATCTCGTCAATGCCTATGCCGTGCGCGGCAAGGGCTTCCGGGTCCACCTGCACCCGCACGGCGAATTTTTGCGAGCCGTAAACGCTCACCTGGGATACCCCGCTCACTGTGGACAAGCGCTGGGCGACGAGATTCTCCGCATATTCATTCACGTCGGAAAGGCGCATGGTGGGAGAGTATAGCGCGAGGTAAAAAACAGGCAAATCCGCCGGGTTCACCTTGCGAAAACTCGGCGGCGCGGGCAGGTCATTGGGCAAGCGCCGCATGGCCGAGGAGATGGCCGTCTGCACATCCAGGGCCGCGGCGTCAATATCGCGCTCCAGGACAAATTGCAGGGTAATGCGCGTCAGGCCCAGGTTGCTTGTGGAGATCATGGAATCAAGGCCGGCAATGGTGGAAAACTGCTTTTCCAGCGGGGTGGCCACAGAGGCGGCCATGGTTTCCGGGCTCGCGCCGGGATAGTTCACCGTGACCTGAATGGTGGGAAAGTCCACCGTGGGCAGGGCCGCTGTGGGCAAAAGGCGGTAGCCCATAAAGCCTGCAAGCAAAAGCCCCAGCATAACCAGGGTGGTGGCTACCGGACGGCGGATGAAAACGGCTGACGGGTTCATTGTCCGCCCTGCTGGCGTTCGCCCATATCCATGGCCAATGCGCCCGGCACAAGGCCGAGCTGGCCTTCCACAACCACAATGTCACCGGCTGAAAGCCCGGAAGTGACAACCACAAAACCTTCGGGCCCGGGTTCGCTGTTCACCTGTACCGGGCTTACCCGGTAGCGCTTTTTGCCCCCCTCTTCCACGGGCGCGGCAATAAAGACAAAGGGGCCGGAAATTCCCTCCTGCAGCGCCTTATCCGGCACCAGCACCGCATCTTTCAAGGTATCCATTACCAGGGTCACGCGCACGAACTGCCCCGGCCAGAGGCGGTTGTCCTCATTGGGGAACAGGGCATGCAAACGGATGCTCCCGGTGTTGCGGTCCACTTCATTGTTCACAGCCGTGACCTTGCCCGTAATAGGCGCTCCGGCGTCCCCCTGGGGCAGCACCGTCACTTCAAGGGAGCCGCTTTGCAGGCGCCTTAGCAAAGCGGGCAAAAAACGCTCCGCCAGAGTAAAGCGCACTTCCGCCGGGCGCAGAGAGTTAATAACCACCAGGGTACGCTCGTCATTGGCTTTGATCACATTGCCGAGGCGGATCAAAATATCGCCGAGCTTACCGGCCACAGGGGCTTTTATGACCGAATATTCACGGTTGAGCCGGGCGGACTGAATGGCCGCCTCATCTTGTTCAATATCAGCGCGAATGGTTTTTTCCGCCGTGACCACCTGGTCAAAGGCCTCCCGGCTGATAACGTCCTGCTTGAGCAAGGTGCTGTAGCGGGCCAGATCTTGCCGGGCCTTGGCCAAAAGCGCCTTGTTCCGGACAAGGCGCGCCTCGGCCTCGGCAAGGATCGCGTCAAAGGGGCGCGGATCCAGGCGAAACAGCACCTCCCCCGCCTGCACCTCCTGCCCCGCCGCCACAGGCACTTCAATGATCTGCCCGCCCACCTGGGACTTTACCTGCACGCTGGAAAAAGCCTCCACATTACCCACAGCCTCAAGAATGCGGGGCACATCTTTTTTGATGGCCCGGCTGAGGCGCACAGGCACCACAGCCTCGCCTTTCGGCCCCGCCGCCTTATTCTCGCCGCAAGCGGCAAGCGCCAGGCACAACCCAAAACAGCACAGGGCCGCGCACAAACGTATAACTCCATGCAAAGCGTATCTCATCTATTTGTTCCCGACGCCGTTTTGCTTATAATTGGAAGCGCCTCAGGCGTTCCATGGCCTCTTGGGTGTCGGCGGCGTTGCCAAAGCCTGTGAGGCGAAAATACCCTTCCCCACTGGGGCCGAAGCCCGCGCCGGGCGTGCCCACAACCCCCGCTCCAGCGAGCAGGGCGTCAAAAAAACTCCAGGAGTCCACGCTTTTGGGCAGACGCACCCATACATAGGGGGCGTTCACGCCACCGGACACCGTGAGCCCCAGGGACAGAAAACCCGCACGAATGCGGCTCGCGTTGCCCATATATCCGGCAATAAGGGCGGCGCATTCTTGCCGGCCTTCCTCGCTGTGCGTCGCCTCGGCCGCGCGCTGCACAATATAGGGGCAGCCGTTGTATTTGGTGGTTTGCCGGCGCATCCACAAGTCATGCAGCGGCACAAGCTTGCTCTCCCCGCCCTTGCCGGCCGCCCTGGCCCGCACGGCCCGGGGCACCACGGCAAAACCGCAGCGCAGGCCGGTGAAACCGGCGGATTTGGAATAGCTGCGAAACTCCACAGCCACTTCATGCGCCCCTTCAATTTCATAGATGCTGTGCGGAACGTCCTCTTCCGCAATAAAGGCCTCGTATGCGGCATCAAAAAAGATCACGCTCTCCTGCTCGCGCGCGTAATCCACCCAGCGGGCGAGTTGCGCCCGGGTAAGCACGCTGCCGGTGGGGTTATTGGGATAGCAAAGGTAGATCATGTCCGGGCGCGTGTCCGGCAAATCAGGCGCAAAAGCGTTTTCCGCCGTGCAAGGCAGGTAGATGAGCCCGGCAAAACGCCCGTCTTTGCCCAAGGGTCCGGCCCGGCCCGCCATGACGTTGGAATCGGCATACACGGGATAAACCGGATCCGTGATGGCTACTTTGCAGTCCTTGGCCAGCAGTTCCTGAAAATTGCCGATGTCGCATTTGGCGCCGTCGCTAATGAAAATTTCTTCCGCACTGATGTTGCAACGGCTATAGGCGTCTTGCACAATGGCCTCACGCAAAAAGGCGTAGCCCTGCTCAGGGCCGTAGCCGCGAAATCCTTCGCTTGTGGCCTGTTCATCCACCGCTTTATGCAGGGCCTTAATTACGGAAGGCGGCAAGGGGCTGGTCACATCCCCTATGCCGAGGCGGACCAGCCTCATATCCGGGTGTTTCGCCGCATGCTCGCGCACGCGGCGCGCGATTTCCGCAAACAGATAGCTGCCGGCCAGGTTCAAATAATCGGCATTGATAGAACTCATGAACGCTCCTTGCTACTTACGAACCGACAATATACTCCCCGGAAAAAACGAATTCCGCTCCTCCGGTCATATAAACCACATCATTTTCGCCCCACTCTATCTCCAGTTCGCCGCCGCGCAACTCCACCACCGCTTTGCGTTCCGTCCAGTTGTTCAAAGCGCAGGCCACAAGAACCGCGCAAGCGCCGGTGCCGCAGGCAAGGGTTTCACCCGCGCCGCGCTCCCATACCCGCATACGCACGCGCCGCCGGTTAAGCACCTCGATAAACTCCGTGTTCACCCGGCGGGGGAACAAGGCATGGTGCTCAAAAAGCGGGCCGAGCTGGGGCAGATCCAAAGAGTTCAGTCCGGAGACCGGCACCACCAGGTGCGGGTTGCCCATGGAAACCGCGGTGCCCCGGTAGCGGCGGCTGTTCACCGTGATTTCCCGGTCGATGAAGTTTTCGCCTTCGGTTTTAATGGGGATCTCCTCCGGCTTCAGCCGGGGTTTGCCCATATCCACTCGTACAAACGCGACTTTGCCGTCTTTCAGGGACAGCTCCAAAGTGCGCACTCCGGCCAAGGTCTCAAGGGTGAATGTCGTCTTTGCGGTAAGCCCTCTTTCATACAAATACTTGCCCACACAACGCGTGGCGTTGCCGCACATCTCAGCTTCGGATCCGTCCGAGTTGAACATGCGCATACGAAAATCCGCCCGCCCGGGTTCAGAGGGCGGCCCCATCAGCACCAAGCCGTCACCGCCCACGCCAAAATGCCGGTCGCTTATGGCCACGGCCAAAGGCGCGGGCCGCAGCAGGGGCGTCTCGAATTCCTCCACATAGATATAGTCGTTGCCCAGCCCCTGCATTTTTGTAAAACGCAGCAGCTTTGGAAGCTCCGGATCCTGGACGGGCGCGGGGCAAACCGCAAAGGTGTTTTGCTCACTCATGGCTGATCTTTCCTTTTCACGCG
This sequence comes from Desulfovibrio sp., assembly GCA_031550225.1. Taxonomy (GTDB): domain Bacteria; phylum Desulfobacterota; class Desulfovibrionia; order Desulfovibrionales; family Desulfovibrionaceae; genus Frigididesulfovibrio. The sequence goes on from JAVBOT010000009.1 coordinate 9,932, forward strand.
TGACCTGCTCTTTCTCAATAACTGTTGGATTCTACCCGTTTTAGGCTCACCAGGCGGCAGCTCGCGCGCCCGGCGGAGCGCTCCCGAAAACGCGCAGGCCGCAAGCATGCGCCGGCGGCAAAAACAGGCCATGCCGCCTTCTTCGCAGTGCTGTTATAGCCGGTTGTGCCGGGCATCACAACTGTTTCTCCGGAGAGGGCCCGCACATTTCACGGCAAAGGTTCGTTTGCGAATACTTGCGGAGCTATCCCGCTTTTTCAAAGTTGAACGGCTTTGGGCGTGATTTCGGCAAAAGTCGTTGACAGACCGCAAGACGCCATTTATTGCTTGAAGCAGCATGAAAATTACGCCTTTTACAACTCAGTTCATAATGCGTTGAATGAGTCATGAGCTGCCCCATACGAGGCGGCGCGGCGGAAAAAATACCCCCTAGGAGTTCGTTGTATATGGCTGATCCTCTTGTGCTGCTTGAAACCTCCTCCGGTGATATTCTGCTGGAGCTTTACCCTGACAAGGCCCCGGAAACAGTGGCGAACTTTTTGCGCTATGTGGATGAGGGCTTTTACGCCAACACTATTTTCCACCGCGTGATCAAGGGCTTTATGATCCAAGGGGGCGGGCTGACTTTGCGTCTGGAGGAAAAACCCACCGGCAAACCCATCAAAAACGAAGCCGACAACGGGCTGAAAAATGAGCGCGGCGCCATCGCCATGGCTCGCACCATGGCCCCGCACAGCGCCACAGCCCAATTTTACATCAATACCGTGGACAACCCCGAACTGGATCACACAGCGCCGGATCTCGCGGGCTACGGGTACTGTGTGTTCGGAAAAGTGTCTGATGGCATGGATGTTGTGGATAAAATTGAAAAAAGCAAGGTCAAAGCCCAGGGAGAGCATGAGGCTCTGCCTGTGGATTCCGTGCTTATCACCAACGCCAGCCGATTTGAATAGCAAGCCCCGCCGCCCGGTTGATAAGTGAGGTGTTATATGCCGTCCTACTGGCTTGTAAAAACCGAACCCGGATGCTTTTCCATTGACGATTTGTCCGCCGCTCCCAATAAAACCACCATGTGGGACGGGGTGCGCAATTACCAGGCGCGCAACTTCATGCGCGACGATATGCGCATAGGCGATCCGGTGCTGTTTTACCACTCCGTCACCAACACAGGCATTGCCGGCATCGCGGAAGTGGCGAGCGCGCCCTATCCCGACCCTTCCCAATGGGATCCGCAGGACAGGCACTTTGACCCCGCCTCGCCCGCGGACAACCCCCGCTGGTATCTTGTGGATATCCGCCTGCTGCGTAAATTCCGGGAAATTTTGCCCCTCGGGCTGTTGCGCAAACAACCCGAACTTGGCGCCATGGAGCTGCTGCGTAAAGGAAGCCGCCTTTCCATACAGCCCGTAAGCAAAAAAGAGTATGAAACCGTGCTCTCCCTGGCAAAAGATCTGTAGCGGGCATCAACGTTCTCAATGCACCTTTGCTCAAAGGAGACATTATGGCCAGTTTTGTGAATGCCGCGGATATCGTGGCCGCTGCTGTCGAAATTGAACGCCGCGGATACGTTTTTTACAAGAGCGTGGAGCAAAAGGCCTCTGTACCCAAAGATCGCGAGTTTTTCGCCTTTCTGGCCCAGGAGGAAAAGCGGCATGAAGGAATTTTTGCCGCCATGCTTACGCGCATAGGAGGCCTCCCTTTGCCGGCGGGCAGCGACGATGAGGAATACCTCGCCTATGTCAAAGGGCTGCTCGACTCGCACACCCTGTTCATGACGCAGCAGGAGGAACATACCCTGCAAAGCCCCTTGCAGCAGGCCCTGCAGTTTGAAAAAGACACCCTGCTCTTTTTTCTGGAAATGGAGCACCTGGTTCCGGACGCGGAAAAAGAGCATGTCCATGCCTGCGCCGAAGAGGAGCGCGGCCATTTGCGGATGCTTCTGCGTTATATGCGGGAACACTGATATAGTGAGTCAAAAATGTATGCATACATTTTTGACAAGCTCGCAAGCGCAAAAGCGTGGCCTTGGGTTTGCTCACGCCGCCCGCGGCGGCGCGCCGGGTTTATGGCCCGGCGCGCCAACCTCACGGCCTGAATCCATGGGAAAAAGCGCCGTCATACAGACGTGAACGGGCGCTGTCTTTTTCCTTTTCACCCGGCAGAACAAGGAACACGGTCTGCCGGGTGAACCCCTGCTCTCTGGCCACAAGGGCCACATCGGCCACGCTGGCCCAAGCCAGTTTTTCATCCGGCCAGCCCACTTTATGCGCCAGGAGTATGGGCGTGTCTTCGGCAAGCCCCCCCTGGCGCAATTCTTCCGCCAGAATTTCCGGTTCCCGGGCCGACAAATACACGGCCAAGCTCGCTTTGTGGCGGGCATAGTCCGCCACGCGCTGGCCCTCAGGCACCGGCGTGCGTCCGTCCAGGCGCGTAACGGCAAGGCTTTGCACCGTTTCCGGCACGGTAAAGCTTACCCCCGCGGATGCGGCGGCCGCAAAAGCCGCGCTGATGCCGGGGACCACCGCGCAGGGGATGCCCTCTTCCCGCAAGAGGGCCATTTGCTCGCGGGCCGCTCCATACAGCAAAGGGTCGCCCGTATGCACACGGGCCACCAGGCCTCCGGCAAAGGCCGCATCACGCATCAGCGCATGGCTTTCTTCCAGGGTTAAAGAGGCCGAATCCACGATTCGCGCCTCTTTTTTCGCGCAGTCCACCACTGCAAGGGGCACCAAAGAGCCCGCATAGAGCACCAGATCCGCTTCGCTGATAAGGCGCCGGCCTTTAACAGTGATCAGTTCCGGATCTCCCGGTCCCGCGCCGATAAACCAGACCATGCCCATAGTTCCGGATTTGCCGCGCCCGTATTCTCCATTGCTCATGGCAGCGTGCCTCCCTTTATTATGGGGCGAATCTTACGGCGTGACGCGCGCGGTGGCAAGAGCGCCGCTTTTTCGGGCTTACATCTTCAGCGCGATAGCGCCGCATACAACCAGCACAATGGCCGCAATGCGGGCGGGCGTCAATTTTTCCCCTAAAAAAATCACCGCCATCAGCGCGCCGAAAACAACGGAAGTTTCACGCAGGGCGGTAACTTCCGCGATGGGGGCCTTTGTGATGGCCCACAAAGAAATGCCGTAGGCGGTCACGCTGCAGATGCCGCCGCCCAGTCCGTAATACCAGCGTTTTTTTGCGTAACGGACCACCTCACCCTTGCGCATATACAAGGTGAAGAGCGTTATGGGTATGGCGTTGAGCAAAAACTCCCAGCAGGCGTAGGATACGGCGCTGCCGGCAAGGCGCACGCCCGTGCCGTCCACCACGGTAAACGCCATGATGATAAACGCGTTGCCCACGGCGAGGAGCGTAGGCACAAGGGCAAAACAGCCCCGCCGCAGGGAGTCGACAGCAAGGACCAGCACCCCGCCGCTAAGCAGCAGCACGCCCAACCAGCCTTTTACGCCTATGGCCTCGCCCAGTATGAATACCGCTACCAGGGCCGTAAGCAGGGGCGCGGAGCCGCGCATAACCGTGTATACGTAACTAAGATCCGTGCCGCGGTAAGAGTATGCTATGCATACGTAATATCCTAAGTGAATAAACGCCACCACGCCCAGGTACGGCCAGGCGGCCGGCAGGGGCAGCGGCAAAAAGGGCAGCAAAAACAGCACGGCAAAAGCGCCGCCGCAATTTTTCATCGCTGTTTCAATAAGCGTGTCCGTACCGCCTTTGATGATGACGTTCCAAATGGCGTGCAGCATGGCGGAACCGAGCATTGCCGCGATGATCAGGGTGGACATATTTCCTCTCTTCGTGTGCGGAAAAAACAGTTGGGCGCCGCGCGGCGTGACGGGCATCGCGGCAAAATGCCGCCCCCGAACCAGACGGGGATTCGGGGGCGGGTTGGCGGAGTATGTTACATTGTATTAGCCATGCGCAGAGGGGCAAGGGTTCAGGCCGGTTCAGCCTCTGCCATTTCCGCTTCCTCTTCCGGCTTTATCACGGATCTGGGCGTCTGCGCCTGCATCGCTGTTTGCTCCCCCGAAGCAGCCAGCTCACGCTCTTCGCGCTCCTGGTCACGCTTGATCCAGGTAGCCGCGGCAGCGCTGACCAAGCCTATGGCCAGCATATAAGAGCACAGCAGCCAGGGCTGGTTGTCGTTTATCTTTACCAGGTACAGGGCGATCATGGGCGTCATGCCCGAAAACACCATACTCGCCATCTGGAAGGTGAATGATATGCCTGTGTAGCGCACATGCACCGGGAACAGGCTGGAGAACATGGACGGGTTAAGGCCGGAAATGACCCCGTGAATGAGCCCGAGGTAAATGGATACCCCGATGCAGGCAAGCACGATGCTGCCGGCCGCGTGGTTGATCAGGTAGAAGATGGGGAAGGCGCAGGCCCCTTCAAACAGACAGCCGATGATAAAGACGCGCATTCTGCCGAACCTGTCCCCCAGCCAGCCGGCAAAGGGAATCATCAGGGTAAGGAAAACCGTGCCGATGTTCACGGCCAGCAGGGCCTGCTCTTTGGGCACCTTGATAATCTGCGTAAGGTAGGTGATGGAGTAAGCCGCCATGATGTTGAAGCCCACCCCGCCTATGCCGCGGGCGAAAAAGCCGGCGATGACGCGGGGCCTGTGCTTGGTGAGCAGCTCAACAAAGGGAATTTTTCCTTCCTTTTTCTGGGCGTTTTTCTTGGCCTGGGCTTTTTGGAAATCGGGCGTTTCCATAATGTTGATGCGTATGTACCAGCCCACCGCCAGCATAACGATGCTGATAAGGAACGGCACGCGCCAGCCCCAGGACAAAAAGGCTTCGTTGCTGAGCATGAGGGTCATGATGCCCACCACGCCTGAAGCCAGGAACATGCCTATGGACAGCCCGAGCTGGGTCAGGCTGCCGTAAAAACAGCGGGTGGTGGGAGTGGCGTACTCATAGGTCATGAGCACGGCTCCGCCCCATTCGCCGCCAAGGCCTATGCCCTGAAGGGTGCGCAGCATAATAAGCAAAAAGGGCGCCCACAGGCCTATTTGATCATAGGTGGGCAAACAACCGATGAGCACAGTGGATATGCCCATAATGAGCAAGGTAATCAGCAGCATGGCCTTGCGGCCCAGTTTGTCGCCAAAGTGTCCGAAAATAACGCCGCCAAGGGGCCGGCTGATGAAGGCGATGCCCACGGACCCCCAGGAAAGCATGTTGGAAACAAAGGGATCGCTGGAAGGGAAATACTGCTTGTTCAGAACCAGGGCGGCTACGACACCATACAGAAAGAAATCATACCACTCAAGGGTGGTGCCGATCACGCTGGCCACCACCACTCTGCGGCGCATTTTTTTCATTGCAAGGTCCTGTTCCACGGTCAGCTCCTTTTTTACCTGAGCAGGTATGGCATACCGGTGAGCGTCAATGCTTGACGGGGGCATAAAAACGCGCAGGCGTCACAGTACCAGCAGTCGTCGTGATACTTCAGACGCGGGTAACCGTCTTCTCCGTGGCGCAGGCAGTCCATGGGGCAAATATCCACGCACACGCCGCATTTGTTGCACTGTTTAGGGTTCACCTCTATCCAGGTAAAATCCTTGTTGTCTCTATTGGCATTGCTGTAATCGTACATAGTTATTCACCTTCCTTCGGATCAACCATAAAGCGGCGCGCGGTTTCCATGCCTTCGGTCTTAATGTGGTCTATCATCCACTGGTCGTGGGTGACGTTTTTGCATTCAGGATCAAGCTTGTACAACTGCCCGAGGTCGAAGTTCATTTCCGGATACTTGTAGGGCATGCTGTCCGGGCATTCCATAATATAGTCCGGCACCCTGCGCTTGGAAAATTCCATAACTCCGTTGTTGCTCTTCACCACAGCCCAGGTGCGGTCCCATTCCGGCTTTTTAGCGGGCATATCAAGGCGCCAGTGGTGCGCGCCCCAGCGGCTTTCGTCGCGGAACAAGCTTGACTTGGAGGTAAGCTCTCCCATGAGCAGGATGCTTTCCACTTCATGGCATTTAAGCAGGTTATGGTAGTCGTCCGCTTTGATCTGCGGAAGGTCTTCGGTACGTATGCGTTCCATCCACCACGCGCCGGTGCGGAGCATGCCCGGGGCCTGGGGAGGACGCATGTAATACATAATGCGCGTTCTGGCCTTTTTTTCCACCAAATGCACGGGGATGCCGCGCTCCCGGCGTAAGGGGGCCTCAAACTCGTCCATGAGCTTGCGCACAAGGGGCTTGATGCTGTCTATCTGCGCAAAGGGAACGCTTTGCACGTACTTTGCCGACTCTTCCCCGGCAATGCCGCCCATAACAAATGCGCCGCCAAGATAGGAGTGCGGCAAACCGCCGTCCACATCACCGGCCGCGTAGAGTCCGGGCACGTTGGTTTCAGCGTTTTCGTTGGTCAAAATGCCGCCGCAGCCGTGGCCGCCGCAGATGCCCAGATCTTCAAACAACGCAAGCTCAATACAGAAGGGATCGTCATAGCCGAGGCCGCGCTGGTGGTGGAACAAGCCGCGCGTGGTGCGCTCGTTGCCGAACTGCACCTTTTCAATAACCTGACGCATTTCGCCGTCCAGGTGGCTTATCTTCAGATAAGTGGGGCCGCGCCCTTCCGCATATGCCCGCCACACCGCAAGACGGGTATCGCCGGAAGCGTAAGGATGCGCGCCCACCATGCGATCGCCGTTGGCATCAATCTGGTATGCGCCGCGCGGGCCGGCAACATAACCGCAGGCCGGGCCTTCGTGGTCTTTAATGCGCGAACTGGCCTGCACGTATTCCATGTTGACCAACTCCGCCCCGGCTTCATAAGCCAGACGGTAGCCGTCGCCGGTGTTGCCGGGGAATTCGTAACAACCGGAAGGGTAGCCATGGGACGCCTGAGAAAGCCGCCCGGCTGCCCCGGCTGTGATGATGACAGCCTTGGTCTTGTAGAACCAATACTCGCCGGTACGGATGTTGAAGCCGAGCACGCCGGCCACGCGACCGTCGCGCACCACTATTCTGATGGCGGGAGTACGATCGTGCACCGTGCAACCCAGCTTGCGCACACGGGCGGCGAGGGCGCGCTTCATTTCTTCCCCGTGCATGGGCAGCAGCATGGGCTTGTCGCTGGGATGCAGGTAATAGAGGCGATAATTACCTTTTTCATCCATGGGGAAAAGGTCGCCGGGCGCGCGATCCATAATTTCTTCCAATTCTTTCACCATGTCCGGACACCGATCCCCGAACTTTTTGGCGATCTTCTGGTCAAGCACGCCTTCCGTCACCCTGGTCAACATTTTCACAAGCGCTTCAGAATCGCTGTAAGGAGGCAAACATACTGTATTAAGTGCGTCCATGCCCCGTCCGGCAGCGCCGGAAGTTTCAAATTTACTTTTTTCCAACAAGGTGATCTTAAGCTTCGGGTTTGCTTTATGCGCGTGTATGGCGGCAAACGCCCCGCCCGCTCCGGCGCCGACGATGAGAATGTCAGTCTCTTGAATGTGATACATGCCTCACTCCTGGTTTAAATGACTCACAAAATCCACGTGGTCTCGAATGTTCTGGCTGCTGTGAACGGCAAAATTGGTATACATGATATATATCATGTGCATGATGTATATATTTATTAAAAGGGGCGGTCAAGTGAAAAATTTCTTTTTTAGCGCTTGCAACCCAAAGGAGAAATAAGGAATATAAATAATTTTATGTAGTTAAAATGACAAAAAGTGAGAATCGCAAAGAATTCTCACAGGTTTACACAAGTATTTTCCATATAGTAATAGCAGCCGGTAGTATTATGAATAAGCAATTTTAATGTCGCTAAAGTCCACGGGCGCCTCGCAGCGCGGGCTCTGTCCCTCCTCCAGACTTGTAAGATCCGCCCATTTTGAGTAAAATACAGTGACTGAAATGCGCCGCAAAATACCCGCCGGATATTTTGCGCAAACCCCCGGCGCTCAGACCGGGGCAACCCTTTAAAGCAGTGTATGCCTGTGCAAGGATGGTCATGTTCAACGCGCTTCCACCAGCAAATATTCCTTCCTACAAATTTATCCAAAATGAAATCCTCGCCACCATACAGGAAAATAAACTGCGCACGGGCGATATGATCCCTTCGGAAAAAGCGCTTGCGGAACAATATAGGGTCAGCGTCGGCACCGTCAAAAGAGCGTTGGGCAATTTGGTGGTCCAGGGACACTTGTACCGGCGGCAGGGTAGGGGCACTTTTGTTTCCGGCGGGTTTGTGCGGCCGGACTCCACGCGCATTTACAAAGCGCTTTCTTTTTTTGATCAGGAAGATCAGGAGCAGGGATCACTGTTTTTGAGCAATACCCCTGGCAAAGGGGACGCCGCGTTCAGCAAGGCTACCGGGCTGCCTGAGGGAACGCCGGTATTTACCCTGCGGCGGGTGCTTTTTTCCGGAGGCAAACGCTTTGCCTACCTTACGTCTCATATGTATGCTGAAAAATTACCTAATTTTGAAAAAATAGAAGCCGCGGAATTTGAAAAAAACGCATTGTATATCATTTTGGACAGAAAATACGGCATTCACAATTTACGGCTGCGGGAACTTTTGTCCGCCGTTCCCGCGGATGCGGCCGCCGCAAAATACCTCGAAGTGCCTCAAGGCACGCCGGTGCTGCGTTCCGATCTTGTGTTCAAAACATATAAGGAAGAACCCTACGAATACCGCGTAAGCTACTGCCGTACGGATGAGCTCAAGCTGTTCCGCGAGTTTTAGAGCGTTTTACCTTTGAAATTATACATGCCGGTAACATGCTCTGGTCATGTGAAGCCAAGGGCAACAAGGCCCGCGAGATTGGCGTAGGCGAGCTGCGCTCGCCTACGCCAATCTCAATAAAAAAATATCCAGTGCTTGCCAATCGGGAGCTTATTTAACAGCCAGCACCAAAAACACCGGATTCAGGGCTTTAAAACGCAGATCCCCGGCCAGGGGTTCGGAAACTCCCGCCTGCACAGAAGTAACGCTGACCTTGCCGCCCAGCTTTTCCAGCAGGGTGCGGGAGAGTTCGAGGCTTGAGAGCAGCACGCAGTGCGCAAGGAGCCTCCCGCCCGGGAGCAAGGCTTCCCATGCCCGACCCAGCAAGGCCTCAGCGGCGCCGCGCGCTCCGCTAAGGCCTCCGCCCACAAAAATCCGGTGCGGGCGGGGAAGCGGGCCCTGATATACCGCCTGGTGAAGCTCTCCGAAATCCGCGGCGTTATCCCAAACATGATCCAGGCAGGCGGGGAAAGCATCCTGAACAATCTCCAGATGCGGCACGCGAAAACGCCGCCGGTTTTCCCGGATCAACGCTACCCGATCCCTGTGTCGCTCAACGGCAAAAATCCGGCCGCAGGGAGCAAGGCGAGCGGCTTCCAGGCTTACCGCCCCGCTGCCCGCACCCAGATCCCACACAATATGCCCGGCTTCCACCCCAAGGGCGGCAAGGCCCGCTGCCCGTATGGGCAGCTTGGTGACGAGCCCCTGCTCCTTCGCAAGATCCGCTTCGGCAAGGCCAAAGGGAATTTTGGCGGTAAAGGGTTGTTCCGGAACCAGCAGTATGACCCGTTGAACCGACGCGGGGGCGGAATCGTGCCCATCACAACGCAGCGCCTGATCCATGCTCAGTTGCAGGGCCGTTTCAGCCCGGATCTCGCCTTCCGGCGTTGCATAAAGATCTTCCAAAACATGCAGGCGGTAGTGCCCGCAGCCGCGTTCGCCCATCCATATGGCAAGGGAGCGCAGAGAAAGGCCGGGATCGCACAGTAGAAATACCGGCGCCGCGTTGAGCAGCGCGTGGGCCAGGGGGAGCATGTTCTTTCTGCCGTGCAGGCTGACCGGGCGCACGTCTTCCCAGGCAAGCCCCACTAAAGCCGCCGCCGCCTGCAGAGAACTTATGCCCGGCAGCACGCGGATGGAAGAAGACCCAAAGCGTTCCGCAAGGCGCGCGCCCAGGCCGAAAAAAAGAGGATCCCCACTGCACAGCGCTACCAGGGCTTTACCCTTGGCGCGTAAATCCGCCATACGGGCGTAGAGGGCTTTTGTATCAGCCCCGACCGGCAGCTTTTCCGCCGGGTGGGAAGCGAACAAGGCAAGCTGCGCCTTGCCGCCGATGAGCACATCCGCCCTATTCAGCACAGGATGAGAAAAAGGCAAAGCCCGTTGTCCGGGCAAGCCTAAACCCAGCACATAGATGGGAACGCTCATGGAACTCCTTTTATGTTTGCTGGGGAATGTCCGAAAAAATCCGCTCGCCCCGCCGAAGCGCGATAAGAGACACCCTCATCAGGCTTCCGGCAAGGGGAGAAAAAGCCAGTTTTCCTCAAAAGCGGCATCAAAGGAGCAGGAAGACGCGTCCATACGCAGGAGCAGTTCTTCTTGAGCTGAGAACACATGCAGGCTCAGATCCGGCGGCGGAGGGAGCGGCCCTTTGGCGTTTGTTGCCCCGTCTTTTTTTTCGTAAGCATCCAGCCAGGCGCGCATCATGCCGAAGGCCTGAGCGGCAAGGCGGTACAAAATGCGGTCATGGAGCGCGGGCGCTTCTTGAGACAAGATCTCCAAAGCGCCTACAGCGGTGGGCATAACTTCCACCTGCCGCGCCAGAGCCTCTGAGCCGCCCGAGGCACGGCACAGGCGGGCCAGCAAAGGAATGTCCGAAGCGCCCGCTCTGGCGTGAGTCCATTCCAATCCTTGGGCCAATTTGAGCAGTTTGCCCGGAAAGCAGCACCAAAGCAAACGGGGAAAACCCCGGTCACGGGCCTCCCGCAGGGAAAAGGCGGCATAGTCCGCCACCTGGATGCCCGCATAGGGCGGCAGGGAAGGGTACAAGGCAAACCCCAGCCGCTCGCTCCTTCTGCCGGTAGAGAGGAGCAACTCCTTCATGCCAAGGGCCTTGGCAACGCTCATGCCCTGGCTGATCGCGCATTTCCAGGCTTCATGACTATAGGGCCGCACCGTGCCCCGGGTGCCTAAAATAGAGATGCCGCCGAGGATGCCCAGACGGGAATTTAAGGTATGTTCAGCGCGGCGCTCACCGTCAGGCACGCTTATGAGCAGGTGCAAAGGCCCGGTATAGGCGTGCAGAGCGGCCGCGGCGCTCGCCGCGGCCGCGATCTGGCGGCGGGGCTCAGGATTAATGGCCGCTTCGCCCACCGGCACGGGCAAGCCCGGCAGAGAAACAAGACCGACGCCCTTGCCGTTATGGAGGAACACCTCATTGCCAAAGCCCGCCACCGGAATAGGTTGAGCCGGATGGGAAGGGAGCAGCGAGGCGAGAGCCCCGCCCTCATCCGCCGGATGCTTTCCCGCTGCGGGATCATAAGCAAGGGAGTAAGGGCCGAAGGCCGCATGCACGATAATGCGCGCGCCGTGGGTGGCGTCCGGATCGTCTCCGCCGTCTTTGATCACCGAGGCCCAGGCGCAGCCTTCGGACAAAAAAGCGCCGTCCTCCACGTCAATGAGGAGCCTGCGTTCAGGAGCGCAGCTCCAGCCGTTGCCCCGCCGCAGGAACGGAGGCAGAAGCACGTCCGCCCGGCCGGGCAAAGAACCGCTCAGCAGCAAGGCGACCGCCGCAAAAGCGGCGGCTGAAGCTGCCGTGCCGGTGGTAAATCCCTCACGCTTGCCTGCGGACATAGTGCAACAGTGCCGGCGCCGCGCCGGGCTTATAAAGGGTCCTGCTCCTGCTCCAGCAAAGACAGCAGATACCGCCCGTATCCTGTCTTGGACAAAGGAACGGCGAGTTCTTGCAAGCGCTCTGAGGAAATATAGCCCTTGCTCCAGGCAATTTCTTCAGGGCAAGCTATTTTCAACGCCTGGCGGCTTTCCACGGCCTGGACAAAGGTTGCCGCGGCGAGCAAAGAGTCGTGCGTGCCCGTATCCAGCCAGGCTATGCCGCGCTCCATCACTTCCACGCGCAGTTCGCCCGAGGCGAGGTAAGCGTTGTTCACATCCGTAATTTCAAGCTCACCGCGTGCGGAGGGGCGAATGGATCCGGCGATGTCCACAATGCGGTCATCGTAAAAATACAATCCGGTCACCGCGTAATTGGATTTCGGACTGGCCGGCTTTTCCTCAATGCTGATCACGCGCCGGTTTTTATCAAACTCCACCACGCCATAGCGCTTAGCGTCGCGCACATGGTAGCCGAAAACCGTTGCGCCCCTGTCATGGGCTTTGGCCTGGGCCAAATGGTGTTCCAAACCGGCGCCAAAAAAGATGTTGTCGCCAAGAATAAGGCAGGTATTGCTGCCCGCCACAAAATCCTTGGCCAGCAAAAAGGCTTGGGCGATGCCTTCGGGCTTTTCCTGCTCCTGATAGGCAAAAGAGCAGCCCCAGGCGGAGCCGTCGCCCAGAAGATCGCGAAACAAGGGCAAATCGCGCGGAGTGGAAATAATGCAAATATCCCGTATTCCCGCGAGCATAAGGATCGAAAGCGGGTAATAGATCATGGGCTTATCGTAGATGGGCATGAGCTGTTTGCTCACCCCGAGGGTAAGGGGATAAAGTCTTGTGCCAGATCCCCCCGCCAGCACAATTCCTTTCCAGCTCTTGGCCGCCATAAACCACACCTCCAAACGTTCTGTATTATAAAATGCGGACCGCACTTGCCGCGCACAACGGCGCAACGGAAAACGCGCCCGCAAAACGGATGGATCCACTCTCTTTCATGCCTTGCATACCCTGATACGTATCACGCGGCAATACCAAACCGCTTCTCATAAGCAACTTTTCACAGTTCGTCAGGCAAGGCCATCAGAGCGCCTGCCCGCTTTTTTTCCATAGAGCAATTTAACATTGAAAATGTATAATTGCTCTGTAAGGATTTGCCCGTAAATCCTTGCCTTGAGATTGCCGCAGGCGGGCTTTGCCCGCCGTTAAACGACAAATCTCAAAGTTAATCTGCTCTTGGGGCTGTCTCTAAATAAAAGATTTTGCGCCAAAAGCAAGGAATCCAGCTCTTTTTGCGAAGGGAGTGTACTCTTACGGTACAGGACCGGAGGAAAAAGAGCTGGATGACGCAGCTATTTGGACAAAAGATTTATTTAGAAACAGCCCCTAGAGGACAAATGGACGGGCATATGGCGCGCCGGACAAAAAAAAAAGAAAAAGAAAATGCTATTAATAACTATTTGTAATTAATGGGATTGGACTCCAAGTTTTTCTAACGCCCTATTGCGTCTAAATTATTTTAATGATATTCGAAGACTACATCTACACTTGGGGCAGTTTGCCATGCAAACTCCTGCCGGTGTATTGTGCGGGCTTTCGCGGCATTTCGTTTTCCCGCATTTTTGTATAGGGTAGTGTTTTTTAACTTTGGGATGCAAGTTCACCAAGGATGTCCGCTCCGTAAAGGCGGCGAAGATCGCTGTTTTTGTTTTTTACGCATTTGGGTTCCACGGCACGGATGAAGGCTTTCACCCTTGGAATACGCCTTAAGGCATGGACAACGTTTACCGCGGTATGCCGCGGGCGGATGATGCCTATGGAAGCGCGTAACGGTTCAAATAGCCGTTCTACAGCCGGCAAAGCCGGCTTACGGCCATTTGGCGGCAAGGATTCGTAAACAAATCCTTGTGAGTATCTCAAGTGTGCGGTGCTCTAGCGGCATTTGCAATCGTGTTTTGCTTCGGCGTTCCGTATCGCAGGAAAACAGTGTGTAAAACGGCGTGGGCGCGGGTGTTTGCATTCCCGTTTGCCAAAGGGGTTGAACTATGGATGTAGTGATGTTGTCGCGACTGCAGTTCGCGGTGACCGTCTTCTTCCACTTCATCTTTGTGCCGCTCACCTTGGGGCTGTCGGTGCTTCTCGCCATTATGGAGACCATCTACGTCCGCACAGGCAATGAGCAGTATAAGAGGATGACAAAATTTTGGGGTAAGCTGTTCCTCATCAATTTTGCCTTGGGAGTCGTCACCGGTATTACTCTTGAGTTCCAGTTCGGGACAAACTGGGCCAACTATTCTCAAAGCGTGGGTGACATTTTCGGTTCCATCCTCGCCATTGAGGCCACGCTGGCCTTCTTTCTGGAATCCACCTTCATCGCCGTCTGGCATTTCGGCTGGGATAAGGTGTCCAAAAAAGTGCACTGTCTGGCCATTTGGCTTGTGGCCATAGCGAGCAACCTCTCCGCGGTCTGGATTATTATCGCCAACGGCTGGATGCAAAATCCCGTGGGTTCCAGCTTCGCCAACGGCAAAGCCCTGCTCACGGACTTTTTCGCGGTCATCAGCAACGGCTTTGCCTGGAGCATGTATTTTCACACCATTTTCGCCGCCTGGCTGCTGGCCTGCTTCTTTGTGCTCGGCGTCTCCGCCTGGCACCTGGTGCGCAAAAGCGAAATCGACTTTTTCAACAAATCGTTCCGCCTGGCCTCTGTATGCGGCCTGGCGCTCGCTGTTCTGCTGGTCGTCCAGGGGCACTCCCACGGCGTGACCGTGGCCAAGTATCAACCCACAAAGCTTGCCGCCATGGAGTCGCTCTGGGAAACTTCCAAGCCCGCTCCCCTGTACCTGCTTGTCCTTCCCGATGAAGCGAACAAACGCAACTATTTCGAATGGCTCCCCGTCCCCGGCGCGCTGAGTTTTCTGGCTCACGGCAACTTCAGCGCCGAAGTGGAAGGCCTGAACCAGCGCGGCCCCAAAGACTTTGCCGAATTCCAGGAAAAGACCAAGTATGATCCCAAAACCCCCGTCGCCATCCTTGCCGACGGCACAGAAATACACAAGCCCGTCAAGCCTGAAGACGCCATCCCGCCGGTACTGCTGACCTTCCTCAGTTTCCGCCTTATGGTGGGCCTTGGCGCGCTCTTCCCTCTGGTGGCCTTTTTTGCCTGGCTCTGGCGGGACAGCATCGGAAGCCGGCCGGGTTTTTCCCGTCTCTTGGCTTGGATGATCCCGTTGCCGTACATCGCCATCATGGCCGGCTGGACTGTGGCTGAAGTGGGACGCCAGCCCTGGATAGTAAACAAACTCATGCTCACCTCACAGGGGATTTCCTCTGTTCCGGCATCCTCAGTGGCCTTGTCCCTCGGCGCCTTTATCGTCATTTACAGCATCCTGGGCGCTCTAGACATTTACCTGCTGCGTAAATTCGCGCAAAAGGGCCCGGCGTAAGCCCCCTTTTCCGCAACAGGCGAATACTTATGATGCTCAACCATCTGCCACAAGGATACTGATATGTCTGCAATACTTAACTATGAAGTCCTGCAAACCCTTTGGTTCCTCCTCTGGGGTCTGCTCTGGGCCATCTACTTTATTTTAGACGGCTTTGATCTCGGCATGGGAACGCTGTTACCCTTTATAGCAAAAAACAATGAAGAGCGCCGCCTTATCTTCAATGCCGCCGGCCCCTTCTGGGACGGCAACGAAGTGTGGCTCATCACTGCCGGAGGCGTGACCTTTGCGGCCTTCCCTCTGGCGTATGCCGTTATGTTCAGCGCGCTCTATGCTCCGCTCCTCATCCTGCTGTTCGCCCTGATCTTCCGCGCCGTGTCCTTTGAGTTTCGCAATAAAATAAACAATCCGCAGTGGCGGAGCCTCTGGGACGGCGTACAGTTTCTCGGCAGTTTTCTGCCCGCTCTGCTCCTCGGCGTGGCCTTTGCCAACCTCTTTATGGGCATTCCCATCAACGAGAGAGGCGTCTACATGGGCAACCTCTTCTCTTTGCTGAACCTCTACGGTCTGGCGGGGGGCGTCTTTTTTGTGGTGATGTTTGCCCTACACGGCGCCATCTGGCTTGCCATCCGCACTGAGGGCGTCATGCATGAAAGGGCCCTAGCCACGGCCAAAGGCCTCTGGCCTTTCCTGACCGGGCTTGCCGTGGTCTTTCTCCTGGCCACCAAGTACTATACACCCCTTTACAATAACTACTTCAAGACGCCTGCTTTGCTGATCATCCCCATTCTGGCCGTTGTGCTGCTTTTTGTGCTGCGTTTTTGCATCACGGGCAAAATGCTGAAGGCGGCTTTTTTCTCCAGCGCCGGATTCATGCTGTTTGTCACCTTTTTCGGCATCATCGGCATGTTCCCCAATATCATTCCTTCCAACTTCAGCCCGGAGGCCAGCATCACCCTCGCCGAATCGGCCTCCTCGCAGCTCACGCTCACCATTATGCTGGTTGTGGCCCTTATTTGCGTACCCGTCGTGATTTTGTACCAGTCCTGGGTATACTATGTGTTTTCACATAAAATAAGCGATGAGGATCTCGACTCCGAGCATTCCTATTAATGCTTTGGGGAGGGCGCGCCATGGCAAAAACAGCGCGTTCTCCCCAAAAGCGGATTACCGGTAAGGCGCTCAGACACAGGCCGGCGCGGGTAAATTTCGTTTACGCCCACGTGGGAGCCTGGCATACTCAACGGGGAGGCTTGCGCCTCCCCGTTTTTGTTGAAGGAGGAGCCTGTGGGATTTGAAATTGAACGTAAATTTCTGCTTAAAGATGACACATGGCGCGGCCTGGATTCAGGCAGGCTTTGCCGCCAGGGGTATTTAAGCACGCGGCAAGAAAGCGCTGTGCGGGTGAGGATAATTGAAAAAACAGCCTTTCTCACCATCAAAGGGGCGCATTCTTCGCAAGGAACCCTCGAATTTGAGTACCCCATTCCTTTGCCCGACGCTGAAGCTATGCTGCGCGATCTGGCCCGGCGGCCCCTTGTGGAAAAAGTGCGCTACCGAATTCCCCATAGGGGACTTATCTGGGAAGTAGATGAATTTTCTGGAGAAAATGCAGGGTTGCTGCTGGCCGAAGTGGAGCTTGAAAGACCTGACCAGCTCTTTGCCAAACCGGAATGGGCGGGGGATGAAGTGACCGGAGACCCCCGGTACTACAATGTGAACCTGGTGGATAATCCCTATACGCGTTGGTGAGTTCCCTTTGGAGAAAATCCGAGGCTGTTGCCGAAGAAAGTTTTGACAACAGCCTCAACGATTCTATTTCGGCAGAACATACCATATTTTCAATGGCGATATGCTCCAGGAGCTGTTGCCGCTATCTTGCGGGAAACAAGAGCAGGGCATTCGCCACACGCCGGCCGAAATGCCTTGCGGTGCGCAGATCTCCCGGAGGAGGGGCGTCCTCAGGTCCGGCATCCACGGGGGACTGGGACATCAGACCGGAAAAAGCGCCCAGATAATTAAGGTCATTGCGCTGGGAAGCGGCGGTGTTCGCCGGCTTTAAGCCGGTGCCCACCCACAGCATGTTGTGCTGCATGGCCAGGGTAAAAAGGTAGGTGATGGTGGATATTTTATCGCCGATAATGGAGCCGGAGTTGGTAAAACCCGCGGCAAGCTTATCGCGCCACCCGTCCTCGGACCACACCTTCGAAGAGGCGTCGGCGAACTTTTTAAACTGCCAACTCGGCCCGCCCATATATGTAGGGCAGCCGAAAATGATTGCGCTGGCGGAGGCGAGGCGCTCCCAGCCGTCGGAAGGCAACAGGCCTTCCTGATCAATAGAAAGATGCTCCGCATACACCCCGGCAATACTGCTCACCCCCAGCACGACCTGCTCAGCCAACTTAAGGGTATGCCCGTAACCGGAATGGGAAATGACAAGACAACGCTTGCTGCTCATAAAAACCTCCTACCGCCGATTAAATGCCTTCAATGTGCTGCCGCCTCCGAAGCGTATGCCGGCAGATGTGCTTTGACTTCATTATATCATGCCTTTATAGATATTGCTACAAACATAAAAGAGCGATAGCGGATCCGTCCTTACATTCCGCTTACCAAAGAGAGCATCCATGTCCGGCGCGCCCTTTGCGCTTATCAGCGCCTGCCTTTGCGGCATCGCCTGCCGCTATGACGGCGCGGCTTACCGGATGAAGCGCTTTGCCGATCTGCATGCCGCGGGCAAAGCCTTGGCCGTGTGCCCGGAAGTTTCCGGCAATCTCGGCATCCCGCGCGAGCCTTGCGAGCTGCGCTCAGGCAGGGCCCTCAGCCGGACAGGGGAGGATATGACCGCCGCGTTCCTGCTCGGCGCGCAAAGAACGCTGGAACTCGCGTTGCGACACCGCATCAGGCTTGCCGTCATGAAGGATAAAAGTCCCTCATGCGGCGTTTGGCGCATTTATGACGGCAGCTTCAGCGGGCGGCTGATCCCCGGTCAAGGGATCGCCGCGGCCCTGCTGCGTGAGCGGGGCATAACCCTTTACAGCGAAGAGGACGCTCCGGAAAACCTTGAGGCGGCGGTAAAATGACCCGCTACCCGCAAAAGCGCGCTCTTGTCTCGAACAGGCTTCAATAGTATGGGAATAGCGGCATACGCGGCTTCTTAAGCGGATTCGCTTTCAGCTTTATCCCTTACGGCGGGCAAAGCCAGCCTGTGACAATCCCGCGGCGGGGATGCGCGGGCGGATACGTATGGAGCGGGTGAACATGTTCAATGCTGATCCGCTCTTGAGAGCCTTTCATGGGTAAAGCCGCATTTTGCAATATTCAACAAAAAGGCGACGCATTATGCAACATGAAGTATATTTTATTGAAGGCGACGGAATAGGCCCTGAAGTGTGGGCAGTGGCGCGTTCGGTTCTGGATGCGGCCCTTGCCAAAGCATATGACGGACGGCAGAGCATAGGCTGGAAAGAGCTCCTGGCCGGAGAAAAAGCTTTGGCGCAAACCGGCGCCCTGCTGCCTGACGCCACCTTGAACGCTCTCAAAGGCGCGACTTACGCCATTAAAGGGCCTTTGAACACTCCGGTGGGCAAGGGGTTTCGCAGCCTCAACGTCACTTTGCGCCAAACATTGGATTTGTACGCCTGCATCAGGCCTGTGCGGCATTATAAAGGGATTTCTTCCCCAGTGAAGCATCCGGAAAAAGTGGATATGGTCATTTTTCGGGAAAACACGGAAGATCTCTACCTGGGCATAGAATTTAAAAGCGGCTCCCCGGAAGCGAAAAAGCTCGTCGCCTTTTTGTATGAAGAAATGGGCATTTCAGTGAATCCGGACGCGGGCATCGGCCTTAAGCCCATGACGGAAAAAGGCAGCAAGCGCCTGATACGCAAAGCCATTGCCTTTGCGCGCGATACCGGGCGCCCCAGCGTGACCCTGATGCATAAAGGCAATATCATGAAATTTACCGAAGGAGCCTTTCGCCAGTGGGGATACGAAGTCGCAAACGAGGAGTTCGGCGCTGTTTGCTGCACTGAGGCTGAGCCCGCGCCCGGCAAGGTGGTGGTGAAAGATCGCATCGCGGACGCCCTGTTCCAGGACGTGCTGCTCCACCCGGAACACTACAGCGTCATCGCCACGCCTAACCTGAACGGGGATTATATTTCCGACGCGCTGGCCGCCCAGGTGGGGGGCCTTGGCATGGCCCCGGGCGTAAACATGTCCGACACGCTGGCCTTTTTTGAAGCCACCCACGGCACGGCCCCCGCCATTGCCGGGCAGGATAAAGCCAATCCTTGCAGCCTCATTCTTTCCGGCGCGTTGCTGTTTGAGCATATGCGCCTGCCGGAAGCTTCGCACCTTATCCAGGCCGCTATGGACAAAGTGCTTTCTGCCCGCACGGTAACCGTTGACCTTGCCGAACAAATGGACAACGCCGTTACCGTGGGTTGCCGAAAATTCGGGGACCTGCTCGGCGCCGCCTTGTAAAGACTTTGCAAGCGGTTCAGTCCCTGCAAAGTTGCACCGCTCCAGACCAACAACAGGATGGCAAGCATGAGGCGTTTTTTTCAGGGAGTCATTTTTTGTCTTTTGTGGGGGCTGCTGCTCGGGGGCGGCTATGTCGCCTATGAGGCGCATATTTTTTTGACGACTCCCGCCTCGGCTACGGCTGAGGAAGTCCTGTTCAGCATTGCGCCGGGCGCTACCTTTGACCGAGTGGCCTGGGATCTGAAAAAAGCCGGGCTTATCAGCGATGTGTTCCGCTTTCGCTTGCTGGCCCAGTACCACAGCGCTCTTGGCAAAATCAAGGCGGGCGAGTTTGCCCTCAATACCGGCTGGACCCCGGAACAGGTGCTGCGGCAGATAACCCAGGGGCAGGCCGTCCTGTATAAACTCTCCGTGCGCGAAGGTCTTAGCTGGTGGGAAACCGCCCAAGCGGTGGAAGAACAAGGCTTTGCCCGCTTTGAGGACTTTAAAGCCGTGATCCACGATCCGGACTTTTTACGCGCCCACCATATCCCCTTTGCCAATGCGGAAGGCTTTCTCTATCCGGAAACCTACCTGCTGAAAAAGCCCCGCGCCCCCCTTGATAAAAAGCAGGCGCGTGAAGTGGCTGACATAATGGTGGATATGTTCTGGGAAAAAACCAAACCCCTGTGGAGCGAGCTACCGCAAAAAGCGCAAGCTCCCGCTTCCTGGCAGGGGGGAGTGCCTGTTTTGCCGCAACGCCCGGGGGCCATGCGTTCCCCGCCTCCTTCCGTTTTGCCCAAGCGGGAGCCTGCCTTGCCTGAAAGTAACGCGACGCGGGCGGTTCCGGCTCCCCCTCCGGCACAGCCGCACCCTCGCCCCAGCGTCCCTGAAACCTCCGCCCAAGCGCAGCCGCCCCAAGCGCAGTCACCTCAGGACCAGCCCCGTCCGGACGCGGAATCGCAGGAACCTTTGGCAAAAAACGGCTCCGCGGGCATTGTTCGACAAACTATACTACAGTTTCCGCTAAATGCCACAATTCCGGGGCCTGGCCGGAACGCGTCAGAAGGGCTTGACAGCCCCGCCGCCGCAGCACGGGGAGCAAATGCCTCCATACCTTCTGTGGCGCATAATGCTTCCATTCCGGCAGCGTTTCCAAACACGCCTGCGGATGCGGCCGGGCAAGGCGGGCAACGCGTTGAACCCGCGGATATTGAGCCCGACGCGCTGAAAAAATTTGTTATTTTAGCCTCGCTTGTGGAGAAGGAAACCGGCGTGCCTGACGAGCGCCCCCGGGTGGCCGGCGTCTATGTCAACCGCCTGCGCTTAAAAATGCTCCTGCAATGCGACCCCACCATCATCTATGGCCTGGGGCCGAGCTTTAGCGGAGCCATAAAACGCTCACAGATTGACGACCCCAAAAATCTCTATAACACCTACCAGCACCCCGGGCTGCCGCCCGGCCCCATCTGTTCCGCCGGCATTGCCTCGCTTGAGGCCGCCGCCCATCCTGAAAAGCATGACTTCCTGTATTTCGTGGCCACCGGGCTGGATGCCCGCCATACCTTTACCAAGAATCTGGCGGAGCATAATAAGGCTGTGCAGCTTTACCGCGCCCGCACACAGGGGGGTAAAAAATAAAGAGCGGTTTTTTTGCCCGTGCAAAACTGCCCCCCAATAATTTCGAGAGCCCGCGCAGCAAAGCTGCGCGGGCTCTCGAAATGGCGGCAAACCCATTATCTGCAAACAGCTCTACAGAGCCTCCCCTGGCGAAAGCACTTTCATGTAGCTGCGCAACTTCAATTTCTTTTTTTTACGGGCGGCAGGCTTGGGTTTTTCTTCGGCAGGGGGCTGCTCAAGCGTTTTTTCCGGCACAATGGTGACGACCCCTTCCGGATTGCTGAGCCCAAAAGGATGCGGGCTGCCGGAAAAGAGCGGCTCTTCTTCCAACGGCTTGTCTGAAGCGGCCGGGGCGGCCGGGGTCGAGGCGTTCACGCTAGGGGGAACGGAAGAAGAAGGCAGCGCCTGGACGTTACCCGCCGGCGTCTCGGCGGCTTCGGAAGAATTCTTCCCGCGCAGCACCTGAATAAAATCATTGCCGGTATTGCCGGTAAAAGTCATGAGCGTGCCGTTGGGAGAGCGCAGCAAACTGACGCGCGCCGTGCCCCCCTGGATGCCCACATAGGCCGGGCGCGCTCCAGGCTCAAGCACAACCCAGTTCCCCTGGCCGCCGGAAAAAGAGCCGGGAACGGAAGGGCTGGCGCACATCGCCCCAAGAACGACAATACCCGCCAATGCGGATGCGGAAAGCCTGGTTCCCGGCCTGAAAACTTCAATGCGCGCGCTTTCCGGCACTACGACCCCGGCCGGCAATGCCGCCGGCGCGGGAGGCATGGCGGCTCCTGCCCCCAGCACGGGCAGGGAACTCCTTGAAGCGCCCTGTCCCGGCGCAGCCGCGAAAGCGGCGTCGTAAAGCGGCAGAAAAAGACAAAAACAAAAAATAATAATACGTTGTAAGTATTTTATTCGGGCAAGATCCACACTCTTTCTCCAGGCAAAAAACAACAGTCCATGGCGGTATGACACCGGCCCTTTATGGACTGCCGCCGGAATAGCCAGCTCCCGGAATATTGCCAACGATTATGTGTTCCGGCAAGGACTGTCAAGGGGTAGTGCCGGCGCAATTTGGCGTGCCGCTTCGTCAGGCTGCGGTTTTTGCTGAAGCCTGAAGCGACGCGCGCCGTGCGGGGGACCATTGCAAAAGCCGTTCTGGGCGTGTCTCAAAACGGCTTTTGCGGAGGAAGCGGGCGAACCCTTCCCGAAAAAGAGGCGCGTTATGAAAAAAGCTTACCCGGGCAACGACTCGGCAAAGCATTTGCGCAAGGAGGAAACGCCGGAAGAATGCACCATACGCAAAGGAATATTGTACATTCTGGCATGCTTCATCACCTCCTGCCGCGCGGCGTGAGATACTTTGCCGGTAAAAAGAATCATCATATCCAACTCGCCAAGCTGGCTTTTGATGCTGCGCTCCTGGCCGGTGAACACCTTCAGATCAACACCCGCTTCTTTGGCCGCGTCCATATATTCTTTCCGCAAACGATCCATTCCACCAACAAGGGCTGCACACATGGCTGTCTCCTTTTTCCTGAAACTCTTTGAAAATCCCGGCCAAAGCTTTGCAGGCGTGAACCGCTCGCAAGAATTTGCCTTAAATCCTTGCCGCCAAACAACCGTAGGGGGCTCCGCCGTCAGACGGCTATTTGAAGCGTAAGCCGCTCTGGCATGAGGGGCGGAAAATCTGTTTCCATTGTTTGTATAATAAATGAAAACGATTTTCAATGTCAATAAAAATTTTTCCTCTCTTCACGTCCAGCTTACGGCGGTGTTTTTAGCGCATTGCAACTTTAAAGTTACACATGCCGGTAAAATGCTCTGGTGAGAATTGGGAGAGCGGCGGCGCGGCGGGTGTTTTCCGAGAAAATTTTACCCCAAAAGCGGAGGTTCCGGCCCGAAGGGGATGGACGTTAACGACACGATCCGGCGCTTAAAATCCCCATAAGCCTCTCCCTTTTCTTGGGCGAGTTCCTCCAGCAAATAGAACCGGTCTGTGGATGGAGACTCCGCCTTGGCTTTAGCTAAATCAAGGCGCGCCACATTAAATACTGTCCAGCACTCGGTAAATCCGCGCTGGCGGGCTTTTTGGTGGCTTTTTTCAGCTTCGCCCATGCGGTTGTGGATATTGGAAGCATCCGTGCCGCTTTTAATTTCTATGGCCACGATGTTGCGAAAGTGCCCGGGGGACATTTCCTCACGGATGATGATATCCGGGTCCGGCGCAAATTCCACCAGCACTTTGCGTCCTGTGGCGCTGGCGATTTCAATGGCGTTTTCCGTCACCGCCCGTGCGGCGTGGGTCACGATGCGGCGGATAAGGGCAAATACCCGGACAATGCCGTCCGCGCCGCGCTGGTTGTTGGCGCCGCCGCGCAGCTGCGGGCCTAAGGTGAGCAGGGTGAGATCGTCCAAAAGCTCCTTGGTGGGGCAAAGGCTTTCAACGGAGCGCAGCAAAGCCGAAGCCGCCTCGCAAAAAGCCGCGCACAGGGCGGGCAGTTCAGCAGCGGCGCTTTTGCTGATTCTGCCGCCAAGTTCCATGCTTTTAAAGGGCCCGGCGCCAAAGCCTTTGTCGTTCCCGTAAAATTCCTTCTGGCTATAGCCCATGAGCAAACGGTAATAGCCCAGCAGAAAGGGGTTTTGCTCAAGGATCGGCGGGACGGCAAACAGCAGTTCCGCTCGCAAGCCCCACCTCGCCATAAGGGCCAGGTCATGCCCCCCCACATAGCGGGCGAGTTCTTTGTCAAGCTCAGCGATATTCATGCTCCCCACAGTGGCAAGCAATGCCTCTTGCAGGCAATTGGCGCGAAAACGCCGCAAAGCGAAGGCGAAGTCAGCCTGGAGGCGCGGAGTGGGGAAGCGGATGCTGCGGTTCATGCGGCGACGATTCGCACCTTGTCCTTGCCGTTCTCCTGAAGCCGCCGGGCAGCCAGGGCGACATAGTCCGGGTTCAATTCAATACCAAGGTAGCGCCGGTCTTCTTCCTGGCAGGCAATGCCCACCGTGCCTGATCCGAAAAAAGGATCCAGGACGAAATCCCCGGGCTGGGAGGAAGCGCGCACGCAAGGGCGGATCAAATCCGGCGGAAAAGTGGCAAAATGTGCGCCTGAAAAAGGTTTGGTGTTGACTGTCCATACAGAGCGGCGGTTACGCAGCCCCCCGCGGTCGGCAGGTTCGCGGGAAGCTTGCCAGTCATAAAAATATTTTTCGGATTTTGTGAGCATAAAAATATATTCGTGGCACCGTGCCGGGCGGTCTTTCACGCTTTCAGGCATGGCATTGGGTTTATGCCAGACAATGTCATCGCGCAAATACCAGCCGTCATTCTGCAGGGCAAAGGCCAGACGCCAAGGCACACCGATAAGATCCTTGGGCTTTAAGCCTTCGGGGGTTTCCGGGCGTATATCCATGGCCCGGGCGGGGTTTTTTTTGTCCGGCGCGCGGTAGCCTCTGTTGCCGCTGGTGTAGCCGTCCCCTATGTTCAGCCAGAGAGTGCCGTCATCGCAGAGCACTCGTTTTACCTCGGCAAACACAGCCACAAGCCGGTTTAAAAAACGCCCGAGGGTATCTTCAAGGCCTATCTGCTCCTCAATGCCGTAGGTGCGCAACCCCCAATAGGGAGGCGAGGTGATGACGCAACGGACGGATTGCGGCGCAAGGCGCCGCAGCACGGTAAGGGCATCGCCCTCAAAAATTGTGGAGCCCTCCACCTGCAAGGGCTGCTCTTTGTCCACCCGTTCAATGGCGGGAGCATTGGATGCGCTTGTATCCGGTAACATGGCGTGCTTTCGAGTCATGGCCGCTGCTTGCTTGCCGTGCACGGCAAGGCGAAAAGTTATGGAAAAAGAAAAACACAGCGCGTAGCGAAAAGCTTCCTCACAAATTCCGCTCACGCGCATCTTTCCGCGATTTCATATCCCATCTTACGGTATTCGACCAGAGCAAAAACCGCCGCCCGGCGCCGCATCTCTGCAAACTGCGCCATTGTCTAAGACACTTCTCATTGCACAACAGCGTTACGGTATGCTACCGTTGCCATAGGCTATTTTTCGATACCCCTGTCTTCCCCGAATCGCCTCACCATTCGGTCTTTTCCTTTCAGCCAGGAGATTTTCCATGCCAACACGCATACTTGTCATCGGCGCCGTGGCTCTCGGCCCCAAAGCGGCCTGCCGCGCCAAACGCCTTCTCCCCGATGCCGACATCACTCTAATCGATCAGGCCACACGCATCTCTTACGGCGGATGCGGCATTCCCTACTATATCTCAGGTGAAGTGAACCGGGTGGAGGATTTGCAAACCACGCCCTACGGCACCATCCGTGATGCGGATTTTTTCAAAAGCCACAAAGGCGTGACCGCCCTCACCCAGACTCGGGTCACGGCCATTGACCGCGCCGCGAAAACCGTCGCCACAGAGCATCTGCCCAGCGGCAAGCGCTCCTTGCTTCCCTATGACAAGCTGGTGCTGGCCATGGGCAGTTCCCCCAACCGCCCTCCCATCCCCGGCATTGAGCTTGCCGGCATCAGCGCGGCCACCACCTTGGAAGAAGCCGAAGCCATCAAAAACTCCGTGGCCGGCGGCGGCGTCAATAACGCCATTGTGGTCGGAGGGGGCTTTATCGGCCTGGAAATAGCCGTGGCTCTCGGCGATATGTGGGGCATCCCCACAGCCGTGGTGGAACTCACCGACCATATCTTGCCGGGCTTTTTATCCCCCACTCTGGCCAAAATGGCGTCCAAAGACCTGCGCGACAACGGCGTGGAAGTGTTCACCGGAGAAAAAGTTCTCCGTTTTGAAGGAGAGGAGGGACGGGTTCGCGCCGTTGTCACGGATAAGCGCCGCCTTCCGGCGGATCTGGTGGT
Source organism: Desulfovibrio sp. (assembly GCA_031550225.1). Lineage (GTDB taxonomy): Bacteria > Desulfobacterota > Desulfovibrionia > Desulfovibrionales > Desulfovibrionaceae > Frigididesulfovibrio. Next base: position 35,971 of record JAVBOT010000009.1, read on the forward strand.
CATGGCCGCCGGCATCCGGCCAAACACCGAACTTGCCGCCGCTGCCGGCCTCACCCTTACTGAACGCGGCCTTATTCTTGTGGATGAACATATGCGCACTTCAGACCCGGATATTTACGCCGGCGGGGATTGCGTAAGCGTCCGCAATCTGGTCACAGGCAAACCCGGATGGTTCCCCCTAGGCTCCATGGCCAACCGCCAGGGCAGAGTCATCGGCTCCAACCTGGCCGGGGTGGAGGCGACTATCCCCGGCGCTGTGGGGGCCTGGGGCGTTAAACTCTTCAAACAAAACGCCGCCGGAGCCGGTTTGAGCATAGAAGGCGCTCTGCGAGAGGGGTTTGACGCTATTAACGTGCATGTGGAACAAATAGACCGGGCCCATTTTTATCCGGATAAGACCTTGATGGCGCTGGAGTTGGTGGTGGACAAAAACACCCGCCGCGTGCTCGGCATCCAGGGCATGAATGCCATGGGCGACGCTTTGGCGGCCCGCATTAACGCCGCGGCGCCCTTAATCGCGCGCGGAGCCACGGTTGCGGATATTTCGAACCTTGAGGTGCTCTATTCTCCTCCCTTTGCCTCGGCAATGGATATCATCAACGTGGTGGGGAACGTAGCGGAAAATATTCTGGAAGGAAGGCTCAAGGCCATAAGCCAAGAAGAATTCGCCCAGCTTTGGGAACAGCGCGCGAACGATGAGGTCTTTTTCATCGACGCGCGCGTGGATCGTGACGCCGAAGGCATGGTCAGCAAGCACCCGAAGCATTGGCACAATATTCCGCAGGATCAAATCGCGGCCCGCCTCGATGAAATTCCGCGCGACAAAGAAATCGTTCTGGTGTGCAATACCGGCCTGCGCTCCTTTGAAGCCCAGCTCAACTTAGCCGCCGCGGGAAGAAAAGACACCCGCTCCGTGCTCGGAGGCCTCTCCAGCGCCAAACGCCTGGGGCTGGATATATGACGCCTTAGCCCATAACCCCTCTGCCGTTGATGCACGGGCGCAGCGTCAAATAAGCCGTTGCGCCCGTTTTTCCGCCCTCCCCCCTTGAAATACTTTTCACTCCGGCATAGAACCCCAAACAGTAATCCACCGCGCCATTTTATAATTCATGAGAAAATGGCTTCTACCGCCGGGCGTCAGTCCGGCGCGCCGTTAACAGCGGCGTGAGCGAGCCGAAAACCACGCTTTTCGGCGAAGCGATCGTCATACATCGGCCATCGGCCGATGTATGAAATCAGTACCAGAAACAGCCCCTAAGGAGCTCTCCATGCTTACTTCCATCATCATTTTCATGCTTCTCGGCGCGGTTGCGGGCATCCTGGCCGGGCTTCTGGGCGTTGGCGGAGGGCTCGTCATCGTGCCGATGATCAGCTACACCTTCGCCCTGCAAGGCGTGGTGAACGAGCATACCCACCACCTTGCCCTCGGCACTTCCCTCGCCACCATTATGTTCACGTCCATTTCCAGCTTTATGACCCATCACAAAAACGGCGCCGTCATTTGGACCATCGTCAAATACATTGCTCCCGGCATTTTGCTGGGAACCTTTATGGGCAGCAAGGTGGCCTCGCACCTGCCCACCAATACGCTCAAAACCTTTTTCGTCTTCTTCCTGCTCTATGTGGGCACGCAAATGCTTTTGAACATCAAACCCAAAGCCTCCCGCGACATACCGGGATTTTTAGGCAACACGGTTGCCGGCGGCATCATCGGCATGGTGTCGAGTTTCGTGGGCATCGGCGGCGGCACCTTGTCCGTGCCGTACATGACCTGGTGCAACGTGCCCATGCATAAGGCCATCGGCACCTCCGCCGCCATCGGCTTTCCCATCGCAGTGGCCGGAGCTCTCGGCTACCTGGTCAGCGGCCTTGATACGGAAGGCCTTCCCCCTTACAGCGTGGGCTTCATTTACATGCCGGCGCTCCTCGGCATCGCCGCCGCCAGCGTGTGCACCGCCCCCCTCGGCGCAAAACTCGCCCACACCCTGCCTGTGCCGCGCCTGAAAAAATTCTTCGCTTGCCTGCTCTTTGCCATGGCCGCGCAAATGGCTTACAGCCTGCTCGCCCGCTAGATCAACGTAGGCGGGCGTTGCGCGCCGTCAATCGACAACCTCAAGCGCAACCTGCTCTCAAATCTTTGCGGGCGCCTTGCCCTATGGACTCCCCCAACCGGACTCTCAGCCCTCTTTACGGAAAGGGCTTTTTTATGTGCCGCGCGCTGACAAAAACCTTGCCTTCCTGAGCGCTAGCTGCTATCCCCTTAATCGAATTTGATTCTCAAAATCCTTTATACCCGTACCCGCAAACCTTTTACCCCTCAGGAGGGTTCATGAACCGTGTTGTGCTTTTCCTCCTTTTTATGCTGCCCTGCCTCGGCATCGTGAGCGCGGCCCGCGCCGACGGCGTTGACGTCAAGGTGATGGGCCAATGGGATTTTGCCTTCGGCTGGACGAACAACACCACCTTTACCAAAAGCGTCATCAATGACGCCGGACGTCGGGATGACGACCACATCCTCGCCCGGCAGCGTATCCGTACCCAGATAAACTTCATCACTTCCGAGTATCTGCAAGGGGTGCTGATGTTTGAAATCGGCGACTTTAACTGGGGTAATAAAGAAGAAGGCGCCGCGCTTGATGCGGATGGCATCAACCTCAAAACAAAGCGCGCCTATCTGGACGTAATGATCCCGGGTACGGAAATTTCCGCCCGCATGGGCATTCAGGGCCTTACCTTGCCGAGCACGCGCATGGGCACGCCTGTGCTTGATACCGACGTTGCCGGCATAGTCCTCAGCTCCCCCATCACGGACATGTTTTCTCTTACGGGTTTCTGGATCAGGCCCTTTGACGCCTACGCCAATGACGGCAGCTCCCTTTCCCCCGCCGAGCACATGAATGACGAAGTCGACGTATTCGGTCTGGTCCTGCCTGTGGAAGGCGAGGGCTGGACAGTCACTCCGTGGGCCATGTACGGTTTTATCGGCGCGAATTCCGGATTTTATGATTACCTGTTCACCGGCTCTTACGAGAACACCGTTGACGTGCAAAACAGCCGCAGCAAAGCCTGGTGGGTGGGAACGCACCTTGAACTTATGCTTTTTGATGAGGCCCTGACCTTCGGCCTGGAAGGTATTTACGGCTCCTTAAGCAAGGCCGATCTCGGCGGATTCCTCAGCGCCAGCGGCTTTGCCCCCAATATGAGCGAGCGTGTCGGAACCCGAGGCTGGTTTATCGCCGCCACCCTTGATTACAAGCTTGACTGGGGCATACCCGGCATCTTCGGCTGGTGGTCCTCCGGCGACGACAAAAACGCCGACACATCCGGAGAGCTCGGCCGCCTGCCTGTTTTGAGCAATGCCGAATCCTGCTTTACGCCCACCTCCTTTGGCATGGCCGGCACCTTCAGCATCGGCGCCGATTCGTTAGTCTCTTCCACCGGCGTGGGCACCTGGGGCGTGGGCCTGCAGCTTGCCGAGGTCAGCTTTATTGAGGATCTCACCCATACCTTGCGCGTGGCCTATTACGCGGGTACAAACGATGCCGATTTAGTGCGCAAAACCCGTAACCTCAACTACCTGAAATACAGCATGGACGCGCTGTACCTGACGGACAAAGACAGCGTCATTGAAGTCAACTTTGATCATAGCTACCAGATATACGAAAACCTGACCGCAGTCGTTGAACTCGGTTACCTGCACCTTAACGCCGATGAAAAAACCTGGCGCAAAAAATCCGGCCGGGGCTGGGATGAAGGCGAAGACGCCTGGAAAGCCCAGGCTATGCTCCAGTATACTTTTTAAAAAAATGCCTTCTCCGGCTCCTGCCTGTCAGGGTTTCCTCCCCCTGACCCCGCCGGGGGAAAGCATTTTCCCCCGGCCCGCCTCATTACCCGAATATCCGCTCTATGCAGGGATATTCGGGTAATGAAGATGCAGGGGCTCCGTGCCTCTGCCGGGCGAGTCCGCCGGGGCGGCGCCCCTCACGTCAAGTCGCGCCACCGCTTCCTTCCCTCCCTCCATTGTCAAGGCCGCGCGCTTGGTCTATGTTCGCAGTTCCAAACAATACTTTTACGCCATGCGGAGGCTTCTTATGTCCACATCCCTGACTGTTGCCGTGGCGGGCGCGACAGGCGCCGTCGGTCGCGAAATGCTCAAAGTTTTGGAAGAGCGCGATTTTCCGGCCAAAGTAATTGCCCTTGCTTCTTCCCGCTCCGCCGGCAGCGCCGTTCCCTTTAAAGAAGGGGAACTCACCGTGCAGGAATTGACTGAACAGTCTTTTGCGGGTGTGGATATCGCGCTTTTCTCCGCGGGCGGCGGCACATCGGAAAAATTCGCCCCGCATGCGGTGGCTTCCGGCTGCGTGGTGGTGGATAACTCCAGCGCCTGGCGCATGGATCCGCGCTGCCCCCTGGTCGTGCCTGAAGTCAACGCCCACGCCCTCGCCAAACACCAGGGCATTATAGCCAACCCCAACTGCTCCACCATCCAGATGGTTGTGGCCCTCAACCCCTTGCATAAGGCGGCGGGCGTCCGGCGGGTGGTGGTTTCCACCTATCAGGCCGTGTCCGGAACCGGGCATAAGGCGGTGGCCGAGCTGGAAAGCCAGGTGCGCCAAATGTTCAACATGCAAGAGCCGGAAGTAAAGGTCTACCCGCACCGCATAGCTTTTAACTGTTTGCCGCAGATCGATGTTTTTCTGGACAACGAGTATACCAAAGAAGAAATGAAGATGGTGCATGAAACCGTAAAGATCATGGAAGCGCCCTCCCTGCGGGTCACGGCCACCACTGTGCGCGTGCCCGTATTTTACGGCCACTCCGAATCTTTGAACGTGGAGTTTGAAAAGCCGCTTTCAGCCAAAGAGGCCAGAGGCATTTTGAGCCTTGCCCCCGGCGTGGTGGTGCTGGATAATCCAACGGAGAAAATCTATCCCATGCCCATCACCGCCGCCGGCGAGGATGCCGTGTTCGTCGGCCGTATCCGCACGGATGAAAGCCAGCCCAACACCCTCAATATGTGGGTTGTGTCGGACAACATCCGCAAAGGCGCGGCGCTCAACGCCGTTCAGATCGCTGAAACGCTGGTCAAAGACAAACTCGTCCGCGTGCCTCATCCGGGCGCATTTATGTAGCCGTGAGCGCCATGCAAAACTCCGCGCCTTGCCCTATTGTCTCAAAAGAAGAGCTCGTGGGAAGAATGCTGGCCACCCCAAGACCCGGGGAGGCCAATATTCTGGCCTTTTATGAACACCGTTTCCAGGCCATCTGCCGGGAACCCCGGCTTATGCTGCTGCCTCTCGACGATCACCTGGCCCATCGGGGGGACGGAGTTTTTGAAACCATCAAATACATGCAGGGGCGCATGTACCGCCTGGAAGACCACCTTGAACGCATGCGCGCTTCGGCCGAAGGCATCCACCTGCCCCCGCCCTGCCCTTGGGAGCGCATCCGGGAACTGACTCTGCAAGTCGCCGCCGCCGGGCAGGAACCCGCGGGCATGATGCGCGTTCTTATGGGCAGAGGGCCGGGGGGCTTTGGCATTGACCCCGCGGAATCCCCCGAAAGCAGTCTGTATATTGTGGCCTACCGCTTCACGCCAAGGCCTGAGAGCTGGTATGAAGCAGGCCTCAAAGGCTTCCGCACCACCATCCCGGCCAAACAGGGCTATCTGGCCCGCATTAAAAACGCCAACTATCTGCCTAATGTGCTCATGATGCGCGAGGCCGAAGCAAGGAACAAAGATGTTCCCTTTTGTTTTGATGAGGAAGGCTACCTTGCCGAAAGCGCCATTGCCAACCTCTGCCTTGTGGATGATAAAGGAACGCTGAACGTGCCGCTGTTCACCAACGCTCTGCCGGGAACCACAATCCGCAGGGCGTTGACGCTGCTTGACGGCGAAGTGGAACACTGCCTGCGCCGCATCACAGAAGACGATATTCTCACCGCCTCGGAACTGCTTATGCTTGGCACCGGGCCGGACTGCGTGGCCGTTGTGGAATATGAGGGACAGCGCATCGGCAAAGGCCAAGAAGGCCCTGTGGCGAAACTCCTGCGCAAGCGCATCCGGAACGACATCGTAACCTCGGGCCTGCCTGTGCCCGGGCTGTAGACGAATCCGGCAATCCTTTTCTCTTACGGCGCGGCTTTGCGGGCAACCGGCAAAGCCGCGCCTTTTTGGTTGAGGGAATGTATTTTTATCATACATGCCCCAGCAAAAAATGCCGCCTGACGCCACATCCCGGCGAATCGCGCCGCCGCGTATAAAAAAGATATGCGTATGGTAAATATATTTCCCAACAAAAAAATATAAGCTTCTTGACGAAAAAAACAAACCTTGTAGAGCTAGGGGCTGTCTCTAAATAAAAGATTTTGCGCCGCGATAAGCGGCGTAAGTTGGCGGAAAGCGGTTTTTGAGATGGGTTCTCAAAGGACATGGCGAAAGGCGTTGCTATGCGTTTATTTCTCCGGACAGATGAAAAAATAAGCCAGAGGGGATTTGTATGCGTATCCGGCTTAATGAACTGTTATTCGCCCTTTCCAGGGCGTTGGATTTTGTGGAGCAGGAACTGCTCGGCATAGCCACCAACCATGGTAAGCGCATCGCTTTTATATCCGCGCGCATATGCCGCGCGCTTGGGCTGCGGGCGGAAGATATTTTCGACATGGCGGGCTGCGCTATCCTGCATGACAATGCCCTTACCGCTTATATGCAGGGCGTGGGCCCGGAAGGCTACCGCCTTCTTGAACAGTTTGAAGCCCACTGCCCCATGGGCGAGAGCAATGCCTTGGCCTTTCCCTTTGCCGGCGATGTGTCGGGCGTTATTCTGCACCACCATGAAAACTGGAACGGTACCGGCTTTCATGGTCTTGCGGGCACGGACATTCCTTTGCGCTCCCGAATTTTACGCCTTGCGGACAACATGGATTTGATGCTGCGCATGGGGGATGGGCGCGACGGGCTGGCGGATGAAATCCGCCGGCATGCGCGAGAAGAGGCGGGTTCCTTTTATGATCCCGCCATTGTGGACACACTCCTGGGGCTGCTTACTCCCCAATTTTTGCGGGAACTGCAGGACGAACACGTTGAGGACTCTCTCAAAAATGAGCTCCCGCCGCTACGCATTGAACTGAGTTCTCAGCAGATGCTTCAGTTATGCAGCCTGGTATCGTGCATTATTGACGCCAAGTCCACATTCACCAAAAACCATTCCAGCGGTGTAGCGCACATGTTGGGGCGGCTGGCCCAGCGGTATGGCATAAGCCCGGAACATAGAGACAAACTCATGATTGCCGGGTATTTGCACGATGTAGGCAAGCTTTCCGTGCCCTTAAGCATTTTGGAAAAAGCGGGCCCGCTGTCGGAAGATGAAGTGCAAATCATGCGCAGGCACGCCGTCATAACGGAAGCCATCCTCGCACAGGTGCGCGGCCTGGAGGACGTCGCCATTTGGGGCGCCTACCACCACGAAAAGCTGGATGGTCGGGGTTATCCCTACGGGCGTAAGCGCCAGGATCTGCCTTTTGAAAGCCGTCTGCTTACTTGCTGCGATATTTACCAGGCCCTGACGGAAAACAGACCCTACCGCCAGGGCATGGCGCATGAACAAGCCATTGCCATCATGAAAGAAATGGCGGTGCATGGTGAAATCGATTCCAACATCGTGCGCGCCATCAGCGAAGAATACGCAAAAAGCGGCCCCGTTGTCACGGCGCGGGAGCTTGCGCCGCCTTCGGAGGCGGAGCGCGCCTATGCCTAGATGTAGAGTGTCAACACGTTGTTCACCCTCGGCTCAGTCGTGAAGCCGGAGGCTTTCTGCCAAGCGCGACAAGGCCCGCGAGCTTGGCGTAGGCGAGCTGTGCTCGCCGTTAAGCGACAATCTCAAGCGCAAACCGCTCCAAGCGGGCTGGGGCAGTTTCCCAAGACTGCACACTTATGCAACACCGCCTCCGGGCACGTTGAGCACGCTCAGGGGCAGCACCTTTTCCATACTCTGAACAAAGGCGCGCGCCTCTTGTTCCTGCTGGGGGGAAAACCGCAGCAGCAAAACCGCTTGCCAGCGATCCACCACGGTCATCAGGCCGAGGTTTTCCTCTGTTTCCAGAAAAAAGCGAAACATGTGCACCGCATGGGGATCTATCCGCACATAAAACCTAGAGGAGCACTGCGGCGCGGGGAACAATCTTTTTTTGCGCGGTTTCGCTTTTTTTCCAGGAACATATTCCGCCAGCTTGCCCAGCGCGGGGGTAAAGCCCGCGCCGGGAGTAAAGATCTCATCAGATAAAAAAGCCATGCCGCGCGCCTCAGAGTAAGTTCGCCTTGAGGCGCACCGCAAGGGTTTCGCCCCGCACCGCCACAGGAGTGACGTCCGTGAGCTTGCCGAAGAAAAACGGTGGAGCGGAACCTTCCGGCCCGCTCTTATCTTCCAAAATACAGTCCGCATAATGCTCGTTTACGCCCCGGACCGCACGGAGCGTCTCTTCAGCGTCAAGGGGGTTTTCTTGCTCCGGCCCGGCCTCAAACACCACGCGCAGGCGCGGCAGGGAGCACAGCTCATGGAGAAAAGCCCGCTTTTTTTCTTTTACCAAGGCGCGTAACCGGGCGGCGCGTTCTTTTTTCACCTCCGGCGGCACCTGCCCGGCCATGGCCGCGGCTTTGGTGCCCGGCCGCCGGGAATAGGGAAATACGTGCGCATAGCTTAGGGGCAACTTTTCGCAAAAGGCCAGGGTTTCTTCAAATTCGGCGTCGTTCTCCTCCGGAAAGCCGGTGAGCAGATCGGCCCCCAGGCCAAATACGGGCCAATGCGCGCGCAGGCGCTCCAAAAAACCGGGCAGATCCCCCGGATGATAATGCCCCCGCCCCATGCGCTCAAGTACGCTAGGGCTTGCGCTTTGCAAAGAAAGGTGCAGATGCGGAGAGAGCAGACTGCAGGAGGCAATGGCCGCAAGCGCCTTATCCGTGAGTTGCCCGGGCTCCAGGGAGCTGACGCGCAAACGCGCCCGGCCCGCCCATTGCGGCGCGAGGGTTTCATCCAGCCGCTGCAAAAAATCCCAGAAATCCCCACCGCCTTTCGCCGCGTCTGGCCCGTCCTTTTTGGGCGCGGCGTTTTTACCCGGCAAATGAAACTGGCGTAAATTCACGCCGCTGATGACAATTTCGCGAAAACCCGCCGCGAGCAATCTCTCGGCTTCCGCCAGGGATTCGGCAAAAGGCCGGGAACGCGCCCGGCCCCTGGTCAAGGGCACAATGCAATAGGTGCAGCCGTGGGAGCAGCCGTCCTGTATTTTCAGCACCGATCGGGAACGGTCGTAGCCGGAAAGCGAAAAAGACGGAAAAGACGCCTCGGACGGGCGCGGCGGCGCGGGCGCAACATCCGGCAGCAAAGGACCGCCCAGCAGGCTTTCCTTGCGGCTTTGCTTCACCACCCGGACAACACCCGGCAGCTCAGCCAGCTCCTGTTCCAGCACCTCGGCGGCGCAGCCGGTAATGATGACGGCCGCTTCGGGCGCTGCCCGGTGCAGGCGGCGGACAGCGCCGCGCACGTCGGCAACCGCCTTTGCCGTGACCGCGCAGGAATTCACAAGAATAAGCCCGGCTCTTTCAACCTCGCGCGTCTCCTCCCATCCCTGCTCCAGCCAGGCTTCACACAAGGCGCGCGATTCGTACTGGTTCACTTTACAGCCAAGGGTGGCAAGAAAAAAACATCTTTTCGCCATGGCGCTCACATGCCTTCCTCCACTTCACCCAAGCCCGGCAAAATAGCGGCCCGCTCTATGCGCTCAAGAAAGCTGCCGGATACGCACAAATCCGGCCGCTCAATGCCGGGGCGCAGGGAAGTGACCACGGCTTTGCCCACCACGGCGCGGCCGTCGCAGCCGCCGTCCGCGTCACGGGTGCGCAATCCCCACATATTATGAAACATGACGGTTTTGCCGTTATACTCCCCGACGTAGACCCCAATATGTCCGGGCATCCAAATAAGCGAACTGAAAGGCAGCGCTTCACGCCGGATGTCTTCTTCCTTTTCTTCCTGGCTGAGCCCGGCCAGATATACGCTTCGCCCGACCTTGGCCTGGCTTGCCGAATTACGCGGTAAAAAAATGCCGAAGGGCGTGAATAAATCCCGCGTCAAGGCCGAGCAGTCGCGTTTTTCATCCAGGCCCCCCCAGCCATAGGCCTGGCCCATCATTTCATTGCCTACCTTGGCCACCTCTCCCGGAGTTAGGGGCAAAGGCACCACCGCCGCGGCATCCGGCGGCAGGGTGATGCTTTGCATCATCACCGCGCCGGAAGGCTCTTTTTCCGGATAATACACGCGCAAGGTCTGGCCTCGGCCCCGGGGCGCATCTTCAGCCAAGGGCAGCAGCAATCCTATATGGGCGTTGCGCCCGGCAATATTCACGTTATCGCGCACCAGAGCGGCCAGAGGCCTGCTCTGCCAGCGGCCCATAAAATCCGGATCCACACTCGCCACATCCTCTGCGGGAAGCCACCCCGCCGTGATCGAGCTTTCCACCAACAGCCATTGCCCGTCCCGCGAGGTATGGCAAATATACAAAGGCGCGCCCATGGGGAGCGAAGTGTGCTGAAAATAGTCAAAGGGATACCCTTCGCCCGGCAACTCCGGCTTGATATAATAGGGCATGCTGGTGGGCATGGCGCGCAAATTGGTATGGCGCAGGGTTATGGCGGGCCCTTCCCCGGAAGGATAGGCGGATTTGTTGCTGTTGGTTTCCATATCCAGCCAGGCGTCCCGAGGGAAGGGCTGCCCTTTGCCGATAAAGGCCTTGTCCAGCTTCATGTTGAAGTTTTTATCCAAGGACTGCTTCACCCATAGGGAAGCCTTGTTCAAACTCCAGGGGCGAAAATGCCTCTGCCGTTGCCGGTCAGCGGCGAGGCTCTGCTCAGATGCGGATGCAAGCATCCGCTCTGATCCGGACGTGACGGCATACACCGTCAAATCCTGAGGAAAGCTGAGCACATCCTGGCAGACCGGCCCGGTATAGGGGGCGGCCACAGGCTGTTTTTTGCCCGCGCAGCCGGAAAGGATAAGGCACAGGGCCAAAACGGATAACAGAGAATACGCGCGTTGCAATCGCATACAGTTTCCTTCAAGCGAGAAACGCTCAGGCAGAGGTCTTAGGGCATTTTAACTTTGAAATTATACATAACGGTAAAATGCTCTGGTTTTGTGAAGCCAAGCGCAACAAGGCCCTTGAGATTGACGCAGGCGAGCTGTGCTCGCCGTTAAGCGACAATCTCAAGCGTAAACTGCCAAAAGCCATTTCATAGTTCATTGGGGAATGGCTCGCCGCTAACAGCGGCGTGAGCGAGCCGAAAACCGCGCTTTTCGGCGAAGCGATTTATGAATTCCCGGCGGCAAGGCGCTTTTCCAGCCAGGTATAGCGCCGGTGCATTTTATTGTTGTTAACGGCTATGTGCATGGCTCTTGCCGAACCCACCAGCACCACCAGGCGCTTGCCGCGCGTAATGCCTGTGTAGACGAGATTGCGCTGCAAAAGCATGTAATGCTGCACAAGCACGGGCATAACAACGGCGGGATATTCCGAGCCTTGGGACTTATGCACGGAAATGGCATAGGCGGGGATTATTTCATCCAGCTCTTCAAAAGAATATAGTACGTTGCGGTCATCAAAACGCACCGTGAGCTCGCGTTCTTCCGCATCCACATGGCAAACGCGCCCGATATCGCCGTTGAACACGTCCTTATCATAGTTATTGCGGATCTGCATGACTTTGTCATCCAGATGAAAGCGCCGCTCCCCGCGCTGGATCTTTTTTTCCTGACGATTCAGGGCGCTTTGCAGGCGCAAGTTCAGGTTCGCCACGCCGGCGGCCCCTTTGTGCATGGGGGTGAGCACCTGGATATCATCCACCGGATGCAGGCGAAAACGCCTGGGGATATGATCGCGCACGAGCTCCACCACCATATCGGCCACTTTTTCCGGATCTTCTTGCCGGATAAAGTAAAAGTCTGAAAGCTCATTGCTTTGGCCGCGCAAGGGCGGCACTTCCCCCTGATTAATAAGGTGGGCATTGACGATGATCTCGCTGCTCGCGGCCTGGCGGAAGATTTCCGTCAAACGTATCACTTCCACCTGGCCGGAGGCGATAATATCTTTTAGGACGTTGCCCGGCCCCACGGAGGGCAATTGGTTCACGTCTCCCACAAGCACCAGCGTAGCGCCCAGGGGCACGGCTTTGAGCAGGTGGTACATGAGCATGGTGTCCAGCATGGAGGCTTCATCCACCACCAGCAGCCCGCAGGCCAGGGGGTGGTTTTCGTTGCGGGCAAAACCGTCTTCTTTGGGACTGTATTCCAGCAGACGGTGGAGGGTTTTAGCTTCGCGTTCGCTGGTTTCAGCCATCCGCTTGGCCGCCCGGCCTGTGGGGGCCGCCAGCAGCACCTTGGCTTTGCGCTGCTCGAACAATTTGATGATTGCGTTGATGACCGTGGTTTTGCCTGTGCCCGGCCCGCCCGTGATCACCAGGATCTTGCCGGCTAAGCTGGCTCTGGCCGCTTCCACCTGCTCTTCGGCCAGGGCCAGCGGCAGCATGCCCAGCACGCCGGACAGGAGTTTTTCCGGTTCGGGAAAGGTGACTGATTTGGGCGAATGCAGGATGCGCTTGAGGTAATAGGCTATCTTGCTTTCATAGTGGTGAAAGCGGGCAAGATACACCGCCCGCAGTTCGTTTCCGTCTTCATCCACAAGGGATTCAAGGACAATGCGTTCTTCCTGGGCAAGGGAGGCAAGGGCTCTGTCAAGGACGGCTCTGTCCACTCCCAGTTCGTCAGCCGTTTCCGCCACCAGGTCTTCATACGGGTAAAAAACGTGGCCGTCTTCCGTAATACGGCGCAGAACATATAAAAGCCCGGCTTCGGCGCGCAAATCGCTGTCCGGAGCAAACCCCAGCTTCATGGCCGCGGCGTCGGCTGTGATAAAGCCTATGCCGTGAATATCCATGGCCAGGCGGTAAGGGTTTTCGCGCACGATACTAAGCGCCTCGGCCCCGTAATGCCGGAAAATACGCACCGCATAGGAGGTGGATACCCCGTGCGGCTGCAGGAACATGATCAGATCCCGAATGCCCTGGTGCTCCGCCCAGGCCGACTTGATGTCGCTCACCAGGCGCGGAGTGATGCCTTTAACCCGGGAAAGCTGATCCGGGTCACAATCCAGCACCTGGAAGGTCTCTTCGCGAAACATCTCCACAATGCGGCCGGCCAGCACCTTGCCGATGCCTTTGATAAGCCCGGAACTGAGGTAATGCTTGATTCCTTCCACAGTTGCCGGCAAGAGGGCCTCAAAGGACTCCATCTTGAACTGCCGCCCGAAACGGGCATCGTTGACCCAGGTTCCGGTGACGGTCAGGCCTATGCCCGGCTGAGGCGCGGGCATGCTCCCCACCACAGTGATGGGGTCGGCCTTGCTCTGCACGCGCATGCGCAGAACCGTATAGCCGTTTTCCTCATTATGGAAAACGACCCGTTCCAAAGTGCCGCGCAACGTGCGCTTTGCTTCAGGGTCAAGCAGGTGCTGCAAGGTCATGACGTTTGCCCGTCGCTTTCTTGCCCGGCTTCTTCATGCCGGGCCCAGTCAATGCGGCCGGCAATGGCCTCCACCAGCTCCGTCAGGCCCTCGCCGCGGCGCGCGGAAATAAAAAACGCCTCGGGGTGGGCGCGGGCTAGGGCCTGCTTCGGACTTAAGGGAGCGTCTTCCCCCTTTGCCTCATCAAACGGACTGTCCTCATGCTCCGGCAAAGCCTCGGGCGCGGCAACGGCGTTTTCTTCCAGCAGGTCAACTTTATTCAAAATGAGCATGCGCGGGACGTCTTGCAGGTGGAGTTGCTCAAGAATACCCTCCACCGCTTTGAGCTGTTCCTCCAGTTCAGGATGCGAGGCGTCAGCCACATGCAGCAGCAGCTCCGCTTCCTCCAACTCCTCCAGCGTGGCGCGGAAAGCTTCCATCAGCTCTTTGGGCAGGCTGCGAATAAAGCCCACAGTATCGGTCAGGATGAGTTCCCGCTCCCGGGGAAAGCGCAAGCGCCGCGTGGCCGGATCGAGCGTGGCGAAAAGGCGGTCTTCGGCCAGCATCTTGGAGCCGGTCAGGGTATTGAGCAAGGTGGATTTTCCCGCATTGGTGTATCCCACGAGCGAGGCAATGGGGGCTCCGCTTTTGGCGCGGCGCGCCCGGGCATAGGAACGTTGGCGGCGCAGATCCGCCAGGGCTTCTTTAATGCGCGCCACGCGGTCGCGCAGGCGCCTGCGGTCGGTTTCCAGCTTGGTTTCCCCGGGGCCGCGCCCCCCGATGCCCCCGGCAAGGCGATCCATGGCCTTGCTTTTGCCCACCAGACGCGGCAGCATGTATTGGAGCTGAGCCAGTTCCACCTGAAACTTACCGGCGCGGGAAGATGCGCGCTGGGCAAAAATATCCAAAATAAGCTGGGTGCGATCCAAAACGCGGCGCTCGGTCACTTCCGTAAGATTGCGCAATTGGGCGGGCGCGAGTTCGTTGTCAAAAATAATGAGGCCGGCGTTGCCTTGCAGGGCTAAAATTTCCAGTTCCGCCAGCTTGCCTTTGCCGAGGATAAAGCGGGGGTCCATGGCATGCACGCGCTGGAGGAGCGTTCCCGTCACCTGCAAACCCGCGGTATCCGCCAATTCCGCAAGCTCAGCCAGGCACGATTCCTGCTCGGCCTTAGGCCGGGTGGAGACGCTCACAAGGATAGCCCGGCTCTCCGGCCCTTTGCCCGGCCCCTGCTCGCCCAGGCGGCTCCGCCGCATGCCTTCGCGTTCACGAGAGCGCTCCCCCGCAAGGCGCTGGCGTTGCGCATCCTCCAACTCCGGAAAGGCGCGGGCCAGCTCCTCTTCCAGGGCAGCGGCCTCAGCCGCAAAATCCGCATCCACCGCGTCCCAGCGTAAAGGAGGCGATACCCAGTGGGTGCGGTTTTCCGGGTTGGGGGGCATAAGATGGGCGTATTGAAATTCCATCGGTTCGCCCCAGGCGCTGACGCTGAGCACACCGATGCTGTCAAAACGTAAAAAGAGCAGATCCATGAGATCTTCCTGCGAAAGGAGATCCCGCGTCAAATGCGTGTGAATGAAGCGCAGTCCCCGCAAGCGGCCCGCGCCTTCCCGTGAACGGGGGAGTTCCGGGATCAGAATGCCGGAGGTATCGCCCACTAAAACCATGAAGGCTCTGCCCTGGCGGTTGACGAGCAGGCCCAGTTGCCGCCCTATGGAGCGGGAAAGCGCCGCCAGCTCGTGCGCCTGCTCTGAGCTGTAGCCTCCGCTGGCCGGGTAGCGCCGGGTGTACAGGCGAGATATCGCCTTTATCTGGCTGGGCTTTAAGCCCTGGATGTTTCCTTCTACTTTGGCGATGTCCGCACCTCTGGCATAGCGTTCTGGAAAGCGAGATATTCCATGATCATCGTATCATAGGCGGCTGTGGCGGCAAAAGCGGTTGCGGCAAGAACACGCCGTACCGGCAAAGGAGCGCGCATCTCGTTGGCGCTCAAAGTTTTTTGTATATTTTCATACTGGTCGGGAGAAGAAACAACCATGACGGAATGAAAATTTTTGGCAGCGGCACGCAGCATGCATGGACCGCCGATGTCGATTTCTTCCACCGCTTCGCGCGGCTCAAGGTTTTTGGCCACGGCTTCACGAAAATTATACAGGTTGACGCACACCAGATCAAAGGTAGTGATGCCGTGCTCAGCCAAGGTCGCCAGGTGCTCGGGCCGATCCTTATCCGCCAGGATGCCGCCGTGGATGGCCGGATGCAGGGTCTTGACTCTGCCGCCCATAATTTCCGGAAAACGCGTCACCTCGCTTACCTGGGTAACCGTAAGCCCCGCGTCCCTGAGGGTTTTATATGTGCCGCCCGTGGATACAAGCTCCACGCCGCCCGCCGCGAGAAAGGCGGCAAAGGCGATCAAGCCGCTTTTATCCGTAACGCTGAGTATGGCCCTTTTTATGGGCAATAAATCCATAACGAGCTCCCGGCTTGGCAAAGCATGTTACAAGGATGCGTAAATTTATTTGAAAGGCTCAAGTTCTTTCCAAAGCTCCTCGCTTATCTCAAAGCCGTTGGAAGCGGCAAGATTGGCGTATTCCAGGGCTTTTTTGCCGTCGCCCTTTTCCAGCCAGGCAATGGCCAGGTTATTGTAAGCCGGCCCAAAACCGGGATGCTGCTTGAGCACACGCTCACTCAAAGCGATACTTTTATCCAGGTTCCCCAGCATGTACTGGGCCGCGGCAAGGGAAGCCTGGGCCTGAATAAAGCCGGGATCCCATTTAAGCGCTTTGGTAAAGGCTTCCACAGCTTGCTCCGCTTCACCGCGCTGCAGATGGACAAATCCCATATTGCCCCAGGCAATGGAAAAGCGCGGGCGACAGTTGGCGGCTTCTTTATTGTAATTCAGGCAACCGTCCAGATCGCCGCGCTGCAGGCAGATTCCGCCGAGCTGGACATACGCTTCGGCCAGGCGGGGCGATTTGCGCACAGCATCAAGAAAAGCGCGTTCCGCATTAAAAAAATCCCGTTTGGAGAGCAGCGCCACCCCGAGGTTATACAAATGGTTTGCGCAATCGGGTGATTTTTCGATGGTTTCGCGCAAGTCGGCAATGTATTCATCAATATCTTGGTATTGTTCCTTCATTTAAGCCTTTGCTCCTTTTGCAGCAATTCGTGATACCAGACGCAAAAATCCAAAATGCCCTGGTATTTTTCCTGGCGGGCGACAATGCCGAGGGCGCATTCCGTCGCGCCCCGCGCATATTCTCCGCCGTGCAACTCCTGAGATACGGCGCGCAAAAACTCCTGCACCAGTTGACCGACCGTGCGTTCACTGATGTCTGTACGGATATCCATGGGTTCTTTAGGCGCTTCAAAGGGATCCCATTGATCAAAACCCAGGCGGTCCACAAAGCGCCTCCGCCGGGGAGACATGCGCTCATAAAAGAGACGTTTTTGCTCCTCCTCCTCCTTTGAGAACACGCGCTCCGTACTGGGATTAAGCAAGTCCGAAGGCCTGCCCGTCATTTGTCGCTCGCTTCAGAAGGCCGGTCAAGCCCCAGATACTGCGTGTCATAGGTGGTGATGAGCGCGCTGGAAACAGGAACATACATGGCGTCCAATTCCTTGTAAGCGGTGCCGAGAAAAGCGGCAAGCTCACTGCTCAACTGAGCCAGGCGGTGCTGCATTTTATCAAGAGCCACAGTGGGGTAAGCCCGCCCCTGGATAAACCCCGTCTTGCCGCAGGTGTGCGCCTTACCCCCGATGGAGGTGGGCGCCCCGTAAAGGCGGCAGGTGATGGGTCTGACGTCATAGAGAATACAAAGATCATCCTTACCCAGCAAGGGGCAGCGCATGGATATTCCGGCAAGTTCGGCAAGGATCTCGTTGCTGTCCCGCCCGGCTTGGGAATCCTGAAAGGCTTTGCGTTTTATGCGCGCGGTTTTGCGGTCTGTTTCGTCCGCTGCCTGCAAAATGGCCGCGCGCTCCATCCCCGCGGGGATACGGCGCAAAAACTGAAAATTCACATATAACGCCTCCACCAGGGAAAGATCGAAAAGCGCATGGCAACAACTGCTGCACTGCGGCTTGCAAACGAGCTCTTCCGGATATTGTGCGCGGATGCGCTCAAAAAGAGCGTCCGCCTCACGGGCATGAGCCTCGTAGCGAGTAAAAAATGGCGTCAAATCAGGGAGCTTGGCGCTCATGCAGTCTCCTTCAGAAAATCCGTCTTAAGAGCAATGCACCATTGAAAAGGTATACTTGCTCTGATCGCGCAAGGCGCTGTCCGCTGTGTAGGCGTAGGCGAAACTCGTTTCGCCGTTAAGCGCCGGAGCGAGCGTCTTACCGGCGCCGCGTTGACGCGCGGGCAAACATTTCCGCCGCGGCGCCGCTTTTCGGCAAGCTTCACGCGGGCAAAGGTCTTGCCCCGCGCAAAAGAAAGCCGATTCCGATGCTCCGGCCATGTGCGGCCCCGGGCTTTTTTTTTCGGTGGAAAAGACAATGGAGGGCTCTGAGGGTAAAAGACGCCGTCCGCCATGGATAAAGGGCGCCTTCATGGCTCAGGCGAAGTGTCCCGCGGGGCAAATGCTCTTAAAACCTTCTTTCCCGCGCCGGCTGGAAGCGGACACGGGAAAGAAGTTCAGCCAATATAGAAAATCAGACTTCTTCGATTGTAATAGCGCCGGATTCACATACCTCAACGCAGGATTCGCAGCCCAGGCACTCTTCGGCGTTCACTGGAACAGCCTTGCCGTCCTGCAGTTCGTACACTTCCACAGGGCAGACGTCTACGCATTCGCTGTCGCCAGTACATTTGTCCGCATCAACCGTTACGTTCCAACCCATAGCAGGCCTCCATGTGTTTATGGGGTATTTTTCTACCCCTTTGAATTTATTATTAAAAAAATAACAATATACGCCGTTCTCCATAGCTGATAGCTGCCGCTCCTGCCCCTGTCAAGTCAAGAATAGCCCTGCGGCCGTATTTTGTTATGATAACATTGTTTTCCCGCTAAAACCCTGAAGGATGCCCGAGCTTTCATTTTTTCCTTGCCCCGCTCAAGCAAGCGGAGTAATTTTTACAAACTGCCGCCGTCAAAGTTCAGCGAACATAGTGAGAAACGCCGTATGCCCAGCCCTTTCCTCCCTCCGTCCCTGTCGGAAGAATGCCGTTCTGTCCCGCGGCTTGATCCCGCTTTACACGAGCAGGCGCAGGCGCATGTGGACAGTCTGACCAAGCCGCGAGGGAGCCTTGGCCGTCTGGAGGAATTGGCGGTGCGTCTTTTTACTATCCAGGGCAACGCGCCGCTGGCGGCGCGCCCGGCCCGCATGTATACCATTGCCGCGGATCACGGCGTGGTGTGCGAGGGAGTCGCCGCAACCCCCCAGGTTGTGACCCGATTAATGGTACAAAATTTTCTTAATGGCGGCGGCGCCATCAACAGTCTTTGCGCCGCTGCCGGGGCGGATCTGCGTATTGTGGACGCAGGCGTGGACGCAGCCCCCTTTCCCGAGCACCCCATGCTGCTGAATGCCAAAATAGCTCGCGGCACGGCCAATATCGCGGAAGGACCGGCCATGACCCATGAGCAATGCGCCAAAGCCCTGCAATTAGGCGTTGACCTTGCCAAGCAGGCGCATGCCGACGGTGTGCGTCTGCTTGGCACCGGGGAAATGGGCATTGGCAACACGACCGTCTCAAGTGCGCTTTTATGCGCCTATCTCGGCTTTTCCACCAAAGAGGCCACCGGCATGGGAGCGGGCCTTCCCGAAGGGGGGCTCGCGCATAAAAGGCGCGTCATTACGCGCGCCCTGCACAGCAATGGCGAAGTTGTGGCGGACCAGGATCCCTTTGCCGTGCTGGCCGCCTTGGGAGGGCTTGAGATTGCGGCGTTGGCCGGCTTGATCATCGGCGGGGCGGCGCGGCGCATGGCGATCATGATTGACGGTTTTATTGCCACGGCGGCATTTACCGCTGCATGGAAGCTTGCGCCCAGAACGCGCGGCTACTGTTTTTTCAGCCATGCCTCAACCGAGACCGGGCACGGTAAAGCGCTCAAAATGTTTGGAGAAAAGGCCCTGCTGGACCTCGACATGCGGCTTGGAGAAGGCACCGGGGCCGCGCTGGGTTTTTTTCTGCTGGACGCCGCGGCCCGCATGTTCAATACCATGGCCACGTTTACAAGCGCGGGCATTGAACTTTCTCCGGATCCCCCTAAAGCATAGAAGTCATTTCATAATTTATTAGGGAATGGCTTCTAGAGCAGATTAACTTTGAGATTTGTCGTTTAACGGCGGGCAAAGCCCGCCTACGGCAATCTCACGGCAAGGATTTGCGGGCAAATCCTTGCAGAGCAAGTATACATTTTCAATGGTAAATTGCTCTAGTAATTTTGCAACAGCAGGCAAAGCCCGCCCGCTCCCGGGGTCAAAAACAAAACTCCACCGTAAAGTCGCCCTTGTCCGTGGTGAAGGGAATCGCCACCACGGGGTTATTGGAAATATGCCTGATGAGATGCCCGTCACCCACTATCACCGTGGGAGTCGAGCCTTGCAATGAAATGCCCATGGCGGCGAGGGCGGCGCGCGCCTGGCCCGATACCATATTGGTCACTTCTCCCACAGCGTCCTGGGTGTCTTGCAAAATATCCTGAACATCATCGCCGAGCATGCCTTTAACCAGCGCAATGGCGCAAGCCCGGGTGAAGGAAACCGCAATCGTCCCGGTTTTATCTCCCGTCACTCCCACAATGGCGGAAACGTCCCCCCGGGCCGCATTGCCTTTTTTCACAAAAGGAGTGCCCGCCGTGGCTTCCATATTCGCCATGGTGGATAAAATATTCACGGTGGCCTGGATAAAAGGCCGCGCTATCACAACCCCTTCAAGCATAGGCAGCCCTCTTTCGACAAAAAGCGACGTTATTGGCTATTTCTTGTTCTTTTTTCGATCACCCATAAGTCCTTATCCTCCCCGCTCAAAACCAGTTTCAGCTTATACGCGTACTGCAAATTTTCAATTTCCTCGTCTTCAAGCGTCCACTCCACGGCCAGACGACGGTTCACCTTGAGCATGGTGCTTGCCTTGTCTATTTCCACAATAGCCAGAGAGGTGTCCGGCGGCAAGGCTTTGATATTTTTTATATGCAGCCGCAACGGCGCAAGCAAAAGCGCGCCCTTTTCCAGCACTATTTTATCGATGCCCCGGGCGTGCCCGTAAAGCGTGAGCACGCCCTGCTCGCTTGCGTACTCCGTTTGGCTAAAGCGCAATTCCGCGGGTTTTTTCCCGGAAAAACGCACATTACCGTTATTTTCAAAACATCCCACAGAGGGGTGGAAAACATAGCCCCCCAACGGTACGCCCGCTCCGGAGCCAGACAAAAATATCTTTTCAAAATTACGCGCGGGCGGCAAAGCGCCCCCATAATCCGCCTCTATAATCAACATATTGCCGCTACGCACATCCGGCGTTTCCGCCGGCTTCCCTTTGTCGGCCGCTCCGGACTCGCCTCCATAAAATATGCAATTTTCCAGCGCGACATCTCCCCCCAAGAAAATACGGTTGCGGATCGCCCCTTGGGTGGCGCTGCGTCCTCCGGAGACCTTAGCGGTCTCTTTGCGCGTTTTCTTTTGAGGCGCCGCGATACGGCCTCCCTGAATGAGAATGACATTGGCATTCGCCGGAGAATTGCCCGTTTGACTGCCCGCAATGCCTCCCGCCTCGCCGCCGGAAAAAATCACTGTATTGGCGCTTGCCGCCCCTTCCGAAAAACTTGCCCCACCGGTAAGCGTCCCGCTCACCTGACCGCCGGTCATGAGCACTGTATTATGGAAGCTCTTGCCCGTCAGGGCGCTGCCGCCGAAAACGCTGCCGTCGACAACTCCGCCGTGCAGCATAATCGTGTTCCCCTGGGCGGAGGCTTTTGCATGCCCTCCAAAAATATTTCCCTCCACAAAACCGGCATGCATCAGCAAGGTGTTTTGCCTGGCTTCTTTTCCCACCGCGCCTGTGGCCGCCGGGCTGAAAGCAGCAGAGCCTTTCCCCTGCACCAGCGCCTTTTCTCCGTCAATGATCAGCACATTATCCACAACAACGGAATTTTCTCCGACAGCCCCATGGGCGGAGCCCACAACTACCCCTTCCAGGATAGTGAAGCGGTTGCGCTGCAACAAAGGTGTACTTCCTTGCCGTTGCGCGGGATCGGCGTAAGCCCCCGTGACAAGCCCTACGGCACGATTTTCCGTTAGGGTCACCCTGTTGTTTTCGTCGCCGTCAGGGGCGAACACAGGCAGATTAGGAGGGACGCCGTACATGCCTTTGGCGTGGAGCGAGCTGACTTCGCCCTGAAAAAAAGCGACGGAGGCCGAAGCTCCGGCATACGCGCAAAAAGAATGCGCGCTCGCAAGGCAGAACCCCAGGATAAGACACAGAAGCATCTTACATGCCTGTGTTTGTGGTATGCAATAAACAGAACCGTGCATCGCGCTCTCTTTTCACCTTCTATTCCCGGCTAGAGCATTGTGACTTTGAAAGTATACATACCGGCAAAAGGCTCTGGTCTTGTGAAGCGAAGCGTAACAAGGCCCGCGAGATTGGCGCAGGCGGGTTTTGCTCGCCTGCGCCAATCTCAAGAGTAAACGGCTCTAGCGCTTGTTTTGCAAAACAAACACCCCAAAATCCGCCAGGATTTCGCGCCGTGATAAGCGGCGTACGTTGGCTGCAAATCACATTTTTCAGCCAACGCTCTTTGCAAAAATTCGACTCATAATTTTATGAAGAATTTTTGCAATCAGACACAAGCGTTGCGTTCGCAAAATATATCAATACCCAACACTTGGCCGGACAAGAGTCCGCCACGGCGGCAACTGCGCCGTGAGCGAGCCGAAAATCACGCTTTTCAGCGAAGCGATCTTCATAAACCGGCCGCCGGCCGATTTTGAAATCAGTACGAGACGCCCTCATGATAACCCGCCGGAAGACGTGCCGTCCGAGTGGAGCCGCCACAATCTCCCCTACTCCAAACCATCAGGCCCTCCTTTTTGCGGGTGGGCCTCGTCTTTACAGTCTTCCTGCTGTTTTTTCTCAGAACGGGCGGCGATTTCTTTGACATTTTTCACTGAATTCCGGGCCCGGAAGTACCATATAAGCGCGGCCGCCGCGAGAATCGCAAGCAAAATGTAAAAAATGCCGTGTCCCACCTGCCCCATAATCGTCATGAACGCTTTGCCGATGAAAACGCCGCCATAGGTGAACGTCAATGCCCACACGCCGGCCCCGATGCAGTTGAGAAACAAAAACTTCTTATGGCTTACGCCGCTGATGCCCAGCATAATCGGCGTAACGTTACGCACGCCGTACACGAACCGAAAGCCAAGTATAAGGACTGTATCATACTTCTTAAACAGCGCCGCAGCCTTGTCCACATTACGCGCGAGGCGCGGAAAATGATGAAGAACAGCTTCTCCTTTATACTTACCCAAGCTGAACATCAGTTGATCACTGAGAAAACTGCCGCAAAAAGCGCATAAAGCAATGAGCAACGGATTAAGTTCAATACGTTCCGCCATCCATCCGGCGATGATGACAATGGTTTCCCCTTCTAAAAATGTCCAAAGAAGAATAACAATATACCCGTAGTCCTTAAGAAGTTCCGCGGGGTCTTTTCCCGACTGGTAAATAACATAACCAAGAAAAGCAATTATAACAGCCAAAAGTAAAAAAATATACCAATACTTGCGCAAAGCGTTAAGCAGACGCGGGTCCAGCATACGGAACCTCTGTGGTTAAAACATTGCATGTGGATCAACGAGAGCGGGAGGCCATCATCCGGCATTGCCGGCGCTCAGTTTAAGCCTGCGCACGATTCTGCCGGCTGTTTCGAGGATAAAATCCCGCTCAGACATGCCGGAGCGCTCTTGCGCGGTGAGCACAAGCTCAGGCTGATTGATCAGGGCCGGATCCGGCGTGACGCCGAACTCCGGCGGCAAAGCATTATTAAAGTAAAGGTTTTGAAAATCCATAAACTTTAAGGCGTGGGCCGTTGCATCCAGCACGCTGTAATCGGCCTCGCTTACAAGACCGTAAGCTTTGGCCGCCATAAGCCCGGCCAGGCATTCCCCCCCCTGGGTGCAGGCGATATGCCCGTGCCTATTGGCGAGCAGCATAGAGTCCATAATAGCCTGTTCCGTTACCTGCATGACCTGAAAGGCCCCGTCACCGCCAAGGCGCTGGTATTCTTCCGCCAAAGCCTTAACGCGCGGAAAAGACACGGGGTTGCCGATCATGGCCGCCTGAGCCACTGAGGGGCTGACCCGCACGGGGACAAAACGCCGCTCCGCAAGAGGCGCGGCATAATACCGGTAGACAGGATCGGCATGTTCGGACTGCACGCCGAACACGCGCGGCAGATGCTCAAGCAGGCCCAAATGATACAGCTTAAGAAAGCCGCGCAGAACAGCCGTAATATTGCCCGCATTGCCTATGGGAACAAAAACGCACAAGTGTTCCGCATTCCAGTTGCGCCACTGGGCCAATTCAAAGGCGTAGCTTTCCTGTCCTAAAATGCGCCAACTGTTTTTGGAGTTGAGCAAGGCCACACGATACTGTTCAGCCAAAAACTCCACTACTTTCATGCAGTCGTCAAACACCCCGGGCACTTCAAGCACAAGGGCGCCGCTGCCGAGCGGCTGGGAAAGCTGCTGCGGCGTCACTTTGCCGTGGGGCAGCAAGACAACGGAGCGGATGGGCTCGCCCACATACGCGGCATACAAAGCGGCGGCGGCCGAGGTATCCCCTGTGGAGGCGCACACGGTGAGCACATCGTCCCAGCCATGCTTGCGCACTAGGGCCTTGAGATAGCTGAACGCGCACGCCATGCCCCGATCTTTGAAAGAGGCGCTGGGATTCTGGCCGTCATTTTTATAGGCAAAATGCGCTCCAACTTTGCGCCGCAAGGCATCGGAAGCTTCGATAACCGGGGTATTCCCCTCGCCGAGGCATACGATATCCTCTTCTCCCAGTACCGGGGCCATGATCTCATAAAACCGGAAAATGCCTCTGAGGGCGGGGTTTTTATCCATGGCCCGGGCATCAAAGAGGGCTTGCCACTCTTTGCCGGAACGCGCCTTGAGGCCATCAAAGCCCAAATCTTCCAAAAGCAGAACTTCGCCGCAGTTCGGGCAGGTGTACAGCAGCGAATCTATGCCGTGCCGGCTGCCGCAGCCAAGGCATGTGTAGCGCATGTCGCCCCTGTAGTCGGGAAAAGAATTCGCGTTCATGATCTTCCTTTTAAGCCTTAATGTATATGGCGGTGGCACGGGCCGCCTCATAACCAAAAATTCGAGAAGAAGAAAACGGCTTATAAGCCGCCTGCGCTCAGGCGGCGCGGTGACGGAGCCGCCGTGAGCGGCCCGGAAACCACGCTTGTCGCTTTACCCTTCCGGCGGGGATGCGTTTTTTTTCGTCAGCCAGGGTTTTTCTTCTTTACGGATGAGGCGGCGAATATTTTCGCGGTGGGCATAAATGACTAGAGCCGCCACGATGAGGGCAAACAACATGTCGGCCCGGCGTCCGGCAAACAGAAACAATAAGGGCAGACCCGTTACCAGGACGAGGGAGCCGGCGGAGACAAAACCGCTGCGCCAGATGACGGCAACACAGGCCATCCCTGCGATGACAAGCTGCACCGGCCCGAGGGCCAGAAATACTCCCACAGTGGTGGCCACGCCTTTGCCCCCTTTGCAGCGCAGAAAAATTGAGAACATATGCCCGCAAATAACCCCGAGCCCGGCCGCATAGCTGAAATTTTGGAGATCGCCTTTGGACGTGGAGTAAAAAAGAACCGGCAAAAAGCCTTTGAGCAGATCGCAAGCAAGCGTCAGAGCGCCCCAGCGAGCGCCGCACAAGCGGGCCACATTTGTGGCGCCCACATTGCCGCTGCCGCCCTGACGCGGGTCAAGGCCACAGAAGGCTTTGGCTATCAACAGGCCAAACGGGACAGAGCCCAGCAAAAAAGCCGCGCCGGCGACAAGCAGCATACTTACGGCGACTGTCATCATGCCTTTTTCCTCACAGCCGTAGCTCCACACATGCGCGGCAAGGCTCTTTATAGTGCACGGATTTATCCTTCCCGGGCTTCCAGCACCTGTATTTCTTGCAGGAGAGGGCTTACTTTGCCGAGGCGCACCTGTACCGGCATGCCCGGATATATTTTTTCGTCAAACAAACGCCGTCGGCCCCTGACCAAAAGCTGAGCCCAGGGGAGAGCCGCCGTGACAAAATTTTCATTTTCTTCCGTCACCACCGCGTTCCACCACTGTTTATCCCCCTGTTGGCGGAAAAACAAGAGCTTCCAGTAACGGGGGCGCTGGCGCTGCACCTGGGAAACGGCCTCCACAAAGGCTGAGAGTGTGGGCAGCAGCGCCTGTATTCCGGCGGCATCCAACCGGGGCGCGCCGCCTTGCAAAAAACGCAGCGCCTGACCTTGATTCAGCAGGTCCGTGTAACGCCTAAGCGGCGAGGTGATGGAAGTATAGGCCGAAACCCCGAGGCCGGCATGGCGCCGCGGCAAAGCCTCAAGAGAAGCGGGAGGCAGGGCGCGCACCACACGGGTGATATCATGGGGTTCGGTCCAAATGCCGGAAAATTCGCGCGGCAAGGCCACATCCTGGGTGCGAAAAATCAAAGGGATGCTCCGTTGCATAGCCCAAGACGCCAGCACGCTGTTGGCGAGAATCATGAATTCACCCACCAGCAAATGCGCATGGGGGGCCTTGGGACCATCCAGAATCTGGACCTCAAGGCTCGCGCCTTCGCCTTGCAGCCGAATTTCCGGATCCGGGCGCTCCGTTATCACCGCCCCATCGGCGATGCGCCTGCTTTGCAACATGCGCGCGAGGGTAAGGGCTTTTTCCAGCATAGGGGCATGGGGCAAAGGTTCCCCGATAATCGCGCGCTCGCAGCTCTCCAAATCCAGATTATCCGCCACAGTGACAACGCGCAGCCCGGGCTCGGCTTCAAGGACTTTTCCTTCAGGGGAAATCCGTACGGCAAGCGTCAGCGCGGGACGCGCCTCTCCCGCATCCAGGCTGAATAAATCTCTGCCCAGGGCGCTCGGCAGCATATACTCGTCCCCTTCAGGCAGGTAGAGGCTGCAGGCGCGCTTTTGCACCGCTTTATCCAGTTCACTGTCAAAAGGCCAGGCGCAGGCCGGGCAGGCCAGGGCAATGCGCACAAGGTAGCTGTTATCCTGGGACTGTTCCACAAAAAAAGCGTCATCCCGATCGCGGGTTGTGGCCGGATCAACACTGATAAAGGGGCTGTCATCCCGGGCAAGACCGGCAAGAAGCTTTTCCCTCTCTGCCAGAATATGACGCGCCTCTTCGGTAAAGCGAGCGGCCCAAGCCTCTCCGCGTTCATACCCCACGCGATCCAACCCGAAATTATAGTGCTCGGGCACAAGACCCCAGGCCAAGGCGAGGGAGAGGGGAAGCTGCGGCGATTCCGGCAGGC
Organism: Desulfovibrio sp.; assembly: GCA_031550225.1. Classification (GTDB taxonomy): domain Bacteria; phylum Desulfobacterota; class Desulfovibrionia; order Desulfovibrionales; family Desulfovibrionaceae; genus Frigididesulfovibrio. The sequence continues at coordinate 63,020 of JAVBOT010000009.1, forward strand.
CTTTGATCAGCAGCTTCCAGGTGGCAAGCTCTGTCTGGCTTTCCGGGTTCGCAATGCGCTCCAGCAGCATTTCCTTGAGCTTGGACGCAAGTTCCTGGCCGGGTTCTTCCCCGGCTTCCAGGAGCCCGCGCTTACGCCCGCTGATGTCCCAGAGTTTTTGGAAAAACTGCGCTCCGGTAACGGCAAAGCCTTCGCGCACTCTGGCCTGCTCGGCTTCCTGCAGCCGTTGCTCCACCAATTGTTCAGGGAAGATCTCAAAATCCGGAGGAGAAAAACGGAAATGGGTTTTGGCCGCAAGCAACGCATGCCCAAGGGCCGCTTCGTGATCGATATCCGGGGTTTTCCAGACAAGGCCGGCCAGCCATTCGGCCGACGTTTTGCCCACTTCTCCCTGGGTCAGCTCCCACACCTCAAGGGCGGAAATGTTCGCGGCAATGGACTGGCGCAGGGCGCGGCGTTCTTCCAGGGCAGCGTCCATCTCCGCCCGGTTTAAAGCAACGCCGCCGCGCTGCAGCATAGGGCCTGACCAGGGCAGCAAACGGCTTGCCGGCAGCGAGCTTTCTCGATGGTTAATGCCATACAGACGCAAACGGCCGCTCTGCTCTTCCAGCACCACCGCCTGCATGGGGTTGTTGCCTTGCAAAAACTCCACCAGGCATCCCGGGCCCGGGTAACGGACTTTATTGGCGCTCATGCTTAGTGCTTGAAAGAGCGCTGGCCGGTAAAGACCATGGCCGCCTGAGGCGTGGCTTCGTTGACGGCCATGATGGCCTCATGATCGCGCAAAGAACCGCCCGGGTGCGCTATGGCGGTCACCCCCTGTTTAAGCGCCGCATCCACCCCGTCCCGGAAGGGAAAAAATCCGTCAGACACCATAACCGAACCCGCAAGGCCGGCGCGTTCTTCCCGGGCCCGCTCCTCAGCTTCGTTCAAAAAGGCGGCGGCAGCGGCGTCTCGTTGAGCCAATTCCCGTAATTCGTATAGGGATTTGCCGAATTTTCTGAACGCCAGCACGTCCTTGTATTTGACATAGGCCTTATGCACGGCAAGCTCCACACAGCCCACACGATCTTGCTCGCCTGTGCCGATGGCTACAGTGGCGCCGTCTTTAGCGAAAATAACGGAATTGGACGTAACGCCCGACTCCACCGCCCAGGCGAACAGCAAATCCTCGGCTTCACGCGGGCTGGGTTTGCGCGCCGTGACCATAACGCCGCCCTTTTCCGCTGAAGCGGGCAAAAAATCTTCCGCCGAGCGGATGCGGTTGACAAAAGAGCGCTGGAAAACAAGCCCGCCGTCTGAAAGGGAGGTAATGTCAAGAAAAGGCATGCCCAAAGCTTTTTCCAGTTGCGCAAGGCCGGGAATGCGCAAAATGCGCAAGTTTTTCCGTTTGCGCGCAAGCTCAAGCGCTCCTTCTTCAAAATCCGGCGCGGCCAGCACTTCAAAGTAGGAAGCATCCATTATTTCCGCGCAGGCCCTGTCCAGCGGACGGTTCAGCACAACAGCCCCGCCAAAGGCGGCGATTCGGTCAGACCAGAAGGCTTTTTCCAGCGCGTCGGCCGCGCCTTTGTCCGACCAGGCCGCGCCGCTCGGGTTGTTATGCTTGAGAATCAGCGCCGCGGGCTTTGCGTGAAGATACTGTAAAATGGCAATGCCGTTGTCCACATCGGTTAAGTTGGTCTTGCCCGGATGCTTGCCGGCCTGGAGCATATGTTCTTCCGTCAGAGCGGAGACAAGCCCTTGCTCCGGCCCCTTATAGGCAATGCCGTCAAGATGGAGCGAGCCTTCCTCCAGAGCGTATAAAGCGGCGGGCTGATCCGGGTTTTCCCCGTAGCGCAAACCCCGGCGCTCGCCCCCTATCTCCCAGGAACGGCGGCGAAAAGACAGGCGCGTTGCGCCAAAGTCAATATGCACGGTTTCCGGAAAAGGATCTTTGACTATGGAACTATACATGTCTTTAAGGCTGCTCATAAGGCTCCTTTATAGTGCTGATCGCATAAATCGGCCACTGGCCTATTGTATGAATATCGTTTCGCCGAAAAGCGTGGTTTTCGGCTCGCCCACGCCGCTGGCAGCGGCGCGCCGGGCAATAAAAGCACGAACCTGGCCATTCTCAAGAGTAACACAGCGCGGCCGCCGGGGCAATTGAGAGGACGCCGCGGCAGCGGCTAGTTTGCACATGCTGGTACCGGCGCCCTTAGGGGCAGCTCACCAGCCCCTCGGCCCACAGGCAAGCTCCGCAGGTGGGGCTGGTATTGCCGAAGCAATCTTGCCTGTTTTTTTCAGACAGTTCGCAGCCGCCGCAGCGGGTACAGGGAGAAAAATCAAATTCTCTAACTTTTTTTCTAAACTCGCTGTACTCGTTTCCATGCCATATGGCTTCCAGACTCAACTCTCCGGCATTGCCGAACGAGTGATGATAAATGACGCGCTTTTTGCGGTTAATGTAAATATATGCGCTGTGCAACAGAGACATGCACGGGCTGACCTGCCCGTCGTGACGGACAAAGGCGATGCCTTCCTCAATGAAGCGGCAGCGGTTGACGCTTCGCGCAAGGGGCTGGCCGGAAAGGACAAGATTACAGGCGGAAGAAGCAAGCAGACCGTTCAGGCCGTCGGCAACCTCCTCCTGCCGCCAGTTCATCAAGGGAATATTGATGGTGGGCGCGGAGGCTCTGGGAGCAAGCCCCGTACCGCCATCCATGACTCTATCATACAGGATTTGCTTTTCCGAAGCTTCATCGCTCGGGATCAGGTGCGAGATATTGACCTTGCTTACCTTGTGCAGCACGGCAAAACGCGGAATGTGGGCAAGCTGCCTGGCGTTGCTTTTCATGGCCACCACGTTCAGCCCAAGTTCCGCGCGCGATCCCATACGCCCGCGTTCATCGTTGAAGGCCTGGATATTTCGCTTGATCGCCGCAAGCTCGCCCCCCACCCGTATGGCCCCATACGATTCCTCATCAAAAGCATCCAGAGAAATCCAAAGCATGGCCAGGCCGGCTTTGAGAAGCGCGCGGGACATGGCTGCGTCAAGAAGAGCCGCATTGGTCAAAAGCTCGACGCGCGCTCCGCGCGCGGCCATGCTTTGCACCATATCGAGAATGTTTTTATGGAAAAGAGGCTCGCCCATGCCGCCGAAGAAGACCGTTTCCACACTCGAAGGCATGCAGCGTAAAACATTGGCGAAGGTGACGGCGGACATGTCGCCCGGGCGCTCATCAAACCAGGAGTGCCGGAAGCACATGGAGCACTTGAAGTTGCACCGGGAAGTGGGTTCTAAATACAGTTTTTTCAAATCATCACGCATAATATATATCGCATTTTCATACTGGCTCAGTTTAAATATGCCGGTACCGGACGCGGTTTGCCGTCAGGCGCGGAGGGCAGGCTTGTTGCTGAGGGAGTACACTCGTACGGTACATGGCCCCAACAACAAACGATGCCCGGCAAAGCATCACGACAAACTGAGCCGGTACCCGCATTTTGCACAATTTGACAGTGGATGTATAGGAAGCCGCTTCTACTCCCGCTTGTCAGGCACAAGGCGCAGAAGGAGCTTTCGCAAGGAGTCAAACCTGGAAAAAAAGAAAAAAAGCGTAACGCCGATGCGCCATACCATCCGCTCAGGCCAGGTGATGCGCCGGTAAATCGTGTGCAGCATTTCCATCTGGTAAATCTGCTCCGGCCGGGCTTGCAGCTCCGGAAACTGCAAGGACAAAGGCCTTTGCCCGAAGCTTTGTTTATAGTTCGGCAGGTAGTTTGCGTCCAGGTTCTCTATTTCAGCCGCAATCGCCGCTTGTATATTTTCCGAAATTTTCCCGGGCCCGGCATACGCGAAAGCAGCGGCCATTTTTTTGCGTATCTGCACCTCACTGTAGCCATAGCCGGATGAAGAGTAGCTTGATGCGGTCATGTACGGCAAACAGGCGGGGGGCAAGGTGAAATTAAAATGCGTGGTCTTCTTTTTTTCAGAGGGGACGGTAAGATCCAATAAAACAAGAACGTCCTCAATGATATTCTGTTTTACAAGCAGCTTCGGCGCATAGTTGCGGCTCAGCACGTTTTCCCTGCCCACCTGGCCGATGCATTTTTCAATAAGCCGGGAAGGATACAGGAAAAAAGCTTTTCGCCGGTGGGCTTTGTTCATAAAAACAGCATAGTTTTTTTTGCCCGAAAGCGGCGCGGATTTGTGCAATTCCGCAAACCAGGCCTTGCAAAAGTCATCAATGCGTCGCACATAAATGATAAACTTAACGGTAAATTCCGGCGCGGTTTCGCGTATGATGTTCAGGCAATGATCATCAAGCCCGTGCATGGCCAAGCTTTCGTTGCTGAGCAATATCGTGCTGCAGCCCAATTTTTCAGCCGTGCCGACTATTTCTTGAAACTCTTTTCGCTGTATAGGAAACAGCGACTTATGCCTGTGGTTCGTCATGCCTTTTGCCGGCGGATAATAAAGCTTATGCTGTTCAATAAAATACTTTCTTTCAGAAGAAAAAAAATATTGCAGGCTTGTGGTGCCTGTTTTGTGCATCCCGACGTGGATATAGATGATCTTGTTTTTTGTTTCAGACATAAAGACAACATACACCTGTATGGGGATAGAATATGCCGGCCAAGGGATTTTGCCCTTTGGAGCCCTCACCGGGGAAGTTTAAGGGAGCGGCGCCCCCAAAAAAGCAGCGCCGCCTCATCCCGCTAATTTTTAGCGCTCCCGGCCCGGGAGCGCAAGTACCGTGACCTCTCTTGGCAAAAAAAGCCTTCCGCCGTATGATGGGTTTTTATCGCGCCGGGGGCGCCGGCGTCCTTAGTGACGCCAAACTCCGCAAGACGGTGTTTGGCGGGGCACGCTCACTCCGGCGCTTAACGGCGGCAATGGATGCCGCCTGTGCCCACGTGGCGGGCTGTTGCCAAAGAAGGCTTTGCCAACAGTCTCCGGGCGCGCCAGCGCCTTTTCATTTTGTCCCGGCAGGAGGCCATATGCTGCAGTGCGTGGAAATCCGTCTGAAGTCCCATCTTGATGACTGCGTGGGCGCGAATGTGGCCGGCCAGATTAAGGCCGCCCTGGGCTTTAAAGCGCCTTTTGCCCGGGTGGTCAAGGCCTATGCGGTGGAAGGCCTCAGCAGGGAAGACATGGAAAAGGCCTTGCAAAAGGCGGCGTTGCACGATCCGGTGTTGCAGGAGGCTTCTCTTAGCCCCTTTGCTTCGGACGCGGACTGGATCATCGAGGTGGCGTTTCGTCCCGGCGTAACGGACAATGAAGGCCGCACGGCCCGCGATACTCTGGCCCTTGTGCTGGATAAGGCGCGCGATTTCGCCGTGTATACCGCCACGCAATATCATTTGCGCGGTGAACTTTCCCTGGCTCAGGCGGAGCGTATCGCCACAGACCTTTTGTGCAATGAACTTATCCAGCGCCACAGCATCAAAAGCGGCTCAATGTGGCTGCAAGAGCCGGGATTCATTCCCCGTGCCGCCAGAGTCACGGGCGCCGCCAGCGACAAAGTGGACGTCGTGCCGTTATCGAACATGGATGACGAAGCGCTGCTTGCCGTCAGCCGGGCCAATACCTGGGCTCTTTCTTTGGAAGAAATGCACGCGATAAAGGCCCATTATGCCGATGCTGACACGCGGGCAACGCGCGCCCGGATGGGGCTTTTGCCTGATCCCACGGATGCGGAAATGGAAGTCCTGGCCCAAACCTGGTCCGAACACTGCAAGCATAAAATTTTCGCCGCGGACATTGCCTATGAAAACAAGGAAAGCGGCCGGCGCGAGCGCGTCAATAGTTTATATAAAACCTGCATCCAGGCTTCCACCGCGGCAATCCGCGCCCGGCTGGGGGAAGAAGACTTCTGCCGCTCGGTCTTTAAGGACAACGCCGGCGTAGTAGCCTTCAGCGACAGCCATGACGTGTGCATTAAAGTGGAAACGCACAACAGCCCCTCCGCCCTGGACCCTTACGGCGGCGCGCTTACCGGCATTGTGGGCGTGAACCGCGACCCCATGGGCACAGGCCTTGGCGCCGAGCTTGTATGCAACACCGATGTGTTTTGCTTTGCTTCGCCTTTTTATGAAGGGCAGCTCCCGCCGCGCCTGCTGCACCCGCGCCGGGTGCTGGAAGGCGTGCGCCGGGGCGTGGAGGACGGAGGCAATAAGTCCGGCATTCCCACGGTAAACGGTTCTCTGGTCTTTGACGAGCGTTACCTCGGCAAGCCTTTGGTGTATTGCGGCACGGTGGGCATGCTGCCCGCGCGCATCCACGGCAAGCCGGGCCACTATAAAAAAGCTCGGAAAGGGGACGTGGTGGTCATGGCCGGCGGCCGCATCGGCAAAGACGGCATCCACGGCGCGACCTTTTCTTCCGAAGAGCTGCATGAAGGCTCCCCGGCAACGGCTGTGCAGATAGGCGACCCCATTACCCAGCGTAAACTGTATGACTGCATCATCCGGGCGCGCGACTTGGGCCTTTATACCGCCATCACGGACAACGGGGCCGGAGGCCTTTCCTCCTCCGTGGGCGAAATGGCCGAGGACACGGGCGGCTGCCGGATCGATCTTGCCAAAGCCCCTTTAAAATATGACGGCCTGAACCCCTGGGAAATTCTGCTCTCCGAGGCGCAGGAGCGCATGACCCTGGCAGTGCCGCCCGAGTGCTTGCAGCGTTTTTTGCAGCTGGCCCGGGAAATGGACGTGGAAGCCACAGCCCTCGGCGAATTTACGGATTCCGGCTATTTCCATGTCACCTACGATAAGCATACGGTAACCTATCTCCCCATGAGCTTCATGCATGACGGCGTGCCGCAAATGAAACTGGAGGCCTGTTGGGAGCGCCCGGCCCGGTATCCGCAGGGCGGCAAGGGGTTGCATACTCCTCAAGGCGCCCCCGCCGGCCTTTACGCAACGGCGGCGCAGCGGGGCCTGGACCAAAACGCCTTGCTGCCGGCCATGCTGGACCGCCTGAATATTTGCAGCAAGGAGTACATCATCCGGCAGTATGACCATGAGGTGAAGGGAGGCAGCGTCATCAAGCCTCTGGTGGGGGCTTTGCGCGATGGCCCCGCAGATGCGGCCGTACTGCGCCCGTTGCTGGACTCTGAGCGCGGCATTGTGCTTTCCCACGGCATCTGCCCCAAATTCAGCGATGCGGATACGTACTGGATGATGGCCAACGCCATTGACGAGGCCGTGCGCAACGCGGTTGCCGTGGGCGCTGACCCTGAGCGCCTTGCCGGAGTAGACAATTTTTGCTGGTGCGATCCGGTTCGCTCGGAAAAAACGCCGGATGGAGCATACAAGCTGGCCCAGCTGGTGCGGGCCTGCAAAGCCCTTGAACACTTCTGCCTGGGCTATGGCGTGCCTTGCATTTCGGGCAAAGATTCCATGAAAAATGACTACAGCGGAGGCGGGGCCAAAATTTCCATTCCGCCCACGGTTCTGTTTTCTATTCTGGGGATCATCCCGGACGTGAATCTGGCGGTGAGTTCCGACTTTAAGCATGCGGGAGATGCGGTTTACCTGCTTGGCTTCACGGGCAAGGATCTGGCCGGGAGCGAAATAGCCGCGGAACTCGGCCTTGAGGGCGGATCTGTCCCGCATGTGGATCTGATGGGGGCAAAGGCCCGCTATGCGCTGGTGCACAAAGCCATGCGGGAAAAACTCATCAGCGCCTGCCACGATTTGTCTGACGGCGGTCTGGCCGTCGCCCTGGCGGAAATGTCCCTGGGTGGGCGCCTTGGGGCGCGGATCAACCTGGATCGCGTCCCTGTCCTTGGCATGGACGGCTTTGCCGGTCCGGAAAATCGCGATCAGGAAGCCTTGACCACGCTTTTGTACGCTGAATCCTCCGGACGCCTTCTGGTGACCGTGCCGCGCGATCAAACGCGCGCATTCCAAAGCCTCTTCACCCCGGCTTGCGGATGCAGGCTCGGGTTTGATGCGGCGCTTATCGGTAACGTATCGGATTCCGGACTGCTCACCGTCACCAGCAACAGCGAGGTCATTTTGGAGCAAGAGGTTCAGGCTCTTGCTGCCGCGTTCAAGGCGACTCTGGACTGGTAGGGGCTGATCGCCCTTCTTTATGCGCCCATTCGCGCGCCGCGGCGCGCGAATGGGCTGGCGAGCGCCGGAGATTTTCGCCTTTTTCCTTCTCCCCGTTTCCTTCCCCCCGCTACTCCAAAAGCCAGCACCGTGCCTGCGCTTCTGACAACACAAAAAAAGGCGGCGCCTGCTCCCGGCACCGGGGCATCACATGGGGGCAGCGAGGATGAAAAGCGCAGCCTTCCGGAATCTTCCACAAGCTGGGCACTGTCCCGGCAATGGTCTCCAAACGCTCTTTACGGACAAACACATCCGGACGCGAACGCAAAAGTCCCTGTGTGTAAGGATGCGCGGGTTTTCCCAACACCACGCCGGCAGGCCCCTGCTCCACAATGCGCCCGGCATACATGACCGCCACATCGTCGGCAATCTGCGCCACCACGCCAAGGTCGTGGGTAATGAGCAGCAATGCGCCGTGGGTCGCGCGCATAAGTTCTCGCATAAGGGCCAGGATCTGCCGCTGCACGGTGACGTCAAGGGCGGTGGTGGGTTCGTCCGCAATGAGCAAGGAAGGGTCGCAGATGAGGGCCATGCCGATCATAACGCGCTGACGCATGCCGCCGCTCAACTGATGCGGAAAATCGCGCAACCGGGCCTCGGGGTTTGCTATGCCCACCCGTTCCAACATGCGCAGCGCGGCAAGGGAGGCTTGCCGGGCGGAGAGCCCGCGGTGCAGACGAAGCCCTTCCGTCATTTGTTCTTCAATGCGCATGACCGGATTCAAAGAGGTCATGGGATCTTGAAATACCATGCCCGCTCGGTTGCCGCGCAGGGAACGCAAGCCTTTTTCGGATAAAGAGCTTATGTCTTGTCCTTCAAAAAAGATGGAGCCGCCCAGATGCAGGGCAGGGGGCGACGGCAACAGACGCAACAAGGAAAGGGCGGTCACACTTTTGCCGCAACCGGACTCTCCCACCAGGCAAAGGATCTGCCCTCTGTGCAGGGAAAAACTGACTCCATCCACAACGATGCCTATCCCCCGGCCTCCGTCGGGGCGGGCAAAGCCGATGCGCAGTTGATCCACCTGGAGCAGAGCCGGGCTTGCGCGCCCTGTCATTACATCTGTTCCTTGGTTTCAGGGGCAAGGATGCGCAAAAGGGCCGCCCAGCGATCTTCTTCGGAAAGGGCGTTGCCCACGGCCCGTACTTCCGCCTGGGAGAGGCTGAGGCTTCCCAGCACTTCCCGGGGAATGCCCGAGCTTGGAAAGAGAAATTCGTCCAGAATCTCGGCTTCCCCTTCGGCATGTTGCCGCACCAGAGAAATGCGGATGGTCGGCCCGGGTTTGCCCGGGCCGGACAGCACAATGCTGTGGCTGCCGGAAGCGTCCGGGGAGGATTGCCCTGTGTTGTTGTCGGACGGCTCAGCAAGGTTTTGCTTAACAAGCACAATTTCCTCTTCCAGGATAATCCGGGGCGCTCTTGCTTCTTCAGCCGCCGCGCTCGCCTCGTCAACCGGCTTCAGGGGCTCTGTCGGCGGTTCCGCTTTTTTGAGGGCTTTTTCCTCTTCCAGCATCTTGCGCGCGGCGCTAAGGACTTCCCGGTGCGGATCTTCTTTCCGGCCGACATAGGCGGCGGCTTCTTTGACGCTTGCAATAACCGCTGAAGCGCGCCCTTCCGCACGCAGGGCATTTAATTTTACAGCCACAAGCGCCCGAATATGTTCCGGCAAATTCGCCATCACCATATCTATATGTTCAGCATGGGCAAGCACTTCATCCGCGGCGCTGATGCGCGCGCCACAGCGTAAGGCAAGGGCCACGCCGTCCGAGGGTCGGCAATCCACCCGTACCTCGCCCAAAACTCCTTCCAGCACGGCTTCGGCCACAAAGGCCCCTTCTGTCATGCGCAAAAGTTCCACGGCAAGGAGCCTGCCGCCCAGGGCGGCATTCATGCGCAAGAGCAGGTCATGGGTGAGGGGGCGGGAAGAAGGTTCTTTTTCTTCCTGAGGGCCGGCTTTTTCCGCTTCCGCGCTTTGGAGGGCAAAGCGCTCGGACTCGCGCAGGGCGGAGGATATGGCAAAGGCCTCCATAGGGCCGATACGCAAAGAAAGAATACGCTGGCTCCCCTGGGGATACAGCAATAAAACCGGAACACTGCCGTCTTCTTGCAGGGAAATGCCGAGAACGGATAACTCTACCATGGCGCACCTATCTGTCTTCCTTTAAGAGAGTGCTTCGCCGCCGCTTCTATGCGCACCGGGAGCAGGGCTCCCTCCCACCCTTGCCGGGAACGATTTTTCTCCGGCTTCACAGGCAAGTTCACATTGACAATAAACCCTTGAGGGGTTTTTCCTTGCCAAGCTTCGTAGGGCCTTTTTTCTCCGTCCCCGGGCAAAACACCCGTCTGATCCGCCCGGGCTTCATACCGGGCGGAAGAATCGCGGCTGTGCTCCGGAGAGAAGAAGGGCGGGTCCGGCGCGATCTCTCCAGTGTTGTCTTTTTCCAAAACAAGCTCCCACCGGCTTCTGCTTTCCAGCAGCACAGTGCAGTCCTGTCCTGTCATAGATTCCAATATTTCGTCACTAGCCTTATTTTGCCACTCCTGCAAGCGGCTTAGTCGCTCAAGCGCTACAGCGCGATCTATTTTATCAGGCAAGAGCGCCGCGCGCGCGCCGGGCCTGTCGGAGTAAATAAAAGAAAAGCTGGCGGTAAAGGCGATCTCTTGCATGATGCGCAGCGTATCTTGAAAATCTTCTTCCGTTTCCCCGGGAAAACCCACGATGATATCGGTGGAAAGCACCAGATCCGGCCTGGCCTTGCGCAGCGCGGCGACAACACCGCGATAGCGGGCCGTATCGTAACGGCGGTTCATGGCGCGCAAAATTTTGTCCGAGCCGGATTGCAAGGGCAAGTGCAGCCTAGGGCAAAGACTTTCCAGATCGGCAAAGGCCGCGATGAGCTCCGGAGCGATATCTTTGGGGTGCGGCGTGATGAAGCGCAGGCGTTCGAGCCCCGGCAGCGCCGCCACCTTGCGCAGCAGGCCGGCAAAAGGCGTGCCGTCGGCGCCGCTGTCTTGCCCGTAGGAATTCACGTTCTGGCCAAGGAGCGTGATCTCGCGCGCTCCTTTTTCCAGCAAAATCCGGCACTCATGCAGCACGGCCTCGGCCCGGCGCGATTTTTGCCGCCCGCGCACATACGGCACAATGCAATAGGTGCAGTAATTATCACAGCCCTGCATGATATTGACAAAGACCGACGGCGGCACATGTTCGCCTTCGGCGCGCCCGGGCTCCGCGCCCGCCGGTGTGCGGGCAAAAGAGCCCAGCCCGGCAGCAATGCTTTGACCGGGAACTTCAAGGCGAACGTCAAAGCGTTCTTCATAGCCTTCGGAAAAATCCAGCAAGGCCAGGCGCAGGGAAGGACTTTCCATGAGGCGTTCTATGGCTTCAGGCGCACGGGTAATGCCGTCTGTGCCGAAGAGCAGCCGGACCTGGGGAAAACGCCGCGTTAAAGACGGCCCCACCTGCTGCGCTACGCAGCCGCCCACGCACACGGTAATGCCTTTGCGTCTGTTTACTTTGCAAAAACGTGCGATGCGGCCGAGCTCCGAATAAACTTTTTGCTCCGGCTTGTCGCGTACCGAGCAAGTGTTAATGATGTGGATAACGGCATTTTCAAAGGAGCCTTCCACAAACCCGCGCGCGCGCAACGAGCGCGCGAGCCATTCGGAATCGGCGGCGTTCATTTGGCAGCCAAAGGTCTGGATATGGAAAACAGGAGGCGTTGCGTTCATAGTATCGTAAATCTAAGTTGGTTGTATTTTCGTAAAAGAACAGTCATGCTGCAAAAGTCGGCACCGTCGTCCGCCAACAGCGGCGGATGCGCATCATAACTAATTAAGGAGACAGCGCTATGAAAAAACTGCGTATCAAAAATATGCAATCATTAACGGACTGCAGCCACACCATTAATCTGAATACTGTGGATGGCCTTGAGCAGGTGCATATTAATATGGCCACCGGCGAAATCACCTATGGCCCGGACGCCTGTGTGGACATGACGCTGCTGCGCGAATCCCTCGCCGAGCAGGGAGCGGAACTGGAAGAAGACCCGCATTCCTCTTAGAGATTGCCGCTTTATGCTCTGGCAAACCCCGCAAAGCCGGGTTTTGTAACGGCATGCGCACTTCGGGCGCTTAACGGCGGCAATGGATGCCGCCTGCGGCGGGCTACAGGCAAAGGGGACTTTGTCAACAGCAGCTCCGTCACAGGCGGGCAAAGCCCGCCTGTGACGGGAATCTGCGTAAAAGGGCATCTATAGTATTGTCGCCGAGCATTTTTTGGAAAAATCCACCGGATTGTAGCTGAGTTTCGCTTTACGCAGGCCTTCGTCATCCAAATCCTGTTCGCGGTTGATGTAGGTGAAATTTTTGCCCACATCATTGCAAAACAGGTAGTTGATGGCCTGATACGCTCCTTTGATTCCTGTGGCGGCTTTTTCAAAATGGATGACCAGCGTGTCTTTGTTCAGCGGCTCGGCCAGAGTATAGGCCACGGGCACTTTATCAATGCGGATGATGCCGCCGCATAGTCCGGGAAAATGGCTCCAGTGGGCGAGCACCCTGGCCACAGCGTCGTTTTCCGCCAGCAAGGCTTCGGAGCCTTCGCAATCGTGCCAGCGGCACCATTCGGTTTGCATGTTCAGCACCGTTTCCACGCAAGCCTCCGAAAGGGAGCGGTACTCATATTCATAGAGTTTCTGGAACTGCGCGAATAAATTCTTTTTTTTGTGAAAACGGTTTCCCGACAACGTGCATAGTTCTGAAGCAAGATACAAGTAATCCCACTGGCCGCGCGCTTCTTCAATGCGGACCCTGTCTTCCAGGGCTATGCTCCACAACTCGCACAAATTTTGCGGCACGCGAATAAAATGTGTTCCTTCGGCCATTTCCGGATGGGCGAACCAGTTATCCACCTCTTCCCAAGCCCCCACGGGCGCCCATTGGCAGGGAGTGGGGCGACGCTGACGAATCCAGCATAAGGGACCGTCAAATCGCCACTCCAGCCCATAGTGCGGCGCCCAGCCCCAAATATTGGCAAAGCTGTAGTCAGAGGCCTGGCTGTTGGTTTTGCTGAGTAAACCAAGGTAGCGCTGCATTTCGCCGAAATTGATGGGCGTGTATTCACTCTGCATGTTTGCCCCGTGAAAAACGTTTAGCGGTGGAAGCGAAGCGAGCCCAGTCGCGACGCAAAAACAAAAAGAGGCAGATGCTTGCCTGCACAATCTGCGAAACAAGCATTGCCATAAACACGCCCGAAGCGTTTCTCCAGAGAGTATGCCCCATATACCAGGCAAGAGGCAACCGCACCAGCCAGGTGCCGGTGCTGAAGGCCAGCATGCTGAACAGCGTTGCCCCGGCGCCGGAAAAAAGGCCTCCCATGATCATGCTGGTCACGGTAAAGGGTGTGGCGAGCAAATTGAACAGCAAATAACTGCCGGCAATTTGCGCCACTGCCGGATCCGGCGCTACAAAAGCGGCGATATCAGCCACAAAGGGGAAGAGCATTGCCGCCACCAGGCTCATGCTTAAAGCGCCCACGCCTGTCACCCACAGGCCCACGCGCTTTGCTTCCTGCCGGTTGCCCGCTCCCAAACAGCGCCCCACGAGAATGGAGCCGGTAAAGCTGAAGGCCATGGCCGGAAGGAAAAGAATCGCCTCAATGCGCATGCCCGCGGTAAGGCCCGCCACGGCGTTTACGCTGTCCGTGGGTAAGGTGTTGGTGATAAAAAAAAGCGTCAGATACCCGAGATGCCAAAGCAGCTGGGAGCCCCCGGCGGGCAGCGCCACTTTCAACATATAGGGAAGCGCGCGTTTTTCCCAGCGCACGGGAACGGCAGCCCGGGTTGTAATGATCTTTTGCCTGAAAAGCATGACAAAATTAAAAATCATACCGGCGGTGACCGAGGCAATGGATGCCCCGATAATACCCTTGGCCCCCAGCGCGGGCATTGCGAACCAGCCGAGGCCGAACGCCAGATCCCCCACCGTGTTGACGGCGCACACCACCATACCGGACGCCAGGGGGATCCATACCTTTTTATGCGCCCTAAACACCGCCACAGTTGCGAAACTCAAATAGCTCGAGGGAAGGATGAACAGCAAAAGATCCCACATATCGAGACAAAGGGAAAAAATCGCTTCGGGCACGCCTAAAAGTTGCAGCATCTGCACGCGCAATGCGAAACCCAGCGCCACCATGCACAGGCTACATGCCAGAGACAACTTAAAAAGCAGCCCCACATAGCGCTCGGCGCGCAAGGGCAAACCCGCTCCCAGGGACTGGCTCATGGCCGCAAGCCCCCCATTGACCAGGGCAATGCCCAAAACCATAAAAAAAAACTGAAGCTGCGTCACAATACCCAAAGCGCCCTGCACGTGCGGATGGATATAGCCGGCCACCAGCACATCGATGAAGCCCACGAGAAACTGAAAGAGCATCATAAGCGCCTGAGGCCAGGTGAGAGCCCAGATTTCGCGGGAAGAGACGCGCTCTTGACAGGTATCTTGCGCTATATAAGGGGAAGGCGCTTTGGAGTTGACAGGGGCCATGGGCGCATGCCTATTTTCCTATTCCGCAACATTTTTTGTATTTTTTGCCGCTCCCGCAGGGGCATTCCTCATTGCGGCCCACTTTAGGGCCGCTACGACGCTCAGGTTCTTTTTTCGCGTCCCCGCCTTGCTGGGCGGCTCCGGAATACTGTAAACGGCCGGAGCTTTCCTTGTGGCGAAACAAAGAAGCTGAACTCCCGCCCGGCGGCTCCGCCTGGAGCGCGTCTTCCGCCGCCTCGCTTTGCTCCCGCTCTTCAATCAGCGGAGCCTCCACAGGCTCTTCCGGAGCGGCCTCCACCTGCAAACGCAAGCGCGTCAAGGATTTAAACAGATTCTCCTGAATGCGGTAGAGCATGTCTTGGAACAGAGCAAAACCTTCGCGTTTGTATTCCTGCTTGGGATCACGCTGTCCATAACCGCGCAGCCCTATGCCGTCACGCAAATGATCCATGTTCAGCAAGTGTTCTTTCCAGGAGCGGTCCAGCTCTTCAAGCATAAAGTAGCGCAAAATGTCCCCATATATTTGCGGGGCTGCGGAGCGGATGCTATCCAGGCTTTCCAGCGCGCAGGCGCGGGCTTCTTCCGGCGAGGGGGGACGATCGTCCTGCCATTGACGGCGGATATTAAACACTTCCTGCAGGCGGCCCATGAGCCACTCTTCCTGCTCCACGTCCAGATTGCCTCTGGCCGCCACATAGGATTCATAGAGTTCCGCCAGGGTATTATCCAAAAACTCCATGACGGCGGGTTCGACGTCTTCCTGGCTGATGGTGTCGCGGCGCAAGGAATAAATGACCTCGCGCTGCTGGTTCATCACGTTGTCGTAATCGAGCAGGGTTTTTCTAATTTCAAAGTTATGCCCTTCCACACGCTTTTGCGCATTTTCAATGGCTCTTGAAATCATGCGGTGTTCTATGGATTCTCCATCCCGCAGGCCCAAGGTTTCCATGAGCTTGGAAATGCGCTCCGAGCCGAAAAGCCGCATGAGATCATCTTCCAGAGAGAGAAAAAAGCGCGAACATCCCGGATCGCCCTGGCGGCCCGAGCGCCCCCGCAACTGGTTGTCGATACGCCGGCTCTCGTGGCGTTCCGTGCCGAGAATAAAGAGGCCTCCAAGCTCGCGTACGCCTTCTCCGAGCACAATATCCGTACCTCTGCCCGCCATGTTGGTGGCGATGGTGACTTTGCCTTTGTGCCCGGCTTCGGCGATGATCGCGGCCTCTTGCTCATGATGCTTGGCGTTGAGCACGTTATGGGGAATATTCACTTTTTTCAGGCGGACGGAAAGCATCTCCGACGTTTCAATGGAAATAGTTCCCACCAGGACGGGCTGCCCGAGCTTGTGCAGATCTTTGATCTGCCCCAGGATGGCCTCCATTTTCTCCGCCTTGGTGCGATAGATGACATCCGGCATGTCCATGCGGATCATGGGCTTATGGGTGGGGATGGAGATGACTTCCAGCCCGTAAATTTCATGAAACTCCACAGCTTCGGTATCCGCCGTGCCGGTCATGCCCGCAAGCTTATTGTACATGCGAAAATAATTTTGAAAGGTGATGGAGGCCAGCGTTTGGTTCTCCGCCTCCACTTTCACATATTCCTTGGCTTCCAGGGCCTGGTGCAGGCCGTCGGAAAAGCGGCGGCCAGGCATGAGCCGGCCCGTGAATTCATCCACGATCACCACTTGATCGTCTTTGACTATGTAATCCACGTCTTTTTTAAACACATGGTGCGCCTTGAGAGCCTGATGCACATGGTGCTGCAGCGCTATGTTCTGGGCGTCAAAAAGGTTGTCAATGCCGAGCAGCCGCTCGGCATGCTGCGTGCCCTGATCCGTAAGCATGGCTGTTTTGGCTTTTTCATCAACAGTATAGTCATCCGGGCCGAGCCGCACAGCAATTTCGTTAATCTTGCGGTACAGCTCCGTGGATTCGTCCGCGGCTCCGGAAATGATCAACGGCGTTCTGGCTTCATCAATAAGGATGGAGTCCACTTCGTCCACAATGGCGAAATTGTGCCCCCTTTGCACAAGCTGCGTCTGGTAAAACTTCATATTGTCGCGCAGGTAGTCAAAGCCGAATTCATTGTTGGTGCCGTAAGTAATATCCGCGTTATACGCCTCCTGGCGCTCTTGATCGTTAAGCCCGTGGACAATAACGCCCACGCTGAGGCCCAAATAGTTATATAAGGCTCCCATCCAGGCGGCGTCGCGCCTGGCCAGGTAATCGTTCACCGTGATGACATGCACGCCTTTGCCGGACAAGGAGTTAAGGGCAACGGCCAGGGTAGCCATCAAAGTTTTGCCTTCGCCGGTTTTCATTTCCGCAATACGCCCGCTGTGCAGCACCATGCCGCCGATAAGCTGCACGTCAAAGTGCCGCATGCCGAGACTGCGGACAGCGGCTTCGCGCACCAGGGCGAACACTTCGGGCAAAAGACCGTCCAAATCCGCCTCACCCGCCATGACCTGGCGTTTGTATTCCGCCATACGAGCGGGAAACTCCTCCGGAGCAAGTTTTTGCATTTCAGGTTCAAAAGCGACTATTCGAGCCACCACCTGCATTTTTTGCTTAATGTAACGGTCGTTTTTTGAACCGAATATTTTTTTGAATATCAGGCTAAACATGCATACTCCGGGCCGGTTTCCGGCAAAGAGGGTTGGCGGAAGAAAAATGCCGTCACGGCTCAAGTGAAAGATTTCGGTGGCGCCGCTCGTTTTTCGTGAGGCAACGAAGGCGAATTTTTTGCGCCGGGAGCGTACCCGCACCAGAAGCCATTGCACAAATCGCAATTTTGCTCTCCGGCAAGGATGATAAGCCTGCTATAAGCGAGTGCTCTTACGGTATTCGACCGGAATAGCAGGCAAAATCTGACGCAGCCAAAGGGCGAAAGGGCATTTATGAAATAACTTCTCTACAGAGCCGAAGCAATAAACGAAGCCTTGCGCGGCATCACGGCAAAAAGAGCCCTCACTGAGCGCATGCGTTTCGCGCAGACCTCCATACCCTTTTTAAGCGCAAAAACAAAGTCTTTGTCCAGGCCGGATTCCCCGCGCCAAAACCCACAGCGCCGGAGAGAGCGCGCCTTTGCAATCTTTCCGCCTCGCGGGCTTTGCCGTTAATCCGAAGGGGCGGAGCCCCTGAAGCGCCCCTCAAAAAAAGTTGCGCCTCGTGCTCTTCCGGAATAAAAAACATTTCTGTCTTTAGACGTCATTCCCTAATTCATCAGGGAATGACCCCCAGCGCCGCTATAAGCGGCGTGAGCGAGCCGAAAACCGCGTTTTTCGGCGAAGCGCTCCTCATACATCGGCCGGCGGCCGACGTATGAAATCAGTACTAAGTAACTATGACGCAGCCGCAGGAAGTCAATATGGAATTTACGGAACAGGCCATGCGCCCGCCTCAAGAGGCCAAATCCCTTTTACTGCGCGCAACCCAGGGCTGCACCTATAATGAATGCGGCTTCTGCTACGTTTCTCGCGGGTATGTTTTCAAGGCCGCCTCTCTGGAGCACCTGGAAAAAGAGCTGGCGGCGCTGTGCCCGGGCCATCCGCCTGATGCAAGAGTCTATCTGACCGGGTCCAACCCCTTTGCTCTACCCGCAAGCACGCTCGCAGCTTACATCAAGCTGGTGCGGCAGTATGTTCCCAAATTCAGTGAGTTGAGCATGCAAACCCGGATTCCCGATATCACGGCCAAGAGCTCGGAAGAATTGCGGGAACTGCGCGCGCTGGGGCTCACCCATGTGTATGTCGGCACGGAAAACGGCAATGACGACGCCTTGGCCCTGATGAAAAAAGGGCACACGGCGCAAGAATCGGTGGAGCAGCTTTTGCGCCTGGACGCGGCGAGAATGGAGTATACGACCTTTTATATCCTGGGCATGGCCGGACGCGGCCAAGGACAAACCAGCGGAGCGGCCACCGCCGCCATGTTCAACCAACTCCGCCCGCGCCGCATCTCCACCACCGGGCTGACGATTTTCCCCAACACCCCCCTGGCCGCAATGGTCACAGCAGGAGCTTTCGTCCAGGCGTCGGAAAAAGAAAACATCGAAGAGCTTCTTGTTTTTCTCCAGCACCTGACCGCGGACACCTTTTTTGACGCCGTGCATTACTTGAATCCGCTTAACTACCGCTTTGCCACCGCCACTGAAAAAGACGCGACCATAGAAGATATACAAGATTTCCTCGCCACGCACTCCGAAGAGGAAATGGAAAAAATGGTAAGCCGGCGCCTGATGCGCTCGTTGTGAAAAAGCCCGCGGCAGACGCGAAAAGGGAAGGCTGAACGCATGAACAGAATTAATCTCATTTGCCTCGGCGTGCGAGACATAAAACGCTCTTTGGCGTTTTATAAAAATATCGGCTTCAAAACCCATGCCGAAGAAGGCGAACCGCCCGTTGTCTTTTTTGACAACCAGGGCAGCAAGCTGGAGTTGTATCCTCTTACGGAGCTGGCCAAAGACATAAACCCGGACAATCCTCCGGCGCTTTCCCAGGGGGGATTTTGCGGTATGACGTTGGCGTGCAACATGACGTCGCGGGAAGCGGTCGATACGTTCATGGAACTCGTAAAACGGCATGGCGGCATACTCGTCAAACAGCCGCGGGAAGTCTTTTGGGGAGGGTACAGCGGATATTTTCAGGATCCGGACGGCTATTATTGGGAAGTCGCCTATGCCGCGTCCTGGAAATTTGATGAAAATGACATGCTGATTATTGAGCCGTAACGGCTCTTCCTCAAAAACAGGGGCAAAATAACAAGTAAGGCATATCAGGCTCACGCCGGATGAGTGGGCCGAGCCTTTGTCGCCGTTTTCAAACGCATGTGGAGCAAAGGAAAGGGCTTGCCCTGGCCGTCCAGGGCGGAACGGCCGGTGACGATAAAACCCATATGCTCATAAAAGCCCACCGCCTGCGGATTTTGCTCGTTGACATCAAGCCGCGTCACCCCCTGGCCCAGGGCCTGCGCCACGAGCGCACGGCCGACGCCCTGCCCGCGTGCTTGCGCCCGCACAAAAAGCATTGCAAGCATATCGCCGGCAATGCCCGCAAACCCCATAATTTCTTCGCCGTCGCCCCGTGCAATCCACAGATCCACCGCGCCGAAATATTCCGGTACAAGCCCCTTCAGTTCAGCAATATCCGTTTCACTCAAAAAAGCGTGTGTCGCGCGCACCGAACTTTCCCATATCGCCAGCAGGGCAGCGGTTTGATCGGGACGGATTTCTTGCAGCCGTTCAATATTCATACGCATCCTCCCGGCGGCCGATACCGTAAAACGGCAAAAGCGAGGCTTAAACCTCGCTTTTGCGTAAATGGCGGAGCGGAAGGGACTCGAACCCTCGGCCTCCGGCGTGACAGGCCGGCGTTATAACCGTCTTAACTACCGCTCCGTAACCTGGCCCTGTTTCCGGGCCGCTTTGCTGCCCGGCGTTACGGAACCGGACAAATATGCTTTCGGGCATGCGCCCGTAATTGACGGTGGCGGAGCGGAAGGGACTCGAACCCTCGGCCTCCGGCGTGACAGGCCGGCGTTATAACCGTCTTAACTACCGCTCCACAAATTCCCCATCCCGCAAAAACCGCTGCCAGCGGCGCTAGCGTGATGGTGGGTGGTGCAGGGATTGAACCTGCGACCCTCGGCTTGTAAGGCCGATGCTCTCCCAGCTGAGCTAACCACCCGGAATTGAGATATTTACGAAATACCCCAACGGCAGTCAAGCAAAAAAGCGTACCGCGCGGCCTGCTTAGCTTTGCCTCTTCCGAATGGAGGATGACGCACGCGCAAGGAGAGGGGAGGGATGCTGATCCCGAGCACCACGAAAGCTCCCTTTACTCCGGGCGGCTGCGGATTGCAAGCGGATTTTTGCCAGTGTTCGTTTTGCAGACAAACACTATCTTGCGCGGCAATAAGCGGCGTAAGTTGGCTGAAAATCACATTTTCCAGCCAGCGATCTTTGCAAAAACTCCTCATAAAATGATGAGTTGAATTTTTGTAACCATACGCTAGGTTCCGAACAGGCCCGCGCCGGAAGTTTTCGCTTGACGCGGACTTGTAAGCGGACTAACACACCAGGTATAGGCATGTGAAAATCTCCACATGCTGAAGCGCGTGCCCTGGTGTGTCTATTCCGGCAGCGCGCCCATTTCACATGGGGGGTTGCCGAATCTCCCGCACTGTATTCAGGCTGCTTCTGTTGCCGGAACTTCCGGCCGCAAAGCGGGCTGCCGTGCGAAAAATCGGCGTCTCTATACTGTTAGGTACCTCCTTGGGCTCTTTCGTGTTTTTCAGCACAGGTTCCGTCCGTTTGGCGCGGTGAATGCGTTTACGGCTACGGCGCGGCAGGCAAGGCCGCACGCCCGGGGTGGCTGGCTGGTGTGGGTTGTTTCACCTTATCAAAGGACTGCACTATGAAGAACCAGACGTCATTGCCGCGCTGGGCGGGCTTTTTCGCTCTGGCCCTCGTTTTTCTGGTCTTTGCCGGGCATGGGTTCGCGGCGACTGAGGAAACGAAAAAGGCCATGGTGGAAAAACGCGCCGATGTGCTCACCATCGACGCCATGGCCGCGGATGGAAAGCTCTCGTTGCCTGCCGTCACTTTTTTGCACGATCAGCATACCAAAGCGCTGAGCGCGATGAAAAAGGACTGTAGCAGCTGCCATAAGCCGCTCAAACCGGGCGATGCGGGAGCGTATTCGTTCCGATTTATGGACACCGGCGAGCTTACGGGCGAAGCTCTGAAGGAAACTTTCCACGCCAACTGTATCGGCTGCCATATCGATCTAGCCAAGGCCGGGAAAAAAAGCGGCCCCCTGGATGCCGAATGTCGAACCTGCCATAACCCCGCTCCGGCTGTGTCCTCGAACTGGCAGGACATAGGCCTTGATAAGCGCATCCACTATAACCACACCGTTTCCAAGTTTATCCCCGTTGCGGGCAATAAAGACAAAAATTGCGCCGCCTGCCACCATGTCTTTGATCCGGATAAGCAAAAGCTGGTCTGGGGCGAAAACAAAGAAGATTCCTGCCGCGCCTGTCACCTGCTGCCGAAGGTCAAAAAAGCCGCCCTTGCCAAGAATCCGGCTGCCTCGGATGATAACGGCCCGCTGCAAAAACGCCTCACCCTTGATGTGGCGACGCACCAGAGCTGCGTGAACTGTCACCTGGCCCTTGCGGCAAAAAAAGATCAGGTGGTGGAATACGGCCCCTTTGATTGCGCCGGCTGTCACAGCCCCGCTGCCCAAGCGGCTTTTGCCGCTCAAAGCGCTAAAACGCCTGTGGATTCCATCCCCCGCCTTAAGCGCGGCCAGGCCGACGTGGTTCTCTTGATGCCTGAGCCGGCAAAGCCGCAGAGCGTTAAGGGCATGATGGCCACAGTGAGCTTTAACCATAAGTTCCACGAAGCCATGACTCTTGACTGCCGCGGCTGCCATCATAAAAAGATTGCTTCCTGCGCGGACTGCCATAGCTATGAAGGTAAAGCCGAGGGTAATTTCATTAACTTATCCATGGCCATGCATAAGCCCGACGCCCGCCAATCCTGCGTGGGCTGCCACAACATAAAAACGCAGCAAGCATCCTGCGCCGGCTGCCACACGCAAATTCCGCTCAAACTGTCCCACAACTCCTGCGCCACCTGCCACGTTTCCCCTCCGGGCGTAAACGAGGAACAGGGCACGAATCCTGCCTATATGCTTGGCCTTAGCAAAGAAAAGAAAGAAGCTCTGGCCGCGAGCGGCGTGTATCTGCGGGATAGAGAGAGCGCACGCGGTTACGACCAAATCGATATTCCGGAAAAAGTCACCTTGGGGCTTCTGGCTAAAGAATTTGAAGCCAGTGAAATGCCTCACCGCAAAATCGTCAATGCTCTTTGGGAAAAACAGCGGAACAGCCGCCTTGCCGTGGCGTTTCATACGGATAAAGGCACCTTGTGCCAGGGCTGCCACCATAACAGCCCCTTGTCCAAGACTCCTCCCAAATGCGTCAGTTGTCACAGTGTTGATTCACAGTCCGCGCCCGGAGGCCGCCTGTCCCTGAAGGCCGCCTACCACCAGCAATGCATGACCTGCCATGCGCGGATGAATCAAAAGCCCGCAGCAACCGAATGCGCCGAATGCCACAAGATTCGCGGGAACTAAGAAGGAGTCTTCCTATGCAACGTAGAAAATTCCTCTCTCTTTTGAGCGCGGGCGGCATTGCCGCCGCGGTGGCGCCCAAAACAGGCAATGCGGCTCCTGTGGCCGGTTTTTCCGGCCATCCCGATGCTGTGGGCGTCCTGCACGATTCTGTCCGCTGCATCGGCTGCCGTAAGTGCGAATCGGGCTGCCAGCAGGCCAACAAGCTGCTCACCCCTGACAAGTACAGAAAACCGGAAAAGCCCTTTGACGATCTGACCGTGCTGGATAAAAAGCGCCGCACGGATTTTCAGAAATACACCGTGGTCAATAAATACGAGACCGCCGGCGGCAAAGTGGTATTCCGTAAATTCCAGTGCAACCATTGCCAGGAACCGGCCTGTGCCTCGGCCTGTTTCGTCAAGGCCTTCGTCAAGAACCCGGACGGCTCCGTCACGTACGATCCCAGCCTCTGCGTGGGCTGCCGCTACTGCATGATCGCCTGCCCCTTTAATATTCCCTCGTACGATTACAACAAGGTAATCAACCCCCTGGTGCACAAATGCACTTTGTGCGAACCCCGTCTTCTGGAAGGAAAACTGCCCGGCTGTGTGGAAACCTGCCCCACCGGAGCCCTTCTCTTCGGCAAACGGACCGATCTTTTGCAGATAGCCCACGAGCGCATCGCCAAAACGCCGGGCAAATACGTGGACCATATCTACGGTGAAACGGAAATGGGCGGCACCAACTGGCTGTACCTTTCGCCCGTTCCCCACCAGGAACTCGGCCAGCCCGTTCTGGGGGCCGCCTCCGTGCCGGAGCTGACGTCCGGCGCGCTGGGCTCCGTGCCCATGATCGCCGGTCTCTGGCCCGTGCTCCTGGGCGGGGCCTATGCCATAACCAAGCGTAAAGAAAAAGTTGCGGCCGAGGAGCAGGCGGAAGCCGTTGCCGAGGCCGTGA
>JAVBOT010000023.1:0-4437 GCA_031550225.1 Desulfovibrio sp.
TGTTTCTAAATAAAAGATTTTGCGCCAAGAGCAAGAAATCCAGCTCTTTTTGCGAAGGGAGTGTACTCTTACGGTACTCGACCGGAGAAAAAAGAACTGGATGACGCAGCTCTTTGGACAAAAGATTTATTTAGAGACAGCTCCTAGGGACAGACAGTTTTTTCGGTATCAGCGTGCGGCGCTCCGCATGGAGAGCCCCCTTTGGCGGCGCCGTCTTGGTTTTGTCGGCCGCAGTCTGTAAAGCCGTAATGCGCTTGCGCAAACGCGTTTTTGCGCTGCAGGCATATGCCCTTAAAGCGTGGGGCGGTGGGGTAAAAATGACCGAACACAAAAGGGAAGCGTATTTGCGTTAAAAGCTGGTATCGAATTTTGGTATGCTCCAAGGGATGCCTATGCGTATTTTTTTCTCTTGTATACTTTTATGCCTGTTATGTTTTGCCGGGCATGCCCAGGCGTTTTCCGACGCCAATTGTCCACTCTACTGGAAAGCCTTTCTCCTGCCGGTGGAATCAGAGCCGGAGGCCCCGGCTGCTGTGTCACCCGAAACCAATGCGAGTGCCCCCCGCGCACAAACTCGCGCCAACGCGAAAATTTTGGTGGCTCTGACGGCTCTTCCGCCGCAGGGCCATTATCTTTATGGTCCGGAAAGCAAAGAGGGCATTCCCACCTCTGTGCGGGTTTCGTTTGCGCCTCTTAATGCTTTTCCCATGAACCGCCTTTCCGACCGGGAAGTGGATGGAATCATACAAGAACGGGGTAGCGCCGTAACAGTACGCTTTCCTTTGCCTTCGCCGAAAAAAGAGACGCTCTTCGCCGGGATGGCTCTGCCGGGAACCGGGGATTCCAACCCGCTTATCTATCCCGGGCCCGTTACTTTTTGGATTGAACTGCCGGCTGCCACAAGCGGGCTCGGCGGTGTGGCTGTACAGGCCTCCTTATCCGGCTTGCTGTGTTCCACCGGCAGTTGCATGCCCGCTTCCGGCTCTTTGACGCTGACGTTGTCGTCCAGAGAGTTGAGCGTGTTGCCGCGGGTTGAGGAAGAGCCCTGGTGGCAGGACTGGAAACAGGGAGAAAACGTCTTTATCTCTCCCTCAGAAGGAGCTCTTGCAACCGATGGACTGGAAGCGGAAGCTTCGCCTTTTTCCGGAGGCAGAAGTCTCAAGCCCCCGACGGTCCTTGGAAAAGAGCATCCGGATGCCGCGTCTTTGGCCGCAGAAGACCCCGCCGCCGCCCTGGCCCGGCAGGCAACGTTTTTTTCTCACTTTGCGCCCGAACCCTATAATGTGGATTTGGAAGTGCGGCACCTGAGCGAAGCCTTATTGCTGGGTTTTGCGGCCGGCCTTCTATTAAATCTCATGCCTTGCGTTTTACCCGTGGTGACTCTTAAATTTTCGGCGCTTATGGCGGTTTCCGCCATGACGAACAAACGGACGCAAGCAAAGGCCTTTCGCAGGCATTGCATCATTTTTGCCTTAGGGATCATGACCTGGTTCATTGTGCTTGCTTTGCTGCTGGGTATGGCAGGGTGGGCCTGGGGAGAGTTGTTCCAGCAGCCCGGGGTCATCGTTGTGCTGGGGTTGGTGTTGTTTCTGCTCGGCTTAAGCTTGTTCGGCGTTTATTCTCTCCCTATTTTTGATCTGAAGTTCGCCGGTGAACGGCATCCCCATCTGCACGCTTTCGGCAGCGGTCTTTTAGCGACGCTTCTGGCCACGCCGTGCAGCGGTCCCTTGCTCGGCGGCGTATTGGCCTGGGCTATTCGCCAGGAATTGCCCGTGCTGGTATTGACCATCGCCAGTGTCGGCATAGGCATGTCGCTGCCTTACTGCGTTTTGGCCATATGGCCCAAGCTGGTGCACCTGTTGCCGCGTCCCGGCGCCTGGACAATGCGCCTTGAACAGTTGCTGGGCTTTTTTCTCATGGGAACCGTGGTTTACTTTACCACTCTGCTGCCCGCGGAATGGATTCCGGCATTTTTGTTCAACTTGTTCGCCGTGGCTCTAGCCGCATGGCTATGGGGGCAGATAGGGCATCTTCGAGCAAGCCGTCTGCGCCGGGGGATTTCACGGTCCTTGGCTGTGGGGGTCATTTTGCTGGCCACATGGTGGGGCGGCGCTTCTCTTCAGGCGGAAACAAGCTGGGAAACTTTTGAACCGGAACGTTTTATCGAGCTTTTAGGAAAAGAGCCGCTGCTGTTGGAATTCACAGCCGACTGGTGCCCCAGTTGTAAGGCGCTTGAGCACACCACATTAAGCGAAAAACGCATGTCCGGCCTGCGCAGCCGCTATAATATGCGCACCATACGGGTGGATCTCACCCGGGACAGCAAGGCGGGCAAAGAACTGCTCAAAGCTCTGGACAGCACCAGCATCCCCGTTGTCGCCCTTTTCCCCAAAGGAGAAGGGGCAAGACGTCCACTTGTATTGCGCGACCTGATCACCAGCAAGCAACTGGAAGAGGCGGCGGCTCGCATATTTTAATCATGGTTTTTTTCAGAGATCCGCTCTATGCTGTCTGCGTATTTGAGCAAAAGCCTTTGGGGATGAAAAGGAGGCTGCAATGCCTAATTTTGCCATACCGCAATCCGCATTAAGCGCTCTTGACTCCGTTATGGAAGTTCGGGCGGAAAATATCGCCAACGTCAATACCGACGGCTACAAGGCGAAGCTTATTTCGCTGCAGACAGGGCCTTATGATGAAGGAGTCCGGGTGGGCGCCGTATACCGGGATATGTCGCCCGGCCCCGCCGTAATTAACCATTTGGGAGAAAATGACGTGCGCAGTTCTCTGGAACTGTCGGCCAGGGGGATGCGCAACACCCAGGAAAATTATGACAGCGCTGCGGTGCAGGATCTGGATCGCCTGCAACAGGCCAATGCCTCCGATGCCGAAGGTATACAACGTTATCGGGACGGACAACGGGCCTCCAGCATGGTGCGGTCTTTGACGGAAGGCAGCAATGTGGATTTGCCGCGTGAGTTCGCCGGGCTCATTACTACGGAATCAGCCTACACGGCCAATGCCGCCACCATCCGCGCCTGGGACGAAATGACGGGCTCGCTTTTGAACGTCAGAACATAGCGTGCCGGCTGTTCCGCAGCATGTGCCGGGATAAGCGTGAACTTTTACGCGGCTCACGCTTTTTTTTCATTTCCCCAGCTAAAACTCCCCCTCGTATTCCTCCTGAAGCATGGGATGGTGCTTCCAATTTATTTTATGAAGATCGCTTCGCCGAAAAGCGCGGTTTTCGGCTCGCTCACGCCGCTGTTAGCGGCGCGCCGGACCGGGTCCGGCGTTAGCAGTCATTCCCATGGATCATGAAATGACTTCCAGAGCAGATTAACTTTGAGATTTGTCGTTTAACGGCGGGCAAAGCCCGCCTACGCCAATCTCAAGGCAAGGATTTACGGGCAAATCCTTGCAGAGCAATTATACATTTTCAATGGTAAATTGCTCTAAGAAAACTCATTGACGGTTTTAGGAAACTAAACTATTAGGAATCATTCTTAATAATTAACAGGGAGAAAAAAATGTCTAAAACAAAAGAAAATATCATGGCGGCTTTTGCCGGAGAATCGCAGGCGAATCGTAAATATCTCGCCTATGCCAAACAAGCGGAAAAAGAAGGGCTGCCACAAGTAGCCAAACTTTTCCGCGCCGTTGCCGATGCTGAAACCATTCATGCCCACGCGCATTTGCGTAGCGCGGGCAAAGTCGGCGCAACAATGGATAATTTGCGGGATGCCATCTCGGGAGAAACCTACGAGTTCACCAAGATGTATCCGGATATGATGCAAGATGCCGAAGTCGAAGGCGAAAAAGCCGTAAAAATGTATTTTGGCTGGGTTAACGCGGTGGAAGAAGTCCATTCCAAGCTGTACAAAAAAGCCCTTGATGCCCAGGGAAAGCTGGAAGATGTGGACTATTACATTTGTTCCGTGTGCGGCTATACGCATGAAGGACCGCACGACGGGCCTTGCCCGGTATGTAATGCCGCGGCCAAAGCTTTTTACAAGGTCGCTTAAAAGCCGCTAACGCTATGCTCTTTCGCCCTCCGGCCGCGTCAGATTTCGCCGCTGCTTCAGTCGAATACAGCAAGGGCACACGCCCTCATAACGGGATCATTTTCCTTGCCGGAGAACAAAATAACTATAGCGTTAACAGCTTCTGATTTCGAGGTTTCAGACGTTGTTTGAAGAAGAAAGTCCGAAAGCCGAGGCTTCGAATTTTCTTCTTCAAATTTTTTAGTCCGCCGCCGTATAACTTGCACGCTCCTAAACGGCCATATAAAAGTTTTTGGAGATGGGAGAAGGGGGTGGGGGGGGAGGCCCAGTTTCAAAAAGGGCGTAACCCCCACCCCCCCCGGGCCCCGTGCCCGGGCGGGGCCAAGGGGGATGAAAACCCCCTGTATTTTTGAAGGGAAAAAACAATGACTAAAAG
>JAVBOT010000041.1:0-44720 GCA_031550225.1 Desulfovibrio sp.
TAAATAAATCTTTTGTCCAAATAGCTGCGTCATCCAGCTTTTTTTCCTCCGGTCCTGTACCGTAAGAGTACACTCCCTTCGCAAAAAGAGCTGGATTCCTTGCTCTTGGCGCAAAATCTTTTATTTAGAGACAGCCCCTAGTGCTCCCAGCCGACGCCCTCGCGATGAGGGTAAAAGACGCCTCGCTACGGTGCCGGCTAAAGCTCCCGGCCATGCTGCCGATATGCTCCATACAGGCTTTTGCCGTGGAAAAAGGCGTTGTGCGCGTTTTTCTCCATGGCGGTTTGGCATCAAGATTGCTTGCAGGCCCGTGGAAACGGGATCCGTCTTTCGCCAGGCAACTTTTTCCCACAGGAGTCATCCATGGCCACATACGCATCCGGCAGCGTGCGCATTCCGGGCCTCAGCGGCAACAGCACTGACTTTGTCAGCATGATCAAAAAGCTTCGGGATGTCGAAAGCAGACAGGTAAATCAACTGCTGCGCTGGAAACAGGACTGGCAAACCCGCTTAGAAGCCTTCAGGGCGGTGCGGACTGAACTGCAAAACATGCAGTCGGTTCTTACGGGCCTCGGCAGTATGAGCACCTTTTTGACAAAAACCACCGCCAGTTCCGATGAGAAGGTCGCCACCGCTGTGGCTGACGGCGACGCCATGAACGTCAGCTACAGCATTGACGTCCATCAGAAGGCGACCAACACCACCTGGACCCGGGATACGGGGCTGCATAATAAAAGCGATGTCATCTGTGAGCTCGGCGGTTCTTTTAGCTATACCTACAAAGGAAAGAGCCGCACCGTGACGGTGCCGAAAAATACCACGGTGGAAGGGCTGACGAAGCTCATCAATAATGATTCGAAAAACCCGGGAGTGAAGGCGCAGCTTATTCAGAGCGCCGACGGCATAGCCTTTCAATTGCGGGGAATGGATACCGGCAAGGCGAGCACCCTTGTAATACGCGACACGACAAATATTAACGGTCTGGGAGTTACTCTCAGCAACACCAATTACGCCGAAGCTGAAAACAAGGTGGACTATCTGAGCGGGTTTAGCGATCCGACCGCTTCCATTAATAGCACCGGCGAAGACAAAACCTTTGTGTATACTGTTGACGGCTCCCGCCGTGTGGTTACCGTCACGGACGGCATGAGCCTTAACGATCTGGTTGACGCCATTAATACGCAAACCCCGGGCTTGGCCAAGGCGGAGATCGGGGGAGACTCGAAGTATTATTTTTCCCTTGAAAAAGCGGATACAACGTACAGTTTTGCTCTGGATCCGGATGATGCCGCCGGTACCGGTCCTTTGACCGGGGTCTTGGGCGATACGGGGCTTTCCATCCAGCCTAAGAATTTTGACGGCGAAGCGTCCAAAGTAAATGAAGGCGGCGGCACCGCGACATGGAAAATGAAGATTGCCGCTTCCGACGGTTCCGCCCCCGACGGTACGGAATATTCCGTGGAAGTGACGGAAGAGACGACTTTGCGGGAGTTGGCCAACAGTTTACAGGCAAAAGTCGGCCCCACAGCCACTGTCAAAATAGTGCAGAGCACGTCGGACGCTTCAAAATACAATTTAGCGATAGAGCCTACGCCAAAGGTTCATCGGGTCACTGTGGAAAACGGCACCCTTGAAGACTTAAGCTACCTGCCTCCCACGGCCACGGACTGGGACGTGCATCATGCGCAAAACGCCATGGTGCGCATCAACAACTACCCTTCTGATCCCGACAAGTGGATGGAAGTGGCCAGCAATACTTTGCGGGCGGGTGAGGTCATCCCCGGAGTCACCTTCAATCTGCACAGCGTCGGGAAGACCGAAATTTCCGTCGCGACGGATACAGATAAGATACGGGAAAATATTTTGGCTTTTGTGGATGCCGTCAACTCCTTCCGTGCCGTGGTGAATAAGCTGACCGCGTATGATGAGACCAAAGAAGTGGTGGATGTGGAATATGCGGAGTCCTTGTTTGAAATGCAGCAAGGCGGGGTACTCCAGGGCAACTACGGCATCCAGACGATCGTTTCTCGTCTGAAGACCAGCGTTGCCGGCACAGCGATAGGATTTTCACCCCGGATGCTGGACCCGGACGGCAGCGTTTTGTCCGGCGATTTGTTTACTTCGCTTTCCCAGATAGGGATCACAACCAACGCCAATGAAGGTGAGGCCAATTACGGCCTTTTGGAAATAAACTTTGTCCCTAATCAGAAAGGCTCCAAAAGTTTGGAGCAGGCGCTTGCGGATGACCCTGAAGCGGTGGCGGAGTTGTTCTCTCTGAAGGATAAGGGGAAGAGCGAATCGGATTATTTTCACTACAACTCGCACATCGCCGGCCTGACTAAGCCCGGCACCTACAGCGTAAGTTATAAAGTAAGAGCGGACGGCGAAATTTATGACGCCACCATTAACGGTCATCCCGCAAAGGTTGATCAGGAAAATTTTACAATTACGGCAACCGCCGACGGTCCCGCCAAAGGGCTTATGCTGGATGTGGCGGACCGTACGCCCGGGGGGAGTTTTTCCGGAACGGTGAGCATTAAAACCGGGAAGGTAAACGAAGTGCTTGGTCTGTTGGCCGGCAGCGAGGGTATTCTCGGTAATTCCGGAACTTTGAAAAATCTTGAAGACAACTATAAGGATATTATTGAGGGCATTGATAAAAAGATTCTGCGCGAAGATACACGCATCCAGAAATGGGAAAGAACCATGGTGCTCAGATTCGCCCGTCTTGAATCAGTGCTCGCCAATTATGCGGGGATACAAAAGGGGCTTGAATCTCAGATTGCCCAATTAAGCAAAAAATAACGCCCTGGGCGGGGAGGGAACCCGCGCGGGACCGGCGGCGCGAAATAGGGGACGTTGCCGGCGACCAAGGGAAAAATAGGATAGGGAACATGCAAAAAGCGACTCAGGCCTACCTGCAAACGCAGGTGACCACCACGGATCAGGGCGACGTTCTGGTTATGCTGTATGACGGCGCTCTTAAGTTTTTGACAAGGGCAAAGGAGCTTTTGGCCGCTAACGATATGGCGGGGAAGGGGATGGCCATTTCCAAGGCGCTGGACATCGTCAACGAGCTTGCCAGCACGCTGAATATGGAAAAAGGGGGGACGCTTTCAGCCAATCTGCATGGCCTGTATATTTTTTGCAGTAAGCATTTGGTAATGGCGAACCTGAAAAAAGATGCAGGCATGATTGATGACGTGATGCGCATCCTTTCCGGGCTGCGAAGCGCCTATGTGGAAATCCTCCATCTGCCGGAGGCGCGTGCCGCGGCGCAGGAATTGGCGGCCAAAATGCGCGCTGATGCGATTTTGGCGCCGAGGGCTCAGGCAGGGAACAGCCCGGCAGGGGGAAATATGCCGGCTCCGGGAGCGGGTGGGCGCATCCGCTCGTTGTTCGGACAACAAATGGAACAGCATCCTATGAAAAAAGAAGGCGGAAGCTCCACAGCCGCGGACATGCCAGAACTTGCCGCAAAAGCGGACCCGCCCGCCTCTTTGCCTGCTTCTGACGCGCGAGAAAACGCAGAGAGGGCAAAACGCCTTGAAGCGGGCGCGCCTTTACCTCCTCCGGCAAGCAGCGCGGAAGCGCCTGATACGCTGCAAAAACCAACGCCTTTATCCGGCGCGAACACGTTTTCGCCCAAACTGCCGGGGGCGAATGTGTACCGCAAATTCGCCGCAGCCCAACGTTAGCCATAAGAGCGCTCCAAAGGCTGTTTCTCCATAAAAGATTTTGGGCCAAGAACAGGAAAGCCGGCCCTTTTTGCGGAGGGAGCGCACTTTGCGGTGCAGGACTGAAGAAAAAAGGGCCGGATGAGGCATCTGTGTGGACAGACGTTTTGTTGAGGAACAGCCCTTAGAGCAATTTACCATTGAAAATGTATAATTGCTCTGCAAGGATTTGCCCGTAAATCCTTGCCTTGAGATTGCCGTAGGCGGGCTTTGCCCGCCGTTAAACGACAAATCTCAAAGGTAATCTGCTCTAGGGGCTGTTTCTAAATAAAAGATTTTGCGCCAAGAGCAAGAAATCCAGCTCTTTTTGCGAAGGGAGTGTACTCTTACGGTACAGAGCCGGAGAAAAAAGAACTGGATGACGCAGCTCTTTGGACAAAAGATTTATTTAGGGACAGCCCCTAGCCTTGCGTCAGCACGCTTACAAAGGGCTCTTTGTCAGCACAGCTTAAATATACGCTGTGCCCTGCGCCACAAGCAGCACTTTGCCGCTGATCCAGGCGGATAAAGAAGGCTGGGTCTTTTCGGCGCTCAAAGGAGGGGAAGAAGGCGGGAGGGGTGAAAGGCACACAAGCAAGGTTTCATCACTCGGCTGGATAACGGCAACAGGCTTTGGGCGCACGGTCTGCGCATCGGTATGGCCTTTTTTCTGAAGATCCAAAAAATAGCTGTGCAGGGCAAGGGCAAGGGAGGCGGACCCGCAGGCGCTTTCCAAATGCTCGGAACAGGCGGCGCGGACCTCCACAGCGGGCCAGATGCGGTATCCCTCTTCCTGCCGAGCATACCACACCACCCCCGAGGCGCAAGAAAACGCCAGCCCGGCGGTGCGGCGCAAGCTTGCGCTGACTTTTTTCCAGTCCGGCCCGTCCATGGACGGCAAAGGATGTACGGACGTATCCACCAACAGGTGGCTTATGCCCGGCATGCGCACAAGATGCAGGCCACGTTCGAGCGCTTCCCATTGCGTTGCGGAAGAAGGACACGACACGCAGGCGGCACAGTGCAGCAAAGAGGGAGGGGCGGCAAAAACGACTTCAGGCAGAGCTTCCGCTTTGGTGATGAACGCCGGGGATACGGCGAAGAACCCCGTTATGGCTTCTTGCAGCATCTGCGCATCCGCGCAAACAAGCACCTGAACAGGCTCCGGCATGCCGGACACGGAAAGCATACCCCAGCAAAGCTGCCGATCCGGGGCGGCAGCCCCTGCACACCCCTCGCCCCCAAACGGCAGCGCGCGCAAGCGCCCCTGCCCGGCAAGCACCAACGCAGCACAGCGGGCCGCATTGACGCAAAACTCCCCCCCCATCATCTCCAAATGAGGCAAACCGCCCGCAGCCCCAGGGCCATACAAAGCCCCCACCTGCTCGGCCTGGATATGCATGGGATCCATAAGTTGCCCGGACATACGTCCAAGACTCTTCCCGTCCAGTTCCGGATCGTGAAGCAGTATCGTGGGGTTGCCGCCGGGAATGAGTTTGCTGAACCGCAATGCCGCCATAGCCCCTACTTGGCGAAACCAACGGCGCGGCGCTCACGAATGACCGTTACCCGAATCTGTCCGGGATACGTGAGGTTGCGCTCTATTTTTTCCGCAATATCCTTGCACAATAAGTACGTTGTATCGTCACTCACATCATCGGAATTGACCATAACGCGAATTTCACGCCCGGCCTGAATGGCATAGGCCTTGGAAATTCCTTCAAAAGACGTGGCGATGTTCTCAAGCTCTTCAAGCCGTTTAACGTAATTTTCCAACAATTCCTTGCGCGCCCCGGGCCGCGCTCCGGAGAGGCTGTCCGCCGCCTGCACCAAAACCGCCAACGCGCTTTTGGGAGGCAGATCCTCATGGTGCGCGGCTATGGCATGGACAATTTCTTTGCTTTCCCCATAGCGCTTGGCCATATCCGCGCCGATGACCGCATGGGAGCCCTCTATTTCATGATCCAACGCCTTGCCAAGATCATGCAGCAAACCCGCGCGCTTGGCTTTTTTGACATCCAGATTCAACTCCCCGGCCATAATGCCGCACAGGGAAGCCACTTCCAGAGAATGCTGCAGCACGTTCTGGGAAAAGCTGGTGCGAAATTTGAGCTGCCCCAGCAAACGCACAATATCCGGGTGGATGCCGTGCACGCCGGCGTCAAAAGTGGCCTGCTCCCCCACCTCGCGCACATGCACCTCAAGCTCCTGCTCCACTTTGGCCACGATATCCTCTATGCGCGCGGGATGAATGCGGCCGTCTTGGATTAAACGCTCCAAAGCCAATTTCGCCACCTGGCGACGCAACGGGTTGTATGCCGATAAAATGACCGTTTCCGGCGTATCGTCAATAATCAGATCAACGCCCGTCACCGCCTCAAGGGCGCGGATGTTGCGCCCTTCACGGCCGATAATGCGACCCTTCATGTCTTCGCTCGGCAGGCTCACCGTGGTTACCGTCTGCTCGGCAACGTAGTCTCCGGCGTAACGCTGAATGGCCGTGGCCAAAATTTCTTTGGCCTTTCTATCCGCGCTTTCCTTCGCTTCGGTTTCAATAAGGCGCATCATGCGCCCCGCTTCATGCCGCGTTCTTGCCTCTATATCGCCGAACAGCTTGGCCTTCGCCTCTTCCATGGTCATGCCCGCCACTTCCTGCAGGCGTATTTCCTGCTCGGCCAACCGGCGGTTCAAGTCCTCTTGGCGTTCCTCCAACTCCTTTTCTTTACGGGTGAATTCTTTTTCCACCCGCAAAAACTCCTGCTCTTTTTGCCGAGCATTCTCTAATTTTTCTTCAAGCTTTTCAGCGTGTTCTTCAATTTTTTTATCTTTGGCCTTGATTTCACGCTCCTGCTCTTTAAGCTCCTGCTCTATCAAACGCTTGGCTTCGAGCACTTCATCCTTACCCTGGAGGACAATTTCTTTTTTCTGAGCTAAAGCTTCTTTACGCGCTTCCTCGATAATTCGCTTGGCCAGTTCGTTGGCATCGGCCATGCGCTTGCGGCCTAAAAAACGCGGGAGTCCATAACCAAGCGCCGCGCCTAAAACCGCAATAAGGGAAGCCCAAAGTATGACTGACGGCGACATGAAAACCTCATTAATTTAGCGTAACGTAAAAAATAACACACAGTATGAGTGGACGCTATTTTGCTGAACAAGCATCCGCGGAACGCGCCCGCAACGGACAAAGAAAGAACGCGCGGACACTGTTAAGGGCGGCCCGGGACAGGCATATTCGTCATTAAAAAAACGGCATACATACGGACGCGTTGCGTGCGCCGCAAAACAAAAAAACCTGCTTTCCCATGCGAGCCAAAGGCGCGGCGGTAAAAGCAGGGCTGTACGACAAGCGCATACAGCGCCGTTATGGAAAAAGAATAAGAGTCACCCCGGAAGAGCCGTGCAGCTATCTTCCCGCAGGACCTGTTTCGCCTACGGCGGGACAATTGGGTGGTCTTTCAGGCTTCCCGATCAAGCCGAGCATGCACACCAGCGCACCGGCAAGTCCCTTAATGAATGCTTGTGAGGCCAGCGATGACAGCCGACACGTGCACTCCAGGGTAAACTCTTTTTCAGCGGAATTATTCCGCAACTTTTTCTATATCGCCCAAAAACTCCTGCAACTTTTCAACCGTCCGGCTTTTTTCATCCCTCAACTGCAGGATATCGTCCGCAAGGGAAAGCGCGAGAAAAGTCAGAAGCTTTTCTTTACTCACCATGCCGCCCTGCTGAAACATTGCGGCATATCGCTCTTCTAAAAATACACGTACCCGCTCTATTCGTTCAGAGTCCGCCTCGGCCTTAAAGCTCAACTCAAGCCCCAGCACTTCGAGGGTATGATTGCGCATAGGCTTATCCGGAATCCGTCTGATCCTTAATTCGCTCTATGAGGGCCTCTATACGCGCCGCCGCGGCGGCGGCGCGGCCCCGTTCCTTCTCCAAGTCTTCCCGCAGCTGTTGATTCTCATCCGCCAAGGCGGCAAGCTCCGTTTCCTGGCTTGCCTTAAGCGCGGCGTTTTCCGCCGCCAAGGCCGCCACCCTGGCCAAAAGCGCATGAATGCGCTGTTCTAATTTATCAAGCAGCTCCATGTGATTAAGATAATCCTTATCGCTTTGTAAAGCAAGGAGGAATTGGGCCTTGGCAGGACTTCATTTTGCCGCGGCGCCGCGCAAAAGCGCCGCGTTCCGCTTGGCTCTGGATGCGGTTTGCCGCCAGGCGGGGAAGTTACGTTTTTTATTGGGGGAGTAACGCTTATGATGCATACCCCCCAAACAACGCTGCCTGGCGATGCATCACGGCACACTGAGCCGGCCTCTTCTATTTTTTGCGCGGAACCATTCGCTGTTCCGCACGGGTCACTCCCAGGTGCTTTGCGGGGACATCGCGGGTAATGACGGAACCGGCGCCTATCAAAGCCTCATCTCCCACGCTCACCGGCGCGACCAGGGCCACGTTGGAGCCGATGAAAGCCCGCTCGCCTATGCGCGTTATGTGCTTACTCCTGCCGTCATAGTTGCACGTGATGGTGCCCGCTCCCACATTGGCCCCGGCCCCAACCTCGGCATCGCCCAGGTAGGTAAGATGGTTGGCTTTCGCCCCCTTGCCCAGACGCGCTTTTTTCACTTCCACAAAGTTCCCCACGTGCGCCCCTTCCTCCAAAACAGCGCCGGGACGCAGGCGGGCGTAAGGACCCACTATGCAGGAAGGCCCGACTTGCGCCTCTTGCATATGGCAAAAAGAATGCACAGAGGCGCCCTCTTCCACCACGGTGGAAAAAAGCCGGCAGTGAGACTCTATACGTACTCCGGCCCCTATTTGGCTGGTTCCGTAAATTTCACAAGGGCCTGTAATTTCCGCTCCCCTGGCTATGCGCACCCGAGGCCCGATGCGCACCGTATGCGGCGAACGGATGATGACCCCCTCACGCATATGCGCCTGCACAATGGCCTGGCGCAGGTGTTCTTCGGAACGCACCAGCTCCTCTGGAGTGTTGATGCCCAAAAGGCGCGCGTCCGCCTGGCAGGAATAGCCCGTTATCTTTAAACCCGCGGCAACGCCAAGCCCTACGATGTCCGTTATATACAGTTCGCCGCTTTTATTCTTTCTGTCCAAACGCGGCAGAATGCCCGTTACCGCCGCTGTTTTCAAAAAGTACACCCCGGCGTTAATCTCTTTAGGTTCAGGACCATGCGTTTTTTCGTCATAATCCTTTGCTTCCACAATACCCCGCACCTCTCCCGCCACGCGCACAACGCGCCCAAAAGAACCCGGGTCAGGCAGCGTCAGGGTGGCAAAAGATATATCCGCGCCATCTTGCTGTGCCGTCTGGGCGAAACTCCGCAACACATCCTCAGGCACAAGAGGCGAATCTCCATTGACCACCAGCACATACTCAAAGCCAGCTTCCAAGAGCCTTGGCCACGCCAATTGCAAGGCATGCCCAGTTCCAAGCTGCTCCGACTGCAAGACAAAACTCCCTTCCCGCTCCGGAAACGCCGCCAGCACGCTTTGCGCCTGATAGCCCACCACCGTCCAGACGCGCTTGCCGAAAACAGAGCGCAAGGTCTTATAAATATAGCTCAGCATGGGCTCTTCCAGTATACACTGCAACACCTTGGGCTGGCTGGAATACATGCGCGTTCCCTTGCCCGCCGCAAGAATGAGCGCCCCTGCATTCGCAAAAAGTGAGGCATCAGACATAACAAAACCCCTCCGCTAGCTATTTGAGTGACGGCTCATTCCCTTTTATGGATTTTCTCTAAAATCGCAATGAAAAACTCTTTCTTAAACCGGATGGTCCGGAAAACCCCAATGAAAGGAAGATTCTTTTGCCAGCAAAAATAAAAAGAGGTATACACAACTTACCGCCATGCGCCGCAATACATCCATACCAGCCACAGCGAGCGGAAAAATACGCGTCTTGCGCTATAGCCCATTTTATAACTGACAATAATGCCGAACTGTATCAATATCACACAATCAATCCCTGCAAGGAGGCCCTGCATGCAGTCTCATGCGACATCGTATTTTAAAGCCTTATATGAAGTGGCCACTGTCATTAATTCCAGCTTGAATCCCCAGGTGGTCCTGCAACGCATTGTGGAGCAGGTTGCCGGCGCCCTTGGCGCAAAAGCCTGCACCTTACGTTTGCTGGACCGCTCCGGAAAATGCCTTTTAGCCAGCGCGATCACCGGCCTGAGTAAAGGCTATTTACGCAAAGGGCAAGTGGAACTGGTAAAAAGCCGCATTGACACGGAAGTGCTCAGTTCAGGCGCTCCCATACACATCCGGGACGTCACCACCGACCCCCGCTTTCAGTACCCTGAAGCGGCCAAAAACGAAGGCATTGTTTCCATTCTTGTCGCCCCTCTGCTGGCGGACAGAAAACCCATAGGCATTGTGCGCGTATATACAGGTGAGCAAAAGGATTTTTCCCAGGAGGAGGAGGATTTTCTCATGGCTGTGGCGCACATATCCGCCATTGCCATTGAAAATGCCCGGCTGCACGAATCCTTGCGCTCGGACTACGAACTGCTGACCCAGTACAATTACCAGATTTTTGAAGACTAAGGCATCGCAACTACGATAACCCGAGGACCCATATGAATAAAGTACGTGTTGCCATTAACGGCTTCGGCCGCATAGGAAGGCAGGTATTTAGAGCCCTGCACCAGCATTACCGTAAAGAAGCGGAAATTGTGGCCGTGAACGATCTGTTTGACGCCGCCACCAATTTTCACCTGCTGGAATACGACACCAACTACGGCCCTGCCCCCTTCTCCGCCAAAGTGGACGGAGATCTCGTCCATGTGGATGAATGGCGCGTGAAAAGCCTTGCGGAACGCGATCCCAAACAGCTCCCCTGGGAAGAGCTCGGCGTGGATGTGGTGGTGGAATCCACAGGCATTTTCCGCACCGGCGCCCAGGCCGAAGTGCATCGCCAGAGCGGCGCGAAAAAGGTCATCATCACCGCGCCCACAAAAGACGAAGATATTACCATCGTGCTTGGCGTCAACCAGGATAAATATGACCCCGCCAAACACAATATCATTTCCAACGCTTCCTGCACCACCAACTGCTTGGCGCCCATGGCGCTTATCATGCATAAACGCTTCGGCATCAAATCCGGCACCATGACCACCGTACATGCCTACACCAATGACCAGCGCATCCTTGACCTGCCGCACAAAGACCTGCGCAGAGCAAGAGCCGCCGCCTGCAATATCATTCCCACTTCCACCGGCGCGGCGCAGGCGGTTGCAAAGGTTATTCCCGAACTGAAGGGGCGCTTTTCCGGCTACTCCCTCCGGGTGCCGACGCCTACGGTTTCCATCGTCGACTTTGTCGCTGTGCTGGAAAAACCCACGGATACCGAATCCTTGCGCAACGCGCTTAAAGAAGCGGCCCAGGGGCCCCTCAAAGGCATACTCGCTTACAGTGAGCTGCCCCTCGTTTCCATGGATTTTAAGGGCAACCCCAATTCCTCCATTGTGGAAGCCGAATACACCTTTGTAAGCGAAAACGACCCTACGCTCGCAAAAGCAGTGGCCTGGTACGACAACGAATGGGGCTATTCCTGCCGGGTGGCGGATCTGATTATGCTCATTAAAGAAAAGGGCTTGTGAAATAATAAGCCCAAGGGCAACCCTTCAAAAAACTCCCCCTCTTTGCCGGGCGCGCGACCGCGCCGGTGAAGGGGGGGGGGAGTTTTTTTAGCCGCTTTTGCGGAACAAAAGGGTTTTGAAATGACGAGACTCTACAGACAAAAGCGCAGCACAAAATACGGCATGGCGAAAAACAGCCAGGTGAGCAGTTTATACCCCGCCATGCCGCTGTAGTGGATTACCGCAAAGCTT
Organism: Desulfovibrio sp.; assembly: GCA_031550225.1. Classification (GTDB taxonomy): domain Bacteria; phylum Desulfobacterota; class Desulfovibrionia; order Desulfovibrionales; family Desulfovibrionaceae; genus Frigididesulfovibrio. Next base: position 11,571 of record JAVBOT010000041.1, read on the forward strand.
TCCCGAGACAGGGGAAACCAGCGGCTGTGCAAGCGGTGGATGCCTTCTTTGGCGAACAGAAACAGAAAAAACCAGATCGACACAAAGAAAAAGTTGAGGATGGCGCCCCAGCCCAAAAACGAGCGCAACGTGTCCAAATTCATGGCCTGACTCCTTAAACGATTGTTGTTAAAGGGACGGCTCTTGAAGCTGTGAAAAGGCGGGTTGCTGCCGGAAAAACGTTTGCGGGCACGGCCTCCTGCCGGAAAAACATTGCGGGGAAAAGGAGCCCCTGGAAAATCCACGGCGCCGACAGGCCTTAATGCGCCGCGCTGCCCGCTATATCCGTCCCGCAGCAGAGCTTGCGCAGAGAATGGTACAAGGGCGCCGCCGAAACGCGCCCGGAGAACAGCTCCGCGCTATCCGCAAGCAGCGCCAGAGGCAGCACCTCATCCACATGGGTCACCATGCGGATTTCCAGCCCCTTTAAGATATCATCCGGCACTTCCTTAAGATCTTTTTCGTTATCTTTGGGGATAATCACCGTGGATATGAGCCCGCGGTGCGCGGCCAGCAATTTTTCCCGCAGCCCGCCAATGGGCAGCACCCTGCCGCGCAGCGTGATTTCCCCGGTCATGGCGATGTCGTTGCGCACCGGCACGCCCAGCAAAGCTGAAACAAGGGAGGTGGCGAGGGTAATGCCCGCCGAAGGGCCGTCTTTGGGAGTGGCCCCTTCAGGCACATGGATATGGATATCTATATCCTTATGAAAATCCGCCCGCAAGCCGAAAAGATCCGAACGTGAACGCACGTAGGAAAGCGCGGCCTGGGCTGATTCCGTCATCACTTCTCCAAGCTTGCCTGTGGTGCTCACTTTGCCGGTGCCGGGCATGAGGGCTGTTTCCACAAGCAGCAACTCGCCGCCCAATTCCGTGTAGGCAAGGCCGGTACATACGCCGATTTGCGGATCATCCTCCCGTTCGCCGTAACGGTGTTTTTTAACACCCAAAAATTGCCCCAGATTTTGCCGGGTGACCGCCACCTGCTTTTCCATATCATCTGCGGATACAATCTGCATGGCGGATTTGCGGCAGATAGTGGCTATTTCACGCTCAAGACTGCGCACTCCGGCCTCACGCGTATAGGTGCGGATGACCTCAAGCAGGCTGTTGTCCGACACGCGCAGATTTTTGGCTGACAACCCGTGCGCTTCCACTTGTTTGGGCAGCAAAAAATGTTTGGCTATATTGTGTTTTTCCGTTTCCAGATAACCGGGCAGCTTGATGATTTCCATGCGGTCCTGCAAAGGCAGGGGAATGGAATGCAAGGAGTTCGCCGTGGTGATGAAAAATATCTGCGACAAATCATAGTCCATGTCCAGATAGTGATCGCCAAAGGCGTTGTTCTGCTCCGGATCCAGAACCTCAAGCAGCGCGGAGGAAGGGTCGCCCCTGAAATCCGTGCTCATTTTGTCTATTTCATCCAGGCAGAAAAGCGGGTTATTGAAATTGACCCGCTTCAACGACTGAATAATCTTACCGGGCAAGGCGCCCACATAGGTACGCCGATGGCCGCGAACTTCCGCCTCATCCCGCACGCCGCCAAGGGACAGGCGCACAAATTCCCGCCCTGTGGCGCGGGCTACGGATTTCGCCAGAGAAGTTTTGCCCACGCCCGGGGGACCCACCAGGCACAATATCGGCCCTTTGAGCTTGTTCACCAGTTTCTGCACGGCCAGGTATTCGAGGATACGCTCTTTGGGCTTTGTCAGCCCGTAATGATCCGCCTCCAGAATCGCACGGGCATTATCAATGTCAATGCTGGTTTCTTTCAGCACGTTCCAGGGCAGATCCAGCACCCAGTCCACATAGTTGCGCACCACCGTGTATTCCGCCGATGACGGGGGAATTTGGCGCAGTTTTTTAACCTCGCGCAGGGCTTTTTCCCGCGCTTCCTCGGGCATGGCCTTTTCACCCAGACGCCGCTCCAGCTCGTTGACCTCCACCTGGGGATCTTCTTCCCGCCCCATTTCCTTGTGGATGGCTTTGACCTGTTCATTCAGATAGTATTCGCGCTGGTTGCGCTCCATCTGATTCTTGACCCGGTTTTTAATGCGCTTTTCCATGCCTGAGATGACGATTTCCCCTTGCAGCAACTCATAGACCAGTTCCAGGCGCGAGGCGGCATCCGTGGCTTCCAGGGCTTTTTGTTTTTTTAAGTAGTCCGCCTTCAGATGCGGGGCAATGGCGTCGGCCAGGCGTCCCGCCTGGTTGTTGGAGGTGATGGCCTGCAACACTTCCGGCGTAAGTTTTTTATTAATCTTGGCGTATTCGCTAAGAACCTCAAGTACAGCCCGCATAGTGGGGGCCATTTCCAGCTCAGAGCCGGCGTCTTCTTCCACCGCCGTCACCTGAGCCACCTGGAAGCGCTCTCCGTCAAAACCCTCCTGGGCGGCCTCCCTCGGCAAAGACCAGGAAGCCCGATACAGCCCCTCAAACAGCACCTTGATGGAACCGTCAGGAAGGCGCAGCAGTTGCAGCACTCGGCTTACCGTGCCGATGTGGAACAAATCCTTGGGTTCCGGCTTGGTAAGGGTGGAATCTTTTTGCGCCACCAGCAATATTTGCCGATCGTACTGTTCTATGGCTTTTTCAATAGCCTTGATGGACGTCTCACGCCCTACAAATAACGGGGCAATGGAACGGGGAAACATGACCACCTCACGCAGAGGCATGAGCGGCAATTCCACCGGCGGCGGGACAGTTTTATATTCGGCCATACGCTTCTCCTGAACAAATATGCAGCCTTTCCAAGAAATATAAGCAAGGGCGGCGGGGCACCTCGCACGCCGCGCGACAAACAGTATCCGAGTCTGATTGCAAACATTCAACTCATAATTCTATGAGGAATTTTTGCAAAGATCGTTGGCTAAAAAATGTGATTTTCAGCCAACTTACGCCGCTTATCGCGGCGCAAAATCCTGACGGATTTTATAGCGTTTGTTTTGCAAACAACCGCTAAGCTCCCGCAGCCCCGTTCCCGGCAAGGGCAGGCGCCGCGGCGGGATCGGATTCATAAATCAGCAGCGGCGCTTTGTTTTTTTCCACCACAGCCGCGTTGATTACGCATTCCAGAAGCCCTTTTTCCGAGGGCAGGGTATACATGATATCCAGCATGGTGTTTTCCAGCACGTTACGCAGGCCACGGGCCCCGGTTTTTTGCTCAATGGCTTTGCGCGCCACTGCCTGCAAAGCATCTTGAGTAAAGCGCAAAGACACCTTGTCCATCTCAAAAAGCTTCTGGTACTGACGCACCAAAGCGTTTTTGGGCTCCGTGAGCACGCGCACCAGATCATCTTCAGTCAGTTCGTCCAAATGCGTAATGACGGGTATACGGCCCACAAACTCCGGAATAAGCCCGAACTTCACCAGATCATTGGGATGCACCTGATCAAGGTAGTCTATATCGCTCTTTTTCGCCGAACCGCTTTTAGACGGTTTTTCCGGCGTCTCTATACGCGCCCCAAAACCCATGGCCCGGCCACGGGTGCGCTGGGCCACAAGCTTTTCAAGCCCCACAAAGGCGCCGCCCAAGATAAACAGTATGTTGGATGTGTCCATCCGAATATATTCTTGCTGCGGATGTTTGCGCCCGCCTTTGGGGGGAATGTTGGCCTCCGTGCCTTCTATGATCTTGAGCAGCGCCTGCTGCACCCCCTCCCCGGACACGTCCCGGGTAATGGAGGGGCTATCCCCCTTACGGGAAATTTTATCGATTTCATCAATGTAGATAATACCTTTGGCGGCGGCTTCAAGATCATAGTCCGCATTTTGCAACAGTTGGACCAGAATATTTTCCACATCCTCACCCACATAGCCGGCCTCAGTCAGCGTTGTGGCGTCCGCAATGGCGAAAGGCACATTGAGCACCCGGGCCAAAGTTTTAGCCAGCAAAGTCTTGCCGCTGCCCGAAGGGCCCATGAGCAAGATATTACTCTTCTCAAGCTCCACATCACTGCCGATGCCTTCCTTAAAAAACACCCGTTTATAGTGGTTATGCACAGCCACGGCCAAGATTTTCTTAGCCTGATGCTGCCCGATCACATAATCATCAAGCCGGGCTTTCAGTTCCGCCGGAGGAAGCAATTCTCCTTCCTTACGCACTTCCTCCATGCTCTGATTCGCCATTATCTCATTGCACAGCAGCACGCATTCATCGCAGATGCAGATCTTTTCCGGCCCTTCGATAAGCCGCTTCACCTGATCGTCGTTTTTATCGCAAAACGAGCAGCGAAGGCCCACTTTATTGTCTCTTTTAGGCGGCTTACTCATACCCCCCCCTTCAACTAGTTTTGTCCCCGGCAAGATCTTCCCGGGACGTGAGCACGCGATCTATAAGGCCAAGTTCCACAGCTTCCTGCGCGCTCAAAAAATTGTCACGCTCCGTCAGCTCGGCGATGCGCTCCACGGATTGTCCCGTATGCTCCGCCATAATTTCATTCAATATTTCCCTAAGCCGAAGAACCTCGCGAGCGTGAATGTCTATATCCGTCGCCTGGCCGCGAAAACCCCCTGAAGGCTGATGGATCATAATCCGGCTGTGCGGCAGCGCGTAACGCAAACCCGGCGCGCCTGCCGTGAGCAAAAGCGCCCCCATGCTCGCCGCCTGGCCCATGCACAAGGTGGCCACGGGACAGGTGATATAGCGCATGGTGTCGTAAATGGCGAGTCCGGAAGATACCACCCCTCCAGGCGAATTTATATACAAATATATTTCTTTCTCAGGATCTTCCGATTCCAAAAACAACAACTGCGCGCAAATAAGCGACGCTACATGATCATCCACCCCCTCGCCCAAAAGGACTATCCTGTCCTTAAGCAAGCGGGAATAAATATCGTAAGCGCGTTCACTACGACCTGTGGTTTCAATCACCATGGGAATGGGCATGTATGCTCCCTTGTAACAAACAGGCGGTCAGCCCGATAGAAAGTGATATGCGTATGCCGCGAATTGAACGGTGTGGGCAAAATGCGCCTTTGCCGGAAGCTCCCGTAAAGCATTGCACACGTAAAACGCTCGCAAGGAGCCGTCTCCAAACCCTCGCCGCCAATAGCCGAAAACTGGCTTTGCCGCCTGTTAAGCGGCTATTTGAAGCGTTACTTACCGACATGGACGCACAAAACCTGCCTCAAACTAAATGTAAGCCCTCCCGATGCAAAGAGCAAGGGTCGAGCTTCTTTTTCGTTTGTTCTCACCCTGTTGTAACCAAACTCCTCCGCGATGCCATTATTATCAAATGAGTCAATGCCTGGCCCCTTGCGCGCATACAGCCCGAGACAATAAAAGGAAAAAGGGCCTCCAAGGCCCTCTGACGGATACTTCACCAGGACGTTGCTCCGCGCGGAGCCGCCAAGGGGAACCGCCCCTTGGACTCCCACCGGGAAAGTTTGAGGGGGCATCGCCCCCTCAAACTTCAAATCTCGCGCCTTATTCAGGCGCCCCCGTCCCCTCCTGGGGCGCGGCGCTCTCAGCCTCCGCCGCCGCCTCAGAAGGCTTCTTTGCCGGAACTTTTTTCACCAGGGCCTTGCCGTACAGCTCATCCATGGCTTTATCCGCAAGGATCCTGTCGCGCAGGGCAAAAAGCAGGTTATTGGCCGCATAGTATTCTTTGAGCTTTGTATAATCCTGCCCGCTCTGCATGGCCATGCGGCGCAGTTGAAGGTCCACTTCCTCCTCAGTCACGGAAAGCCCCTTCTCCTTCGCCACGGTCAGCAAAAAGATCTGGGAACGGGAGCGCATTTCCGCCTCGGGACGAACCTCCTCGCGCAAAGCCGCTTCAGTTTTTCCAAGAGCGGCCAAATTCTTGCCCTGACGCTCAAGCTTATCCTGCAAATCTCCCAGGATCATCTTGATGTGGCTCTCCAGCATGCTGTCCGGCACGGGAAAATCAGACAACTTCAAAAGGCTGTCCAAAAGTTTTTTCTGCGCCTCAGACTTATGCAAATCGCTCCGGCCTTTCAAATACGACTGGCGCACGCTGTCGCGCAACGCCTCAAGGTTGCTGAAACCTCCGGCTTTTTGCGCAAACGCCTCATCCAGCGCCGGCAGCTTACGCTCTTTGATCCCATGCAGTTTGACATGCATGGTCACGGTACGGCCCGCGAATTCGGCGTTAAAAAAATCTTCAGGAAATGTGACCGGGCCTTCTTTTTCCTCTCCGGCCTTCATTGCTTTGACCAGAGTTTCAAAATCGCCCAGAGTCTGCCCTTCGCCAAGCGAAAGCTGGAAATTATCCGCCTTGATGCCGGCAATGGGCTCGCCCGCCGCATCCTTGGCCGCAAAATCTATAATCGCGATATCTCCATCCTTGGGAAAGCGATCTTCCCCCACCGCGATCACCTCAGCCATACGCTGCCGCACGCGTTCAATTACGGCTTCCACTTCCTGCTCATCAATTTCCGCCTCTTCCTGCTCCACCTCAAAGCCTTCATAGGCAGGCAGAGCAAACTCCGGCATAACCTCAAAAGAGAGGTTGTACGTGAACTCCTTGCCGCGCTCCAGATCTCCCCCGTCATAGTCAATGCGCGAAACCGGCATCAGTTTGTTGTCAGACATGATCTCGTTGATATGCACATTAACCAGATCCGTCGTCGCTTCCTTATAAATTTGCGTGTGGAAGCGCTTTTCTATGATGCTCGCCGGCACTTTGCCTTTACGAAAGCCGTCCATGGCGACATTGGTGCGGTACATGGCAAGGGTGGCGGAAAGGGCGGCGTCAACCTCTTCAACCGGAACCGTAACCGCTATTTTTCTTTTTACCGGAGAAAGATCTTCTGTAACGTACTGCATTCGAGTGAGGCTCCTTGATGGCTTACTGTAAGGACTTGGCCGGCGCGCATGCATCCGGCTGGACACGCTCCCCTGCATCCCGAATGCTTGCATTGCTTTGCGGCGCAACGGGCAGGCATGCTCTAAACTTAATTCTTATTACACACGCAAAGCAGGAGCGTCAACCGCCTTTCGTAACCGCCCGGCCACAGCCCAGCTGCCGCCTTGACGCCGCCTTGACAGAGCCGAACCGCCGTCCGGCGCGCCGCTAGAGCAATTTAACATTGAAAATGTATACTTGCTCTGCAAGGATTTGCTCGTAAATCCTTGCCTTGAGATTGCCGTAGACGGGCTTTGCCCGCCGTTAAACGACAAATCTCAAAGTTAATCTGCTCTAATAGCGGCGTGAGCGAGCCGAAAACCACGTTTTTCGGCGAAGCGATCGTCATAACATCGGCCGCCGGCCGATGTATGAAATCAGTACTGAAAGCGCCCCACCAGATGCCCCCAAAGTTGCCCCGGAAGTCAACGGAAAATAGCGAACGTCGTCGGAAATTTGAGCATATAAAAACCGCCTCAGCCTTAGCTTTGGCGGTCTTCAGCGGAAGTCTGCGAACTTTAATGTGGTGCGAGAGGGGGGAATTGAACCCCCACGCCGATGGCGCTGGATTCTAAGTCCAGTGCGTCTACCAGTTCCGCCACTCTCGCGGGTATGGGCGAAACGCCTAAAAACAGCACGGGTAGCACTACCCTTACCCGCCACAAGTGTCAATGATTCTCCTTGCACAGCAAGGCTTCGCGCAAGGGTCGCATGTTTTCGGGGCCGGGCGGTAAGCCGGAAAGCCCCTTCATCCGTTATCGTTGCTGTCCAGCACATCGAAAACGCTGAGCGCCCTATGGGCATAGCAATGCCGTTCACGCAAATGGGATTGCCAATCCTTAATAAGCGCCGCCCGCGCCCCGGAACGTTCCAGGCTGTTGAACCGCTCCGCTATGTCGGCCGGTTTTTGAAAACACATGGCCCGGGTCAGCTCTTGCGGGAAAAGCTCCAGACCCGGCGTTGCATCGCTCAGGCAAAAGCCTCCGGCCATCCAGACGTCAAAATGGCGCTGGTTCAGTCCCGCGGGCAATTGCAGGCTCGTGAGGCAAAGCGTATACCTGGCCCGTGCATAAAGAGCCGGTAAAGAACCGTAATAATCAACAGGCGGGCGCAGGCGCGCGTGGGGGATAGCCGCGCCGCCCCAGCCCGCATCCCCATAAAGATCCAGCCCGGTTCCGCAGCCGTATTCTTGCCCCGCTTGCGCCGCTTCTTGCAAACAAAGGCAGCGCCAGAGCAAATTAGATTCTTCAGCCCCATAAGCCGGGATGCGGGCTTTTTTCCCCGGCCAAAAAACCGCCTCGCCACAATCAAGGCGCTGTTCCCACCAGCGCAAATCCGGACGAAAGCCCGCGCGCAGCATGGCCGCCGCTTCCCGCAGCAGCGGCGCGGAAAGGCTCTGCCCCGCAAAAAAAGCCTCCTTGCCGGGAAAGGCGCTACGCCCCACAAAAAGAAAAGGAGGATCAGAAGGCGCGCCGGCGGGAAAGGCCGGGGCCTTCGGGGCAAAAAGCTCGGGAGAAACGGCCAGCGGCAAATGATGGACCTTTTGCGCCCCATGCTTTTTAAGCGGCTCAACGAAACTGGCGTCCGTCACGAACAAAGGCAAGGTTTTCCAAAGCGGATCCCGCACCGCTGAGAGCACATTCCAGGGGTTATCCACACACCAGACAGCCGCCCGGCCGTTGCCGCGCCGCAAACACTCCAGGCTCTGCCGCAAAGGCTCAAGACCCTGAAAATTGATGCTGAACAGTAAGGTCGACCCGCCGTCCAAAAGCGCGGGCAATGCCCCGGGCCCCTCCAGGGCGCGCAGAGCGGACGGTTCCGCAAAAGTTACGCGGCACCCCAAGCCCGTAAAGGCGAGCGCCCATTCTTTGCGCAACAGCTCCCGCTCCGTTCCGGGCAAAATGACATGTGTGGGTCCGGGCATAGGCTCCCCCGTGCTGGGGAAATAATCCGCCAAAAGAAACTCGTGCAACAACGGGCTTGGCGAGGAAAAAAAATTTGCGTATACAGTGGGGAAGGCGCAGGCAGTTATGAAAAAATACCGTGATCACTATTTTCTTAAAGCCAAGCAGGAAGGCTTCCCTGCCCGTTCCATATATAAGCTCCAGGAAATCGACAAGCGCTTTTCCATTTTCAAACGCGGCATGCGCGTGCTTGATCTCGGCGCGGCTCCCGGCTCCTGGTCGTTGGGCGCGGCGGAAAAAATCGGCGCCGAGGGCCTGGTGCTGAGCGCGGATATCCAGGCTACACAAACACACTTTCCCCCCCAGGTCACCTTTTTGCAAGAAGACGTTTTCCGGCGCTCTCCCTCCTTTGAAGCCCTGTTGCGCGAAAAAGGCCCTTTTCATGTGGTCATGTCCGATATGGCGCCCTCCACCACCGGCCACCGCGCTACGGATCAAGCCCGCTCCGCGGCCCTGTATGAAGAAGCCCTTGCCCTTGCCCTTGCCTGTTTGCTAAAGGGGGGCAGCTTTATTGTCAAAGTCTTCATGGGGCCTGATATCAAAGAATTTGCCAACACCCTGCGCAAAAATTTTACCCTCGTGAAAACCTTCAAACCCGCAAGTTCGCGTTCCGAAAGCATAGAAAGTTTCTATATCGCCCTCGGGTACAAAGGCCTCCCCCCTCCTGACCCGGGAAGCGATGCCCCGTCTGCTGATTAGGGGATATGCCCGGAGCGCTTCCTCCTTAATTATAAAAAAGCGCCCGGACAGCAAAACATACCGCAGGCCGGTGAAAAACCGGCAAGAGCATTGCGGATTCAGCGAGCAGATACCCAAAGACAAACAATTCTCTTTGGGCGAAACGCAATCAGCATGCTCGGATAGAGAACTCTTGCAGGAGATTTTTATGGCAGGACACAGCAAATGGAAAAATATCCAGCACAGAAAAGGACGGCAGGACGCCAAACGCAGCAAAGAATTCACGCGGGCCGCCAAAGAAATCATCATCGCGGCCAAAGCGGGCGGCAACCCGGACTATAACCCCCGGCTGCGCTCGGCCATCGCCCTGGCAAAAAGCGTCAGCCTGCCGAGGGAGCGCATTGAGTCGGCCATCCGTAAAGGCACCGGCGAAGAAGCCGGCGGCGATATCTTTGAAATCACCTATGAAGGCTACGCCCCCGGCGGCATCGCCATCCTCGTGGAGTCTGCCACTGACAACCGCAACCGTACCGTGGCCGAAGTACGCCATATTTTTACCAAATACGGCGGCTCCATGGGTGAAGTGGGCTCGGTCAACTGGATGTTCACCCAAAAAGGCGTCTTTACCTTTGATAAAAGCCGCTACGCCGAAGATACGCTGATGGAAGCAGGCCTCGAAGCCGGGCTTGAGGATATCGTGGATGAGGGGGATTTTTGGGAAGCCCACTGCCGCCCGGGAGATTTCGACAGCCTGCGCCAAGCCTTTGAAGACGCCGGTTTTACTTTCGAAAGCGCGGAAATATCCATGCTGCCGCAAAACACCATCACTGTGGATGCCGAAACCGGACGCAAACTCATGCGCATGGTGGAAGCCTTTGAAGAGAACGACGACGTGCAGCAGGTCCATTCCAACTTCGATCTGCCGGACGAACTTTTGGAAGAGATGTAGCCCTTGCCTGCGCCGCCTCTTACGGTTATCGGCATTGACCCGGGCTCCCAATGCCTCGGCTGGGGGATTGTGCGGGAAGTGTCGGGAGTGCTTTCCCTGGTGGATTGCGGAGCCATCCGCCCCACCGGGGAAAACTTCTCCCAACGCCTGGGCGCGCTGTTCCTCAAACTCTCTGATGTATTAGCCGCCCACCTCCCCCAGGAAGCGGCTGTGGAAACCGTATTTACACATAAAAACGTCCTTTCCGCCATCAAACTCGGCCAGGCCAGGGGGGCCGCCGTCGCGGCCTGCGCCGCCCACGGCATTGCTGTGAGCGATTATGAACCCACGCAAATAAAAAAAAATCTGGTGGGCGTCGGGCGGGCGGAAAAAAGCCAGGTCTCGTTCATGGTGGGCCATATGCTCGGGGTAAAAGCCTCCTGGGCCGCGGATACCGGCGATGCCTTGGCCTGCGCCATCTGCCATCTCAATATGCGCCGCATGAACAGGCTGCTGCAAAAGACGCCTGAATCATAGGAATATTTTATGGACGATAGGGATACGCCCGCGCCTTGCGATCCTCTGGAAAATTTTTCCGACCGCTCCCGCTTTACCCGCCTGGCGGATTTGCTGTTCGAAGCCGGCATGCTGCGCAAAACGCCGCGCACAGGCTATCAATTCTTAGGCAGCGGCGGCGAAAACGTCGCTGAGCACTCCTTTCGCACAGCCATTATCGGCTATGTGCTGGCTGAACTTTCCGGCGCTAACCCTGAACACACGGCCATGCTCTGCCTGCTCCACGATTTTCATGAAGCGCGCACCGGCGACTTTAATTATGTGAACAGTATTTACAACAGCAGCAAACAACGCCTGGCGATGCAGCACGCCCTCAAAGGCACCGGCCTTACCCGGAAGTTGATGTCGCTGTGGGATGAGCAGAACGCGAAAGAAACGCCGGAAGCCCTTTTGGCCAAAGACGCCGATCAGCTTGATTTGCTGCTGAATCTTGTGGAAGAGCGAAACCTCGGCAACCCGTATGCCGCCAAATGGCTGGAGAGCACGCTGCAGCGCGTTGCCACCCCTGCCGGGCAAACCCTTGCGGAGCATATCCTGACGACCGACCATACGGATTGGTGGTTTCAAGGCCCCAGCCGGCAGTGGTGGGTTAACAAAAATAAAATACTGCCGGAAAAGTAAACGGACTGTGAACTTTTTTCATTCCTGTCCAGTTGTTTTGCAGATCCTCCCGACCGCCGCCAGGGCTTCTTCCGGGCTTATGGAGTTGAGGCACTCCCCGTTACGCCCGCAAGGTCCGCGCCCGTGTAAGGAGCAAGGACGGCAGGCCAATGGCCGCTCCAGCACGCAATCATGCTCTCCCACAGGGTAAAAACCCCATTCTCGCGTGGTCGGCCCGAATAGAGCCAGCACCGGCGTGCCCACCCCGGAAGCCAAGTGCATAGGCCCGGAGTCGCCCGTAACCAAAACCCGGCACCAGGAAAGCAGCGCGCAGCTCTCCCGCAGGGAACTGGCATTGCTTATATCCCATCTGTGCCCGGGAAAAAGCGCCTGCCCCCGCCCCAATGCAAGCCAGGCAAAGCCCTCGGCCTCAAGCAGGGCCGCAAAACGCCGCCAATGTTCCGCCGGCCAGCTTTTCATGGCGTGGGCGGCGAAAGGATGCAGCGCCACAGGCCTTACCCCTGGGCCGAACAAGTCCGACAGCCGATTTTGAGCGGCACAGCGCTCCTCATCCGAAAGCCAGATGCAAGGGGACAAGGCCGCGGCCTTCGGCATCGCCCCTTCCCCGCGCTCTGTAACAGCGGCGCGATGGACAATTTCAATGTTCATCCGCTCACAACCTTCCACCGCGGCCATATAATACCGCTGCGGCACCGTGCTCGAGCGCAGAGCCTCAGATCCGAAGCGCCCGCCTGAAAGCAGAAAAAAACGCCGTTCCAGCGCCATTTTTCGATAGCGGCGCACCGGACCGCGCCACAAGCTCGACAACAAACGCGAACGCAGGCTGCCGTGCAAATCAAGCAAACCCCAGTTATGGTACTCACGGGCAAGCTTTTTGCCCAATGAAGCAAAGGCTGAAAAGCTTAAGTCGGCCTCATCAAGGGCAATCACTCTGCTGATATACGGGTTGTGCAAAAAAATATCCGCAAAACTTTGCCGCGTGACAAAGACAAAGCTCCAGCCTCGGGTTTGGGCAAGATGGCCGAGCACTCCCGTGGCAAGGGTCACGTCTCCGAGTCGCCCCAACCTGTACACCACCCAGCGCGAGCAGGGGGAAAAAGAATCTTCGCTGTTCATGCGCCCATGCATACGAGGACTTACGGCAATTTGCAACCGCCGCGCGCGCCGTCCCGGGCGGAGATGGCGCAACGCTGCGCTGTTGACAAGCGACTGCAAAAAGAGCAGTTTTTCGAAAACTCGCACATATTTTTGGCAGCAGGTCAGTTTGAACATTTGGGTAAGTGAGATCCGTTTGCCGTGAGGCAAGGAAGGCAAATTTTTGCGAGGGGGGTATACCCTTGCGGTATTCGGCCTGAGCAAAAAACGCAGCCTGACGCGGTATCACGGCACAATGGCCACTACCGGATTTTTACCAGGGAGTCTTTCCATGCAGATAGAATACCGCCTTCTTCCCCCGGCTGAACGCAAAAGCCCTCCCGCCGCCGATGCTGAACTCAATTTCGGCATGCTGCGCACCAATCATATTTTTCTCATGGAATACTCAGACGGCGCCTGGCGCAATGCCCGCATTGTCCCCTACGCGCCTATCGCCCTTGCCCCGGGCGCCATGTGCCTGCATTACGGCCAGACCCTTTTTGAAGGCATCAAAGCCTTTAAACACCAGGACGGCGAAATTTATATCTTCCGCGCTGATATGAACGCCCGGCGTCTGAACCATTCCGCCGACATCCTCTGCATGCCCAACATTCCCGCCGATCTGCAACTCGACGCCCTGCACCGCCTTATTGATGTGGAAAGGGACTGGTGCCCCGGAACGCCCCAATCCTCCCTCTATGTGCGGCCCTTTATGTTCGCTACGGAAGACGCCCTCGGAGTCAAGCCGAGCAAAGAATATATCTTCTGCATCATGCTCTCTCCCAGCGGCCCCTATTATAAAGGCGGGTTTTCCCAAGCCATCCGCCTGCTGGTGTCGCAAAACTTCCACAGGGCCGTCTCGGGCGGCACAGGCACGGCCAAAGCCGGCGGCAACTATGCGGCCTCTTTGCGGCCCGCCAGTTACGCAAAAAAATTTGATGCCGCGCAGGTGCTCTACTTAAGCGCCGACAACACAAGCATTGAAGAAGTCGGCTCCATGAACCACTACCATGTGCTCAAAGACGGCACCTTTATCATACCCGCCTTTAACGACACGATCCTGCGCTCCATCACCTCCCTCTCTGTGCTCGACCTTGCCGAAGCGGGCCTCATAAAAGCCCGGCAGGAGGAAATATTGCTCAAGGATTTTCTGGCCGGCATCACATCCGGGGACATCATTGAAGCCGGGGGCTTTGGGACCGCCGCGGTCATCAGTCCCGTGGGCGAGTATGTTTTTGAAGACGGAACCCGCTACACTGTGGGCAACGGACAAGTGGGGCAACACTCCAAACGCTTGTTTGAAGTATATTCTGAAATGCAAACAGGAAAACGGCCCGCCCCGGAAGGCTGGCTGGCCCGGGTGGAGCGCTTCGCACGCGCCTAGAGCAATTTACCATTGAAAATGTATACTTGCTCTGCAAGGATTTGCCCGTAAATCCTTGCCTTGAGATTGCCGTAGGCGGGCTTTGCCCGCCGTTAAACGACAAATCTCAAAGTTAATCTGCTCTAGGGGCTGATTGCAAAAATTCAACGCATGATTTTATGAGGTAAAATGCTTTAAGAAGCGCCCTATTTGCTCACGGGCAGTAATGCGCCGCCGGCTCCCTTAGGTGAAGCGGCAGGCGAAGCCGACACGCCCGAGGGCGTGCCAAGCGTCCTTGCGGAAGGAACAGGCAGGCCCAAGATGCCGCTGGACGGAACCGCGGAAGAGCCGGACGCCCCTGTTGAAGGTGCGGGAGAACCGCCGGGAGGAACTATGGAAGGTCCGGATGCTCCGGAAGGGGCACTGGGCGGCGGAGGAGCGGAAGGGGTAGGCGCGCTCTCGGGAGCTTTGGGCGGCGTGACAGCGGGAGCGGATACGCCGGAAGGGGACTTGGGCGGAGCACTCTGAGGGGACTTGGGTAGAATGGGAATAGGCACCAGTATAGGAGGAGGACAATCCCCCCTGCCGCGCCCCGTTGCCCCCCGCCCCGCCGAAGGCGCTACGGAGCTTTTTTTCACAACTGAACCTCTGCTCCTCTTTTTGCCCGGCGCGCCCTTTTTAACCGGGCCCGCCGGAGGAGGCGCCCACAGCGGCGCTACGGACGGCGTGGAATCCGGACAATGGGCAAAGGCCTGCCCCCGCTGGGCATAGCGCAGCCACAAGGGATCTTCCGGTAAAGCCGGCAGCGCAGGCTGCCCCGGCTGAACAACCGCGGCGCCCTCCCCTTGAGCGAAAGCCTCCCCGGCCACGCATGCAATGCCCAGCCCCCAAAGCGCCCATGACAAAACCACGCACGAGCATAGGCCCCAAATGCTTTGCCGCCGTTGTAAAATATGCGTATAGCGCATGTCTTATCCGCCTCCTCGCAAAATAGCGCCAAGCCGGCAAAATCAGCCGGAACAATACGCATAAAGCGGGTTCAATAGCCCGGCTGCCTGCCGGCCTCTTTCAGCTTATCGGTATATTCGGAAAAAAATATAGCGCCGCAAAGGCACAGACGGGAAAATCACAGACGGCCGGTCGGCGAATACTGCTCGGCATCTTTGGCTATGGATGCGGTTTTCAATTCAGAAGCGGCGATTTGCCCGTAAACGGAATTGGGGTTCTCCCGCACAAGTTCCGTGAGCAACTCCTTCCACTTGTCCAGATTGCCCTGCTTTCTATAAATTCGCGCCATGCGGTAGCGCACGGCCATGCGTTCCGCATCGCCGGCAGGAAGGTACTGCAAGTACTGCTCCGCAAAGCCCAGAGATTCGCGCAGGCGCCCCGCTGTTTCGGCCACGTCCATCAAAGACGCCAGTTGGCTCTTGATCTTACCCGCATCAGCCGCTGTCGCGTTGGTCTGCGCCTGCTCCATAAGACGTTTTAACGCCTCGCTCCCCAAAAAATAAGCACGCTCCAGCTCTCGATCTTTCTCCGCATAGCGGGCAAGGAAAAAGACGGCATAAGCCATCTGCGCCGGAGGAAGCTTGTTGGAATCATAAAGCTTTTGCCAAAGCTGCGCCGCTTTTTCGCTCTGCCCCATATTTTCCGCGGCAAGGGCCAGGGCATAGTCCAGTTGCTGCTGATTTTCCGGCTTCAGTTCCCACAGCTCCACACGCTTGGCCACTTCCTGTATGGCCTGCCACTGGTCGTACTCAAGGTAGATGCTTAAAACCAGGCTGAGGGCCATTTCTGAATATTCGGGCACCTTCGAACCCAAGAAAAATGTCCCTACCGCTTCCAGAGCCTCATTGGGCTTGCCTTCCTTCCAATAGCTCACTCCAAGGGCGATGCGGCTTTCCGGAGAAAGGATCTCTCCTTGCGAATGCACTATGGGATACTTTTCCCAGATTTCACGCATCCGTCCGTAATTTCCCTGGGTGACGCTTTCCGTGCCGAGCACGGCGAAGGTTTGCAGAGCTATCTCTTTTGCCTTGGGCGCAAGCTCGTGCTTGGGGTACTTTTCCAAAAAATCCCCAATGGTATCCAGAGTTTTTGTGTATTCATGCTGGTGCAGAAACCACATGGCAAGCTTAATTTTCGCAAGGGGCACAAGCATGCTTTGCGGGTGATCCTGAATGATGCGGGTATACACTTCCTGCGCCTGCAAATTGAAGGAGCCGTCAAACACGGAAAACATCCCGGCAATGGAGGGGCTGTCATACACTCCCTCCTCCGCAAGGCGCATCATGGCAACAAGCGCTCCGTCCTTATCCGGAAAACGGCGGATGCTTTCTTTATACAGTTCCTTGGCCGCGTTCTTTTCACGCTGCGCCGAATAAATATCCCCAATGCGGGTGAGGATGATATCCACCTCTTCGCCATTAGGCTCAAGGTTGACATAAAGCCAATACTGACGCAGCGCGTAATCATACTTGTTCAAACGAAAGGCGACATCCCCCATCATATTCAAAAACGGCGGGTACTCGATATAAAAACGCTCCCAGCGCCGCTCGACATAATCCACAATATTGAAAGCCCGATCGTAATACCCCATGCGGTAAAAGGCGCGGGCAAGCCCCAGAGCGGCCTCGCGGGCGTATCGGCTGTTGGGATATTTTTGCAGAATAAGCTGGAACTCATCCGCGGCCTTTTGCATCTCGTTACGCCCGAAATAATAATCCCCCCAGTAATAATAGGTCAGGGGAACGTTTTCATCATCCGGATACAAACGGCGCAGCAGATTGAAGCGCGCTTCGGCTTCAGGCAGGTTCTTAAGTTTTAAATTCATATACCCGAGGCGCAACAGGGCGGCCGCATTCCGGGGAGATTTGGCGTTAAAGTTAAGCGCCTGGCTGGTGGCATCGGCAATATCCCTATAGCGCTCCGCCAGTGTGCCTTTATACGCGGCAAACATAATTTCCGATTTTATGTGCAACAGTTCTTCGCGCTGCTCAGCATTCAACGGCGCGTTCGCCAGCGCCATATCCGCCCCCGCTATGGCTTGCTCCAACTGCCCCTTGTTGGCAAGATTTCGGATTTCCTGAATCGCGCTCACAGGATCCAGCACAGGCGGCGCTCCGGGGTCGCCTTGCCCCGGTTTAACGGAAGCCGGGGCAGCCGAAGACGAAGGCGCAGGCGCGGCGCTCTTCCCTTTTTCCGGAGCGGCAGGTTTGGCGGCGCCCTTCTCCCCTTCCGGAGCGGCCCAGGGAATGGCGCCTTCTTGAAAGCGGGGGTCTGTGGAATTGCCCGCAAGCGCGGTTTTATTCATTCCTGCCGTTGCGGGCCCGTGCTCCGGCGCGGCGCTTCCTCCGGAAGAGGCCTTTTGCGGGTCTTGAGCCTCAGCGGGCTGGGCATGCTCATCCCGGCGTGAGCCGGATGCGGGTGCGGGTGAAGGAATTTGCCCGAGATCGCCGCGGTGGATCTCTCCGCCATAAACACCCTTTTTATGCAGCAGGCCAACGCCCGGACCCGGCTTCACGCCAAGATCCCGCCTGTTTTCTTCCGGCTCGGGAAGCGGAGTTTGAATGGGAATTTGTCCGCTTATGCCGCTGGAGGACGATTCATCCCGCGCTGAGGCATCAGTGGACAAAGCCGGTGGAGCAGGCACCGGCAAAGGAGCGGAACGCTCCGCTGTGAGCGCGCGATTGTCGAAAAAAGGTTTTGAACTGAGGTTTTTTTCCATGGATGCCGCGCGCGGCTCTTCCGTGCCTTGCGCGGGCAAAGGAGCAGTAAAAGCATCCCCGGCGCGGCGCGGCGCGGCCGGATCAGAAGAAGGAGCCGGTGTTTCGGCCTGGCGCGTCACTGTGGCGGCATGCTCCGGGCTGCCGGAAAGAACCACAACCGGCCCTTTAGCGGGCGCCGTTTGTACCCTTTCAGTCTTTGGCGGAGAAGGCGGCGCGAGAACCGGCGGAGAAGAAGCGGAGGAGTTTGCCCCAGGGATGGAAGCCGAAGCGGACGCCGGCGCCTCTGAAGAGGACTGGCCCTGGCCGGACGGCGCGGCTTCAGCCGCGGTCTCCCGCATGGGGGCGGCCGCTCCAGGTTCGGATCCGGCTGTGGGTTGCCCCTCAGGCGCGGGGCCTGAAGAAGCCGTTTCGGCGGCTTCCTCTTTATCGCGCTCCCGCCCGGCGCGTAATAACTCCGCTGAAGAAGCGCCCTTGCCTTCCGGATCCTCAAGAAGCGCCTGAGAGGATGCATCCGGAGAACTCGGAGGCGGAACGCCAAGGTCAGGGGCCTTTTCCGTGGTGGGCGCTTTGCCGCTGGGTTTCCAGCGCGCTCCCAATTCATTGGGGAACAGATCGATCACCACTTCTCTGGCGCTTTGCTTTGCCACTAGGAAACCAAACTGCGGCGTCTGAGTCAAAATCACCAAAGCCCTGCCTTGCTGCCGGGTGCTTTTAAACAGCCGCGCTCCCTTCGGCGTTTCATCGAGCACCAGGCCGGGGGGCACTTCTGTAAAAGGCGCCAGAATTCCTGTGGGGGCTATTCGCCCCAAAGGGCCGGCCATGCCTTCCACTTCCCGCAAGAGAATAGTGATCCGCTCTCGATCAGGCAGAGCCTCCCAGCGCAACTCCGCGGAGAATGCGGATGCCGCAAAGACATGCCAGAAAAACACGATGAAAAACAGACAAGGCAAACGCCGCCAAAGCACGGAACAGCAGCCGCGCCGCATCGGCCGCCCGGCACAGGCCGACCACGGCCGCGGCACAGGCGGCATGCGTTTCTTGTATTGTCTTTGCTGTGTTTGGTGGACCGGCATCATTACTTATTGCTCCGAAGAATCCATATTGCGTTTTTTCAATTTTTCAATCAGCGTCGTGCGCTTGATCCCCAAAATTTCCGCCGCCTGGTTCTTAATCCCCCCCGCCATGGCCAAAGCCTCCACAAGCAGCTTTTCCTCGGCAAGGTCAAAAAATTCTTTTAAACCTATGTTCAGCTTCTTTAAATCCGCAATTCCCGGCCAGGTGAATTCCCCGCGCGGGCCTGACGCGGAACGCGCCTTTAAGGGCGGCAACGAAACGATATCGCCCACCTGAGCCAGAACCTTTGCGGGCAGGTCTTCCAAATGCACGCTGACATCATCGCAAAGAATGGAAAGACGCTCCGCCAAATTTTCAAGCTCACGCACATTGCCCGGCCAGGGATACGCCTCCAAAACCCGCCGCACATCCGGATCAAGCCCCAGTTCCGGACGCTTTTTATCCGCGCAAAAACGCCGTAAAAAATATTCGGTAAGATACAAAATATCCTCTCCCCGCTCGCGCAGGGACGGCAAATGCAGCGGAATAACATTCAAACGGTAAAAAAGATCTTCGCGAAACCGGCCGGCTTCCACTTCATCTTCCAAATTTCTATTTGTGGCGGCAATAATGCGCACATCCACTTTTTTGACGCCTTGCCCGCCCACACGCTCAATTTCACGCTCCTGCAGCACCCGTAAAATTTTGACCTGCAAAAGAAGATCCATTTCACCTATTTCGTCCAGAAAAACCGTACCGCCTTCCGCCATTTCAAAACGACCGAGCCTGGTACGTATGGCATGCGTAAAAGCGCCCTTTTCATGGCCGAAAAGCTCCGATTCCAGAAGCTCCTTGGGGATAGCCCCGCAATTGATGGGCACAAAGGGTTTTTCATGCCGCAAGCTCTGCTTATGCAGGGCGCGTACCAACAATTCCTTACCCGTGCCTGATTCGCCGGTTACAAGAACCGTGCTGTCAGTCGGCGCAACCTTTTTCAGCGTGCGAAACACATCGGCAAGCGACGTGTTTTGACCTATGATGCTGCTTTCACCTGAAGTCATCGATTTTCCCCCGAAATGCATCCTTATCCGGACCGCCCGCTCACCCGACCCGGCGTCGCATAATGTACGGCCATGCCCTGTGGCGCGCTTTTTTCTCCACACAAAAAAGTGCGCGCGCGGCCAACTGGTCCTGAAGTGTCAATTTAATGACAAAAAGTCAAGGTTCGGACGCAAAATGCTAATGCGTAAGCCAAAAATTATAATAGGCATATTCATAGAGCGAATTCTCTCTGGGATAATCTCCCGGCCAAGGAGCTGCGCCCGAGAGCAGTTTACGCTTGAGATTGCCGCTTAACGGCGAGCAAAGCACGCCTACGCCAATTTCGCGAGCCTTGTTGCCCTTCGCTTCACAAGACCAGAGCATTTTACCGGCAGGTATAATTGCGAGGGTAAAATGCCCTCAACCACGCTGGGCAATGATTTTCCCCAAACTCCCTCAACCGCGAACAGCCGCGGACGAGTGACCCTCGCCCGCGGCTGTTCGCGTGTTGCTTACTCTGAGAACTTACAGTTGCAAAGGAGGACGCGACGCCAAGGTGAGCATGTCTTCCAGCATCTGAAAACGGCGCGCCGAAAGAGCACGGTCATCATCCATGATCATATCAAGCTGCCGGGTATGCATGACAAGATAACCCAGCACGCGCACGGCGCTGAGCAGCTTTTCCTCACTGCTCTGCTCAAGGCGGGCGCTGAGAATATCTCCCGTGATTTCCGTGGCGAAATCAAACTGGGCTAGAAGTTCCGCTACAAAGTGCACCCGTTTGATGCGCCGGGACAGGTCCGCCGCTCCCCCTTTGAACTGAAAAACAAGAAAACGCTCCCGCTCCCGCTCACCCAAAAGACAATCCAGGGAAAGAAAATGGAAGCCGAAGCGGCAACGCATGCTGCAAAAACGCCGGGCTATGAGAAAGACGTTTTTTTCCGTGTACTGGGAAGACTGGGAGGCCGGATCCAGGCTCGGGTTGGCTGTGGCTTCAAAGAGCACGGAAAGAAAGCCTTTGGCGTTCAATGGAGGAGGCCCTTCCCAGGGCTTATCCGTGAAACCCTCCCAAAAAGAACGCATGGGCAGGCAGGCGATGGATTCCAGCGGCACCACAGGACCGCGCACCTCGCCGAAAAAACCGTCATCCAGATTGATAATCCAGAACTGCTTGGGCACATCGCAGACAAGCTGCTTGGCTGGAGCTTCTTTGCCTTTGCGCGCCGTGCCCGCATGGAACATTTCCTTAACCGCATGCACATGGCAATAGCTGAGGATATCCCGGAAGGTACGGCAATTTTCCGCCCGAAAATCCACATGATCCGCATCAGGCAGCGTTAAGGCCACCACCGCAGGCGCAAGATGTCTGGCCATGCGGGCGATATCGCTGTCCGGCAGCCATTGCGGCGGAGCAGAACCGGAAAACTCCAAGGGCCAGCCCGCTCCGGCGATGGGCGCCACGGGGGCGCAAAACAGCGCCTCTTCTTCCGGCAAGGCTGCGGGTGGATTGCCCTCCCGCTCCGTTTGGCCTTCCAAAGCCGCATCAGCCCAAAGCACGGATTCGTCCCCGCCCGCTGCCAGACGCACAGGCTCCCCGGTGTTGAGCCGCGCAAAAGCTTCAGGCTGGCGCAACAAACAAGGACGCCCATAACGGCGCGCCGTGCGCGCGAACAAGCCGTTGCCTGTCCCGTCTCCACATACCGCGCCCGAAGCGAAATCAAGCAGAAAAGACCAGCGGGGCGTCGCCCTGCGCAGCACCAGGATCGACCCCACAGGAAAAGTCAAAGCGTCCACAAAATTGCGCACCGGAAAAGCCTTTGCCCGGACAAGCCCTGGATACGTGCAGCGACCGCCGCGCAGTACCTCGGCCCCTTTCGCCAAGGCGGCCGCTTTTTGCAGTTTTTCCGGCGTTAAGACCGGATCCGGCAGAGCATTGACCCCAAGCACATAAAAATCCCCCTGCTCGGAAACCGCCCAAAAAATTTCATGGCGATTGCCGCGCACCGGAGCATCGGCCAGACATTCCAATGCCGCGAAAACGCTCGCACGCACTTTTTTCTGAACCGCTGGAGGTAAAAACGCTCCCTCCACAGACGCTTGCGACGGCCAATTTTCAGGTACGGAAAAGCCCCTCCGCACATGCAGGGCCAAATCATCTTCTCCCGTTTCTTCCAAGGCCCGGTGCGCGCTCCCGCGCCCGTGCGTTTCAGGAATGCGCGTTATGGAAATGCACACCGGCATGGCCCGATCCCGGATGCCTCTTTTCAACCTATAGATCAGGCTGCGCGTGCGGTAAGCCATAGTCAGGGAAGAACGTATCCCCAGCAGCAAATCCTCCGCCGTAAGCGGCGTGCGCAGAATTTGCTCAGGCATGACCAGAGCCGCATGCTCAAGGCGCACAGGCAAGCAGCGCACAAGCAACATATGGCCCGGTTCGGCCCATTCCGGATGTTTTTTATCGAGCATATCCCGGATAGCCGCCTCAAGCTCCGGCGGCAAGGGAAAAGAGCTCAGTATGCGCTCCCGGATCGTTGCCGCCGCTTCGCTGTAGCTTGACGGATCTTCCCGGGAAATAAGCATGATCCTGTCAATTTCGTCGTGCATATCGGGATCGTTGAAATAGTTCCACCAGGCCGCCCCTGTGACCACAAACCCCCGGGGCATATATTGCGGGAAAGCATCCCGTATGGCCCGCAGCTTCACCAGAATGGGAGACACAATAGCCGCATGCTCCTCGCTGAGCGCATCGTAAGAAACCAGTAGGGGGCCTTCCAGAGGAGTGAGCCCCTGCGCGAGAATATCCTGCACGCCGCTTCGCAAACTGGAAAAAACCCCCTCCAGACGGCGGTGGTGCCCCTTGCCCAGCAAATTTAACTGCAAAACGCACTGCATGGAGGCCACCGTCAATCTGGCTGTGCAGATACGCAAAAACGGCATGCCCAAAGGTTGTTCCTGGGCAAGCCGTTCCTCAAAGGTCATTATTTCACTGTAAGCTTCCAGGTGGGCGCTTAAAAAAAGCTTGAAGCGGTGAAAACGCGCGGCGAAAGATTCCTTCTCCCCAGCATCGCAGCCGTTCTCGCCGCGCTTGAACAGCCAATCCAGCAAGGACCCCACGCTCAGGTCCGCTCAAGCGCCCCGGCCAGCATGCTTTGCTGGCGGGCATCTTCAATTTTATGGCAGAGATCTTCCATATTCACCGGTTTAAGCAGGTAGAAAAACGCGCCCAGTTCCATGCCCGTGGCCGCCGCGCCCATATCCGCATGGCCGGATAAAATGATGACAGCCAGTTTCGGATATTGCTCGCGCAAACGCCGCAGGGTTTCAAGCCCGTCCATGCCGGGCATTTTAATATCCAGCAGCACAAGATCAGCCGGGGTATGCTTGAGGTAGACAAGCGCCTGCTCTCCACCGGAAACAAAGGCAGGCTCAAAGCCGCGCCGCTTAAGACGCAGGCTCAATATCTCGCCCGCCTCAACCTCATCATCCACAATCAAAATACGGGTGCCTTCCATACTTTTCATACCCTCCACAGCCGGGAGCCATAACGGTCAGTATTTTTTTATGACGTTTTTTTACGCACGACGCAAGGGGGACAAAAACAAAAATATAAGATAACATGATGTTATATTCACTAAAAATACTTGCGGAAAAAAGCGCGTTCTCCAAGAGGCGTCCTTTCACCATGCATCACGGCAAACCGCGCCGGCACCCGGACATTGCCGCACACGAAAAACTGCGCTACATAAAAAACAAGCACTGATTCCATAAATCGCCACTGGCCAACGGGCCGCCGCGCCATGCAACACTCCTTTCTTCGCCTTTTACCCGGCACAGACACGCTGAGCACCCGCCTGGCCATGTTTCCGCTGGCCACTCTTCTGATCGGCATTGTGCTGCTTCTTCTCGCCGCCCTTGGCCTTGCCGGCTTCGGGCCAGCGGACCTGAGCCATACCCTGCCCTGGGTCGTGGTATGCGCAGCCCTCGCCCTCATCGTCATAACCGCCGGACTCTGGTTTGTTATCTCCCGTGAAGTTTTGCGCCCCCTCGAACAAATCCGCCTGGAAGCGCAACAGGAAGAAACGGGAACCCCCGGGCTCGGGCAGGTTGCCGCCACCATGCGCGAATTGCGCGAAACCGTGCATAGAACCCAGGCCGAGCTGGTTGAAAGCAATAAAAATCTTCGCCATGTGGAAAAGCTGGCCCTGGTGGGGCAACTCGCCGCGGGCGTCGCCCACAGCGTGCGCAACCCCCTGACCTCAGTGAAGCTTCGCCTGTTTTCACTGGAACGCTGCCTTACCCTAAACTCCACACAACGCGAGGATTTTGCCGTTATTGCCGATGCTATACGCCACGTGGACGGCATCGTCAGCAATTTTCTGGAATTTTCACGCCGCCCTCATCTTAAAATGGAACGGATATCCCCTTCCACTGTGGTGGATGCTTCCTTGCGCCTTTTGGAAAGCCGCCTCGCCGTCTTCCCGCTGAACCTCACCTTGCAACGCAAAAATAAGCTGCCTGAAATACAGGCCGACCCGGAACAACTGCGCGAAGCCTTGCTCAATATCCTCCTTAACGCCTGTGAGGCCATGGACTATTCCGGGAACCTGCACATTGAGGAAAGCCTCGCCAGCAACAGCGAGGGCGCGCTTTTCGCCCGCATTCAAGTGCATGATTCCGGGCCGGGCATTCCCAATGAACAGCTCACCGATATCTTTACCCCTTTTTTCAGCACCAAGGAGCAAGGCACCGGCCTCGGCCTACCCATCGCCAAAAGCATACTGGAAGAACATGGCGGGGATATTGAAGTTGTTTCCTCTCCTTCCGCGGGAACCCGCTTCTCCCTGCTGCTGCCGCTGACCTCATGCCCGGCGGCGGAAACGCAAAACCATAAACAATCCTCCTCCCTGGGACGCCCTCCCTATGGAGCATACCCTCCCGAACCTTTTGCGCCGCAAACGCTTATCCGCCCCCCACGCAGCCGATGAAAGAGTCTGAAAAAAACGCCGCGGGCGCGCGTCGCCCGGCGTCCCCCCCTTGTGAAGACGCTGCCCGGCCCTCTCCCGAGGAGCCGCGCTCCTTAGCCTCCCTTGAAGAGGAACAGGAGGAGACGCTCTTTCGCCATATTATCGCCCAGGCGCGCGACCCTAAACAGCCCCTGCGCCTCTTGTCCGACCAGGCGCGCGCCCTCTGCAATCCCCACGCTCCTCCTTCGCGGCCTGAAGGCCGGGATGACAACCATGCTTCCTGGCATAATTCCATGGACAGGGACGGCAACCCGGCCTGGATCAGCCTTTCCTTGCCGCAACGTGAAGAAGAGCAGGAAAGCGCCGCCCCAAAAGATGCTCTGCCCGAAGAAAGCGCCGCGCCGTCCTCCTCCTGGGGAAAGCTGCCCTTTTCCATTACCTCGGGCAAGGACAGCCCTCGCAAAAATGCGGGCAAACACGCGCCTGTTGCCGGCTCCCAAAGCATAGCGGGCCGCTTTTTCTCCAAAAATCCCGAACAGCCGGACACTCCGGCTGCCCGCATTCTACGGGAGCGGGAGGGCAAAGGCTCCCTCACGCCGCGAAAAGCCAGGCCTCTGCGCGGTTTTTTTCGCATATTGCTGATAACCGCCATACTCGCTATGATCTACCATATATTGGCGCAGCAGGGGTGGGTTCCCCCTCTCTTTTAACGCATTTCAACGTTGAAATTATACATGCCGCCAAAAGGCTCCGGTCTTGTGAAGCGAAGCGCGACAAGACCCGCGAAAGTGGCGCAGGCAAGCGTTACCCTCCGTTAAGCGGCAATCTCAAACGTTTTCATTCATCTTTAACATGCGGATGGTGAGCCATGCGCCGGGTTCTTGTTGTCCAACTTGCCCGCTTTGGGGATCTTATTCAGAGCAAGCGGCTGCTTCTTTCCCTTGCGGCTGAAAAAAACACCCGAACCCACCTGTGCGTGGACGCCTCCCTCGCCGCTCTTGCGCGCCTGCTCTATCCTTTCGCCCACATCCACTCCCTGCCGGCGCACGCCGTGGACAAAGCCGGAGAGGCCGCGCTGTTCAGCGCCACCCGCGCAACCTTTGCCGAATTCAAAGCCTGCCGCTTTGACCAGGTATATTTGCTGAATTTCTCGCCGCTGTCCTTTGCCATAGCCGCTCTGTTCGAACCCGGACAGATGCAAGGCTACGCTCTGGCGCACGGGCAACCCCTGCGCGGCCCCTGGATCTCCCTGGCCTTCAACCTGCTGCGGGACAGGCGCTTTACCCCCCTCAATCTCGTGGACCTTTGGGCGCACCTGCATCCCCACCCCCTGCCGCCGGAAAAGGTGAATCCCATCCCCCGCCCCGCCGGGACGCGGCGCATCGGCCTTGTCCTCGCAGGAAGAGATGCCCGCCGCTCCCTGCCCGCGCCCACTCTGGCCCCCTGCCTCCAGGCCGTATTTCAAGCCCGGGGGGGCCCCGCGATAGTCTGCATCGGTTCAGCCGGTGAACGCCCCCTGGTGCGCCGCCTCGCACGGGAACTGCCCTCCCGCACCGCCGCCGCCATTGAAGACAAGACCGGCGCCACCAGCCTGACGGACCTGCCCGAGCTTTTGCTTAGCCTCGACATGATCCTCACTCCCGATACCGGCGCCATGCATCTGGCCGCCCATTTGGGCGTACCGGTCCAAGCCTTTTTTCTCTCCTCCGCCTGGTGCTTTGAAACAGGCCCCTACGGCTTTGGCCATAAAATATGGCAAGCGCTCCAGCCTTGTTCCCCCTGTAGAGAACGCGTGCCCTGCCCCAGCAAGGTGGCCTGCCTTGCCCCCTTTGCCCATAAAGGCTTTTTAGCCCACCTGGCCGGAAAATACGACCAATCCTGGCCGGAGGGTCTGCTCGGCTGCATCAGCGCGCTTGATGAACTGGGCGTTGTCTACACCCGTGTGGACGGAGAAGACCCCTACCAGCAAGGACGCCGGGAAATGCGCAACGGCTTGGCCGAATATTTGCGCCTTACGCAAAAAGACAAGCCCGCTGCCGTCATATCACGCCAGGTGGGAAAATTTTTGTATCAGGAAAAGGACTGGATGCTCCCTCCGGGCTGGACAAATTCTCCGCCCGCCTGAACGGCTCGTGTACACTTAGAGCAATTTACCATTGAAAATGTATACTTGCTCTGCAAGGATTTGCCCGTAAATCCTTGCCTTGATATTGCCGTAGGCGGGCTTTGCCCGCCGTTAAACGACAAATCTCAAAGTTACTCTGTCTAGGACGCATCTTCTGCATATGCTTCCGCCGCCGAACACTCGGAACTGTCTTTCCCAAGGACGGCGACGAGGTACCACAAAGCCCGCGTATAATCGAGGGCAATGCCGGGCGTCCAGGCCATGGCCGCGGCCCGCTCGCGCATAAAGCCCGCTACCCAGAATTCAGGCGCCAGCAATAAACGCAGGAAGAAAAAAGGTGAACGAATTTTCACTGCGAACAATCCGTCAAGTCCGATATCCAGGGCTTTGGTCACGGCGCTCGCACAGTTGCGGGTCGTCAGATTATAGGTTGTATCCGTACTGTATTCCCGCCAAAAATCTCTGATGGCGCAACAATTCAAACCCGGCAGCGAAATTTGCACTGTGGAAGGGGTCCACCCGGCGCTTTCTTCCGCATAGCTCGGCTGGAACAGCCCCGACACGTTGTTATCCGAAGTTCCGCGTAAAATACGGGCAAATTCTTCTCCCGAACGGTCGATTTCCACAGCGGGATAATGGCTGATGTATACATCCGGCGGCACTTCAAGCGCCGCATGTCCGGTGGAAACCGAGCCTTTTTTGTCCACCGCCGCCACATAGCGGCTTATCCCCCGATTAAGAGACACCATGGCTTCCGTAGGTGTCCACACATGGACAACCGCTGTCTCACGCCCGCATTTTTGCGCTTCATCCTCTTCAATAAAAAAAGCCGGGCTGTTGGGGTTTAAAACGGAAAAAACCGACAACCGAGACGGCAAACAGCGGATGCGCAGAGCAAAAAAACAGATGGTCCCGCCCGTCAGCATCAGCAGAGTCCCCACATCCAAGCCAATTGCACCCGCCCAGCCGGAAGGCCAGGGGACAAAAGCCCATGCGCCGAACGCAAACTCAAACACCGAGAACAGCACCCGGCGCCACCAAGCTCTGTGGCGTATCACCAAGGCGCTTGCTCCCCGCCATACCGCGTCAAGACATAAAAAGAAGCCAACGAGAAAGCCGATAAGTATACCGCTATACCAAGGCATAAAGAAAATAAATATGATGATGCAAAAGCAGATGGCCGCTTTTACCAAACGCAGGGTTTTACCCACCCCTGTAGAGCGGAAAAAAGACGCCAGCGCCCATGCGCCGTCAAAAGCCAGGGGAACTGTAAAGGCAATAAGGGGGACTTTGAGCGATCCATCCAGGGCATCTATAAACAAAAAGCCCCCAACCGACAGCCAAAGCACTCCAAAAAGAAAGAGCATCCACCATTTTTCACGGATCAGCCGAGAGCCGCATAATACAAAAAAGAGCTGCACCATTTGGCATGCCTCCTCTACTTAGGAGCATGATAAATAACGCTCAAATTCGGTGCAATGATATCCCTGTGAGAAAGTACGCGCCTGTCGCGGGGGGCTTTACCCGCCCGGTAAACGATCATTTTCACAGTGAATCCGATCTGCAATCACACAAAACCCGCCCATGTCACCGTAACAATTGCAGCCATTGTTCCCCGACAGCCTCTATGGAAAAATCCCGCGCCACGGTCTGCTTGGCGGCCTTGCCCAGTTTCTCCCGCAATTCAAGGTTTGCCGCGCAGGTCATCATGGCCTTAGCCAGGGCGGCTTCATCGCCCTGCGTCACAAGAATGCCGTTTGACAAGTGGCGGATATACTCCATCGGCCCGTCGCATTCATAGGAAATCACGGGCAGGCCGCAGGCCATAGCCTCAAGAATAGCAATACAAAATGATTCATATCGCGATGAGCAAACATACAAAGAGGACCCCAGCAAATATTCATAGATGCTGTTTGTTGCCGGAATCAGAGCAACGTTACTGGAAACGTTATTCGTTATTATTTCCTCAATGATGCTCTTTTTCTCTTGTCCGTTCCCTAAAATAAGCAACTGCCAATCGGGAAAGGCCCGGAGAAACACGGCAAAAGCCCGGATTAACGATTGATAGTTCTTTTGGTGCGCGAGCCTGCCGCAAGAAATCATTACCTTTGAAGTCAGATCCGCGTTTTTTCGATGTAACGCTGTTGAATTATATATGGAAAACACTTTCGGTTCTTTATGCAGCTCCCTTTCGTAATAAGCGAGATCTGTTTTATTTATGCAATGCAGGCAGTCAACGCTATTGAATATCGAGAGCAAAAAAGCACGGTAGCTTTCCGTGTGGGTCTGATACCCTTTGTGGTCCTGCGCTATGAGGGTACGCGGAAAAAAATGAAAACGCGAAGCTATTTTCGCAAAATACGGCAAAGAGCAAATAAGCACATCCGTCTTTAAAAAAAGAAATATCTTTGCAAGGATAACATCGGAATAGGCGGATAATTCCGGCATAGCTTCAGAGTCGGGATGTTCCATGAAGCTTTTATATTTTGTCAAAAAGCGCCCGAGCGCTGATAATTTATTCCTTTTTATGGCGTTGATAATACGTATGGCAGGATCAAAATAAAAACTTGGCTTAAGGTTGTAAGAGTATAGCGAAATGATATTGACGGAAAAGCCGTTTTTCACAAGAAAGTTTGCGGTATCTGAAATAAACCGCACTGTTCCGCCAATACCGTATATGTTATACGCGACAAAGGTGACTGTCTTTTTCATGGCCAAATATCATTTGTTTTTGATGGCATTATAATTTCTCTTGCAATTATTCTGGTCATGGAAGGCATATAGGTATTTATGATGCGCCGCGCTATGCGAAGGGTATGCAAATCCGCCCGCGGCAATACGTTCTAAAGATGCGATAACCTGACCAGGAGAGTAGGCGACTTGCCCGAAAAGCTGGCACTCAAGATTGATGTAGGAACCGCGTATGTCCAAAAAATCGTTGAAGTCGGGAAAAAAGAAAATC
Organism: Desulfovibrio sp.; assembly: GCA_031550225.1. Taxonomy (GTDB): domain Bacteria; phylum Desulfobacterota; class Desulfovibrionia; order Desulfovibrionales; family Desulfovibrionaceae; genus Frigididesulfovibrio. The sequence goes on from JAVBOT010000041.1 coordinate 41,615, forward strand.
ACGTTTCTTTTCATGTAATTACAATCAAAAGCGACGCTGGAGTAATCCGTAATCAGCAAAGAAGCCCCCAAAATGTATGTTTGCACGCACACCCCAGGACCGTGCGCGACAAAGGCAATCCGCTCACCGGCAAAAGACGGCAGCCTTACCTGGGACTCAACGCCCCCCAGATAAGGATGCAGCAGCACCGTGGCAAAAAGATCAAAACGCCGCAGCAGTTCGTGAAACCGCGCATCCAACAGCAGTTGCTCATATTGTCGCCAAAAAAAAGGCGGTTGGCCCGAGTTGCCTGCTCCTTGCAGCCACTCGCGCCAAGTGGGCATTATCAGGAGATGTTTTTGCCCTCCTGCCTCGCAGGAAATGAGCCTGTCGTACCGAGGCAGACCTGTCAGCTTAAAAATATGCGGTCGCCGCATCCATGCTTCGGAAGATCCGGCGATAAGCTTCCATTCTTTCACCGAAGAGCCGTGAAACGACTTGAGCTTGTTGTTATAAGAACCTGGAGAGTAACCTATCCGTTTAATGCCCGTGACCCCATGCTGTAAAATGCAAACACGTTTCGCATTAGAGGCAATGCTTGTTTCAAGCACCGAGGGCATCGTATCCCGCAAGCTGTGCGTGCCGACAACTTTTTTTGCAAAACAATAAAGAATCCAATGCCATAAAGAATCTTTGCATACAACAGCGTTCTTATACGGCCGCAACGATTCCAAATCGTTACTATATCTTGAAATAACATAATATATTTTTTCAAAACGTTTATTACGTTTAATCCACTCAAAAAGAACAAAGCCGTTATCCTGGGCGCGCATTCCGGAATCTTCCCCAATAAGCCATATTGAAGGACGCCAGAACTTTTTTATGATGTCTACAGCAAAACGGACACAGGCAAAAGCGGCCTTTCCGCCCATACGGCTGAGCCAACTTTCCCCCAGGGCTTTGATGCTCAAGCCGGAACGGTTTTGCAAACACAAAAAATGCAACGCGGCAGAGCGTACGGCAAAGGCTCTCGGCCTCTGGGAGCAAGGCGAGTTGGTGAAAAACAGGAGCTTTTCCCAGCAAAAGCCCACATATATCCGGCTTTCATGTGTGGGGAGCCACGCGCTGCAATCAAACTCTATCCGCTGCACAGCGCCATCGCGCGCATCCGAATGCCCCTGCGGCACAGCAATGGGGAACAGATCGACACCATTAACGTGATACACTGAAGGCAGCGCGGCATAAGCTCCCCTATCAACAGCAAACCCGATGGATATATATTTGCCCTCTCGCCGTGCAAACATAACATCCACGCCGGCAACGGGCTTACACGCAACGCGCAGCTTGCCGTTTTTATCAAAATGCGGCTCAAGAAAAAAAGGAGCCCCGTCAAACCCTATAGGTCGAAAATACTTATGCGCATCAAGCAATTTTGTTTTTTCATTCCTGCATACAACAGTAAATTCTTTCTCATCCACAAAAAAAGATATATAAAGAGGAGTGCTGCATTCATGAATGCGGCTTCCAAAGACAATATCTTTTTTAAAAAACTCAACACTGAAGCAGCATTTTCTTGTTATGGCGCTATAGTGAGATGATACAATTCTCCCTTTCCATTCCAAAATATCATTACGCAAAAAAACACCTCATTAACCCGCACTTCTTTCCCGCAAACGCTTATATCGCCATCAACAAACAGCGCTCCTTCAGCGGAATTTTTAATCCATACAGATGCAGATACGGGGCGTGAAATAATTTCTATACTCGTATTAAACGAAGCATTTTCTTTTAATGCAATGGCGTATGGCGTATTATTCCCGAATAAAAACACTTCAGGCGTATTTTGCACCTCAGTGTGGATAAGCCCGCCAAACCTCCCTTTGCACTTAAGATAATAGCTATCCGCAAGATAGTGCTGAGTAAAAAGCTCCGCTGTGGAAAGAACAGCTTCAGCGCCTGAGCCTGTTCGTCTTATATTGATAAGCTCAAGAGGAAACATGAGGTTCTTTTTTGTGATACTCACAAGAAAAAACTGTAATTTGTCACTATATTCCCCAATATCCATGCTGTGGTTAAAGACGTCGGACATTGTCAAAAACAGCTTCAGACAGGGCATAGGTTCGTGAAGTGAAATAAAATCTATGCGTATTGCCAGCTTCATCACAAGCAAAGGAAGCGTATGGGTTATGAGCGCCTTCATAATATTGCATAGTCGCTGAACATGCACACGCTCCAAGGGAAAGGCAAACCCCCAATAGTAGGCGTCATGGCTTTTATAAGAGCGTTCCTCGCTGTCAAAATATTCAGCACCACGCCTTATTTCTGCAAAAAGAGCATCACTTTGTTCCTGTAGCCGCTCAATACAAAAGCGCGCCCGCTCTCCTTGAAGATCGCCTATCTTTAAGCATAATTCTATTATCGGATTATCAGAAGCATCTCTTTTCAATGCAAAACGGTACTGTATATTTTCGTAACTATTGCCTATATACAACATTAACGCATCAGAGGGTCTCTTTTTTGAAAAGATGAAAGGCAAACCATAAACACGAAAAACCTCCCCCAATGTGCCTACTATTTGCGGAAAGATTTCATCCTTAAGTGTTCTCATATTCCAATTCCGTCAAAAATGGTGAAGGGACGTTTCCGCTGACTCTTAGGGCATTTTAACTCTGAATTTATACACACCGGTAAAATGCTCCGGCTTTGTGAAGCGAAGCGCGACAATCTCAAGCGTAACGTGCTCTGGTATCTGATTGCAAAAATTCAACTCATAAAATTAGTAGTTGAATTTTTGCAACGATCGTTGGCTGAAAAATGTGTTTTTCAGCCAACTTACACCGCTTATCGCGGCGCAAAATCCTGGCGGATTTTGTAGTGTTTGTTTTGCAAATCAACACTGTGTCGCGTCCACAAAATATATTGATACGCGACACTAAGCCGGACGAAATTCCGGCGCGGCGGCAACGCCGCCGCGCGCAAGCCGAAACCCACGTTTTTCGGCGAAGCGGGATTAAAAAAAAGGCCCAATGCCGGATTATTAAGAAAGGTTGAATAAACCCGGGCAAAAAACCAAAAACAGGGGGGCAGGGGGGGGGTGGGGGGGGTTGGAGAGATATGGGGATTTTAA
>JAVBOT010000029.1:0-9677 GCA_031550225.1 Desulfovibrio sp.
GGTCGAAAATGCTTTTCTTCACTTGAAACGATGGCGAGGAATCGCGACCAGATATGCGAAGAATACCGCATCATTTCTGGCCGCGATTCATATCAGGTGCATTTTTCTTTGGGCATCAATCTCGTGACTACACTACCTAGGCGGGGGAGGGGAACTTCTCCCTTGTCATGTAATTGCGCTGTCATGATCTCAATAAGCTTTTCAAGGTATTCCGCCACCTTACCTTTGGGGAGGCTGATCTCTTGAGCGAGAGCCGCGATCAAATCCGCTTTTGTCATGTAGCCCTCCTTGGGCACAAAATGTGGTATGAAAGGAAGTTCCAAAAGTTGCGGGTTATAAGAGTTAGTTTACAGGATTTTTTCTGGCCGTGGCAAAACGACAATAAATAGCTTATGGTTTTGTGTATAACGGCATCTGCGTTTCTAAAGCGTTTATGTCCCAGACCTGTGCGAAAAGGTTACGCAAAATGGTTCGGCGTTCTTCTGTGATGGCCTTGCCGCGTTCCAAATCTTCGGCCATATTGATAAGATTGTCCTGCATTCTCGCGGCAATGGAGCCGTTAGGCGTTTTTGCGGCCGGGCTGCCGCGAATCTGTGTTGGCATAGCTTGCTCCTTACTGTAAACAGAGTGGTTGACCCTTTACGGCGGGCAGGATAGAAATCTGGAAAAAAAGAACCCGCGACCCGCATAGATGATTTACAGGCTTAGTATGAAAAAATCAAGCTAAAATTTGTATAAATTATAGATTGCCACATTTTAGCTTGTGCTGTAAGGTTATTTGCTGCAATAATGCGGAGTATGACGCTGTTTATGGAGAGATACGTGCAGGATGCCCAATCTTTTGAATCTGTTTTTGCAAGGCTGATGCAAATTACAGGAGCAAAAACGGATTCCTCTTTAGCTAGAATCTTGCAGATTAAGCCGCAGTCTGTTGTTGCCGCCAGAAAACGCCGGCAGATTCCTCCTAGCTGGTTGCTGGCAGTGGCTCAGCGTTATGCGGTGACAACAGACTGGCTTTTTTTCGGCATTGGGCAGGTGCGGGTGCGGGAGTTTTCGTCCGCGCGCGGCGGCGAAACAAAGCAGGAGGCGGAACGGTTGCAGGACGCGCTGGCGGAAAAACGTCTGGCGGAACAGGCTGCCCGGATACAGGAGCTGGAACGCCAACTGGCCGACGCTAAGGATGAGGCCTTGAAGGCCTATAGGCTCGCCGTGGAGGCCATGCGCCCCGCTGTGGACGCGGTGCAGGTGCCTTCCTCTCCCCTTTATGGGCATAAGCCGGAAGAAAAAGACGGCAACGCGTATACCACGGGAAAATAAAATCCGCAAAAAGCTCCGGGGAACAGATTTTTTTCTCTGTCGCGGAAAAATTGATGGGGCGGGCATAATTTCAGATACACAAGACAGGATAACGCGCGTTTTTCCGCCGCGCCATGCAAAAAAAGGCACGAAACCCGCATAGGTTTCGCGCCTTTCAAGAGCCGGACACCCGGCACAACCGTTACCGCTGCTTCCTTTCGGACCTGACGGGGTTGGCGGCGTTACCGCCGCCCGGCTCTTCATCCGCAAATGTATAGAACTAAGCCTTGCGCTTGTCAAGAACGAGGAAGGCTGGGCACAGGCCCGGTTTGCCGTGATGCATCGCCAGGCATCGGTTTTGTTGGGAGCAAATGCCATAAGAGTATGCGCCCTCAATAAAAATTCGCTTGAGTCAAACCGCATCCACCCCGGATAGGAGGAGAATATATGGCGCAACAAAAACAAGCGGCGCTGCATGTGTGTTTTTGTTTTACGGATAATTCGGGCGACTACTACAAGCATCCGCTCGTGGCGCTTGCCTCGGTTTATGAGAACACAACAACGCCTGTGCGCGCGCATATAGTGTGCGATGAAAGCTGCACTGAGTCCGGCAAAAAGGCCTTTCTTGAGCTTGGAGCGCGATACGGGCAAGAAGTCCTGTTTTATGCAGCCCCCTCCATTCCCCAAACCGTGCTTGGCAATGTGCGCGCCTGCTTCGGCAAAGGTTCCCTTTTTCGCCTGTTCGTCCCGGAGCTTATAGCGGAGGAGCGGGTATTGTACCTCGACTGTGATGTGATATGCGGCCTGGATATCCGGGACGTATTTGAGTGGGACATGGGCGAAGCCTTGGTGGCCGGCGTGGTGGATGAACCTTTGCGGGACGATGCAAAGAGCGCTGCCTATCTTAGACGCTTGGGCATTGACCCGGAACACTATATCAATGCCGGCGTCATGCTCATGGATTTGGCCAAACTGCGAGTGGCGTGCCCGGATTATAAAGATTTCGTGTTCGCGTTCATTGCCGGAAAAAAAGAACCCCGCTATCCGGATCAGGATGGTCTCAACAGCTATTTTCAGAGTAAAAACAACGCGCTTTGTTTTTTGCCCGCGGAATATAATTATTTGACCGGGCACAGCGACAAAGCGCACCTCGCGCCTTGCGCCTATGCGGGAAAAATTCTCCACTTCACCCGGGGTAAGCCGTGGAAGGAGCTGTATCCGGCCGCATTGAGTTACTGGAAATATTACGCGCGCGTTTTTTCGTGCGAGGCCGCTTTTGCCGGTATGGAAAGGCTGAGCCAGCCTGAGCATGCTCATCTTTTTAATTTTATTTTACAAAACCCTAAGGTGAGGCGGATGCTGAATCGGTTGTGGCGGATTTATGAACGAGGCTTTGGGACGTTTTTGAGAGAGCGGCTTTTTCCCGCCAAGAACAGAAACAGACGCGCGAACAGGTGATGCGGAGGGTGCGGGAAGCGCTTTTTTTAGATGGTAGTCCGCTCTACCGCCCGCGCCGTTCTCTCGGCTTCGCCCCTCATTAATCCACCTGCCCTAGGAGCTGTCCCTAAATAAATCTTTTGTCCAAAGAGCTGCGGCATCCAGTTCTTTTTTCTCCGGTCGAGTACCGTAAGAGTACACTCCCTTCGCAAAAAGAGCTGGATTTCTTGCTCTTGGCGCAAAATCTTTTATTTAGAAACAGCCCCTAGAGCGGCCTTATTCCAAGCGGCTGCGTATCGGACAAAACCCGGCCGAAGGTATAGGCAGACTATACCTTCGGCCGGGTTTTGTCCTCCGCCTTGCCGTTTGAAAAAACTCAGCTTTTCGCGGACGGCGTTTTAGAGCAATTTACCATTGAAAATGGATACTTGCTCTGCAAGGATTTGCCCGTAAATCCTTGCCTTGAGATTGCCGTAGGCGGGCTTTGCCCGCCGTTAAACGACAAATCTCAAAGTTAATCTGCTCTAATGAGGGCTGCGCCTTGTTTTTTTCTCCATTCATAGTAACCGGAGCCGATGAGTATCCCCAAGCTGGCGAAAAAGAGATCGCTGTATATAATTCTGCTGAGCATGTACTCTGTGAGGCCGTGAAGAAAAAAATAGAGAAACAGTACGTGCAGGCAGTGGATATCGCTGCCTGGCGATGGGCTTTTTATTCTGAAAGCGGTAATATAGATGCATATAAGCGGTAAAAAACCCAGGATGCCCAGCTCTGTCAAAATGCCCAGGATCAAGTTGTGGGCATGGGTTCCGCTTTGTTCTCTGAAGCCGTATTTGGCGTGCATTGCATCGCCGTGCTTCTCCATATAGCCGGCGTACACCTGCGGGAACATCCGCATCCCGTAACCGGTGGCGGGGCGGTCCATAAAACTTTCGGCGGCCACCTCCCATATGACCAGCCGGCCGGTAACGGCAAGATCCTTTGTGGGCTGGGAAATGAAAGTCAACATACGCTGGAACGAGGCGGATTCCTTAAAGGGGCTGAATTGTCCTAAGGCGAGAGCCGCGCCTATGCTGAGGACGCCGCAAAGTACAACACAGGCGAACATGCGCAGCGGGCGCTTGGCGGCAAGAATGACGGCGGCTCCCACACAAAGGATAAAGGAAAAAAGCGCGGCCCTTGCCTGGGCCAATACCAGAAGCAGCATAGCTCCAGCCATAAGCGCCGGATCAATTCTGGCGGAAATCAGCCGGCGCTTATGCTTCCAAAAAACGAACAGGCCTGTGGCCGCGAATCCGGACATAAGGCCCAGGGTGGCGGCGTAGCCCGTAAACAGTTGGAGGCGTGTGCCCCCGAGGAGGATCTGGTTCGTGTCGGCAAGGCCGAACACAGCGCATAGCGCCGCCCAGAGAGAGGAGGAGGCAAGGCCCGCGATGAGCCCTAGAAGCATGAACCGCAAAGCTTTATCAGGGGCCGCCAGTTTCATGGTCAGGCCGGCCAGGGTAAGGACGAGCCAGCCGAATATGATGTGAGAGTAAGAGCGGGAAGAAGGAATAGGGCTGAGATATCCGGCGATGCATGCGGCGAGCGCTATGGCTGCCACGCACCAGAGCAGGGCGGAGCGCCGCAGATACGGGCCAAGGGCGCTACAGGACAGGCCCAACAGCACGGGCGCACTGAGGAGAAGGAGCGGGACGCGGAAAACACGGTTGGTAAAATCAAACGCATGCCAGAAAAAAAGCAAAGCCCAGCAAACGCTATAAATAAAAATCAGGATATAGCCGTTGCGGGCGTGCCAATTTTTCACAAAGAGCAAGCATTGAAAAAAAATGGAATGCCGTACAATATGGTTGTTGTATGAAGAGTATCTTTCCATTGTATTGTTATTGCGGTGGTATGTTGTGTCGAGAGTGGACGGCTGTATTCCCGCGATGAAAAACGCTGTGTTGCGCTTTTTTGACGGCGCCCACAAAGTTATGCCGTCTGTTATTATGCAGTGGAATACATTTGCAAGACGGGTTTTGGAGTGCGCCATAGCGAGGAGAGCATGGCGTGTACGGATTGCCCGGAAGTTTTGTTAAAGGTTTTGAGAATAGCGTAAAAAAAGTTTGCCCGCAAGGAGCTGTGAGCAAGAAAAAGCGACTTCCCCGGGAGGGTTGCTCGATACTGGCACTGATTTCATATATATCGGCCATTGGCCGATGTATGAAGATCGCTTCGCTGAAAAGCGTGATTTTCGGCTCGCTCACGCCCCTGTCGGCGGCGCGCCGGGCTGCGATCCGGCGTTGGAAGTTATTCCCTAATGAATTATGAAATGACTTCTTGACAAGAGTGTCGCATCGTCCGCATATTTTCAGGTGAAACAGTCGGTGCTCTACCGTGCTCTTTGCAGGGAAGAAGCAGCTTTCTCATAATGCCGGTATGAGGGCGTGCGGATTGCTGCCGCCAGGGAAGCAGCGCCTGCCCGGAAAAATGGCTTGTTGGTAACGGGAGTTCGCATGCGGCGTAAGCCTTTTTTAAAATGGGCCGGCAATAAATACCGTCTGCTGGACAGGATTGTGGAAGCGCTGCCGGAGGGCTTGCGTTTTGTGGAGCCTTTTGCCGGGTCATGCGCGATATATTTGAATATGCATTGCGCAACGGCCCTTATTGCCGATATCAATGCGGATCTCATCAATCTCTACCAATGCCTGCAGCGGGAAGGAGAAGGATTTATTCGGCATTGCCGGCATTTTTTTACCGCGACCGCGAACGTGAAAGAGGTGTATCTTGACTTGCGCGAACAATTCAACAATTCACAGGATTGCAGAGAGCGCGCGGCGCTGCTGCTTTATTTGAACCGCCATGGTTTTAATGGTCTTGTGCGGTATAATGCGCAAGGAAGGCATAATGTCCCCTTCGGCAGTTACAGGCGGCCGTATTTTCCCCTTGAGGAATTGCGCGCCTTTTACCGAAAAACGCAAGAGACGGAAACGGAATTCGTCTGCCTCGACTTTCGGGCTGTGTTCGCCGCGTTGCGACCGGGGGACGTGGTCTATTGCGATCCTCCTTACGCGCCGCTTGCGGATGGCGCGGTCTTTACGGCCTATGCCCGGGAAGGCTTCAGCTCCCAGGATCATAAGGATCTGGCAGCCTTTGCGCAGGCCGCATGTCGACGGGGAATCCCCGTGCTCCTCAGCAATCATGATACACGCATGACGCGCAGTTTATATGCCGCCGCGCAGATCAATAACTTCAGTGTGCAACGCTTTATAAGCTGCCGCGGCGACAGCCGCGTGGCAGCGCCGGAGCTGCTCGCCCTTTATCGCTAGGGGTTTGCCCCTCAATCCCCGCCTTGGATTGTTCGGCTTTTTTATCGCCGCATCTTCACATCAAAAAATAAACGGGAAATGCAATCCGCCAGCAGGCCTGAATGCTGTAATTGAGCTAATTCTTATAGTTTTTCTATTTATTAATGATATTAGAATGATAATGCTTGCTGTCGTTTGGTTTTGCTTTATAAAAGAGCAGAACAAAGTCAATGCCGTTGGCTTTCCAAGCTCGGCGTTTGCGTGTTGAAGACGTATTTTTGCTCCACGCGTGTAGGTATCCAGCCGCCCGATTTTTTATGTCGCCGTATCAGGGGGCATGTTTTATTTTATTAAGCCGTTTGCGGCGAAAGGAGATGCGCATGAAAAAGAGTATTGGTTTGTTTTTGCTGGCTGTTATCGTCTTTCTTCCGGGGATAGCCCTGGCCGCCGGCCCGCTCGGCGTCTATGTTGCGCCTAAATTTGTATATGGTCTGACCACTATGTCCAATGTAAAGGTCAAAGGATATGATTTTACAAACAGCGACGCCTGGGTGAACAAGGTGGGCGACAAATCGGATTCCGCTTTTGGCGGCTCCCTTGCGCTGGGATTCGACTTTGCCCCTCAATTTACTGTCCCGGTCAGGACAGAGCTGGAGTATGCCGTTTTTTCCCGCGTGGAAGCCCAAGGCAGGCATCGCTATTCTCCACAGGCCTATGCGGACAACAAGCAGACTTACGAAATCCAAACGCTCTTTTTAAATGCATATTGGGATATAGATACCGGCACCCCTTTTACTCCCTATGTCGGGGTCGGGGCCGGCATTGGTTTTATCGGCACGAAGTGGAAGGGCGGATACGCGGATAACGCAAAAAATTATACCAACAGCGGCTCCTCCTCGCGCAGGACAGTGAGCAATTTCGCCTGGAATGTCGGCGTCGGCGTCGGCTACGACATCACGGAAAACTGGACTGTCGACCTTGGCTACCGTTTTGTGGGGCTGGGTTCCGTAAAGACGGCGAGCAGCACCTTTACCGACATGGACGGCAATTTGATCAAGGAACACGCCAAGACGAGTGAGCTTAATCAGCACCAGTTCGCCCTGGGGTTTCGCTACACCTTTTAGAGTAAGCATCATTGAAAATGTGTCTGCGCTGTCGCCGTGGCGGCTCGCGGGCGGAAAGCCTCCTTGCCGGCCCGCCGTGGCGTGCCTTTGCGGCGCCAGGACGGGTATCGCCGCAAGGGAATGGAGCGCTCGCCCGTGATAGGAATATGCGAGGATCGCGCGGGCCGTTTTGGGCATGTCAAAGCGCCCATGCCTAAAACGGCCTGAAAAAATGCGCAATGCGTGTAGGGACCGCCGCCGCTCTTCCGGCTTGGGAAATATCGCTCCACCGTATATGGGAGACAAGAGAAACCGCATATTCTTGGATACGGACAGCAAGCTCATGTTGCCCTCACAAGGAAATCGCATTTGATTTCGCGGCGAAAAAAGTCCATACTTCTTCCCCGTGAGGTGCACAATGCGTGAGTGTTTTCAATTTATTAGCTCTGCTCTTGAAAAGCGCTTTCATATCCGTGCCCATAACTCCACAATAAAAACTGAGATTTTAGCCGGTGTGACCACTTTTGTGGCCATAAGCTATATTTTGTTCGTTAATCCCACGATACTCGCGGCGGCCGGTATCCCTAAAGAAGCGGCCATAGCCGCCACCATCTGGGCTTCCATCTGCGCGACCTCCCTTATGGGGCTTTGGGCGAATTTTCCCGTGGCCGTTGCTCCGGGTATGGGGCTGAACGCTTTTTTTTCCTATACCGTTGTCCTTGGCATGGGATTGCCCTGGCAGACCGCCCTGGGCGGGGTGTTTATTTCCGGTATCATATTTCTGCTGCTGACCCTTGGAGGCATCCGCGAGGCCATCATCAACGCCGTGCCCATGAATTTGAAATGCGCCATAGGCGTGGGCCTGGGGCTCTTCATTGCCTTTGTGGGCCTGCAAAACGCGGGCATTGTCGTGAGCAATCCGGCTACCCTGATTTCCGCCGGCCATGTGGGGAGCATTCACTTTGAACTGGGCAAACCAGCGCCGCTTTTGGCTCTGGCCGGTTTGCTGGCGACCTGCGCGTTTATGGCTTGGAACCTTAAAAGCGCGCTTCTTTTGGGCATTGTGTTCACCACCCTTTTGGGCATGGTGTGCGGGGCGGCGCCGTACCCTACCTCTTTTTCCTCTGTGGCCAGCCTGGAGCTGCCGAGCCTGGCCGATACTTTTATGGCTATGGATATCATGGCCGCCCTGCAATATGGCGTTATAGCCATTATTTTCACCTTCACCGTGGTGGAGCTTTTTGACAATATGGGCGTTCTTATCGGCGTGAGCCGCAAAGCGGGCCTCATGGCCGAAGACGGCAGCATCAAGAATTTGAACCGCGCGTTGACCTCGGACGCGCTCGGCACTATGGCCAGCGCGATGCTCGGCACCTCCACAGTGACGGCTTATGTGGAGAGCGCCGCCGGAGCGGCGGCGGGAGGCCGCACAGGCTTAACCGCCCTGACTGTTGCCGCGCTTTTTGCCCTGGCTTTGTTTTTTGCTCCGTTGATGGCCCTGGTGCCTGCTTTTGCCACTGCTCCGGCGTTAATTGTTGTGGGGTGCCTCATGACGGCGGAGGTGACGCACGTGCGCTTTGACGATATAACGGACGCGTTGCCGGCCTTTTTAACCATCATTATGATGCCTCTTACCTATAGCGTGGCCAACGGCTTTGCTTTCGGCTTCATTTCCTACACTGGCCTTAAAGTGCTTGCGGGCCGGTACAAAGAAGTCGGCTGGGGAATGGGCGGCATCAGCCTGGTGTTTATGGTCAACTTCGTGCTGCGGCTGTCGTAAAGAAAGGCAGTTAAGTGTGATTTTAAAGGCTTTCTCGAGTCGTACGGCCAGCAGCTGGCGCCGCACGATAAACTTTACAGAGGAATAGCACTCTGGTACTCTACGATGGTAGTTCAGCGCGCTGGCGGTTTGTAAAATCTCCCTAAACTAGGGCTGTTTCTAAAAACATCTTGCGTTAACGGCCGGGTACCACAGCTATTTGGGCAAACGATTTAGTTAGGTGTCTCAGCAAAACTGAGAGCTTGCGAATAGTGTTAACCTCTCAAATCGGTTGAACTTTTGATCTGTCTAAAAGAGGACAATTCTTCCCGATGACTTTAGCTATAGCCCATACCCTGGCCTTCTGCCTCTAAAGTTCTTGATGTTGTTTCGCACAATACCCTTCACCAAGCCAACAGCTGAGGTATGAAAGCCTCTAGCATAAAATGTTTCACCACCAAAATTTCGGCGTTGATTACAAAAAATTTTGACTGTGTGAATCGCATTTTTGGCTTATAGCCAACCACAGATGGTACGGGATACTTAAGAGAAATTTAATGGGTATATGGACATGTAACTCTGCAAATGCTCTTCAAGTATTTTGCTCTCTTTCGGTCGCACCAATGTGGGGGGACGTCTCGTACAAATGTGCAGGGCAGACGCATCTAAAAAAAGTCTATACACATGAGGAATGAAAAGCACACACGAAATAGCGATTGAAGTATTCCGAATTTTACCCGACCCACGCGTGGAGCGAACGAAGGCACACAGCCTTGAAGTTATTATGTTTGT
>JAVBOT010000058.1:0-3362 GCA_031550225.1 Desulfovibrio sp.
AAATGCTCTGGCCTTGCGAAGCGCCTTGCGGCAAGGCCCGCAAGATTGGCGCAGGCGGGCTGTGCCCGACGTTAAACGACAATCTCAAGCGTAAACTGCTTTAAAACTGGTTTCATCAATCGGCCACTGACCGAGGAATGAAGATCGCTTCGCCGAAAAGCGCGCTTTCCGGCTCGCCCACGCCGCGTATCGCGGCGCGCCGGACTGGCGTCCGGCGTCAGAAGCCATTCCCTCATGAATTATGGGATGGCTTCGAGTACGTATGGCGCAGCCACCCGGCGGAGTGGACTATCGTTTCGTTACCCTGTAAAAAGCGTCCATCCGGTACCGTTATTATGTAACGGATCCAGTACCTCGATAGAGAAATATTTTTCCCCGCGCTTCCAGGAGACTCCGTTGTCCCTTGATTCCATCCTGCTCCGTCTGAGCGGCAAAGCCGCTCAAAGCGTCCGCATCACCCGTTCCGGCCCGGGCAGCCTTGCCAGACTCGCCTTTTCCCTTATCGACAAGGGGCGTGACGCTGTCATCGTGGCCCGTTCTCCAGAAGAGATTCAGGAGTTTCGCTCCCTGCTCACCCTTTTTCATCCGGAACGCTCTTTGGATGATCCCGCTCCGGAAAGACCTCGGTGGGAGCAGCGCTTCATAACCATACCGCAACACCCTGCCGGGTTGGGGCTGCGCAGCGGCTGGGCCGACCGCATGGCCGCCTTGTATTCTTTGCGGCAACGGCGTGGTCCGCAGGGCGTGCTGGTGAGCTTGGATAATTTTTTGCTCCGCCTGCCTCCGGTGGAGATTTTTTCCGCCCATGAGCTGATTTTGGATAAAGGCATGGATATGGCGCCGGAATTGATTCTGGAGCAAGCCATTGATTGGGGCTACAACCGGGCCCCTCTGGTTAACGTGCCCGGCGAGGTTGCCCTGCGCGGCGATATTCTGGACATATTTTGCCCCGGCTACGTCAAGCCGCTGCGCCTGGAGTTTTTTGGCGATACCCTTGATGATATCCGGCTTTTTGATCCCCTGTCGCAGCGCTCCATTGCCGACATCGTTCAAATGCGCATGCTGCCCGTATCTCCCGTGATTGTGAGCAAAGACTTACGCGCCCGCGCGGAGCATTACTGGCGCGCGGAAATGCAGGCGGGCCGCCTTGAAGGCGCGGATGTCGCCGCCTTGATGCGCACGGCCGATGCCGGCGGCCAGGGGCTGTTTTCAGGCATGTTTTATGAAGATGCCTCCTGCCTTGAAGACTGGCTGCCGCCGGACTGCGTGTATTTGCTGCCCGGAGAGCGTGATCTGCCCTTGGGCCTTGAAGAAGCCGAGCGCGTATGGAGCGAATTTTTGGCCGCGGAAGCGGAACAAAAAGGAATACGCCAGCCGCGCTCCAAGGTATTGCGCTCTGTCTCAGGCGCTCGGGAAATTTTTAGCCGTCATAACCGGGCCTATTTCGAAGAGCTGCGTATGGGCTCGCCGGACTGTACAGAGGACTGTCCGTTGCCTGAGCGGCGTTTTGCCGCTTTTCAGGAGCTTTTTCCCCGCCCGGAGGATCAGGAGCGCCCTTGGCAGCGCCTTGTGGCCCTGATGCGTTCCTATGCCCTGGGGCAGGCGGAGGATATGAAAAATGACCCTTCGCGCGCCCGAAAAGGGCGACGGGGGCAAGAGCGAAGCGCGGAAGAAGCCACGGAAGGCACGGCCGCGTACGATGTCCAAGGTTCGTTGAAAGAACAGGCAAAAGGCAAGCTGGTTTTAAGTTTTTCCTCCTCTCGCGCCCGGGCCCGCTTTCTTAAGCTGGCCGGCCAGGACGGCATTTTTCCCCACCTGCGCTTTGATGAAACGCGCGGCGGCGTTTTTGCTCTTGTATCGCCGTACCGCAAGGGTCTGCACCTTGTTTGGGATGAGCTGCTCGTGCTGGGAGAGGACGTGCTGCAGCCGCGCGTGGAGCGGGCGAAAAAGCTCCCTCAAAGCGCTTTTCAGGGCTTGGATCGCTACGACACCTTACGGGAAGGGGATTTTTTAGTACACAGGGATTACGGCGTGGGCATCTTCAACGGGCTGCACCGCGTAACCCTCGGCGGCACGGAAAACGATTACCTGCTGCTTCTCTATGCCGGCGACGACAAACTGTACCTGCCTGTGGATCGTCTTTCCTTAATCCAGCGCTTTAAAAGTGCTGAAGGCACGCAGCCCGCCGCGGATCGCCTGGGCGGCGTCCAGTGGGCGGCCAGTAAAGAAAAAGCGCGCAAAGCCATTGAAAAAATTGCCGCCGATTTGGTGGAAATGTACGCCCTGCGCAAGGTTGTAAAAGGTTTTCGCTACGCGCCCATCGGAGAAATGTACCGTGAGTTTGAGGCCTCCTTCGGCTTTGAAGAAACGCCGGACCAGGCGAGAGCCATTGAAGAAGTGCTTGCGGATATGGAAAAGCCCGAACCCATGGACCGGCTGGTCTGCGGCGATGTGGGTTTCGGCAAAACGGAAGTGGCCCTACGCGCCGCTTTCCGAGCCGCCCTGGAGGGGCGGCAGACGGCTTTTCTTTGCCCGACCACGGTGTTGGCGGAGCAGCACTACCAGACCTTCCGCGCCCGGCTGGCCGGGTTTCCCGTCAATGTGGGCATGCTGTCCCGCTTCGTCAGCAAAAATAAGCAGAAGGAAGTGCTGGAAGCCACAGCCAAGGGGCAGGTGGATATTCTGATAGGCACCCATCGCCTGCTCTCCAAGGATGTGGTCTTGCCCAGCCTGGGGCTGCTCATCCTGGATGAAGAGCAGCGCTTCGGTGTGCGTCACAAGGAGCGCCTGAAGGAACTTCGCAAAAACGTGGACGCTCTCACCCTGACGGCCACACCCATTCCCCGTACCTTGCAGCTTTCTCTTTCCGGCATCAGGGAGCTTTCAGTCATTGAAACTCCGCCGCCGGAGCGCAAACCCGTGGCCACTGCCCTCATTGACCGGGATGAAAACACTCTTAAAGGAATACTTGAACGTGAACTGGCCAGAAAAGGCCAGGTCTTCTGGGTGTACAACCGAGTTCAAGGGCTGGAGCGGGTGGTTGAATTTGTGCGCAAGCTTGTTCCCGAGGCCAGAATAGGCATGGCCCACGGCCAGATGGGGGAACGGGAGCTGGAAGATTCCATGCGCGGATTCTGGCAGGGGGAGCTGGACGTGCTGGTCTGCACGGCCATCATTGAATCCGGCCTGGACTTCCCCCGGGCCAATACGCTGATTGTGGACCAGGCGCAGTTTTTCGGTCTTGGACAGTTGTACCAGTTGCGGGGCCGGGTGGGACGGTCCGATCGCCAGGCCTTTGCTGTTTTTGTGGTTCCGGATCCGGACAAACTGCCGGAAACAGCCCGGCAACGCATGCGCATCAT
>JAVBOT010000064.1:0-23321 GCA_031550225.1 Desulfovibrio sp.
CGGCTTTTTGCCTGGCTGCAAAACTTCCGCCGTCTTGTCGTGAGGTATGAATTTCATGCCGAGAACTTCCTGGCCATGGCGCAATTGGGTTGCATCATGATTTTGCTCAGGTTGGTTTGATTATGAGATGGCTTCTAGTGTGTCTTCCCCACGAGCGTGGGGGTGTTTCTCCGGGGTTGTAGTTGATGACCCGGCCCTGAACGTCTTCCCCACGAGCGTGGGGGTGTTTCTATTTAGATGCGCTTGTTTTGTGTGGCTGTGAAGTCTTCCCCACGAGCGTGGGGGTGTTTCTAGAGTGACATGAAGCGTTAGAGGCGACAGCCTGTCTTCCCCACGAGCGTGGGGGTGTTTCCGCCTTTACCGTGGGCGTGCAGCAGAAGCTTGTGTCTTCCCCACGAGCGTGGGGGTGTTTCTGAAGATTGAATTTATCGAGTGCCGCAGCCGCGGTCTTCCCCACGAGCGTGGGGGTGTTTCCCAACGCGGCAAAACCGGCAAGCGCAGACGACAGTCTTCCCCACGAGCGTGGGGGTGTTTCCCGATTTGCCGAGCGCTTCCCGCGCGGGATGCGGTCTTCCCCACGAGCGTGGGGGTGTTTCTCAAAGAGCCGATGGAACCCGGCTTTGGAATGGTCTTCCCCACGAGCGTGGGGGTGTTTCCAAGCCCGGGCTGCGTGCCGGACGGCAGCAAGGGTCTTCCCCACGAGCGTGGGGGTGTTTCTGACGCAGTCCGCGCCGAAATCACGCACGGCGGGTCTTCCCCACGAGCGTGGGGGTGTTTCTACCCCTCGTCATACGGATATTCTTTTGAATAAGTCTTCCCCACGAGCGTGGGGGTGTTTCTAGGCTCTCTAGACCAGGCCTTTTTGATCAGCGGTCTTCCCCACGAGCGTGGGGGTGTTTCTAAACTTGTGCGCCAGCTCATGCGCCACGAGGGGTCTTCCCCACGAGCGTGGGGGTGTTTCTGCCGTCGCTACCGGCTCCAGCGCGGTGACTACGTCTTCCCCACGAGCGTGGGGGTGTTTCTCTGCAGCGCGCCAGACAGGCCGACGCGCCACTGTCTTCCCCACGAGCGTGGGGGTGTTTCCTGCGCGGCTACGCTGACGGTGTGTTTGCCGGGGTCTTCCCCACGAGCGTGAGGGTGTTTCCAAGGGTAGCGTTGGCCACGATCTCGCGCGAAGCCTTTCTCACGAGTGTGGGAGGTGTTTCAACCGCAAGCGAATATGGCGCATCTATTGCCTGGTGGACTGGGTAAGCGGAGCAAACCTTCACATATCGTTTGCCCGGCCAAACATGGTGGAAAGTGTTCCTCTCCAACGTGATTACTTTTCAGGGAAGTTCCATTGGCAAGCTGAAAGAGGCGTCTACCGATTCGGGTGAGGATTATCTTGACTTTTGCGCCGGCAAAGGCAAAACACCGGAAAAAGCCTCTCTGGGCGCTTTGATGTTTACCTTGCCCCTGAGTTGCATCGGCGTATTACTCTGAAGGCGGCGCCTTGCGGCAAAAGCCTGAACAACTGGCCCCGATGCTTTGAAAAATGCGATATAACAGCAACACCTCCAAGAGGGCCTCGCATGCACTCCATCCGCTGCCATGTGAACACCGGCAGGCGCTCCATACAAACGGGCGCGGATCTCGGCCCTTTCAGCCTTGAAGAGGCCCGGCGCGCGCGCGACTTTCATAAAAGCTTTCGCGAATATGGCGAAACGCCCCTCACCCCCCTGCCCGGCCTAGCCAAAGAATTGGGGCTTGGCGCGGTTTTCGTCAAAGATGAATCACGCCGTTTCGGTTTAAACTCCTTTAAAGTGCTGGGCGGCGCATACGCCATCGGCCGCATTCTGGCTCGGCGTCTCGGCAGGCCCGTTGAAAACACAGGCCGCGATGCGCTGTGTTCTGATCCCGTGCTCCGCGAGCTGGGCTCCCTCGCCTTTTACACCGCTACCGACGGCAACCACGGGCGCGGCGTCGCCTGGACCGCGCAACAGCTCGGCCATACAGCCGTGGTCTATATGCCCAAAGGCGCGGCAAAAACGCGCCTGGACAATATTTTGGCCACGGGCGCGCGTTGTATCGTGACTAATCTGAATTACGACGATACAGTACGCCTTGCTTGCGATGAGGCGGAAAAAAACAAGGGACTCCTGGTGCAGGACACTGCCTGGAAAGGCTATGAAGACGTGCCGCGCTGGATCATGCAGGGCTATATGACGCTGGCTCTTGAAGCGCTGGAACAGCTCCGCGCATACGGCGCGAACCGCCCCAGCCATCTTTTTCTCCAAGCCGGAGTGGGGTCTTTTGCAGGCGCTGTCCTTGGCCACTTCGCCGCGCAACTGGGAGACGCCATGCCCTGCGGCGTCATTGTCGAGCCGCATGCGGCCAATTGTATTTTCAGCTCTTTTAAAACCGGAGACGGCGCGCCCCACAGCGTCACGGGGAGTCTCGACACCCTGATGGCAGGCCTCGCCTGCGGAAAACCCAGCACCCTAAGCTGGGAGACACTGCGCGACTATAGCGCGGCCGCTTTTTCCTGCCCGGACTTTATCGCGGCCAATGGCATGCGTATTTTGAGCTCCCCCCTTGGCGGCGATGCGCGAGTGATTTCAGGGGAGTCCGGAGCTGTAACCTGCGGCCTTTTGGAATATCTCATGACCCGGCGGAAAGCGGCCTCCCTGCGCGCCCGCCTGAATTTGGGGCCTCACTCGCAGGTGTTGCTCATCAGCACCGAAGGAGATACTTCTCCTCAAACTTACCGCAATGTGGTCTGGCACGGCGCATATCCTGATCACAACAGCGCCTGAAGCCGGTGCGCCCCTGTTACAAGAGCCTCTCAAGCGTGGCATGTTTTCAAAACCGAAGACGCCTTGCCCCTCCCAAGCAACAAAAGGCCGCCCTGCAACTCCTTCCCGCAAGAGACAATCATGAACCTACCCACTCCTGTGCTCACAGTCGGGCTTTTGCTTTTCTCCAATATTTTCATGACTGTTGCCTGGTACGGGCACCTGAAATTTCCGGCCACATCGCTGTGGCGGGTCATCCTGATAAGCTGGCTCATAGCGTTTTTTGAATACTGCCTGCAGGTTCCGGCAAACCGCTATGGTTTTGGCTATTTTAAGGCGGCGGAGTTGAAAACAATCCAGGAGGTGCTTTCCTTAAGCGTTTTCATGGCGTTTTCGGTCTTTTATCTCGGGGAACCGCTGAAGTGGAATTATGTACTGGGGTTCGGCATGATTATCGGCGCGGCGTTCGTCATCTTTCACGAGTGGTAAGGGCCGTGGGAGGCTGCATCCAGCGTCCCCACGGCCCTACCGTTCCAGGTCATTCCCGGCTTGCTCTTTTGCTGCCCTCTCCTCACTCCTTGTAGACCGCGCCGGTAGAGGCGGAGCTCACCTGGGCGGCATAGCGGCGCAAAAAGGGAGAGGTAATCTCTCTGCTTTTGGCTTGAACGCTCCCTCGGCGCCGCGCCAGTTCGGCCTCATCCACCAGCAGGTCCAGCTTGCGCCCGGGGATATCGATTACAATAGCGTCATTGTCCCGCACCAAGCTTATGGGGCCCGAGTCAGCCGCTTCCGGAGAAACGTGCCCGATGGCCGCGCCGCGTGAGCCGCCGGAAAAACGGCCGTCGGTAATGAGGGCCACGTCCCCGTCTAAGCCCATGCCGGCAATGGCGGATGTGGGGGTGAGCATCTCCCGCATGCCGGGCCCGCCGCGCGGGCCTTCATAACGCACGATGACGGCATCCCCCGCCTTGATTTTGCCCGCAAGGATGGCCTGTACGGCGTCTTCCTCCGAATCATAAACACGGGCCGTAACCGTACGGGTCATCATGGAGGGCAGCACGGCGAATTGCTTCACGACCGCGCCTTCAGGCGCAAGGCTGCCTTTGAGAATGGCTATGCCTCCCTCGGCGGAAAAAGGCGCGTCCAAGGGGCGGATAATTTCAGGATCGCAGTTTTGGGCCTTTAAATCCGCGAGATTTTCCGCCACGGTTTTACCCGTAACGGAAAGGGCCTGCCCGTGCAGCAAACCGCCGGCCAACAGCACCGCCATCACAGCGGGAATGCCTCCTGCCGCGTGCAAGTCTTCAATATGATGCTTGCCCGCGGGAGAAAGTTTACATAAATTCGGTGTCTTGCGGCTTATTTGATCGAAAATTTCCAGAGAAAGGGGCAGTTGCGCTTCACGGAAAATTGCCGGCAAGTGCAGCACTGTGTTGGAAGATCCCCCCAGGGCCATATCCACAGCCACCGCATTGGCAACAGACTCTTCCGTCACTATACGGCGCGGGCGCAGATCTTTTTCCAGCAGCGCCATTACCCGCATCCCCGCGGTCTTTGCCAGGCGCACGCGGTCCGCCGCCACAGCGGGGATAGTGCCGTTGCCGGGCAGGGCGAGACCGATGGTTTCAGCCAGACAGTTCATGGTGTTGGCCGTAAACATGCCTGAGCAAGAGCCGCAGCCGGGGCAGGCGTATTCCGTCAAATCTTCCAGTTCGTCGCTGGTCATGACGCCCGCGCTTACGCTGCCCACAGCTTCGAAAACGGAAATCAAATCCGCTTTTGCCCCCTGCTTGCGGGCCATTTTCGCTCCGGCCAGCATGGGGCCGCCGCTCACCAGCACAGCGGGAATATTCAAGCGCAGCATGGCCATGAGCATGCCGGGCACGGATTTATCGCAATTGGGGATGAGCACAAGCCCGTCAAAAGGATGAGCCATGGCCATGAGCTCTATGGAATCCGCGATAATTTCCCGGCTCGGGAGGGAAAATTTCATACCTTCATGATTCATGGCCAGGCCGTCACATACGGCTATGGCCGGAAACTCCAGCGGCGTGCCGCCCGCCATGCGTACGCCCGCTTTGACCGCTTCGGACAGTGTGCGCAGGTGCAGATGGCCCGGGACTATCTCGTTAAACCCGTTCACAACCCCGATAAGGGGCCTGGCCATTTCTTCACGCGTTAGCCCAAGGGCGTAAAGCAGGGAACGGTGCGGGGCTTTTTCCGGGCCGCCGGTCATGCGCAAGCTGCGGGTGGGCTTCATGCTGTTTCCTTACAATGGTTTTAAGGGAGTTGCTTGAGGAAAAAGAGCCGGATGACGCAGCTATTTGGACAAAAGATTTATTGAGAAGCGGCGCTTAACGATAAATGCCGTTCATAAAATCATCCTTGAACTGGGTGATGGACTGATCAGAAACCATGAGCATATCCATCTGGCGGGTAACCTGCAAAAGGCGTCCCAGCTGGTCCAGACGTTCTTCAATACTCTCTTTGGGATATTTTTGGAAGCGGGACTTCACCATGTCTCCCTGAATGGTCACGGTAAAACCGAGTTCTTCAAGCACCATGGCAATGGCTTTGATGCGCCGGATGCGCCGCACCTCTCCCGCGGCCCCGCCTTGAAAACTGAAGGAAATGTAGTTCTTGCTGACTGTTGCGCCGCAATAGGCGTCCAACACGCTGTAATGATAGCCAACCCGCGAGCTGAAGTTCATGTAGCGATCGGAAATAATGGCGTAGCTCTTATCCCCAAAACGCCCGTCGCCGCCGCGCGGGTTGCCCATTTGCTGGCCCATGACGGAAATGAAGCCGCCCATGCTCACGGGGCGCGGCTTGCGAAATACCACATCCGGATGCAGCATGCCTTTGAGCAGAGCCTTAAGAGGCGCGCAGGCTATTTGCTCGGGCAGCACCACCCGGGCATTGGGGGCGGCGTTGGCGCCTTTTTCAAGATCAATGATGTGCAGATCTATGGGCAAGGTCGCCTTCAGTTTAAGGGCAACCCCACCCGCGTCAGAGGCTGTGTCGCTGATGGCGAACATTTCGTGGTAGGATTTTTCATGCACAAACCGCATGATGTCATGGATGCTCCGGCAATGGGCGGGAGAAAATTTCGAGGATGAGGGATCCGTGAGATGCAAAGGCAGGATAAGGCGCGTGGCCTTATGCAGAAGCTTGTGGATGGGCGTATCCTGCAAGCGCACCGGGTCAAGGGAGAGGCGCAGGGGGAGGAGCTCTTCCACTTTGCCCTGGTAAACCCTGCCGGAAAAAGCGTCCACCGTCACTTCCATACCGGGTTGAAGCACCCGCAAAACCTCAGGCAAGTTCAGGATAGTGGGCACGTGAAATTCCCGGCAAATGGTCGCCATATGGCCGGTAATCCCGCCGGTTTTGGTCAGCACGGCCTGGGCCTTGTCCATGACGGCGGCGTATTCCGCCGAGGAATGCGAGGCCACAAGCACGCCTCCTTCAGGAAAATGCAATATATCCTCAGGAGTGCGCGGCATTACCACCCGCCCGTACCCGACCCCGGGAGAGGCGATATCTCCGCCGTCCAGCAGTAAAGGATGCGTCGTGATTAAGGGAGGCCTGGGAGCGCCGCGCTCTCCTTGCCGTGCGTCCAAGGGGCGGGATTGCAAAAAAATGAGCTGATCATCCTTTGTTTTGGCCCACTCCACGTCCTGGTATCCCCCGTAATGCTGCTCAAGGTGCATGACCTGGCGGGCCAGTTCTTGGGCTTTGGCATCGGACAGGCAGAACTGGCGCTGCATTTTCGGCGGCACAGGCATGTCGATGAGTTTGCCGTCAGGCCCTCTGCCCAGTTTGCGCTCCTTTGTGGCAACGCGCCGTCGCACCAAAACGGGATCTTCACGTGTAAATACCCACATATCCGGAGTCACCACCCCGTCCACAAGGTAACGGCCAAGCCCCCAAACAGCGTTAATCACCAGCGTTTCCCGCATCAAGTTGACCGGATCATGGGAATACGCCACGCCGCTGACTTCGGCGTCCACCATCTCCAGGCACGCAACCGCCATGGGGCTTTCCGCAAGGGTAATGCCCTGGTGCAGGCGATACAAGGTGGCGGAAGGAGTAAATAAGCTTGCGATAACCCTCCGATAGCTGTTAAAAACTTCAGAACGGGCCACATTCAGCTCGCTTAGAAACTGCCCGGCGAAACTTTTGGCCCCATCTTCCGCCTGGGCGCTGCTGCGCACGGCAAAAAGCAAATCTTCAGACCCGAAAAGACCGCGCAAAGAGGCCTGAATCGCGGACTCAAGCTCTTCCGGAAGCGGGGCATTTTCGACAAGAGCGCGGATTTCCGTGAGCTGGGCGGACAGCGCGTCCCGGTCTTCTATATTGACTGCCCCAAGCAGCGCCTGTATCTCGTTTTCTAAGTTATTGTGCGCCATAAAGCGCTGAAAGGCGTAGATGGTGATGGCAAAACCGCGCGGCACCGGAATTTCCGCCATATTCAGCATTTCGCCCAAATTAGCGCACTTGCCCCCTACCCAGTCCACCAGGCTTAAGTTCACCTCGGCAAGGCCCATGGTGAATTGCTGACACTGTTCACAACTACCCGGATTTTCATCAAGCATGGTCAGCAGCGCCATCTCTATCTGCTCCAGGGCCTGGGTCAGGGCGGCGTACCGGCCGGGGTTCATGGCGTCTATGCTTTTGGCCATACGCCTGGCAAGGGCAATGGCCTGTTTTGTGCTCTGCCGCACATAGGCCAAGCCGAAAAGAGACTTTCCGCTCAACTTGAACTCAAGCTCCGCCATCAGCTCAGCCAGGGCGGCATTGGAGTCCAGGAGTTTCCGGAAACGCGCATAGCGTTTACGGAAGGTTTTCACCACCGCCGCATCCGCCCGAACTTGCGGCTCTGAAGATTTCTTCTTAGTGAATAAGCGCTCCGCCAGTTTGCGCCAAACCATAGCTGCACCTCGTGCTGCAGGTTGTATTATCCCTCTGCCCTTGTAAGACCCTTAGGCGAATGCGGCAAAAAACGCGACTTTTCGCCTTCCCTTGGCGGCTGCCGGGAGTTTTCATCGTTTCGCGGTCGCGTTGAGAGAAGCTTGTAAGGTATAGCGCGTACCCGGGCCCGCGCCCACCCGTTCCAGAATGCCGCGCTCAACCATATCACGCAAGTCATTTTGCGCTGTACGCGAAGAAAGTTCCTGCCCGATGGCCGCCTCATATTGCGCACGCGTAAAAGCGCCTTGTTCCCTCACCAGCAATAACGCGTGCACTTGCCGTTCATTGAGCCCAGCCGCATGGCCGGAACTTGCGCCGTTTCCGGACGCCGCTTCAGATGGGGCGGAAGAATTCACGCGCGCAAAATCGTTCTCCTTCTCTTCCTCAAAAGCTGAGGCAGGAGAAAAGCGCGCCGGCGCCGCTGTTCCCTTTTCCCGCCCTGTGGGGGCGGGGGGCTCAGGCAAAGATGGGTCAAGGGCTTGCCCGACAAAAGAAGAAGACTGGCCCTGCTTTGCCGGAGTGAACAGTTCCCGGGACGGAGCCGGCCAGAGCTGTTCCGACGCATACCCCAGAGGCCTGACGGCGCCTTGCCCCGCGGGCGCTCCAACACGGTCAAAAAGTTCGGCCTTGTCCGCGGCCGAGCGCCGCGGCCCCTGCCCCATGGGAACACGGGGCGAAAATACGCTGACAGAAGCGCGATCAAGGGAAGGATGCAGGCGTTCGGCCAAAATACGGGGAGAGAGCGGATCCGCATAAACGCTGTAGGCGTCCCGCTCAAGCGTGATATGCTGCGGAAGAATGATGTTTCCTTCCACAAAAGCCATGGCCCTGGTTATGCAGTTTTTGAATTCCCGCACATTGCCCGGCCAGTCATGAGCGCACATAAGGTCCAGCGCTCCCCGCGAAAGCCGCGCTTCATGGCGGCCTAATGATTGCGCCGCTTCGTGGATGCAAAAAGCGGCCAATTCGGGGATGTCGTCCTTACGATGACGCAGCGGCGGCGTTTCAATGCTGATAATGGCAAGGCGGTAGTACAAATCCTCGCGGAAAGTTCCGGCGCGCACACATTCACGCAAGTCCACATTGGTGGATGCCACCACGCGGGTATTAAAGGAAAGCTCCTCATCCGACCCCAAAGGACGGATGCGCCGGACGGAAAGCGCCCGCAACAAGGCCTGCTGCACCTTGGAGGAAGCATTGGCGATTTCATCCAAGTGCAATGTGCCTCCATTGGCGGAAAGAAAAGCTCCTTTCCGATCCGTCTTCGCTTCGGTAAAGGCTCCCTTCACATGGCCGAACAAGGTATCGAGCAGCAGGTTTTCATCAAGCGCGCCGCAATTAATGGAAATATAAGGACCCGAGCCGCGCGGTCCCGCCTTATGAATCGCAGCCGCCACCAGTTCCTTGCCGGTGCCGGTTTCCCCCCAAATCAACACATCCGTTCCCGCCTTGGCGGCCTTATGCACATGATCGCGCACTTCCCGGATAAGGACGCTTGAACCCACAAGCCCGAATTCCGCCTCCGCCGGAGGAGTTTCAAGGCTTTGCTGCAAGTCAACGGGCTGCCGTGAACGGGTGCGTTGCATCTCACGGCTGATACGCTCTAAATCATTGCGCGTAATCATGGCTGTGGAAATAAGCGCGTTGATCGCACCCTGGAATTTTTGGTGTTCCTGGCTAGGGCTCTCTCCGCTGAGAAAAGCCAGTTCGTCTTTTTCTGCCATGCCCGCCAATTCATTCGCCATACTTCGAAACGGCCTGATGAGCATCTTATTCATCTGCCTGATAAGCAGGCCGAAAAAAAGGACTGCCGCT
The DNA here is from genome assembly GCA_031550225.1 of Desulfovibrio sp. Lineage (GTDB taxonomy): Bacteria > Desulfobacterota > Desulfovibrionia > Desulfovibrionales > Desulfovibrionaceae > Frigididesulfovibrio. Next base: position 9,561 of record JAVBOT010000064.1, read on the forward strand.
ACCAAAATGCCCAAGGAGTAATTCGCCATCGTCAAAAATGCGGATAAAGGCAGAAAAGACGTTTCAAAAAAGGCGATGGCGCCCGCCGGCGCCGCCGGCGCTGTCTCCGTGGGTGAAAAAAGCACAGGGGCGAAACATACCGTGCCCGTGGCCCCCACCTGGGCAGCGGCGTATTTATCTGAAGGGGCCGGAATGGAACCGGAGCGGCCGGCCATAACTTCCGTAACCATGAGCCAGTAATTTTCATGGATGGTCCAGGGACGAAAGGCCGCATCGTAGCCGGGCCGGCCCAAATCGCCGCTGTAACCGTGCCGCGCTCTGTCCGGCTGGTATCTGCCCGCGCCGCCCGAGCCGTCCATTTCAAATAAAATCCAGCCGCGCAAGTCGAAATAAAAAGCCAATTGGGCGGCATCCTCCTGTGAAGGCAAACGTAAGCCGGAATCGGGCCTGAGCGCTTTCCCCAGCCGGTCGCACCACGCAGCGACACTCACGCCTATGATCACGGTGCCGGAACCGTCGGGCAGAAGCAAAGCCATGCGGATTACCGGCGAGCGTCTGGTCTGTTTTGCATCCTGGGCTGTCGGGCCGTCAAAGTAAACAGCCGGATACAGCGTGGCCTCACCCGGCTGCAAAGGCAACGCGTTTATTTGCTGAAACGGAGAATAGGGGCTGCGCATCGTTTCCGCCAAACTAAACGCCTGAAACCCCCCTTCATCGCGCAAAAGCAAAAAACCGTTATTATTTAGGCCTGTAAAGCCTATTTCCTGGATCAGGGAAGCATTTTCCTGAAACAACAAGTCAATACTTTCACGAAGCTGGCGCTCTGAAATCAATCTTGACTGCGCGATACGAAAAAGACTGTGCCGCAAATCTTTGAGCGTTTCCTCCATGCTTGCGGCCTGGGTTCTCGCCTCCAACATCGGCAGGTTCCGTAAAGATTCCATCAAAGAAGCGGAGACCGCATGATACCCTCCCCAGCCGGCGACAAGGCCGAACAACACCCCCGCAGGCAGGACAAACAGCGCTATTCTGTAAGCAAGGGGCCAATCAGCCACCTTTCGCGTATAGCGAAGAACACGGGCTGAAGAACCAAAATTCGCGAAACCCATGCCCCCTCCATCGCGAAAACAACCAGACAGGATTGCGAAGTCGCGAAAAAAGCATGCCATATTGTTCAAAAAATCACAAGAAAAAATATGAGCTTAGCCTATTATGAAAAAGCATGGCACAAAGATTGCTTAGAATACAGGCATGAACTCATGCGCATGAAGCGCTGTAGACAGGTTAAGGCTTGAATTTTCCACCTTTTTTACTTTTACCGGAGGTCCACATGAATGGCGTTCGCAAATGGCTGGTCATGGCAACGGCCACCTGCCTGATGATGCTGCCCGGCATCGCTTTTGCGGCTGGCGGAGGAGGCGCCCCCATTGTCATCGTTTCTGACACCCGTAAATTAACGGGGCTTATGCACTGGTGGGGCAGTCTTTATAATGAAAGCCACATGCAATTCACTTTGCTTACCATTATCCTTATCCCGGTCACGGGGTGCATTTTCGGCTTTTTGGCTGACGTGATCATGGGTTGGATCGGCATTGATCTTACAAAACGTAAAGTCCACGAACATTAATTCAGACACGGACGCTAAGGAGGAAGATATATGGATTGGCTCTATCTCTTAATGCCTATCTCTGGCGTTACGATCTTCTGGCCCGGCCTGATTATTCTCGGCGTGGGCGTCGGCATCATCGGCGGCTTCTTCGGGATGGGCGGCGCATGGATGGTCACCCCCGGTCTTAACATCCTCGGATTCCCCATGGCTTTCGCCATCGGGACGGACATTGCCCACATGGCGGGCAAGTCCCTTATCTCCACACTTCGCCACGGCAAATTCGGCAACGTGGACTATAAACTCGGCATCATCATGCTCGTCGGCACCGTTGTCGGCTTTGAAGTGGGCGCGCAGATGGTCATGTGGCTTGAGCGCATCGGCAACATCAACATCATTGTGCGCTGGATCTACATTGTCCTGCTCGCCTTCATCGCCTGGATGGTCTTTTATGACCTGCATAAGCGCGTCCAAAAGGAAAAGGCCGCCAAATCCTTGGGCCAGGAACTGGACGCAAAGACCACAGGCGTAAACTGGGCCGCCGCTTTCCATAAAATTCACATCCCTCCCATGGTGAACCTGGAAGTTTCCGGCATTTACTGCTCCTTATGGCTCCCGGTGGGCGTGAGCTTCCTTACCGGCTGGCTCGCCGGCATCCTCGGCATCGGCGGCGGACTTATCCGCATGCCCGCCCTTATTTATTTGGTAGGCTGCCCCACGCACGTGGCCGTCGGCACGGACCTTTTTGAAGTCATGATCTCCGGCCTGTACGGTGCCGGCACTTATACTTACAAGGGCCGCACAGAGCTCGTGGCCGCCATGGTCATGCTCGTCGGCGCCGCCATCGGCGCTCAGATCGGCGCTGTGGCCACCAAGTACATCCAAGGCTACGGCATCCGCATCGCTTTCGGCATCTGTGTCGTCGGCTGCGCCATTTCCATCATCATGAAGATGATCCAGCCCCTGGTGCCGAATTTGACCGGCTTCCTGGACGGCGCTTCCACCGTGCTTATCCTGGGCCTGGTATCGTGCATGTCCCTGTATATCGCCATCCAAATGGTCAAGGGCGTCATGAACGAACTGGCGGAAAAGAAGGCCGGCATCCAGTAATGGCGGCTCAACAGCTAACGGATAGTAAAGGAGTACTACTTATGGTGCGCAAAATTCTGCCCTTGCTCCTCGTCCTGGCAGCCCTTTCCCTTGCCGGTTGCGGCGAATACGGAAAGGTGGAACAGGGCCGCGCAGTAGGCTTTGATAAATCGACCACCCCGCCCACAGTCTGGATTATCCAAGACAACGGCATTGATGAAAAAAATCCCCAATATACGGTGTTGCCCGCCCATCCCTTCACCCTGCCCGCCGATCCCGCCGAGGCGGGGCCGGAACCCAAAGTGGGCCTTAGGGTCAAGCTGGATGTGGAGAAGAAGATCATCACCATGTACAACCCCAAAACCAAACAGTTCGATAATTTGCCCTTTGAACTGGTGGAAAAGCATGACAACGTGGACGTGCGCCGGCAGCACCCCCTGGTGTATGACGCGGCCACGAAAAAACCGCGCCCCTTCCCGGTGGTTAAGGCGGAAGAACGCACCATTGCCATTTACTCGCGCCGTCAGGCAATGCTCGCCACCATCAAACTGTCCGAAGCCGATTTCGCCAAGTACACCGAAAAGGATTGGGACGCCGGCGATGAAGTGCGCATGTACTATAAGGAGCCCGGCAAGAGCCTGCGCTTCATGAACGTTACACGTACAGACTTTACCAGACGTAAGTAACGCCCTTTTGCAAGCGGCGGCCAGGCCATAAGCCCGGCCGCCGCACATACGTTTATGGCGGAAAAAAGCCACACCCCAAAATAGTTCCAACCTGCTACAGCGCACTTTATTTCGCCGAATTCGGCGTTTTTTTTACTAAACGTCCAAGCATGTTGTAATGCTTGTTTTGCAAACAAACTTTACAAATCCGCCAGGATTTTGCGCCGCCAACAGCGGAAACCGCGGCTCTTCGGCGAAGCGATCTTCATGCATCGGCCGGCGGGCGATGTGTGAAATCAACACGAGAGCAGATTAGCTTTGAGATTTGTCGTTTTACGGCGGGCAAAGCCCGCCTACGGCAATCTCAAGGCAAGAATTTACGGGCAAATCCTTGCAGAGCAAGTATACATTTTTAATGTTAAATTGTTCTAAACGCTTTCCAACCACAAACCCCGCCGAAGACTTCGGGATTTTCATACGGCGGCTTCTTGAAAACTCCCGTAAAATGAGCCATACTACTAGTACTGATTTCATACATCGGCCATTGGCCAATGTATGAAGATCGCTTCGCCGAAAAGCGTGGTTTTCGGCTCGCTCCCGCCGCTGTTGGCGGCGCGCCGGACTGCCCTCCGGCGTTAGAAGTCATTACCCTAATAAATTATGAAATGGCTTCTAGCCATTACCTGTAAATACATGGAGAGCATTACTATGCGGAGCGACAGCGCCCCTCCTTCGCCTCAGGGCCTTTCCCCCACTTTGGGGTCAGGATTTTTAGAAGCCCCGCAAGAACTGACGCCTGAAGAAGAAACCCAGGCGCCGGGCGCCGGGCAACGCGTTTCTCTCACCACAAGCCCCCGGTTACGGCTGTTTGCCCTATGCATCAATATCCTTGTGCTGGCGGAGCTTTTTGTGGCCATGTTTTTTGCCTCACAGCAGCCGGACAGCCTCACCCCGGTATTTTTCAAAACCTTTTTCTGCATGCTTGCGCCCACTCTGGTGGCCGCCCTTGTAGGCAGACGCATCATAACAAAGGCAGAACGATGAACAAACCCGGCCGGGAACATGGGGGAGCGCGGACAAACGAAACCGCGCCGCTCCCCCTCAGCCAGGCAAAAACGCTGCTCTCCCGCTCCCGTATCTTGGGGCGCGTAAGCGCGTGTATTTTTATACTGGCTGTTCTGGCTGTTCTGGACGGGCTGCAAACCCTCATGCGGCATGAATTCAACAGCATTGCCATTATCCCGGGAGAGCAAATCTTTATCTCAGGCATGCTGCCCGGCAAGGCGAGCAGCCATAAGGATCTGGTGGTTTTCATAGAAGGCGACGCCGATATCAGCTTTACGCCTGTGGAAACCTACAAAGGCTTTTGGATGGGCGGGCAAATGTGGCGCGCTGAGCTCAAAGTCCCACCCGATGCTTTACCCGGCGCCGCGACCATCGTGATCGAGGATATCCTGCCCCCTGACAAAAAAGCGGTAAATATTTACGCCGGCCAACAAAACCCCGCCCTTGTCTTTAGCGTGACTCTTTACCCTTCTTTCAAAGAGCTCAGGGCCGCGGACAATTCCCTGTTCCGCCGTTATACCGGCTTTCCCGCTTTCGGCGTGGCCGCCGGCATGGTTTTGTGCGCCATACTCGCGGGCATCGGAAACTGGTTCTTTTTCAACCGGGCCGAAAGCGCTCTGGCGCTGCATGGCATATTTTTTATCCACGGCGTCAAAGTCCTGCAAAAAGGCGATGCCAGCAGCCTGTGGCCTGAAAGCGGATATAAGATTGCCTTTGCCCATGCGGGGCAAAAGTTTTTACGCCATGAGCCCATGCGCCTTCTGGATCCGGAATGGCAGGAGCAAGGGAGCGGCATGGTGGTGGAAGTGACACGGATAAAGGCCTTTGCCCTTTGCCCGCCCGATGGCGTAGCGCCCCGCTATGGTTGGCTCGTAGCCCGAACCGGAGCGGCCTGAGCAGAGTTTGCCGCCGCGTGCGACAGGCTCCCGGCGACGCTCTGAAAAAGCTTGAAAGAAGCGGCGCGAATTTGAAACACCTTGCCCGCAACGCTCACGGCAATGAGGTTTTTGCGCAGGCAGGCGTCGTCTTTCACCGCACAGGAGGGTTCTTATGGCTGACCAGCCCAAATACGGCAGGCTTCGCAAAATCATTCTTGCCACGACCCTTTGTTTTGCCATTGTGCCCATGCTTGTGGTGGGGGTGGCCATACCCATCCAGTTCACCGAGCTGTACCGCGAAAAAACTGTGCGCGAAGTGGAAAATGTTGCCCGCAGCAAAGGACGCACCATTGATATCTTTTTCGAGGAGCGCGTCTCCCAGCTTAAAAGTCTGGCCGCCATCTACAGCTTCGAAGAATTGACGGCGCCGGACAAGCTCGCCTCCATCCTGCGCATCGTCAAGGCCAATTCCCAATCCTATGTGGATATTGGCGTCATTGATATGGACGGAGCGCATGTCGCCTATGCGGGTTCCTATGACGTGCGCGGGGCCAACTACAAAAACGAGAATTGGTTCGCTGAAGTCAAACGCAAAGGAGTGTTCATCAGTGACGTGTTTCTCGGTTTCCGGCAATTCCCGCACATAATTATCGCGGTTATGCGCGAAGAAGGGAACCGCTCCTGGATTTTACGCGCCACAGTGGACTCGGCCGTTTTTACTTCCATTGTGCAGGCCAGCCGCCTTTCTTCCAAAGGAGACGCTTTTGTGGTCAGCCGAGACGGCGCATTACAAACCGACTCTTTGCTGGCCGGAAAACTCATGGAAAAAATAAACGTCTCCTGGCCGCGCGGGCCCGGCATTGATGAGGAAGAATTCAACGGCAAGCGGATGCTCCTGGCGAAAATTCCCCTTGCCCATGCTCCCTGGATGCTTGTGGTGGCGGAAGATCCCACCGAGCACCTTTCCCTGCTTTCCAAAACAAAAACCATGGCCGCGCTTGTCATCCTGCTTGGCCTCGCGGCTTTAAGCATAGGCACCTGGCTCACCACCCGCCTGATTATAAATCACCTTATTGACGCGGACAGACAAAAGGCCGCCTATGACGCGGGACTGCTGCAATCCAGTAAAATGGCCGCCCTCGGCAAGCTTGCGGCAGGCATCGCCCATGAAATCAATAACCCCCTTATGCTCATACGAGAACACGCGGGCTGGATCCGCGATCTTCTGGAAGATGAAAAGCCCCAAAATATGGAGCATCACCAAGAAATACAAAGCGCCGCCATTAAGGTGGAGCAAAACGTCGACCGGGCAAAAAGCATCACTCACCGGCTGCTTGGCTTTGCCAGGCGCATCGATCCGGCCTCCGAAAGCCTGCCCCTCAATCCCATTGTGGATCAAGCCATCGCCTTTTTGCAAAATGAAGCCACGTACCGCGGCATTACCATTGAGCGCGCCTTCAGCCAGGAGGAACTGCGCGTGGTCACCGATGTGGGACAGATTCAGCAGGTGATTCTCAACCTTCTTGATAACGCCATTGACGCTGTCGGCAAGGGAGGCAAAGTGATTGTCTCCACCGACTCCTGCGAAGACGGCAGAGCCTGCATTTCCCTTCACGATAACGGGCCGGGCATTCCCGAAGATCGCATGGAAAAAATCTTCGATCCCTTTTTCACCACAAAAAGTGTCGGGGAAGGTACAGGGCTCGGGCTTTCCATCTGCTACTCCATTATGGAAAGTTTGGGGGGGAGCATCTCCGTACGCAACCATCCGGAAGGCGGCGCTGAATTTACCATTGCCCTGCCGGTCACTGAACGCTAGGGATTGTTCGCGCTGCGGTGTAACCAAGCCCGGCGCTGTAGCGTAATGTTTTTTTGGAGGGGGTGGCCCCTTGCACCTTTCGAAAAGCGGCTTTGCCGCTTTTCGGCTGTTGACAAACTCTTCTTTGCCGTCCCAGCCCGCAGCGAAACCATGTTTCTTCCTTACGCGCTGAACCGGGCGTTGTTCCAAGGCAAATTTATGTATAGCGCAAAGTACACCCGCTCTAACAAGGAAAAAGCATGCCCGCATATGGCGATTTGTTCATTCTGGTCAGCCCGAGAGGCAGGCGCAGCCTGCGCCGCCTTATGGAAGGCCAGGACATTCACGGAACGGATGGGGTCATCCCGGCGGAGATTCTGGCAAAAACCGGCTTCGGCGCCGAGGTGCTCACCTTACAAGGTACGCCCTACCGGATATTTAAACCCACCCTGTACGACCTGGTACGCGGCGTCAAAAGGCAGACACAAATCATTTATCCTAAAGATATCGGATATATATGCATGCGCCTTGGCGTCGGCAACGGCACACGGGTAATTGAAGCGGGCTCAGGTTCCGGAAGTCTCACACTGGCCTTGTCCTGGTTTAGCGGCGAGCGCGGCCATGTGTATACTTACGAGGCCCGAGAGGAATTTTGCGCGCTGTGCCGCCGCAACCTGGAATGGGCGGGCCTTGGGCACAATGTGACGCAATACCACAGGGATGTGGAAAAGGGTTTTGAACAAACAGACGCGGATGCCCTGTTCCTGGATGTACGCACCCCTTGGGAGTATCTCGCCGAGGTGACAGCCGCGGTCAAACCGGGCGCTCCTCTCGCTTTTCTGGTCCCCACGGTCGACCAGGTCTCCCTGCTGCTTAAAGGCATGGAGAGCGGTCCCTTTGATGACCTTGAGGTGGAAGAATTGCTGGTGCGCGGCTGGAAACCTGTGGCTGACCGCCTGCGGCCCCAAGATCGTATGGTGGCCCATACGGGATTTTTGGTCTTTGCCAGAAAGCAGGAACGCTCCCCGGCTTTTGAGGCCTTAAAACCCCTGGGCACACGGGAGCGAAAACAACAAAAAGCCCTGCTGGAAAGGCTCAACGCGACCGCTGAAGAATCCCTCGACCCTGAGCCGGATTTTTCCGCGCAAGAACAGGATTAGGCTATGATCAGAGCGGATGACAGCGGACATAGGGCCTGCCTGAAACGGCAGGATCTCATCGTTTTTGAGCAGCGCTTGAAAGAAAGCATCGCCGCGCTGTTTCCTTTTAAAAGCCACAGCATCCACTTTCCGCGGGTAGTGAACTCCGCCTCCGCCACCTGGATAGCGGAAGAGGAAAAACTCCTTCTCCCCTTACCTGACGGCGCAGGCGATTTTCTAGGAGTTTTCACGGCCAGAGGCGTGCCCGGGGAAGACGCGACGGCTTTAAGCGCGAAGTGGCCCGCTTTGGGCACGCTTATTGCCGATGCCTTGCTGCTGTATAAACGCAGCCTCAGCGATCCGGTTACCGGGCTTTTTTCCCGTCACTACCTGCTGCGCTCTATGGAACGCGAAATTGAAAACCTGCGCGAGCCCCTGCGCGCAACGCCCCCCGTGCCCTCTTGCGCAGCGGAGCCCGCGGCCGGCTTTCTTTCGCGTGAGGCAGGGCGCGGCGGCGCGGAGGGGCTCGTCGCGGGAGAGGGGGAATTTGCCCGCCGCGCCAGCCTGGGCACCTTGGTGGTGCGCCTGGCGGCCCTGCGCGACGTGGTGCGTGAATTCGGCTACCAGTTCGCCGACGAACTTATGGTAGCTCTCGCCGACGCTCTGATCGACCTTTGCCCCGAACAGGCCCTGGCGGCGCGCACGGGCGACTCGGAATTCGCCGTGCAACTGCCGGTGGCCGGACCACGAATCTGCCGGGAACTTGCGGGAAAAATCGCCCAAGGCCTGCGCCAGGTCTATGTGGTGCACCCTCTGCGCCGGGAGCGGGTGGGCATTGCCGCCTCGGTGGGGTATACGCTCTACCCGCAGGACATGACCGGCGATCTTTTTGTGCGCCCCGCCATTGAGCAGGCTCCGCTCGTGTTGCGCAAAGCCCGCCTTGCGGCCGCTCTGGCCGATGAAAACCTGCCCACCTATCCCGGGCGTTCGGATTCCCCCGGCGTCATGGGCTTTGGCCGCATTTTGCTGGAAGGAGGATGCGTGCTGGAAAGTCTGCCCCTGTCCCGGGTGCTGGTGAGCCTTGGCGCTAACGCCCATGCGCGGGAAGGGCAACGCTTTTCTGTGTGGTCCTCGCACTTTCCCAGCAACGGCGCCAAGACGGAAAACCGCCCCGAACCGTCCTTAGCGCCCCTGTACAAGGGAGAAATCGTTCTGATGGCGGTGCGCGAAGATGTCTCCCAGGCTGAAATAATCCACCTGGGAGAACCGGCCTGGAATATTGAGCCTGGAGATCATCTCCTGCTCTTGCCGGAAGAACAGGGCAGCTCCGCCCGCGGCCACTCAGGCGAAGCAAAGCGCGATCCGGAAACCGGGCTGTTGCGGCACGGAGATTTTCTCGCCCGCTGGGCCGAAGAACGGGAAAAAAGCGACGCCTTTGCCATGGGACTCATCCGTCTCGTGCCCGGAAAAAGCCGCGCTTTTGCGGAACATGACAGCGATGACGACCAAGAAACCGCGACAAGCGATTCCCTAATCCCTCCCTCCACGGGTTGGGATGACGATGCACGCAAGCCGGAAGATGGAGGCGATCCCGCCTACCCCGGCCCCTTCATGGCTGAGGCCGCGCGCTGTTGCGAAGAAGAATTCGGCTCCAGCGCTTTGGGCGGCCGCTATGGCTTAAACAGCCTCATTTTTTTTCATCCCGGATGTCAGGCGCAAACCCTGGTCCAGAGCTATGAAAAACTTTCCCGGGATATGGAAAAACGCCTCGGTCTGGAAATAGCCGCGGGGCTCGCCCTGCATCCCTACCTTGACTACCGCAAGGCCGACGCCCTGGAAAACAGCCGCAAAGCCCTGGAATACGCCATGCTGCTGCCAAAACCCCATGTGGGGCGCCTTGACTCCCTGGCCCTTAATATCAGCGCGGATAAACGCTTCAGCCAGGGCGACACCTTCGGGGCCATCAAGGAATACCAGTCCGCCCTGCTCGCGGATGAAAAAAACGGCATGGCCTGGAACTCCTTGGGCATCTGCCTTGCCGGCATCGGCCGGCAAGCGGAGGCCGAAGAGCATTTCGTAAAAGCCCTTGCCTGCAACCCCGCCGACGTCATGGCTTTGTATAACCTTGGCTATATGCGCCAATCCCAGGGGCATGCGGAAGAAGCCCGGAGCCATTATGAAGAATGCCTTGACCTTGAGCCGGAACATATCTATGCCCTGGTGCGCCTCGGCCAATTAGCGGAAAGCGCCGGAGACGCCAAAACAGCGCGGGAGTGCTATGAAAAAGCGGCCATGCTTCCCGGGGGAGAAAGCATGACCTTTCGCCACTTTGCCCGCCTATGCATTAGCGAGGGCAAAGAGGATGAAGCACGCGAACAACTGCATGAAGCGTTGCTGCATAACCCCCAGGACGCTTTGGCCATGTCCTTGTTGTCCCGCTTATATCTTGATGCGGGCGAAGATTTGGAAATCGCCGCCAGCTTCGCGCGGCAGAGTGTTTCTTTACGGCCAGAACTTAAATCCGGCTGGCTGCAGCTCGCAAGGGCCTTAGAAGGCCTTGGCCGGGACCGCGAGGCAAAGGAAGCCCGACTCAGGGCCTTATAACTCTACGGCGCAAACATCCGTGCGCGCATCGCTTGTGCCTGCGCTTGCGCGGGAGCCTTCCGCCGTTGCATAACCCCTTCCCATCACCCTTATCCAGGATGTTTTATGTCAGCATACATCGACGTAATCAAAAAATTGCAAGAATCTCCCCGTAGCTGGCTGGTCACAGGCGCAGCGGGTTTTATCGGCTCCAACCTTGTGGAAACGCTGCTCCGGGCGGGACAAACCGTTACCGGGCTTGATAATTTTTCCGCCGGATACAAAAAAAATCTAACCATGATCCGCGAGCTCGTGGGCGAAAATCTCTGGAAAAACTTCCACTTTGTTGAAGGGGATATCCGGGATCTCGACACCTGCCGCCGGGTTTGCGGCAAGGCTGAGCATATCCTGCACGAAGCTGCTTTGGGTTCAGTGCCCCGTTCCCTCGAAGATCCCATATTCAGCAACGCAAACAATATAGACGGCTTTCTCAACATGCTGGTGGCCGCGCGCGACGCCGGGAACAAAAGCTTCGTCTATGCCGCCTCAAGTTCCACCTACGGAGATGATCCGGAACTGCCAAAAGTGGAGGAGCGCATCGGCAAACCTTTATCCCCTTATGCTGTCACCAAGTACGTCAACGAACTGTACGCCGATGTTTTCGCCACAGCTTACGGGTTTCGCAGCATCGGCCTGCGCTATTTCAATATTTTCGGCCAGCGCCAGGATCCTGACGGCGCTTACGCCGCGGTTATCCCCCAGTGGTTTGCCGGCATACTCCGAAACGAGCAGGTCTTCATCAACGGCGATGGGGAAACTTCACGCGATTTCTGCTTTATCGAAAACTGCGTGCAGGCCAATATCCTTGCCGCCTGCGCGGAAAAAGACGAAGCCTGGAACCAGGTTTACAACGTGGCTTGCGGAGCGCGCACCAGCCTCAACGAGCTGTTTGCCTTAATCCGCGAAGAGGTGAGCCGCCACAGGCCCGAAGCCGCCTCCGCCAAACCCGCGTACCGTGACTTCAGGCTCGGCGATGTGCGCCATTCCCTGGCGGATACCGGCAAGGCGCGCAATCTGCTCGGCTACGTGGCCGAATATAGCGCGCGCGAAGGGCTGCGCAAGGCCGGCGCCTGGTACGCCGCCAACCTGTAACCCCGCGCCCTGAAGAGGAGAGGATGTCATGACGCTGAACGGATACCGGTTTCCCCTGCTCTTTACTCTGCTGTATATAGGAATTTGTATTGTCGCCGCCATGCTCGGGCGGCAGGGTTTTTCCGGACCCGCCATAACTTACGGATTATCCTACGCGCTGGCCATCCTGCTTAAAGCGGCAGCCGCCACAGGCCTGATCTGGGTATTTTTGAAAAAAGAACACGACTTCTCTTTTCTGGCGGGGATCGTGGCGATATTTTTGTGCGTCAACGAAGTGCTGACTACTATATTGGCCCTTCTGCAAAAAAGCCTGGGTTCCTGATCTTTGCCCTGACCCGCGCCGCGGCGGCGGAAAATATTTGAGGGGGCGTTGCCCCCTCAAACTCCCTCGGCAGGGGCATGATGCCCCTGCACCTGCGCAATTTTCCGGTGCCGGCTCAGTTTGCCGTGATGTTGCGCCAGGCGTCGTTTCTCGGCTATTAGAGCAGATTAACTTTGAGATTTGTCGTTTAACGGCGGGCAAAGCCCGCCTACGGCAATCTCAAGGCAAGGATTTACGGGCAAAACCTTGCAGAGCAATTATACATTTTCAGTGGTAAATTGCTCTAGGCTGTGTCGACATTCAATTTAAACTGAGTTAAGGTCATGGCAGGAGGACTGCCATGCAACGCCGACATGCTTTACGTGATGACCAGTGGGAGCGGATAAAGGATGCCTTGCCAGGTAAGGTTGAAGACCCTGGCCGAACGAGCGCCGACAACCGATTGTTCATTGAGGCCGTTATGTGGATAGCCAAAACGGGTGCACCATGGCGCGATTTGCCATCAGAGTATGGTAAATGGTCAAATGTCCACAAACGATTTATCCGCTGGGCAAGGAAAGGTGTTTGGCAAATGATCTTCAATACTTTGGCAGTAGATGCAGATACCGAGTGGCTGATGATCGACAGCACGATTATTCGAGCCCACCAACATGCTTCAGGTGCTAAAGGGGGCAGCAAAGCCAGGCATTAGGCCGTTCTCGGGGCGGTTTTGGAACCAAAATTCACGCGTTGGCCGATGCTCTTGGAAACCCAATGAAGTTCATTTTAACCGGTGGCGAAAAGTCAGACTATGAGCAGGCACTGCCGCTTCTTTCAGGCGAAGTAGCGGATGCCGTGTTGGCAGACAAGGGCTACGATGCAGATTACATCGTTGAAGAAGTCGTGGCCATGGAAGCCGAGCCGGTCATTCCTCCCCGGCGCACAAGAAAAGAGCTTCGAGTATATGACGAATTTTTATATAAAGAGCGCAATGTTATCGAGAGAATGTTTGGAAAAATGAAACACTTTCGGAGCGTTGCCACCCGGTATAGCAAGACGGCAGTTTCCTATTTGGCCTTTGTTCAGGTTGTCGCCATCTTACTCTGGCTTAAATGAATGTCGACAAGACCTAGGCTCAGCACAAAAATGATAATTTTCTTGGGGCGTGATTCCGGCAAGATAGAGCCTGTTACTTTTATATGACACAGCAGAGATACTTTTTTCTTGACACGAGTCGAGACAGCCAGTAGACACTCTGTTCGTTCATATTTTGTCTGCGGTCGAAAGCCTGCCGCGCAATGATACCGTAAATAACAGCTACGCACTGATAACTACGTACGCGCAAATTTCCCTGGAGGAAGTCTTGGCCAACCATAAGTCCGCCATCAAACGGCACAAGCAGAGTCTGAAAAGAGCCGCCCGTAACCGCGCCAACCGCAGCCGCGTGAAGAATGCCGTCAAAGCTGTGCGCGCTGCCGTTCAGGC
>JAVBOT010000030.1:0-87459 GCA_031550225.1 Desulfovibrio sp.
TAAATAAAAGATTTTGCGCCAAGAGCAAGGAATCCAGCTCTTTTTGCGAAGGGAGTGTACTCTTACGGTACAGGACCGGAGGAAAAAAAGCTGGATGACGCAGCTATTTGGACAAAAGATTTATTTAGAAACAGCCCCTAGTCGATGAAGTTGCTTTAATGGCGAAAAAAAAACGTCCGCCTGTGGCGGACGTTTTTTTTCAGGCATATGGAGTTAAAAAGAGCGTCAGCGAAAGTCCGCGTCATCAATCCGGGCGGACCATTCCAGCCCGGCGGGATCCGCCGCCGGGCCGGAAGAGCGCGTCATCAGCGGTTTGGGATAGCAGGCGGAATGCTTCTCTCCGGGTTGGAGAATTTTATCTGAGCGATATTGTTTGTAGGTATACGGAGTAACCGTGCTGCTGTAGCCGGGCACCGAGGCATGCAGGCTGAAGCTTGCGGATTCCAGCGTGCTGTCCGCCGCATTGGTGATGGTGACTAAAAGGGGTTTGTCTTCAGGGCAGACCAGGCGATCATACGCCACACGGGTATGCACCAAAGTCAATCTTTCCGTTTGGTGGCGCATCAGGAAAAACACGGCCGCTCCCAGCACAAGAACCGCCGCCAGAACGATAAAAATCGCTCTGGGCCAGAGCCTGAGAATTACCAGCAGGGTCAGAGCCAGCGCAATCAGCCAGAGCCACATGCCGCATCTTCCTTATAGAGAGAGTGGTGTAAAGAATGAAAAGCCGCCGCATCTCCGTTTCGCAGCGATTCAAGGAGCCTGCGGAGGCTTTTCCCGTCAGGGGCGAAGGCTGCGGCCAGGCGTAAAAGTTCAGGAACCGGAGCATGCACGCCCGCAAAGGCTATGCCCATATCCGCCGTCCGGAATAAGGGGACATCGTTCATGCTCTCGCCAATGGCGATGACTCGCTTGCCCTCATTGCACAACTGTTTTGCCGCGGTTGCCTTATCCAGCACGGAAAGCAGAAAAAGTTCACCGTCCAGCAGGCGGCTTCGGGAGGAAAAATACCGGCAGCCCAAACGCTTGAGCAGCGGGGCAACCCACAAATCCAAGTTGCCGGTGACAATAACGCACTCTCGTCGATGCTCGGAAATAAACGCTTCAATATCCGGATCAAGAGGAACAGAAGCGACGCTTTCGCGGATCCGGCGCAAGGGGATATGCCGCAGCATAGCAAAGCGTTTGCGGAACGATTCGGAAAATTCCAGGCTCCCCGAAAGGGTAAGGCGCGTAAGCTCCTCCATTTCCTTTTCCAGCCCGGCAAGGCGGGCAATGCGCGGCAGCAGTTCGCGTTGCGTGATGGTGCCGTCCAGGTCAAAGGCGAACACAAGGCGCAAAGGAGCAAGCTCCGGAGAAAGGAGCGAAGCGGAAGAAAAAGGAAGCCGCGCTTGCTGTTGCATAGAATTTCTTTCTAGGCGAATATGGCCGCAAGGGCAAGGTTTGACGTGAGGCATCGTCACATCCCGCTGGCCAGGGGCGCATATACATAACGGAAGTATCCATCTTCAAGGGTGCATAGCTATGCAGGAATTCAATTTGGAGCATCATGTGGGCAAGGCTCGTATGCTTATAGAGAGCCTTCCCTATATTCGTCGTTTTCATGGTGAGGTGGTGGTTATCAAGTACGGCGGCCATGCCATGAAAGACGAGGCGCTCAAGCAGGCCTTTGCCTTGAACGTGGCTTTGTTGAAATATGTGGGCGTACGGCCGGTGGTGGTGCACGGCGGGGGGCCGCAGATCGGCAGCATGCTGCGGCAGCTCAACATTGAGTCCAGCTTTCGTGAAGGCTTGCGGGTGACGGATGACGCCACTATGGATGTGGTGGAGATGGTGCTTGTAGGCAAGGTGAACAAGGAAATCGTGGGCCAGCTTAATCTTGCGGGCGCGCGTGCGGTGGGCCTTTCCGGCAAAGACGGCCAGCTTATCCGGGCGCGTAAGATGGAGATGGTGGTCACAGCGGAAAACAGCCCGCCTGAGATCATCGATCTTGGCCGTGTGGGCGAGGTGATGGCTGTGGATATAGGGCTTTTGGACGCCATTTCCCGGGCGGACTATATCCCGGTGATAGCGCCCACAGGCGTGGATGAGTACAATTGCTCCTATAATATTAACGCCGATGCCGTGGCCGGGGCTGTGGCCGCGGCCCTCAAGGCAAAACGCCTGCTGCTGCTTACGGACGTGCCGGGCATCCTTGACCAAGGCGGGCGGCTTATCGATTCGGTGTCCATGCGGGACGCCTGGGGGCTTTTCAACGACGGCACCTTGAAAGGAGGCATGATCCCCAAGGTGAAGTGCTGCCTTGAAGCCTTGCAGGAAGGGGTGGAAAAGGCCATGATCATTGATGGCCGCGTGGAAAACTGCATTTTGCTGGAACTTTTCACGGATGCGGGCATCGGTACTGAAATTGTCAACAATGTTTCTCAATAAATCTTTTGGCCAAACAGCTCCTTCATCCGGCCTTTTTTTCCGGCCATGTATCGTCAAAAGCACGCTCCCTTCGTGAAAAAGGCCGGATTCCTCGCCCTTGGCGTAAGGGGCAAGGCGCCTTGGCTTACTTTTGCCCGTACATTTTTTTCCATTCATCCAAAAAGAGCAGGGCGGCTTCAGCGTCGGAGAGGGCTTCGCTTTTAGCGCGCACGGCGGCGATCACATCGTCAAAAGCGGCGTTGGAAGGCAGGGCCAGGTCATTGATGAGAGCGGCGACGGACCGGCGCATCTCTTCAGGCATATTGTCCGGCCAGGCGATGCTTTTGCGTGAGCCGAAACCCGGCAGGCGCTCTGTGGCGAAATCGAGCAGGGTGCGCATGCGTATGGCGTAGCTGTGTTCGGCAAGAACCCGCTCTCTGGCTTTTTGGGCCATGGCGGCGCGTTCAGCGGGGTTGTGCCGGTAATGGCGGATTTGTTCTTTGAGGCTGTCTAAGCTGTCAAAGACGGCTATTTCATCCTCGCGGAACAGTTCGGGCATGAGGCTTCGCCGGTCCACGAGTTGGAAGGCCGCGCAGGCAGCTACCTCAAAGGTGCGCGGGTTTACGAAATCGCCGCGGCTGACCAGCGTGTCCGTATGCACGCTGGAGTGCAGATTAATATTGATATCCGTAGCGTTGTAGATGCGCACGCAGTCTTCACTGCTGATGCGCGCGCCCTGCCGTTGGACGCGGTTTGCCAGAGCGGGTTCGTCTTCCCATTCGGTACCCCATATCTTGAGGCCGCCGGTGAGGTCGGGCTCCTGCCGGAGCAGTTGGATAAAGGCTTTGCGGCGGTTAGGATATCCTGCGCCCATGAAGGAGACGGGAGCGCCGAATTCCTTTTTTTCCGCCGGGCTTAAGGTGAGGGGGCGGTGCAGCGAGGGCAGGGCGGCTAAAGGCAGGTAAAGGATATGCTGCACGCCGATGCGCGTGAGCTCTTCAGGAAAGGGCTCTTTTTGAATAACGGCAAAGATGTCGTAATAGGGTGCAAAGGCGCGCCAGTAGGTGAAGAGGCGAAAATCCTCCACAAACCACATGGCGGTGGGCACGCCCAGCTTGCGCAGGCGTTTCAGGGCAAAAGCGCTCATGGGGGCCTGGGCGAGGCAAAGCACCAGATCGGGGGCGAAGCTTTCCACTTTGGCCAGGATGCTTTGGGCCACGACTTGCAAAAAGCTGTTTTGCAGAGAATCCAGCCGTTCCGAGCTGACTTTGAGTTCTTTGAGAGCGGTGAAGGCCGGATAAAAGGAAGGCGCTTCAAAAACATCCACCAGGCAGCCGGCTTCCCGCAGGCCTTGGGCGCAGTGACGGCCGATGGGGAGGGAGCCGCCGTACAGGGGCAGGACCACAAGAATACGCAGCATGTCCGTTCCTTTTTAGTAATGATTTCATAAATCGGCCGGCGGCTGATTTATGATGATCGCTTCGCCGGAAAACGTGGTTTTCGGCTCGCTCCCGCCGCTTATCGCGGCGCAAAATCCTGGCTGATTTGCTTTTGGGAAGCTGCCCCAAACCCCGCGAGGGGATCCAATTCCCTTGGCCCCTTACAGCCGAAAAGCGCTGAAGCCGCTTTTCGGAATTTGCGGGTGCAGGGGGCCACGCCCCCTGCCGGGGAGGACCGGAGGGGCGGAGCCCCTTCCGGAAACATCTATCGGGCAACAGCCCCCAGAGCCGGTTAACTTTGAGATTTGTCGTTTACCGGCGGGCAAAGCCCGCCTACGGCAATATCAAGGCAAGGATTTACGGGCAAATCCTTGCAGAGCAATGCAACATGTTCAATGTCAATTCGCTTTAGGCTATACTGAAAAATAGGCCCCTCGTCCTTCGGTCGTGTCAGATTCCGCCAGCTATTTCATGTGAATATCGTAAGGGATACGCCTTCATCGCAGGTTTATCTTCTTTGCCGGAGAACAAATTGCTTATTTGTCGGCATAGCCCGGGGCCTGCGGGGCTGAGCCTCAAACGGATTTTTTTAGGAAGGAGCAATGATGCGAATGCCTCAGAACGGTCCGGCGCCCATTGCCTCGCGCATCGCGGTGGTCATGACGGCAGCGATTTTTGGCCTCACTTACAGTTTAAGCGCTTCTCTCATCGCCATTGATCTTGCGGAATTGGGGCTTAGTGAAACGCTTATCGGCGCAAACGCCGCCATGCATGCTATCGGGGTTCTGGCCATGGCCTTTTTTTTGCCGAAGATGGCCGCCTTTTTGGGCATGCGCAAAGCAGTGGTGTTGGGGCTCACGGCCGCAGCGCTGCTGTTGTTATTATTTCCGGCAATGCCGAGCTTTTGGCTGTGGTTTCCCTTGCGCATTCTGTTGGGGGCGGCGTCGGAGACGTTGTTCGTGCTGTCTGAAACCTGGCTGAATGCCTTAAGTTCCGAAGAAACACGGGCAAGGACCATGGGTTTTTATACAGCGGCTCTGTCCGTCGGCTTTGCCTTGGGCCCTGCGCTGCTCTCTTTTGTCGGCACGAAAGGGGCGGTTCCCTATATGACGGGTGCGGGCATTGCCGCCTGTGCCGCGCTTTTCATCTTATCGCCCAAGGTGTACGCCCCTCCGGTGGAAAAGCCGGAGCACGGCAATCCCGCCCGCTACATGAATCTTTCTCCTCTTGCCATGGCCGCCACAGTCCTGAATGCGGCCATAGAGACGGCCGGGCTGACTTTTCTCACGCTGTACGCCATGGATTTGGGCTGGCAGGAGCCGCAGGCCACGCAGCTTATGTCGTGCATGATGATCGGGGCTATAGTTTTGCAACTCCCCATCGGTTGGCTGGGCGACAAGATGGATCGGCAACGTCTGGTTATTGTGTTGGCGGGTGCGGCAGGTATTGGAGCCCTTGCCTGGCCTTTCGCCCTTGCCAGCCCCCTGGCGACCTATGGTTTGCTCTTTGTCTGGGGCGGGCTTTTTGTCGGCATTTATACGATTATGCTGGCTATTGTGGGCAGCCGGTTTTCCGGCAGTGAGCTCATCGGCATTTATGCCGCCATGGGTCTTATGTGGGGAGGGGGCGCTCTGATCGGCCCGATGCTGGCCGGGATGGCCATGCAGGTGACCACGCATGGCTTGCCTTTTTTTGTGGCCGCGGCTTGCGCGGGCTTTGGAATTATGGCTTTGTTGAGGGGTAAAGCCAAAAATACATAGGCGGCACTCGTTTTTTACCTTTACCGAGAGGAAACTCTTGGTGAAAAAATACGCTGAGCCGGTACTTAAAAATTGCAAAGGGCTCGCGCTATTCAGCGCGAGCCCTTTGCAATTTTTCTGGTCGGAGCGACAGGATTCGAACCTGCGACATCCTGCTCCCAAAGCAGGCGCGCTACCAAGCTGCGCTACGCTCCGAAGGTCCCTGACGGACAGCCTTTGTGTGTAAAGCAAAGGCCCGTAACAAGCAAGCGAAAAGGGGCTTGGGTACTGGCTCAGTTTGCATATGCCGGTACTAACATTAACATACAACGAGGCACAGGGCGAGCCCGCCTGTGGAGGTTTCTTTATACTTGCAGTTCATGTCCCGCCCTATTTCGGCCATGGCGCGCAGGACATCGTCATAGCGCAGCTTATGCGCCGCCGGATTTTCATTGCAGGCGATGAGCGCCGCATTATAGGCCTTGTTCGCGCCGACCGCGTTGCGTTCAATACAGGGGATTTGCACATAGCCGCCCACAGGATCGCAAGTTAAACCCAAGTGGTGTTCAAGGGCTATTTCAGCCGCGTTTTCCACGACTCCGGCGGAGTAGCCTCTGGCTTCAGCCAGCATGGCGGCGCCCATGGCCGAAGCGACCCCGACTTCACCCTGGCAGCCGACTTCAGCTCCGGCAATGCCCGCGTTTTGTTTGGCGATCAAGCCCACAGCCGCGGCTGCTAAAAGCCCCCGGCGCTGGGCCGCCTGATCAAGGCCCAGGTGCTCCTGCATGAACACGGTGAGCGCCGGCAGCACGCCGGCGGCTCCGCAAGTGGGAGCGGTGACGATGATGCTGCCGGCGGCGTTTTCTTCCGCAGCGGCATAGGCATAGGCGTTGAGTAGGCAGAGCAGCCGGTCGAAGGGTTGCAGGGAGGCGGCGCGTGAATGCAGAACATGCGCTTTACGCATGAGCCTGATGGCTCCGGGCAGAAGACCGCTTGTTTCACAGCCGCGTTTTACGCTCTCCTTCATCAAGGCAAGAATGTTATCGAGGCCTTGAATGACGGCGGCGGGGGAAAGGCCGCTGATGGCTATTTCATTTTCCATGAGCAGCGTATCAAGGGTAAGGCCGCTTTCCGCCAGACGATTTTGGAGGCTGGTCATGCTCGTATAAGGGTGAGGCGGCATGTTTCTTTCTTCAGGGCGCCAGTCTTTCCACTGCAAAAAGCCGCCGCCTACAGAATAGTATTCGCGGGAAAACAGCACATGTTCCGCAACGGGATCGACGGCTTCAGCGTTGTTTGCCGGTGAAGACCACGCGGGAGAGGCTCCGGCGGCATCCACAGACGCGGTTCGCGCGGGGTACGCCTCGTCAAGCAGTTCAATGAACATGGTATTGCTGTATGGGTAATCGTGCTGCATGGGGCCATAAACTATAGAGTCCAGTTCAAGGGGGATATCGCCTTTTCCCGTGCGCAGCACCCGCTCGTGCGCGGGAAGGGTGAAAAGCTCGTTTACTATGGAAGGGGGGCAGTTTTCAGGACTGTATCCCATAAGCCCGGCCAGGATCGCGCGGTCCGTGCCGTGCCCTCGGCCCGTGGCCGATAATGCCCCCAAAAGGCGCACCCGGATGCCGCGCGCGCGGGCCAGCAATGCGGGATCAAGGGCGCGCACGCGGGCCGCGAAGTCCACGCCCGCGCGCATGGGGCCGATGGTGTGGGAGCTGGAAGGACCGGGGCCGACCTTGAATAGTTCGAATACCGACATTAAAATGGGGGAGCCTGATGGGGAACGCATGGCTTATGTATAGCTTTTGCGCAACGTATCTTCGTGCATCAGCTCCACAACACGCCGCAAATCTTCAGGGGTATCCACACTTAAGGTGCGTTCGGCAATGGGCACCATCCGCACGCGCCCGCCGTTTTCCAAAATACGCATCATATCCACGGATTCAATAATTTCCAGGGGAGTCTCCGCAAGGCTGTTAAACTGGAGCAAAAAATCGCGCTTAAAAGGAATGATGCAGACCTGTTTGCGCATGGGCACCGCGCTTACCCCTTTTTTGCGCGACGGGATGGGTTCACGGGAAAAATACAGAGCGTTATTGTCCAGATCCGTTACTACCTTTACTTCAGCCGGGTCTTCAAACTCCTCCACGCTCGCCATGTCCGCCATCAGGTTGACGACATTTAAAGAAGGGTCTTCAAGCATGGGGCGCAGCGCCGCGTCGATCATGGCCGGGGTGACCATGGGTTCATCGCCCTGGACCATGACCACAATGTCGGCGGAAAGGCCCAGTTCCCGCTCAATTTTGAGCATGGCTTCGGCTGTTCTGTCAGTGCAGCGGGTATGGCTGTCCGAGGTCATGACGGCGCGTATGCCTTTTGCGGCGGCGTAATCCATGATCACCTGATCGCAGGTGGCGATATACGTGGCGGTGAGCTTTGGGCACATAGCGGTGCGCAGAGCCACATGCCCGACCATGGGCACGCCGTGGATATCCGCCAAAGGCTTGCCGGGAAAACGCGTGGACCCCATTCTGGCCGGCACTACCGCAATAATGTTCATACTAGCTCCTTAAATTTGAAACCGTCCGGCGTGGTATCCGAGCCGGGATGAAGTTCATTGTGCAGTTCTTCAATCATGCGCAAAATACCTTGCCCCAGATCGGTGGAAAGGCGCGGGGTCATTTTTTTGCCGATGCGAGGGTTAAAAGAATAGGGCGTAATTTCATAATGGCCGCTTTTGCCGTCGCCGAGGAAAGACAGTTCAATATCCTTGCCCAACATTTCCGCGATCATTTTCAGCAGATCGCCCACGCGCATGGGCTGGCTGCCCGTAAGAACAATATTCGTGTCCGCATAGGCGGGGTCGAGAATTTCCACACTGCAAAGGGCCGCGTCTTCCACATGGATATATTCGCGCAGCGCCGTGGGCAGGCCGAAATACTCGATGCGTCCGGTTTCCAGCGCTTCGCGCACAAACCGGTAAATGGCGTTGCGTTTGTCCGCGCGCGGCCCGTAAAGCGAACCGTAGCGTAAGATGGTGTATTCCAAATTAAACACTTGGCGGTAGTTTTCAATATACAGTTCGCAGGCCTGCTTGCTGCAGCGGTAAAATCCGCCGGCGCTGCTGTATACATACAAAGAGCTGGCAAAGACGAAGCGGTTGGCCTTTGCCTTGCGCGTCGCTTCAAGCACGATGGCGTTGCCGAGAAAATTATATCTGGCCGTGTCCAGGGGGCGTTTTTCCGCCTCGCCGATATCAGCGATGCCGGCAAAGTTGTATACGGCCTGAGCGCCCATGACGGCGGCATCAACGGCTTTTTCGTCCAAAATATCGCCGGTGATCATTTTTTGATCAGGCCTGAGCCAGGGAGAGGGGTGAAGATCAAAAATCGTTACCGCATGTCCGGCATCGGAGAGTTTATCGCATATATGGGAGCCTAGAAAGCCGGAACCGCCGAATACAGTAATGTTCATACAGCCTGCTGTGTTCAGGTTGGGCAATGCTCCGCGGCCTTATTATTCCATAATCCGCTTTTCGGGGGCGCCGGGGGCTCCATGTTTTGGGAGAACGGCTTGCCAAAAAGGCGGGGCAGTTTTGAAATATCCGGGGTGCGGGGATTGCTGGTGGATAAAGAAGGAGCGGCGCCATCCAAGCGCGGGCTGCGCCGCGTTGTTTTTCGCAAAGCGATCAGCGGCGGGGCCGGGGCAGTGCACGCTCGAAACGCCCGTAAGGTTTTGTCCGCAAATCCTTGCCGTCAAATTGGCGTGGGCAAGGCTCCCCCGCCGTCAAGCGTATTTAGCGCAAACCGCTCTCTATAGGAGTAAGGCGCGCTCCGGCCTGCAAAAACACGCTATCGATACCGTAGGCCAAAAAGCTGTAACCCGAAGCTATCTTATCTTTCAGCGCTTGTTCATCAGGCTGCACCACATGATATCCGAGAGCAAGGCTGTGCCCGCGGGCTTTTTGCTCGATGAGCGCAAGAGCGGCCAGAAAATCCGGATGCTCAAACTGCCCCGTAAGCCCCATGGATGCGGAAAGATCATAGGGGCCGACCATAAAGGCATCCAGGCGCGGGTGCGAAAAAATGGCGTCAAGGTGCTCCAGAGCGCGGACGTGTTCTATTTGAGCGACAAGGACGATATCGTGGCCAAAGCCGGCTCCCGCGTCAACGTGCTCCTTAAAGTCCATGCCAAAGGCGTTGGCGCGTGAAAAGCCCACGCCTCTTTTTCCGCCGGGAAATTCTTTCCCGCCGGGGTACAAAGACCAGGTAACGGCATTATCAAGCTGCTCTCTGTCCGCAATCATAGGAAAAATAAGGCCTCGCGCTCCGGAATCAAGGGCGGCTTTTATCAGCGTCATTTCCGCTGCCGCTACCCGGGCGAAAGGCGCTGTTCCCCACCGCTCCAACGCTCGGAAAATATCCGGCAGTTGCGCACGGGTGAACGAGCCGTGTTCCAGATCCGCGGCGGCCCAGGCATATCCCATGCGGGCCAGTATTTCCGCTGCGTCGGGGCTCGGCAGTTGCAGCCAAGTGCCCACAACAGGTTCGTGTTGCTGTAATTTTTTACGGATATCTTTTCCTGTAAGCATGAATGCTCCTGTGGCGCTTTGAATGCGGGCCGGATGCCGTCTTTTCCCGCTGCCGCGCGCCGCGATTTTTCGCCGGGAAAGGGATTTTGAGATGGAGTCTCAGTTTGCGCGTGTGCGGCTCTATTCGATACTTGCTTTATACCGCCCCCTCAAGAAGAGCAAGATCATATGCAGTGCGGGTGCTGGCGCAGTTTGCCGTGACGCTGCCGTAAAATAATTGGAATCCATCATAAAAGGAGCTATACTTATTAAACGTAAAAAACAATGGAGTTATGTTTTGTTGCAAAATAAAGGCGGCGCGGTAAAGGGGGTATGTTTTCTTAGGCGGGCTTTGCTTGCCGAAAGAATACGCTGCGTTTGCTTTTGCGCGTTTTACATGATCGGTGGGGAGTTTTTAGGGTGATGAAGATGGTGAGACCGGAGGTTTTTTCCATGAGCACCAATTCTCAGCAACGCAGCGGAATATCTTTTGTATGCAGTATCGTGTTTTTTCTTTTCTTTTTGTGCCTGGCGGTATTTATGGCCCAGCACAGCGCCGGAGGGGCGACCACGCCTACGCATAAGGAACAGAACGGCCGGCTGCCCACGTCGGGCACTGTGGCTGTTCGTTCCGGGCTCGCGTGGATGGATGAAAACAGCGTCTTGTTTCAGGAATTTAAAGCCAGCATTGAGCCTCTTTTGACCGCCAAAGGCCTGACCGTGGCGCAAGTCTCTCCGTCAAGCCTTGCACCGTTTCCTCAGGATTTTGGGGCCACGGGAGAAGGAGCGAAAACCTCTTCGGCATCCAAAAAGCAGAAAAGCGGCGCTTTGAAGCTGCAAAATTACGCCGGCGCCATGCCGACATCTCCTTCGCCGCGTCCGGGGCAACAGGCATTCTCTCCGCAAATTATGGCCTTTGCCCGGTCCCAGCAAGAGGGAAACCCTGTGCTGCACCAGAGCGGCCGCATTCCCGGGCGTTTGCCCATAGAGGTGGGTACGACAGACCCGGATCAGGTGAACTACGTGCTCATATGCCGTTTTTCGGCCGTGAGCCCTTCTTTCAGCAGCCACACTCCGGGCGCTTCTCCAGTGCCTGTTTTGCTGGCCTATACGGGGCAAGAGGGGCTGCTTACGCGAAACTCTCCGGCAGCGGACGCATCCGGGCTTGATATCGTGACAGCCGCGGGCCCTGTGCGCGGCGTGGATACCTTCGGCTTCGGCGCTCCGGCGCCGGCTGCGCCCCCGCCTTCCGGCTACGGCAGCAGCCCGCGGGATTTCGAGCGCGGCTACGAAGGCATAAGCCCCGTGCCCGGGGACATATGGCACCGGGAAACGGATTTTCGCGCCCGCGACTATATGCAGCGCAACAGCCCGCCGCCTCCGGGCGCCACAGAGCCTTCCGTCCCGTTGAGAGAAATTCCGCCGGCGCCGGAAACTCCTTCTCTGCCCAAGCCTCCCTTGCCCGGCGATGAGGATATGTCCGCTGTAACCCCCGGCCCTGCCCGCAAGGAAGCGCCGCAGAGCAGGCGGGGACCGCAGTCGGCGCTGCCCGGCAAAGGCAAGGCCTACATCACCGGCTATGTGCTGGAGATGGAATGCTATGACCTTGGCCCGGCTAAAGAAGGCAAGCCGCCCCGCCAGATCTGGAGCAGCGTGGTGCAGCAACGGGCTGATGCGCCGGATTTGGCCGCGGCCCTGCCCGGGATGATCAAAGCCGCCTTGGGGGCGAAGGCGAAGTAAGGCCGCGCTGTGTTATGGAAAAAAGCAAAGCCAGCGCAAAAAATATGCCGCGCTGGCTTTGCCGGTTTATTGCTATTGAATGACAGGGATTTGAAAGCAAATCCCTGTAAGCATCTTACCGGAAATGCCTTACCTGCAAGCGGCCATCAGCCGCCGCGCCGCTTGCATGCCGCACGCCAGCACCGCCCCGCTCAAAAAGCCGAGGGCGGCATTGGCCAGGGTATTTAAAACGGCTCCCAGAGGCAGCCGGGCCAGACTGTCATTGATATAATGAAAGAAGGGCATTCCGTGCGCCAGAATATCGCCGCCGACCATAAACATGGCAATAGTGCCGGCAACGGCGAGAAGGCGCATGAGCACAGGAGCCGCTCCCAGCAGGAGCAGACCGAACTTGTGTCCTAGGCTGGAGGCTTTTTTATTGCGGGTGAGATAAATGCCGGCATCATCCAGCTTGACGATGCCCGCCACCAGTCCGTACACGCCCACCGTCATGGCAAGCCCGATGAGGCAGATGACCAGGGCGCGCGTCATAAACGGACTGCCTTCGGGTATTGAGCCAAGCGCTATGACGATAATTTCGGCGGAAAGAACGAAATCTGTACGTACCGCACCGGTGATTTTTTCTTTTTCCATGGCCGCGATGTCCGCCGCTTCCGTACAAGGGGCGGCGGCTTCTTTTTCGCAATGGCCTTCTGGAGAAGGCAAAAACCTGTGCAGCACTTTTTCCGCGCCTTCAAAACACAGGTATGCGCCGCCGAGCATGAGCAAGGGCGTAATCAGCCAGGGTGCGAAAGCGCTTATGAGCAGGGCCGCGGGGATAAGAATAAGCTTATTGCGAAAAGACCCTCTGGCCACAGCCCAAACCACGGGCAATTCCCTTTCCGCCACCACGCCGGAAACTTGCTGGGCGTTAAGCGCCAGGTCGTCCCCCAGCACCCCGGCGGTTTTTTTTGCCGCTGTTTTGGTCATCAGGGCAACATCATCTAAAATGGAGGCAATATCATCCAATAAGGCCAAAAGGCTGGCTCCAGCCATGCGCATACTCCCTGGGAAAAAAGATGCCGGAGGGGCCCGGCATTGTGGGCGATAAATAAGAGCGGATTCATTTGAAAATGTTGACCCGCCTAAAAACGAACGCTCCGAAGGAACAATAAAAGCATGACTTCTGAAACTCCGGGCTTCAGAAGAGCGCTTTTTACCGGCGGCCCCATAAAAAAGCGCCGAGGGGCCGCCGGTGGTATATATCGGGTGTGGAGGCTACTTAAGCGGTGGGATGCGCAGCATCTGTCCCGGATAGATTTTGTCAGGAGAGGTGAGCATGGGCTTGTTAGCTTCAAAAATGACCGTATGCTTCTCGCCCTGGCCTTTGCCGTAGTGGGCTTCCGCTATTTTCCACAAATTATCGCCTGATTTGACCGTGTAAAAAACAGGGTCACCCGGGTTCGCTCCGCCAACGGCGAGTTTTTCCGCATTCACTTCCGAAATGCCGAAGGCATTGCCCACAGCAAGAACGGTTTTTTCAAACGTGCTCTGATCCTTAACTTCCCCGGTCAGGACCACCTTGCCGTTATCCACCGTCACATTCACGGAATCCGTGCCGAGTTTATGGGAGTCGAGCTCTTTTTTTAAATCGTCGGAGCTGGCCGCGCTTGAACCGACAAGCTTTTTGCCCACATCCTGCAGAAAACTGAAAATACCCATAGAATTTCTCCATACCAATAAGTTAGGTTATTACATTCTATGAGTATATTCGTGAAGCTATCATTTTTCAAGCCTCAACTTTTTTGGGCGCTGACGCAAGCTGCCGTGGGGCGAGCAAGTTTTTTGCAGTGAGAGTACACTGTTGCGGCGTAAGGCCGGAGCAAAAAGCGGAGCCTCGCGCGTAGCACGGCAAACTGAGCCGCTACTGAAAGTCACCCCCACCACTTCCACCCGAACGCTCGCACAAAAAACCACATCATCCAGGCGCGGACCTTGCGCCAGCCGCCGCGCCGACCGGCGCAGTCCCTCAGCCGCTGATCCGCCTCTTGCCTATCCGCCCGCCCGCCGCGCCGAACTGGTAATCAATATCGTGTCTGTTGCAGCATTCTTGGCAGGATATTGCCTTGCCGCCGATGGCATATATCCAAGAAATGCCGCCCGAGCAGCCGTCAATGATGAGCGGCAGCTCGTCTTCGGCAATGCCTTTGCCGGCGGCATAGGCTATGGTCTCTGCGCTGTAGGGCACGGCTATCCAAGCACGGGCCATTCTAAAACCGGCAATTCCGCTTCCAGCTCCGCCCATGCGGGCGCCAGCCGCTCTTTGGCCAGCACGGCCTGGAGCACACTGTTTGCCGCCGCCCAAGTGCGATCCCGAGCTTCCACGCAATATTGCCCTTCGGCTTTAAATATTGGGATGGTGCTGGTGGCATAGGTGCAGGCGGAGAGGATGCTGTCATAAGTCTTTGTACGGGAGAAATCATCCAGCCGTTTTTGTATTAAGGCCGTGTATTCGCGTAGCAGCCGTTGCATGGCCGCTTCCGGATTTTCATGCGCTTGGAGAAGCTCTTCTTCAGTGAGTTCTTTGACGTTTGCCGCGCCTTCCGGAATCGCCTTTATAATAGCCTCCAGCGGCACGCCAGCGCCTCCAGTCACAAACACCGTCTCTCCATTACTTTCGTAGCGTATATAGCAGCGGTTAGGTGCTGCCTCCACAATGTCGTTCATTTGTCTCGCCTCCTAAAAAATGGAAAAAAAGAAATCACTGTCCACAAGCGCATCGGCTGTGTTGACAAAACGCACAGTAGTCAAGCTAGCCGCCGTACTCGCCTGCGGTATTGTTATGGGGTCTGTGCCGCCGGCAACGCCGGCAGGGGTAATATGGACTATGGTAGTTGTTAGCGTGTGCGCCAACTCGTAGACCCCTGTGGATTTTTTTGTGCAGGAGGTTATGCCGTAGTCCCGCGAGAGCACTCCCGCTTTCGTTACATACCCGCTCGCGCGGGCGGTAACGCCATCACCCGCTATCCGTACCCAGCTAGACCAAGTTTCGCCATTGTCATTAGACACGCGTCTATCCACACAATGCGCGCCTGACACGGTGGTAGCCCGAAATGCAATTTGAGTAATATTCAAAAGGCCATCCGTTAACACTATTACATATCCGTGCTGTACGGATGAGGCATTGGGCACATTGGAGTTGTGCTTGTAAAATCCTTGTTGCGTCATGGAGTTCAGATCTTTTACTCCCCACAATACACAATTAGGAGCCAATCCACGTTCTCGTGTTAGTCCTGTCATCTGCAGCCAAGGCGTCCATGTAGCTCCATTGTCTGTAGAGTTACGGCGATACGCAGCATCGTAGTTAGTTCCTGTAGTACTTCTAAAATTAATCTGTGTTATAAGGTTTGTTCCTTCCGAAAGAACAAGCATATAGCCGGCTTGGTCAGCAGGCTTATTCGTAGCGCTACTGTTATGATAATGAAATCCATGCTGCGTAATAGTATTCAAGTCCGCCGCGCCAACAGAGTGAATTATGGGGTAAACGCCTCTATTCGCTAATGGAATGGTTATAGACGCAACAGCATCGCTCACAGATTTTGAAGACGCCGCTATTCCTTGAGTAGCCGTGCCCGTGCCATTGGTTACATCACTTATGCTCTGCACGGGGTCTTTTACCCAGGCTTCCCCTTTGCGCTGATAGCCCGCATCCGTAGGAGCCGCTGTTGCTTGCTGCAAAAACCACCCCATATCCGAGACGGCTTTTTGCGACATCACATCCGTGGTGGATTGTCCTTCTTCTTGCACCACAGTGATAGTCTCTCCGCGGCCCCCGCCGCCGCAGACGCCCAAAGGGCTTGTTTTAAGCATGGTCATGGGCAACTCTCCTTATTGGCAGTAAAGGGATAGTGCGCCGCCCGCCGGGAGGCCCGAGACAGCCACATCCACCAGAGGCAGGCGCACGTTGTAAGAAAAAGCGTTGTCTCCGGCGCTTAAATCGATCACAGCCTGGGGATCCCCGGGGTTGCCGTCAAAGGAAAAGGTCAAGGTTCCCGCCGGAGCGATCCCGTCAGCCGCCCACACGGCGCTAAAGTGCCTCCGGCCTTCCTCGCCGTAAAAGGTGAAGCGGTAACTCCCGTTTTTATCAATACGGCCGAAAATCGATATGGCATGTACAAAGTCAGACATAGAGGCCTCCTTCAAAAAATTGCGAAAAATAGTTAGGCGTTCAGCGCGTTAAGGCGCTCTTCCAATTGGTCCACGCGCCGGCGCTGGTAGGCGGCCTCAAGAGCCAGGGCTTCGGCATAGCGCACGCCGAACCTGTCCCCGGCCGGGAAGTGTTGCTCCACTTCCGTGCGCGTTTGCGCCGGAACGAGGATGTTGCCGTCATCATCAAGCACCTCTTCGCGCTCCACCACGGTATTGTGAAAGGTTCGCTCCTCCCAGGCATCAAAACAAAAGAGGCCGTAATCCCCGGCGTTGAGCCCCTCTTGGGCGAAGGCTTCTTGAATTTCCTGGGCAATGAGCCCGGCATGCACCCTGGCCTCTTCGCCTTTTTCCTCAACGGCCTTAATGAAGCGGAAGGTTTTAAAGCGCACCCTGCCCCAAGCGCGCAAAAGAGCTTCTTCAGGCTCTGTGATATCCCGCTTTTCCCGGGCGTCCGAGGTGTCGATTTCCGGAGAGGAGGCGTAGACGGTATGAAAGCGCAAGTCAGCCGTGCCCAAATCCATGGCGCTGTCGGTCAAGGGGTTGATACTGGCCTGGGAGATGCTAAGGCGCGCGAAGGCTTCGGGGTTTTCCGCGCCTTTGAGGTACACCTGCCAGGCCGAGGCCGCGTCGCTGATGCCGGAGCCCCCGACCATGCGAAAGCCCGCATAGCCGATGCGCGTTCTGCCGCCGGATTGATCGCCGTAATAAAAGCCGTGCCCTATGGTCTGCCCGTAAACAAAAGGATCCCCAACAGCAGCGCAGCCGTCAAACTGCCAATCAGTATTGGAGCCGTAAAGCCACCTCCGGCCAAAGCGCGGGCGCGGCCTGTTATATAACAAGGAATCGTTCACCAGAAGGTTGGCCTGGCTTGACGGGGCGTAGATCCTGTCCACATGCAGATTGCCGCCGCCCACCCCTGCCACGCGCACGGCAGCAAAAGAAAAAGAACCCCGCGCCAGGGAAATGTCCGTTATGGTAGTGGCGATTCCGGAGCCGTTCACCCGCACGAGAAAACCCTTGCTGAACTCGTCGCAGACGATGCGGCGGATCTCGATGCCCGCATTGGAGTTGCCTTCAAAGACAATAAAGTCTCCGGCGGCTCTTTCGGTGACGGCGAGGACGGACATGCCGTCAAGAATCACACGGCTGTTATAGCCGCGAAAGCGGCAAAAAACGTTCTGCGTCGCTTTGGCGTTGGGCATATTCTGAATTGTGCCCGTAATATGGAAGTTTTCCACAACAACGTTGCGGCAGGAATGAAGCTGGATGTAATGGGCCTGATCCGTCCATGAGGTCATGCCCTTGAATTCATAAATATTCTTTGCGCAGCAGTTCTTAATGGTGATGTCGTGGCAGGTTCCTTCCGTAACGCTTAAGTCCGCAATGGGGCTGCCTGTGTTCAGATAAAACCCGAAATGCGCGTTTTCCGCCGTGCAGTTGTCAAACATCACATGATGGGCGGGCGGGGAGTCCGCATGCCCCTTGGCCTGAAAAGCGCATACATGGCCCATGGAGTAACAGTCCGTTACCCACACGTAGCGGCTGCCGTCATCCACCTCGATGCCGTTGCTGACGGGAACAAGATTCTGCCCGCTGATGTTTCTCGGCAGCAGCGCCCGGCACTTGTCTATCCAGATATATTCGCTGTCATGGGTGGTGATGCCGTCGTCAATGGCCTGATCCCGCACAAGGCAGGAGCGTATCCATACATACTGGGAAGGGTGTTTGGCCGCGTATAAGGCCCCCTGCTCAAAACTGTTTGTCCCGGCGCGCACATTGATATTGTGCTGGGGCGCGTTGATGACTTCCAGATTTTCCAGAATGATGTTGCGGACTTTATGCAATTCAATGCCCGTTCCGGCTTCGCGGTCCGCATAGGCTCCTTCCGGCCTGTTGTAGGCGTTGCCGTCCACGGTGAAATCCGCCAGGGTGGCGTTTTCCACATAGGGGCCGACAAGCTGCTCCACGTCAGCGTCCGTGGCCAGGCGGGCGTTCAAATTCAGAGCGTTCTCACTCACAAGGCAGTGGTGGACCCGGTCAACGCCGTTGATCATTTTGATAACGCTCACGCCGATGCCGCCGCCGAAGATGCGGCTGTTGCTCTTTATGCCGAGCGCCGAGGAAATCATGTAGGTTCCGGGCGGCAGATAGATGTTGCCGCCCTTGGCAAGAGCCGCTTTCAAAGTCGTTGTGTCGTCGGCGGAACCGTTGCCTTTTGCGCCGAAGTCCTTGACGTTGGTCACGTCCGCGAACCTGTCCGCCAGTTTGCGCGGCGTTGTGGAGCCTGAGGAGATGACGATGCTGTCCCCCGCGACCCCGGCTATCTGATCCATGGCGTCTTTGATAAGCTTCCAGTATTCTTCGAGCTTATCCAGCATGCTGAAGAGCTCCTCCATCAGCTCTTCCGGCGTTTTGTCGCTGGTGATGGGCACTTTAAGCGCCCGGTCGAGTTCTTCCTGCAACTCTTGAATCATGGCCACCACGCGGTCAAAATCCGTTTCCACCACAACAGCCGGAAATTTTCCTCCTTCGGGGTAGTCACTTTCCTGCACATGGCGGGTGTGCCGGTAAATAACAAGGGTTCTGCCCGCCGTGGGCGGAGTGAAAAAGCGTAAATATACCCCTTGTTCCGTGCCGATCCCTTCAACACTAAAGGCTGTTACCGGCAGTTCTCCGCCGGCGGCGTTCACTGTGGCGCAAAAAATATCCCGCGCGTCAAATATAGGGAAAGGAACGGCATAGCGGGTTTGTACCCCATCAGGGAGGTATTCGACTTTTGTCTGTGTTGTGCTGAGCGTCATCCGGCCTCCTTGTCGCTGTGCAAAATTGTGCGTGGCGCAATGCGGGCATCATAGGCGTTTTTTCAGCCGGAAAAATGGCGCGGTTGACGATATGACAAGTTTTTCGCTCTCTTCGGGCAGAGGCGCAACTCTTTGCTCTAAAAGGGATTTTCAAAATCCAGCCGCCGCGCGCAGTGAAAGCAAAAGAGAAAAAGCATCGAGACGAGTTGACGGGCTATAAAAAAAAAGAGATCTTCACTGCATGAAGAATTTAGATATGCTGCTTACGTTACTGATTTTGGCCGGAAGCGTTATTACCCTTGCCGGCAATTTCATGCGTGGCGATCTTGTTGGAGTGCTCATTATCCTGAGTCTGGTTATTTGCGGCATTCTGGACGTTTCGGAGGCGCTTTCGGGGTTTTCCAGCAGCGCCGTGGTGCTTATCGCGGCCATGTTTATTGTCGGCAAGGCTATTACCCATACCGGCATCGCCCACCGTGTTGGCGAAGCGATTATCCGTTACGGGCACGCGAGTGAAACCCGGCTGCTGGTGATGCTTATGGCGGCGGCCGGGCTTGTGGGCGCATTTATGAGTTCCACAGCCACGGTGGCGATTTTTATGCCCATTGCCTTGTCTGTGGCGGAAAAGGCGAATGTGCATCATAAACGTTTGCTCATGCCCCTTGCCGTTGCTTCTTTGATCAGCGGCATGATGACCCTTGTGGCCACAACGCCCAACATCATCGTCAACGACGCCTTGCGAAAGCAAGGGCTCGCCGCTTTTTCCCTTTTCAGCTTCACCCCGTTTGGTATTTTGACATTGCTGCTCGCCATCGTGTTTATGGCGAGCCTAGGGCAGAGTCTGCTTGCGGCAAAAGGCAGCAAGGCGGAGCGTAAAAAGGAACCTTCCATTGATGATCTGTTGCAGTATCATCGGGTGGCGAAATACGAATTTTATGTGCGCGTTCCTGCCCATTCTGAGCTAGTGGATCAGAATGTGGCCAGCATGCAACTTGGCGCGCGGTACCAGGTCACGTTGCTCGCTGTGGAGGCTCCCTCGCGTCGTCATGCGAAAAGAATTGTGCCGGCCCGCCCTGAGGTGGTTTTTCATCACGGGGATTTACTGTTGCTCATCGGCAGCCCTGATCATGTACAAGCCTTTGCGGAGGATTTTTCCCTGGAAATAATCCCGTCTTCTCCCGCCAAGCGGAAGGCCTTTTTCCGGGAAGTGGGCATTGCCGAAGTTATGCTGAATCCTGAATCAAGCCTAATCGGTAAATCGTTGCGGGAAACGCTTTTTCAAACCATGTACCACAGCATAGCCCTCGGCGTGCGCAGGAAAGGGGAAACGCTGACGGACAATATAGCGGATCTGCCCCTCTCCTTTGGCGATATCCTGCTTGTATGCGGCGCGTGGGAGGATATCTTGCGTTTGGGACAAAACAGGGACCAATATCTGCTGCTCACCCTCCCGCAGGATCGCAAGGGATACATCCCGGCAAAAAATAAGGAAAGCCTCGCCCTGTGCATCCTCATGGGAATGATGGGTTTCATGGCCTGGAATATCTTGCCCGCCGCGGCAATTGTCCTTGCAACGGCGGCGGCGCTCGTGTTTACCCGTTGCGTGCCCAGAGCCTCTATCTATGACGTCATTGACTGGCCGACCATCGTCATGACCGCCGGCGTTCTGCCTTTAGCGCTGGCCATGCAAAAAACAGGCATCAGCGCTGAGGTGTCTTCCGTATTTTTGAAAATATCTTCCGCGTCCAGCCCGTATCTTGTCCTCGCAGGTCTGTTCATTGTGGCGTCCTGCATGGGATTTATGCTTTCCAATACGGCTGTGGCGATTCTTCTTGCGCCGATGGCCATTGAGGCGGGCCTTGCCTTGCACATCAGCCCCCAGGCCTGCGCCATGACCGTCGCCATTGCCTGTTCCGCTTCATTCGCCTCGCCCTTCGGCTCCCCTGTCAATACAATCGTGCGCGAACCCGGAGGCTACAGTTTTAAAGATTACGCCCGGGTGGGCTTTCCTCTTTTGGGCATATCTTTGCTGCTGACCTTGCTGCTGTGCCGGTTTTTATATCTGTAGCGCGGCGTGGGAAAATGTCTCTGCGGTTTTTAAAGGAGATTTTTTGAAAGATTGCAAAGTGAAAAACGCGATTTTTGCTTTGCTCACAAAGGCTTCGCCGCCGGGTTGCCCTGCCTGGCAACGGTTGGCGTCGCGTTATCGTTTCTTGAATGGTATGGTGTAGACGCCACAGCAAGCGCTGTTGCCAAATCAATTTTTTGTCCAAATGGTTTTTTCGCCATTACGCCACAGGAGGCTGTATGTTGAATATAGGCACCCCCAACACTGCTTCCGCCACCAGGCTGATGCTTTTGGGCTCAGGAGAGTTGGGGCGGGAAGTGGCCATTGAGGCCATGCGCTTTGGGTTGGAGGTGATCGCCGTGGATCGTTATGCGGGCGCTCCGGCCATGCAGGTGGCGCATAAAAGCCACGTTATTTCCATGCTGGATGGGACGGCCCTGCGCTCCCTTGTGGAAAAGGAACGGCCGGATTTTATCGTGCCGGAAATAGAGGCTATTGCCACAGAAACGCTGCTGGAGCTGGAAAAAGAAGGTTTTCGCGTAACGCCGACGGCCCGGGCGGCGAGGCTGACCATGAACCGTGAAGGCATTCGCCGGTTGGCGGCTGAAGAGCTCGGCCTGCCTACCTCACCGTACCGGTTCGCCGGGAACGAAGAAGCATTTCGCGCGGCAGTCGGAGACCTGGGCCTGCCTTGCGTGGTCAAACCCGTGATGAGTTCTTCCGGCAAGGGGCAGAGCGTTGTGCGTGCGGAAGCGGATATCCGTGCCGCCTGGGAATATGCCCAAACAGGAGGACGCGCGGGCGAAGGCCGGGTGATTGTGGAAGGATTTGTGGATTTTGATTATGAGATTACGCAGCTTACCGTGCGCCACACGGGCGGCGTAACCTTTTGCGAGCCCATAGGCCATTATCAGGAAGACGGGGACTATCGTCTCTCCTGGCAGCCGCAGCCCATGCGGGAAGATACCCTGGCCCTGTGCCGGCGGATGGCGGAAAAGGTAACCGGCGCTCTTGGCGGGCACGGCATTTTTGGGGTGGAGCTGTTCATTAAGCGGGGGAGTGCAGGAGCGCCGGATCAGGTTTTTTTCAGCGAAGTGTCGCCCCGTCCACATGATACGGGACTGGTGACCTGCATTTCACAGAATCTTTCCGAATTCGCTTTGCATGTGCGGGCATTGCTGGGCTTACCCGTTCCGCGTCTTCGCCAGTATGGTCCCGCCGCGTCAGCGGTGATTTTGCCGGAAGGCAGGAGCAAAGCGCCGGTGTACCATGGTATTGGTGAGGCTTTGCGGGAAGAAGATACGGCCATTATGCTTTTCGGCAAGCCGGAAATGGCGGGACGGCGGCGCATGGGCGTGGCTCTTGCCCTTGGCGGCACGCTGGAAGAAGCCAAAGCCAAAGCGCAAAGGGCCGCCGCGAATATAAGCGTCGGCTTTTGACATATGAGGGCGGATTACCATTGAAATATTCATCCGTTTTCAGGAGGTAGGTATGAAACGACAGTTTTATAGGCGGATGTCGCTGCTTTGTCTGGCGGGCATAATGGCGTGCGGCGCGGCGCTGACGGAAAAAAGCGCCGCGGCCGCGGTGGGAGAAATAGTCAAAGGGACTTCGGAAGCGGTCAAGGATATGGCCACGGGAACGGCTGAAGGCGTCAGTTCGTTTCTTGACAATACAGGAAAATTTCTTGACGACGCTGCGATAACCACGGCGGTGAAGGCTCGCCTGCTTGAGGAAAAAGACATCAGCTCCACGGATATCAGCGTGGAAACAAGCAAAGGAGTGGTGTCCTTAAGCGGAGAAGTGGCGGATCCGGTTCAGCATAAAAAAGCGGAGGAGCTGGCAAAAGGGGTGGCCGGCGTAAAGACGGTCGTGAATAGGCTGACTTTGAAAAAATGAGCACGCGGCTTTGCAAGTTGAGGGCGCATTTGCGAGATCTGGGGGGGCTTAGCCCCCCCAGAAAAACTATGAGCGGACGCTTCCGGGCGGCGGTTACTGCGCGGCGGCGTCGCAGGTGCAGCGGGCGCAGCCTTTGCATCGGTTACGCGGCACAGGGATAACGCCAAAGCGTTCGCGCATGGCCTCATAATCGGCTTTCGCCCGTTTATCGAAGGCGCCGGAGGCATTCTGCCCAAGATAAAGGGAGAGCATGTGCGCCCCCTTATGGGTAAAGAACTGGACGGAATGACTTTCTTTGTCCAAAAAGGGTTTGGAGACAAACCAGATAAAACCGATCTCTTCCGGGCGAAATTGCCCTGAAGTTCGCAATTCCGGCAAACGGGGCCAGATCCTGGCGGGCTGGCGGGCGGGGTTAATGACGATATCGGGCCAGCGCGCCACTGTATCCCAAATGCTTTCAAAGGCGCTGTTTTTTGCGCGCAGGCGCATACCCAGCGGCAGGGCGGTGATGATTTCAGCCTCGGAGGCGCGTAATTGCTCCGCAAGCAACGCCGGTGAGGCGCTGGGGTTATCAGCGATGCGCCGGCGTACGGCTTGGACCAGTTCTCGGGTAAGGGGCATGGCTGTGCTCCTCGTTCAGGCCGCGGCCTTGAGCACGCGTTTGCCCCATTGCTCAATTTCATCTTTTTCCGTCTGCGGATCGCCATCTATTTTAAGCGTGTCCAGAACCTTGGCTCCTTGCTCTTCAAGCTGCTGTTCAATAACATCGACAGCGCCGCAAAAATGGGTGTAGCTGGTGTCGCCGCAGCCGAAAACGGCCGTGTTTTTTCCCCGTGCATTGATGCTGCCAAAACTTTCGAGCAGGGGGATGAAGTCGTCCTGAACTTCGATGCTGTCATCTCCCCAGGTGGAGCAGCCGAAAAGCACAAGATCGTAGCCGTCGCACAACCCCTCAGGAGCGGCGTCGGCCGCGTTGAGTTTTTTTACACTGGATCCGGCTTCGGAAAGCACGCGCTCAAGGACGCCGGCTACGTATTCGGTATTGCCGGTAGTGGAACCGTAAATGATCAATGCGGAAGACATGAGAAACTCCCGGGTTGAGGTGGATGAAGGGTGTTGAGTAATTGATATAGAGTTTCATTTTCATTAGCAAGTATTTTTCATCCGCACGCACGTTTTTATAATGGGGCAGCATATTCTTACGGAAAATCGGAGGAATCGGGAGGCGTGGCGGGCCTTGCGCTGAAAGCTCCGCCGGATTGCGACGGGAACCGCTGGAGTTGCCCTTGTCACACGGGGGCGACGAATATTTTTGCGGCATCCTGTTCGTGGAAATACAGGCGAAGGCCTTCTTTCGTGACGCAGGCCACGGGAGCGTCCTGAGACAAGCGCACTTCGTGGCTGATGGCGACGCTTTCCAGGATAAGTTCCATCCCGGCTGTAACATGCAGAGCGGCGAGGGTGGCTTCGGCTTCTCCTCCAGGCAAAATGCGCTGCACGGTAAAAGGCGTGCCCACGCCCACGGAGGAAAATTGCGCCGGCCCTTCAGGGGTATGGCCAAAAAGGTGTGAGGCGAGCGCCTCGCTGATTTGGGATTTTTGTCTGGCGCTCTCCTGAGCAAGAGAGGGGCTGTACAAGGAAAATTTATAGATCATGGGCGGGATGGAGCGCAAAAAAGTAATACGGTCATTTTCCACAATGCCGAGTTCCTTGAGGGCTTCTTCCACAGCGCTTTGGCCGGTGACTCCTTCCACATGGCCGCTATCGCCGTTTTTGCATTCAGGCAGGGGAATGCGGCGGCCGTCATCCAGATGAATGACGATTTTTCCCGCAAGCCAGGCGCTTAAGATGGCGTCGCCTTTGGGAGTGCGGACTTTAGCGGGGCCGATGGAGTCCACTTTATCAAGGCGCATGAGGCGCGCCCCTTCGTAGAGGCCGAGCCGCTCCATGCGCGCCGGGAAAGCGCCGCCGCTGATATGGGTTATGGAAAGGGGAATTCCGACAGGAGCTTCTTGTAAGTTCATCAGGACGGATCTCCCACAAAGGATGGCGGCTGCCCCGGCAAGCGGCGTGAAGCGACCAACCCCGCGTAACTGAGGATGCCAATGGTGCTGGCGTTATGCAAAAGAGCGGTGAGCACGGGGGAAAGCCCGGCCATGGCCATAAACATTGCCAGACTGTTAAAGCCGATGGTGGCGGCAAAACACTGGCGAATTATGAAGTTGGTCCGCTTCGCTGCCGCTCTCGCATACAGAAGTCTATGCAAATCCTCTTGCAACAGCAAGACCTGGGCGGCTTCTTTAGCCAGATCCGCGCCTTTGGGCATACATATGCCCACATGGGCGCTGACCAGCGCGGGAGCGTCATTAACGCCGTCACCCACAAACGCAGGGCAAAAACCCTCGTTTTTCATTTCCTCCACCACCAGGGCCTTGTCTTCGGGCCTGAGTTCAAAGCGTATGTCGTCAATTTGCGGCAGGCGCCGCCGCAGGGCCAGAGCCGTGTCCTTATGATCTCCGGTGAGTACGACGATGCGCCTGATGCCTTGCTGCTTAAGAGCTTCAAGAACACTTGCAGCTTCCGGGCGGGGTTCGTCCAAAAGGGCTATGATGCCTACAAGCTTTCCTTCAAGTGCCACATAGAGCAAGGATTT
Organism: Desulfovibrio sp.; assembly: GCA_031550225.1. Lineage (GTDB taxonomy): Bacteria > Desulfobacterota > Desulfovibrionia > Desulfovibrionales > Desulfovibrionaceae > Frigididesulfovibrio. Next base: position 25,510 of record JAVBOT010000030.1, read on the forward strand.
TCCTTGGCGGCGCAGAGCCTGGACCTTTTTGTCCATATGCCCGCACGGAATATGCTCATCTTCGGCAATAAAATGGTGGCTCCCCACCAGGACGTTTTTGCCGTCAATGAAAGCGGAAACGCCGTGGGCAACAATAAAATCCACCCTGCTGATCGGGGGCAGAGGGAGGTTTTTCCGCCTCGCTTCGCGCACCACGGCCCGGGCCACGGGGTGGTCGTAGTGCTCCTCGGCTCCGGCCGCGAGGCGGAGCACCGCATCTTCATCCAGCCCCTGTAAGGCGATGATGTCCGTCACATCAAGATGTCCGGTGGTAAGGGTGCCGGTTTTGTCAAACACGATGCTGTCCACATCCAGGAGCGCGTCTAAGGCCGCTCCGCCTTTAAGCAGCACGCCTGCCTGCCCGGCCGCGTACATGCCCGAGCGGATGGCCACGGGGTTGGTCAGTTTGATGGCGCAGGAAAAATCCACTGTGAGCACGGAAGCCATGCGGCTGCTGTCTCGCTTAATTACCCATGTGGCGGCGCCAAGGCCGAGAGTAATGGGCACGAGTTTGTCCGCAAGTTCGGAGCTTTTGCTCTGCGTTTTGGATTTGCCCCGCAAAGAGTGATCAATGAACCGGCCGATGCGGGCAACGGAGCTTTCAGCGCCAAGGCGCTCCACTTCCACAACGAGCCGCCCTTCATCCACCACAGAGCCGGAAATAGCCGCATCTCCGGGCTTTAGATGCACAGGCACGGACTCACCGGAAATGGAACTTTGATTGACCGAGGCTTCGCCTTCGACCACAAAACCGTCCACGGCAACAGCTTCACCGGCGCCAAAGACGACATGTTCGCCTACGCAGATTTCTTGCAGGGGCGCTTTGACTTCCATCCCGTCCCGGATAACCCAGAGCGCATCCGCCTGAGGGCGCAAAAGGCTTTTTAACAAATCAACGGAGCGCTGTTCACTCTGGTTTTCCAGGTACGCTCCAAGGGAAAGGAGCGTACTGATGGCTCCGGCGGTAAAGTAGCGCCCTCTGCGCAAGGAAAGCCCCACAGCCAGAGCGTCCAGCACCTGCACCTTAACTCCGCGGGTGAGCAGCGTTTCCACACCGTTCGCTATGGTCGGCAGACTGACGGCCCAACTGATCAGCGCTTTGGCGGGAGGGGGCAGCGCCAGGGCAAGTCCCACAAGGCAGGCTTTGGTCAGCACGTCAGCCCCGCGTACCGGGGCTTCCCCTCTATGCGAAGGCAAATATGCTTCCGACGGGAGGGTATGCAAGTATGCCTGTATTCGATCCCAACTTTCCTGCCGCCCGTCAAAATGGATAATGACACTTTGCCCGCGCATGTTGACGCGAACATCATCAACTCCCGGCAAGGCTTCAAGCAGGGCCTGGAAATAATTGGCGTCAAAATCAGGTGAGAGCAAGGCCTGCGACCGCAAGCGCAAGCGGCGCGGGAGAGCGTGAATGACGATAAACCGGCCCACCTGTGCCCCAGGTGCAAGCGGCAAAGTGCTGTTCATCGGCGAGGGCCTCCGCCTTGCCCGGATTTCTGATAAAGGCTCCAGTGCCAGTAAGCCAGCCCCACCAGCGAAATGCCCGCCGCAATATGCACGCCATGCGCGATGCCCGCCTGGCGCCTATGAGCCAGAAAGCCGGAACTCACAAGCACTCCCAACGCAACGGCCATGCCGGCCTTTGCCTGCCGGCGCTGCCGCGCTCTTTGTCCATCGTTATTTGGAACCATCACACTTTACGCTCATTTCGCTCTTGATATCTTGGACTTGTTCTTTCACTTCCTCAAAGCCGCCCTGAACGGCGCTCCAGAGAGTGACGGCCCCTTTGACCAGAGCCCGCTGCACCTTCGGGTTAGTCAGGACGTAGGCGATGCCTGCGCCCAGGGCAAGCCCCTTGAGATAACCGGGATCTTGAAAGGCAAACCAGCCGTTGCTCCAGGAGCCGGGCTGGGCGGGAGGGTTGCCGGCGGCGTAGCCGGGGTTTTGCCCGGCATAGCCTGGGGTGCCCCATTCGGCATAGCCGGGGCCGGAGTTTTGTACGCCATAGCCCGGGGCGCTTTGTCCCGCGCAGGTGGGGTTCTGGCTGCCTGTGGGGGCAGGCCCTTGTTGCGGGGCATAAGAATAAAAGGAAGAACCTTTATGATTCGTGCTCATGTGGGTAGCCTCAGATTATTTGGATTTGGAAGTTTTCGCGGGCGCTGTCGGCCGCTCCGCGGTTTTGGGCATGAGCAGTTCATCGTATGCGTATTTCACGCCGATGCTCACGGCAATCATGGCCGCAAGGCTCAAGGGCCCGGACTGGAATAACGTTTTGCCGACAGCCGCGCCCGCGGCTGTGGCAATGCCCGCGCCAAGACTTTCTTTGGCAACTTGGGAGAGGGCCTGGGCATTGTCCAATTCCTTATTTTTTACTTTGCGGATGGCCTGGGCCGCGGCCATAGAGCCGGCAAGCAACGCGCCCGTGACGCCCAAAACGGCAACGCCGCCTGGCTGCGGATAGCCGTAAGCAGAGGTGGGGTATGGCTGGTAGTAGTGGGGATGATAGGTCATTGGGATATCCTTATTTACGTTACGCGGGTTTTAGCGCCTAGGAAGCGGAAGATTTTTCGCCGCCGAATATGCCCGCCAAGCTTTCGCACAAGCTGGATTTGACGGCGCTGTTGGTCAATATCAAGGCAAGGGCGGCTCCTACGAGCGCGCCTTTCCAAAAGTGCGTTCCGGATGTCGCAAAAAAAGTCATTATTTTTGAAGGATCGCTTTTTCCCTGCAAAAAGTCGTTGCACAGGTCCATAAGCTGCCCGTAGCGCCCCATGTCTTTGGGGTTCATGCCACAGCACTGCGCCGCAAAGGCAAGGGGGTCCTGGCCGTTATAGGTAAAGGGATTTCCCCCCGGAAAGGGGTTGCCCTGCTCGCAAGTTTGGCCGCCTGGGGGAGCGCTGCGCTGCTCTTCTGTTTGAGGGGCGCTTCTGTGCCCGTTTTGCCAGGCGCCGCTTTGCCGGTCGGGAGGAGCGGCAAAGGGCGTTCCGTGATCCTGCGCAGGGGTAAAATGCGGATAAGCTCCATGCATGGGCATGCCGGGGTGCATGTAATGAGGAGGCCCCCAGGGGCTTCCCATAGCGGCGTGGTACACAGCATGCTGCGCGCACATGGGGCCGGAAACAGCCCCATAGCCCGGGAAGGGAGCATGGTGGGGGGAAGGGCCATAGCTTGGGAACGCGCCGTAACCCGGGAAAGGACCGGGACCGGCGTAAGGGCCGGCGGGGCCGCTTTGCGGTTCAACGGAGTCTGCCGCTTGGGGATTTTTCTCAGTAAAAGGTTCCGCTGCAAATTGTGTCGGGTCCATGAATTCTCCTTTGCTCACGGCTGTTGCCGCAACTCTATGCCCAGGATCCGGGCTATTTTTTCAGCCGTTTTGTGCAGTTCCGGCATATCCGTGCCGGTGAAAAAGTTGTCGAGGTCTTCCGGCAGGATGCGCTCCGGGGCATATTCCAGAACCAGCGAGCGCGCCAGGATGTTCAGCCTGGCGCTGTGCAGGCCCGCTTCCGGCTTTCCTGAAGAAAGGGAAAGCATAGCGCTTGCGGCGGGATGCTGCAAAATGCGCGGATCCAATTTAAGACGAATCCGCCCGGGCACATGATGCGCTATTGCGGCAAGGCCGCGTAGCTCAAGAAAGGCTTGGAGCGTCATAGAAATCCTTTATATCAAGCAATGTGCATTTTTTGAGGGGCCGCGCAAAGCCTGCTGTCATCTTTTCGCGTTCTTTCGTTTGCGGGAGGGGCGGGCAGAAGCAGGCGCGAGGAATTGGCGAGCACGCCCAAGGTGTGCGCGATGTGCAACACGCCGGCCGCCACAGGTGAAAGGAGGCCAAGGGCGCCGGCCAATGCTCCGCCAAGATTTGTCCCGGTGGCAAGCCAAAAATTTTGCCGGGCAATACGCATTGTGGCGTTGCTGAGAGAACGCAAAAACAGGATGTCCGCCAAATCGTCCTTGACCAGGGCGATGTCGGCGGCTTCAATGGCGACATCGGAACCGGCGGCGCTCATGGCGATGCCGATGTCGGCTTCGGCCAGGGCGAGGGCGTCATTAATGCCGTCCCCCACCATAACAACAGTACTGCCGTTTTTGCGCAACTGTGATACAATATGCCCCTTTTCCTCCGGCAGCACGGAATAGTGGCACTCTTCAACGCCCATTTCCGCGCAAAAGCGCAACGCGGTACTTTTGCTGTCTCCCGTGATCATGGTGATCTTACTCACGCCGGAATTGCGCAGGACTTTGAGGATATGTTTTGCCTCGGGTCTTGCTTCGTTGGCAAAGGCGAAGGCGGCAAGGAGATCCGCGTTTTTCGCCAGAAAAATAACCGTAAGCCCTTTATTCCTCAGCGCGAGGGCGTCATTGATTTCAGGCCCGAGGGCTATGCCGGCGTCTTGCAGATAGCGGCGGTTTCCCAGTCGGATAACATCCTTGCCGAATACGGCCCGGACTCCTCTGCCCAGAGTGAAGTCGCACTCCAGATGCGCCACGGGATCAATGCCGCGCGCCAGCGCTTCTTTTTGAATGGCCCGCGCGAGGGGATGCTGGTTATGCATCTCGGCGGAATAGGCCCAGAGCAGCAGCTCGTTCTCCGGCAATGAGGAATAGTTAATAATGCGTTCGATTCGCGGCTCATTGGAGGTGAGAGTGCCGGTTTTGTCAAAGCAGACAACATCCGCCTTGCCCACCGCCTCAAGATAGCGGCCGCCTTTAATCAGGATGCCGCGTCTTGCCGCTGTGGCAATGGCGGCGCTGACAGCGGTCTTTGCGGAAAGGGAGGTGGCGCAAGGGCAGGCCATGACCAGCAGAACGGTGAAAGCCCGCCAAAGGCTCCCGGTAAGGAGAAAAGCGCCGGCTGTGGCGGCAAGCCCGATGCGCAAGAGCCTTTCGGCCAGTTGGTCCGCTACGGATTCCACAGGCGCTTTGTTTTCCAGGGAATCCTCCACCTGGCGCATGATACGGGCAAGATAGGTGTGATCCCCCACGCTTTCCGCTCGAACATGGATAAGACCCTGCAGCACGTAACCGCCGGCATGGATTTTGTCGCCTTTTGCTTTGTGGATGGCTTCGGCGCGTCCGGTAATGGGGGATTCATCCACCAAAGCCTCGCCGGAAAGGATCTCGCCATCCACACAAATCTTCTCATCTGTATGCAGCACCACGATATCCCGTGGTTTGACGCCGGAAACCGGCATCTCCACTTCCACATCGCCCGCCAGGATGAAAGTGCTTTTTGTCGTCAAATCCAGGATAGTGGAAACGGACCTGCGCGAGCGTTCGGCTATCCAGTGGTTGAGGCTTTCAGCCCCGCTGTGCACCCAGAGTATTTCCAGAGCGGTGAGGGCTTGCCCCGCAAAAGTGGCCGCGATGCACCCCGAAGCGAGGAAGGTCTCCAGGGTGAGGCGTTTTTCTCCAGTATGCGCAAAGGATTTTTTGAGCAGCAGGAGAGAAGAGGTGAGGGAAAAGAGCCCCAGAGGAGAAAGCAGAGCCTGGGCAAGGGCGGCTTTGAGGACAAACCGCTTGATGGCCACAGCGCCCATGGCGCCTGAAAAAATAAGAAACTGCAAAAAATGGTTTTTATTCCTGGCAGAGACGGCAGGAGGGGCGCAGGCGCAGGAGCTTGCTGAGGATGCGCAGGGAGAGCTTGAGACGCCTGTTGCCGGAGGAAACGCCGCGCAAGTGGGCGCTGTCGCGCGCAACGCTGCGATGATGCTGTCCTGCTTAGTCTGTGAGGTATTATAGAGAACAATAAGCGATGCGCAGGCCGGGTTTGCCCTGGCGCTGAGCACGCCTTCCAAGGCAAGGCAGCGCATTTGCGCTTCACGCAGCTTGCCGGCGGGCTGTATGCGCAAGCGTATGCGCCCGGGAATGCTGTGCCGGATGCGGCAGCGCAGGGTTTGGCTGGTTGTGGGGGAGGCGGCTTGCGGAGTGAAAGGCATAAATTTTTTTTTGAATTGAAAATGATTTTTATTTTCTTTTGATATAATAAAAAGATTTCCGCTTTGTCAAGCTACGTGAACCCCCGTGGCAATAGAAATTTTGCATGCAGGAAACGGGATGCGCGCGGGACTTTACCGGGCGCGTGGGGCCGTTTTTTTGCGAATGCCGTGCATCCATTTGGTCGTGCTTCCTTTTTAAACAGCATCGCTCTCTGTGATGCGCTGCGGTGTCATACGCGGCTTTTTGCCCTTTTCTTGAATAGGGCACTATGCTAGGACATAAGGTTGTTGTTCTGGCGACGCATCTTGCCGGAAGCGGCGTCCGCGCTCCGGACGGCCCGGTTTTACGCGGTTTTTGCGTGAACAGCGTTATGCTTGTGGGAGGTTTTATGGAAGAAAAAGTGCTGGACTGTAGAAACCTGCAATGCCCGCAGCCTGTTATTCAATTGAAAAGGCTGCTGGATGCCGCTTCTCCCGCCCATATTGAGGTGCTCGTGGATAATGAGCCCGCGCTGGAGAATGTCAGCCGTTTTTTGAGCTCACGGGGCTATTCCTGCTCCTTGGTCCGGGAGGGCGAGCTTTGGCGTATAACGGCGCAGCATGGTCTTGAAGGGCATGGAAGCGCCGATGCAACAAGCGGGGCAACCGCGCTTGAGAAGGTGCAGCCTCTACGGCGTGAAGCCGCGGCAGAGGAACAGGGCGGGGCAATGCCGGAAAAAATTCTGGTGCTGCTTATTTCCCCTGTTTTCGGCTCTGGTGACGACGGACTGGGCGCAAGGCTCATGAAGACCTTTCTTGCCACCCTTCCGGAAATGGGAGAAAGCCTCTGGCGGGTTGTTATGCTTAACGGCGGCGTAACCCTCGCGGCCGAGGAGAGCCCTGTGCTGGAAGAGTTGCGCGCGCTTGAAGAGCGGGGAGTCGGCATTTTGGTCTGCGGAACCTGCCTGGAGCACTTTGGCCTTTTGGCAAAAAAAGCGGTGGGCCAAACCACGAATATGCTGGATGTGGTCACCAGTATGCAGCTTGCGGATAAGACGCTGCGCGTCTGATCCGCTGAAAGAAATACACATCGCCGCGTCATGCGGCCTTTTTTGCTTCGGCCCTGTACTGTCAAAAGTATGTTCCCTAAGCAAAAAGGGCCGCCTTTCTTATTTTTGGCGCAAAATCTTCATTGCGGGCAACTCCGGATTGAGTGCTCTCCCTGCGAACAACCGCCGCGAAAAGACCTAAACCGGACGACTGCCAGTCGTGCAGTGGACATAATTAATATTCACGAATATGTTGTAATAAAAACATTTTCTTTTTCAAATTATATTGAAATATATATTTTTATACGATATAAAATAAAATCTATAAAATGCATTTTGAAAATGCGTTTTACGATTCCCTGTATATCCAAAAAATTCGCTGCAAAGAGAGCTGTGGCTTGCTGCTGTGGTTCTTGAACAGCATTTGCTATGCCACCCGTCCGGAATTCATCAGAATATGTATAATGCATAGAGATACAATAGGTATCAACCCATAACCAGGAGGCAGCATTTATGCACCCCGAACAGCACAGGCGTGTCGTTTTTATGGATTCCACCGACTATGCGTACCTTAATGATAACCTAGAACTGGACACTGTCGATGCGCTGTTGGGGCACCCGGAAAATATTTTTTGGGAAACGGCGGATGCGCCTTTGGAATTTGGCGCGCCGGATTCTTTTTATGCCGCTTTTGACGCGGAATTTGCGGATTTTACCCTTCCCTCGGATAATACCAGCTTTACCCAGATGCAGGATCATGCCGAGGTGATGAGCGCCATTGGACAATCGCTGAAGCAGCAGGAAAGCTCAGAGACATATGCTTGGAAAACGGGTGGGGGAGAGGAGGCGCCGGCTTCTTTTGCTGGTGCGACAGCGAAGCTCATAAATAGCTATGGCATTGCGGATGAGGCGTTTGCGAGTGTTATCAAGTCTCAGAGCGCTTTGCATGCGCAAGAGTGGCGCATCGCTGCGGAAAAGAGTTCTCCTGCTTTTGCCGGAGCTCTTGCCGAACCTGAAAATACGCATGAGATTGGCGGAGATGCGCTTTTGAGTAAAGGGGGTATGAGTGCGCTTGCGCCGGTGGTAGAAGCTTTTGAAGCGCCCCAGGCCGATTTGCTTGCCGCTCCTGCAGGTGACACCTTCACCTACACAACTAACGCCCTGGATGCGCTGTTATACATACGAAGCGGTTATTCAACTTGCCGGTGGAATTTTACCAGCAGCCTGGGCACTCCTGTGGAGCTTACCTTTAGTTTTCTTCAGTCTGTGCCTTCTTATGGGAATCCGATATCCTATCCCAGGTTTACGGCATTTTCCGCTGCGCAAGAATCCGCTGTAAAAAGTATATTGGCCTCTGTTTCAGAATTTGCCAACATCACTTTTAAAGAGGTTGAGGGGGAAGGTGATTTAACATTCGGAAATTATTTTATGAATATCCCTTTTGTGGTAGCCTATGCCACTATAGCATTTGGGGATCTCCAAACAGGCACAATGCCTCAACGCGCTGGAGATATCTGGGTCGATACCAACGCTGACTGGGGCAGAACTCTGAACGGTCCTTGGAGTAAATATCCCGGCGGCCAAGGTTATCATACTTTGATACATGAAATAGGTCATTCTCTTGGCTTGAAACATTCTTTTGAGGATGGAGACTATAGACTTGCTCCAGATCTAGATAGCGATAAGTATACACAAATGAGCTATGAACACGCATTTATGGCCAAGGATTCTCAGAATGATGGCTATGTAGGCCTGTTTCCGAGTACGTTTATGCCTTTTGATATGGAGGCATTACAGTATATTTATGGAGTCAATACATCAACACGTCGTGGTAATACAATCTATTCATGGGCTGCTACACCAAAAGTTGTAGAAACGATTTGGGACGGAGGCGGCAATGACACAATAGACTGCTCAAATCAGATACTGTCCTGCAATATTAAGCTGCAAGAGAGCACCCACAGTTCCATCAGCACATGGGGAACCGTGGCTATTGCCAAGAGCGTCATAATCGAAAACGCCATAGGCGGTAGCGCCGACGACAGCCTGACCGGAAATGCCGTCAATAACCTTCTTCGCGGCGGCGGTGGTAATGACCTTTTATACGGTGGTTTGGGGGCTGATACTTTGGAAGGTGTAACCGGCAATGATACCCTCTATGGTGAAAAGGGGAATGATTTTCTCTATGGAGGTGACGGTGAAGACTGGCTCAACGGTGGTGCTGACGCGGATTATATGGCTGGAGGAAATGGCAATGATAATTATATTGTAGGCAGCCCCGAGGATAAGGTTATTGAAGCGACCAATGGGGGCATAGATACCGTCCGTTCAAGCATTAGCTATATTTTGGGTAGTAACGTGGAAAATATCAAGTTGACCGACTCTGCCAATATTAATGGCACCGGTAACTCTTTGGCGAATACGCTTACCGGTAACGAAAGTGTGAACATTTTGAATGGTGGCCAAGGCAACGACAAGCTTTCTGGCGGAGGGGGGAATGATACGCTGTACGGCGGCGACGGCAATGACTACCTTAATGGTGACACCGGCGCGGATTATATGGAGGGCGGTGCAGGCAATGATATGTATGTTGTGGATAACACCAAAGACAGAGTCATTGAATACGCCAGCGCGGGTATAGATACCATGCGCTCAAGTATTAGTTTCGCCTTGGGTGATAATATGGAAAAGCTTGAGTTAACGGGTATCGGCAATATTAACGGTACCGGCAACGCCCTGGCAAATACGATTACCGGCAATGAAGGCGTGAATTCTCTGGACTGCGGTGCCGGTAATGACACGATTTATGGCAACGGCGGTGATGACAGGCTTTACGGCCGTGAGGGCAATGATCTCTTGAATGGTGGCACCGGCGTAGATTACATGAGAGGCGGAACGGGCAACGATATTTATATTGTGGATAATACTAAAGACAGTGCCGTTGAATATGTTGATGAAGGTATAGATACCGTGCGCTCAAGCGTCAGCTACACTTTGGGTGCTAATATAGAAAAGCTTGAGTTAACGGGTACCGATAGTAAGCTTAGCGGTATCGGCAATGCCCTGGCAAATACGATCACAGGCAGTGCATGCGTGAATACGCTTGACGGCGGCGCCGGCAACGACATGCTTTATGGTAAAAGTTGGGATGACGGGCTTTACGGCCGTGACGGCAATGATTTGCTCGATGGCGGCGGCGGCGCGGATAATATGAACGGGGGAATAGGCGATGACGGCTATATTGTGGATAATATCAATGACAGGGCCGTTGAATACGTTAGTGAAGGCATAGATACTGTGCGCTCAAGCGCCAGCAGCTACACCCTTGGTGCTGAGGTGGAAAAGCTCGAGTTGATGGGGGTCGGTAAAATTCAAGGTACCGGCAACGCCCTGGCAAATACGATTAGCGGCAATAGCGCAAATAACACCCTGAACGGCGGCGGAGGTGACGACACGCTTTACGGCGGAGCCGGCAGCGATCTTCTCGATGGCGGCATCGGCGCGGATTATATGAAAGGTGGAAAGGATCATGACTGGTACATTGTGGACAATACGAAAGACAGGGTCGTTGAATACGCTGGCGAAGGCGTAGATTGGGTGCTCGCAAGCGTCAGCTACACCTTGAGTGATAACGTGGAAACCCTTGAGTTGACGGGAACTAGAAATAGTAACGGTACCGGCAATGCTTTGGCAAATAGGATTAACGGCAATGACGGAAACAACATTCTGAACGGCGGGGATGGCAACGATACCCTGGACGGCGAGGTCGGCAATGACGTCCTTAACGGAGGCGGTGGGGCGGACAATATGTGGGGAGGAGCGGGTAATGATATATATGTTGTGGATAACGCCAAGGACAGCGTAAGTGAGGCCTTTAACGGCGGCATAGATACTGTGCGCGCAAGCATCAGTTACGTCCTCGATACTCAAGTGGAAAAGCTTGAATTGACGGGGGCCGGTAATATTAACGGCACCGGCAACGTTCTGGCAAATACGATTACCGGCAACGAGACGGTGAACACGTTGGACGGTGGTGCCGGTAATGACACGCTTTATGGTAAGGGAGGGGATGACGGACTTTATGGCCGTGATGGGAATGATTACCTTGATGGCGGAGTTGGCGGGGATTATATGAAAGGTGGGACGGGCGACGACGTGTATATTGTGGATAACACCAAAGACAGGGCCGTTGAATACGTTGGTGAAGGTATAGATACCGTGCGTTCAAGCATCAGTTATTCCTTGGGCGCTGAAGTGGAAAAGCTTGAATTGACGGGGGCCGGTAATATTAACGGTACCGGCAACATTTTGGTCAATACGCTTACCGGCAACAACGGGCACAATACTCTGGCCGGCGAGCAAGGCGACGATATGCTTTATGGTGGAGCGGGCAACGATGTTCTCAACGGCGGCATCGGCGCGGATTACATGAAAGGTGGAATAGGCGATGACGTCTATATTGTGGATAATATCAAAGATAGAGAGGTTGAATGCGCTGATGAAGGCATAGATACGGTGCGCTCAAGCGTCAGCTATGCTTTGGGTGGTGACGTGGAGCATCTTGAGCTGACCGGAACCGGTAGCATTAACGGCACCGGCAACACTCTGGCGAATACACTTACAGGCAACGCCGGCCATAATACCCTGGACGGGGGTCGCGGCAACGATACTCTTTACGGCGGCGCCGGCAATGACGTCCTTAATGGCGGCATCGGCGAGGATGATATGAACGGCGGAATAGGAAATGACCTCTATATTGCTGATAATGCCAAAGACCGGGCCATTGAATATGCTGATGAAGGCATAGATACCGTGCGCGCAAGCGCCAGCTACACCCTTGGTGCCAATGTGGAAAATCTGGAGTTCGACGCTTTCGGCAATCTTAATGGCACGGGCAACGCCCTGGCGAATACACTTACAGGCAACGGTTGGGAGAACACCCTGGACGGCGGCAAGGGTAACGATACTCTTTACGGCGAAGCAGGCAATGACGCCCTTAATGGCGGCGTCGGCGCGGATTACATGGACGGTGGAGTCGGCAATGACGTCTATGTTGTGGATAATGCCGGTGACAAGGTAATTGAAGCCGCAAACGCAGGTACGGATACCGTGCGCGCAAGCATTAGCTACACCTTGGGTGCTAATGCGGAAAAGCTTGAATTGACGGGAACCGGCAATATTAACGGCGTCGGTAATGTTCTGGCGAATATGCTTACAGGTAACGAAGGGAGCAACGCCCTTGACGGCGGCGTCGGGAACGATACGCTTTGGGGCAACAGCGGGAATGATACGCTTTACGGGGGGAACGGCTTTGACTTCCTTTATGGGGGCAACGGCAATGACCTCCTTCACGGTGGGCTTGACGGCAGTCACATGGAAGGCGGTGCGGGCAATGACACCTATGTTGTGGGCAGGACTCGGGATGAGGTCCAGGAAGCCGTTAATGAAGGTATAGATACCGTACTTTCAGACTTTAGTTATGGTTTAGGCCGTGATGTGGAAAATCTTGAGTTGCGGGGTACAGGCAATTTTACCGGTACCGGCAACGCCCTGGCAAATACGCTTAGGGGCAACGAAGGCCAAAATGTTCTGGATGGCGAGGCCGGCAATGACACGCTGTATGGCAACGGCGGAAATGATACACTTTACGGGGGAGCGGACAATGATACCTTGCATGGAGGAGCTGGCAATGACCTTCTCAGTGGCGAGGACGGCGCGGACTCTATGGAGGGAGGAACGGGCAATGACATCTATGATGTGGATAATGCCGGTGACAAGGTAATTGAAGCCGCTAACGCGGGCACAGATACCGTGCGTTCAACCGTTAGTTTCGCCTTGGGTGATAATGTGGAAAACCTTGAGCTGGGAATTTTCGGCAAGCTTGATGGCACGGGCAACGCCCTGGCCAATACGCTTACAGGCAACGGCTCGCGTAATACCCTGGACGGCGGAGCCGGCAACGACACGCTGTACGGGGGAGAGCATGATGACACGTTGTACGGCGGCGCGGGTGATGACTATCTCGACGGCGGCGTCAACGCGGATTACATGGAAGGTGGAGCCGGCAATGACATATATGTTGCGGATAACGTCGGTGATACGGTGACTGAAGGCGCGAGCGCAGGTACAGATACCGTGCGATCAAGTATTACCTATACGTTGGGCGCTAATGTGGAGAACCTCGAATTGACGGGTCCAGGCATCATTAACGGCACCGGCAACGTTCTGGCCAATACGGTCACAGGCAATGAAGGACTGAATACCCTGAACGGCGGCCAAGGTAACGATACCCTCTACGGTGGAGCAGGTGCCGATATTCTCTATGGAGGGGATGGCAATGACTGGCTCGACGGCGGCGCGGGGCCGGACGTGGATCGTATGGAGGGGGGGAATGGCAATGACACCTACGTTGTGAATTCTTCTTGGGATCAGGTTATTGAAGCTGCCGATGCGGGCACAGATGCCGTGCGCTCAAGCATCACCTACACGTTGGGCGCTACCCTGGAGCACCTCAAATTGACCAGTTCCGGCAATATTAACGGCACTGGAAACGCCTTGGCCAACACGATTACAGGCAACAACGGGAATAACAGCCTGAGCGGCGGAGCGGGGAACGACAAGCTGTATGGTGGAGCCGGTGATGACATCTTAGATGGTGGCAATGGCACGGATTGGCTGTTCGGCCAAGCCGGGGCCGACAAGCTGTCCGGCGGAGTGGGCAACGATATCTTTGGGTACACACTGACAACGGATTCTTTACTCAGCGCTCCGGACAGGATTTTTGACTTTGTATTGGGGCAGGATAAGCTGGATTTTTCCAAGTTTGACGTAAACCCGAGCACAAGCACTATGGATCACTTGACGTTTATAGGTTCAAATCTTTTTGTCGCAAACACGCCCGGCCAGTTGCGTTTTGAATACAATGCCACTGAAAAAGTGGGCACTCTTTACGGCAATGTGGATATGAACACCACTGCCGATTTTTCCATAGAGTTTGCCAATCTCACCGTCCTTAACGCGACCGGGTTACTACTGTAGGCGGTATCTTTAAACTCATTTCATAATCCATTCACAAATAAACAGCCTGCGTAGCGGCCTGTTCTCTGTCTAGCTGACAGGGAGCAGGCCCTTTCTTCAGCGGAATAGGCTGAGGAGTTTTTTACCAGGACGCACGGCTTATTAACAGCTCCTACGGTTTCTCTTTATCCAACCCGTGCTTTTTTCTGTGCTTTTTTCGTGTTAAGCCCGCAGGTAATTGCAGCAATGATTTTGCGCCGGTAGCGGTTTTTTCCGCAAGGGAGCCCACGGCGGAAACGGTACGCCCGCCTGCGCGCATGATCCCCCCTCCGGCTCTGGCAAGGCTTAGCCCGGTGGTCTGCACGGCCTGTGCGGTGCCCGAGGCGACCTTTCCGGCGGTTTCGCCTATCTCCATACCTACTTTGCCGATATTATCCACAATATCTTTGCCGGCCTGGACGGTTTTTCCGCCGGCATAGCAGGCGGCGCTTTTAGCCGCGCCGGCCAGGTTTGCGGCCACAGCGCCGGCGACTTTTTCCACCAATATTTGCGACATGCCGAGCAATTGCGCGCCTGCCTCTCTAAACACCGCGGCGCGTGAGGGTTTTTGCTCCTGCCGCGCGCCGTAAACATACGCGTTGCGGGCAATGATGCCGGCCCTGAGGGCAAGGTAGGCATTGGCCGCTCCGTCAATGGTGGAGGCGGTAAACGTGTGCAGGGCTTTGCCGGCAAAAGGGATGCTGGCCGTGAGCCCGGCCGGGGCCATGGCATGAAAGGCTTCGCCAAAACCGACGGTGATTTCCGTTGCGATATCGAGTTCTTCCAGGGAAAAAGCAAGAAAGGCGGAAGAAGCCACGGTCCAGTAAAGAGAAGCGACTTCGCGCGGGTGCGGGCGCTGATTATAGATGGAGGAAATGCGCCAGATCAGCCTGCACAGGGAAACAAGCACAATAAGGGCATCCAGCCTGCCGTTTTGGGAAAGCGCGGTGGCCAAAAAGATACGGCGGGCATTTTGCTGTATTTCCGCATCGGCTTTTTCGCGCAGCAGCAAAAGGCAGCGCTCCATGTAGGCAGGGTCGTCTTCGCTGTTGTTTGCCGGCAAAATGCCGGCTTGCCGGATATGGATATTGTCGCGCATGCGGCGGCGAAATTCACGGGCAAAGGCTTTTTGTTCTTCGGGGCTGGCGCTGTCCATAAGCAGCAGATGGCGCGGGCCACGGAAAAGACCGCGCCAAAACCAGCCAAGAGCAAGAAATTCCAGCCCAAAAAGGACGGCATATGCCCAAAGGGCGCTGCCGGGGAGGAGAAGATCGGCGAGCGCGGCAAGGTTGTTGTTAATGAACAAAAGCAGCAGCAGACTGAGAATGGCGAGAACGGTGATGGCGTACTTGAAGACCCGTGGCGTGGCGTTTTTCATGGCGTTCGCTTGTCATGGGCAGATTCCCGGCTTGCCGGGAGGTGCGGCTGGGGGTTGTGTCGGGCCGGGGCAGAGCAGCCGAGGCGCAAGAGCGCATGGTTCGAAAATAATCATTGTGCGGAGGCTTTCAAGGGCAATCCGGCAAAAAGGGGATATTTGCGTCCCTTTTTGCCGGGAATCACAGGGTCTGTTGCCGGAGGATGCCGCATTTATTAATAAATAGAAGAATATTATTGCAAATCATTTTACAGCGATCCTTGGCGTTGCTGGTGACCGGGTACAAGCTGATGCCTATCCGCACAGAAAAACTAATATCCATCCCTTTGATGGAATAGTTTTTAGTCAAGGATTCGCGCATATGTTCGGCAATTTCTTTCGCCCTGGCGGCGGTGCAGTTATGCAGGACAAGGATGAATTCGTCAGCCGATATGCGGCCGAGCAGATCTTCCGGATTTTTCAGTTTTTGGACGCGCCTGGCGATGGTCCGCAAAAGCTCCTCCCCCATTTTATGCTCCAGCGTTCCCATGATGAGCTGAAAGCGATCGATATTCAGATGCAGAACGGCCATGGGGCAATTCGTAAAAGAATGGGCAGTGGGCGCCAGCAGTTTCTCCACATATACAGTAAGCAAATTGCGGTTAGGCAGATCTCCGAGCGGTTTGGTGTAATCGGGCCTGTTTCGTATGCCGCGCGAGGGTTCGCGCTCTAGTATAATCGCGCATATCCGCGCCATCATGGTGATGATGAGCAGCAAAAAGGGATCCTGCCCGTACGCCTCCGGATAGTGAAAAGCTATGAGCCCTGTCACTTTACCTGTCACGGGAGACAATATGGATTTTTCCAGACAAACGCGTAGCCCGAGATCCGCGAGCGCGGATTTGACGGACGAGGGATAACATGAGGATTCCAATGTTTTTTCGAGGGCGGCGTCATCATTGTTTCCAGCAAGGGCGCAGGATGCTCCCTCGCTGGACATGCTCACTTTTTGCAGCTTTTTTTGCAGTTCCGGAGCCCCTGTCGCGGCAAATTTGTAAACGTGCTGAAGCGGATCAATGCCAAGAACGGTTATTCGCGTATCCCAAAAAATACGCTCCGCCTCTTGGCATAACCGTTGTAAAATAGACTCGGTGGGGTTGTTGCGCGTCAGTCCTTCCAGGGCGCTTTCCAGAAGCCTCTCCTGCAATTTGTGGTTGGTGATGTCCCGAATCACATGAATGTTGTATTCGCGCTTGCCGAGATTGTTAAGGGCGGCGCTCATTAACCAGGAGACCCAAATGCGGCGCCCGTTGGCGGTGTGAACGACCTCTTCGCAAAGATACGTGCCGGAACGGTTCATGGCTTGGCGGGCTTTACGCAAAAATTCATTTTCTCCCGCTCCGAGCATGCTGGTGGGCGATCTGCCGAGGAAATCGCCGAAGCTGCGCTCAAAGCTGGTGTTTGTATATATGATATTGCTGCTGGGATCAGTCATAACCACGGCATTATGCGTTTTATCCATAACCAGCAGCAAGCGCTGGAGCATAGTGCCGTTTTTTTGCTCTTCTTTTAGACGGGCACTGACGTCCATGGAAATTTGGATAATTTTTTTCAAACCTTCTTGAGGGGAAAAAACGCGGATAAAAATTGTTTCAAGCCAAACGGGAATACCGTCAGCTGTTTGCCATTGCATACATTGATAGTAATTTTGTCCGGCGCATATTTCTGCCCAAACTTCTTTAAACGGCTGCGCCCCGAACTCAAGGGACGGGAAGACGGCAATAAGGCCTTTGCCGAGCAGATCCTTTTCTTGCACACCCAAAAGATCCAGGAAATTTTCATTAACGCGGATAAATTTTCCCTCAAGCGAGTATTCCGCTATCAGCGTGACGGAGTGAAAAGCTTCCAGCACGGATTTTTCCATGCGCGCGTTTTCCACGTGCCGGGTGACGTCTATGCAAAAGTTAAGAATGCGTTCCAACTCCCCCGTGCTTGACTGCAAAGTGCAAAAGGAGCTTTCAACCCAGAGGGATGAACCATCCTTGCGCGGCCTGCGGACTAAAAGAGGGGATGTTTCGCCGCGTTTGATTTTTTCCCAAAACTTTTTGTATTCTTCGGCGGAAGAGCGCTCATCCGCGCAAATTTCCAGATGGTGCTTCCCGCGAATTTCCGATAGAGTATAGCCTGTTATTTCCAGATATCGCGGGTTGGCATAGACGATGGCGCCACTGGGGTCGAGCTCAATAAGGCCGACGAAGCTGTCAAGAGACGCACCGAACTTTTCAGGAGAAACTCTGGTAAGGGAAGGAGGCTCTGTCATCGTACCCCCGCTAGCGGCGTTTGCCCCATTGCCAAGGCCGGGCAATGGGGCAAGGTGTGCAGGTTTTTTTATTAAATGCAAATTTTATGTAAATAATATCCCTTTGTACACAAAAGTAAATTATTATCTATATAGAATTAACTATTTACTATTCCGCTTCGTTCTAAGTTTTTTAAAACATCTGGTTTTTTGGGGAGTTATTAAGCGTTTTGCGGTACCTCGCGAGCGAATTAGGGGCTGTTTTTAAAGTAAATTTTTTATTTCAGGCAGCTCCCAAAACGAACTGCTGCCATTTTGAAAGTGCGGTTTGCTGTATTAAGCCGCCAATTTTGGATGAGGGCCTGTTTGTCCAAAGAGTGAAACGCGTATTGAAAGTTGAAGGCACAGCAAAAAGAAAAAAAAAGCGTCAGGGGGCTGCCGTTTTCCGCAGATTATTTTTGTTGCATAAATCAGGCGTCCTTTATTCGCGATATTGACAGCAAAATAGAGGAGCAAAAGAAAATTTTTCACATCTATCCGTCTATAGCTATCATTAATTAGGATAGATTTTTCATGGCACATTGGCTTAGCTGTGTATAGTTATTTATAATTTTGCGTTCTAAAAAATTATGTATAAAAATACCTTATTATAATCAGATTTTGCTTTTATATAATATGTAGAAAAACGAATCTAATACAAGAATTACAGTTATAATTCCCCCATTGAAATGTCTTTTGTTTTCTATATTGCAATGCGCCATTTATAAATATAGATTGATCGTGGTTAGATTCTTAAGTCACTCGGCTGTTAGGAGAAAATTTCATCGTCAGTTGACAGTATTGCATAGTTACTATATGATTTGTGGAAATCATATGATCCGCGGAAGTGTAAATAGAGGGATTTCCGCGGATATCCTTTGAGAAAAATTACCATAACTCCATATTAAGGGGGGAGAACATGGCTCGTGCACCAATATCCGGCAGAGGCTCTGCCGGCGGCAATCGCAACCGGATTATCATATCTGCTCCAGAGGGCAACGCTACAGTTAATTATAACTCCGCAGCCGGCAGGACCTTTGTGTTCGATTTCGACACAAGCAAGGCTTCCTTCAGCCGGGCCGGCAACAATTTGACCATCACGCTGGACAACGGCGCCGTGGTCAACCTTGTTGACTATTTTGCTGTGGGGGATCGGCCCTTGCCGAATTTTGAACTTATGGACGGCGCGGTGGTGGCCGGCAGCGATTATTTGCAGGCCCAATCGCCCAATCTGGATCTCAAGACAGCCGCTGGCCCTGCCGGCGCGCCCAGATCGCCGCAGGGGGGCGGCGTGGGCGAGTATCGGGACGGCTTCGGCAAGCTTATCGACAGCGTTGATCGCCTGGGGGATCAGGAAGGCGACCCGTTCCACTGGGGAACTCCCCGGCCGGGGCTTGATGAGCGCGACACCATCGGCGCTTTTGACATCAGCATTGTGGATCCCGTCGCTTCCGGGCTTTTGGTGGATGAAGCGGGCCTTCGCAACGGCACGAATCCCGGCGTGGGTATGATATCCAAGTGGATCCAGTTCACTTTGGGCGATGGCGTGAGCATCGTGGGGGTGCCCGCAGGGGGAAGCGGCACTTTCCAAGGTCCGCACGGCATTTTGACCATCCGGCATCTTGGCGGCTCCAGCTATGAATGCAGCTATGAGCTGACCTCTCCCAACACAAGCACCACCGGCAATGACGGCCGCAATATAGATGTGGACGTGGACGTCATTACCTTTGAAATTACCAGCCCCTTCGGCTCCGGCACGGCCAGAATCGCGGTGGACATCAAAGATGACGCCCCGTTGGTTGTTGTCGGCCAGGGCACAGGCCCGGGCGACGGCCCCGTGCTCAGCGGCTATGACGTCACCGGTGAATGGAGCGTGAATTACGGCGCCGACGGCAAAGCCCCGGGCAGCGGTCTTGCGCTTCGCTTTGTTGACGCCAAAGGCGCGGAGCAGGTTCTTGCCGTTGTTGTGGATCAGCCCGTGGAAATAAAGATCGGCGGCACGGTTTACGGCACGTTTACGCTTAAGAGCGACGGCACCTACGTTTTTTCTCTCAAGCCGAACCTGACGGGCAAAATTTCCGCCTTCCTCGGCGCGTTGGACGGGGACGGCGACTTTTCGCAGAACCCCGGCGCGTTGTTTACGATCGTTAAGCCGGGAGATCCTAGCGGGCCTCTTGGGAAAGACGCCTGGTTTGATGAAACCCACCTGCCTGACGGGACGCTTCCCGACGGCACCCAGCTTACAAAATCCATTCTGTTGCCCCAGGGCTTTGCTATTGATCTGAGCGCCAACCCCTGGGCGAAGGTGACGGATGCGAACGGCAACGTCTATTACAAGCTGGCCACGAATTACGGTGAACTGCGCTATACCCCGGCGGGCGTTGATCCGGCCACAGGGGATTACTTGGCCCCGAGGCTGACCTACACCCTGGTGAAAAACGCGAGCCACGGCGCTCAGGGAGAAGCGGACGATCTTTTCTGGGACAAAACAGGCGGCAAGGTTACGCTCATTGACGCGGGCGGCAACACCTGGGCTGTGGACACTCAGTTCAGAATTTTCGACGATGAGCCGGTGGTGCTGCTTGAAGGCGCCAAGGGCGACTCGGTGCACAGCGGCTATGACTTCCTCGGCACCTGGAGCACGGTGTTCGGGGCTGACAGCATGGCAACAAGCAACCCTCGCGAGCTCATCGTTAAGGTGAACGGGAAAGAGGGCGCCTTTGCGGTGACTGTCGGCCAGCCCATTACCCTGACTATTGACGGCGTGACTTACGGCACCATCACCTTTAAGCAGGGTGGGGATTTTGTCTTTACGCCCCGGACGAACCTCACCGCCGATCTGGACTTTACCCTGCGCGGCACGGATGCGGACGGGGACGCCGCTTCGGCTTCGCTTAAGGTGCATGTGACGCCTCCGGACGGCCCGGGCGACTGGCTCTACCCGGACGATCCCAATCCGGTGCGCGAAAGCGGGCTGCCTGACGGCTCCTCCCCCAAGAACGGGGATGTTGTGCGGGTGATCTCCGTGCCTGACGGCTACACGGTGGATACGAGCGATCCCAACTGGAAAGATCAGGGTAACGGCAAGTACGTCTGGACTCCCGCGGGCAAAGATCCGGCCAGCGAACTGACCTATGACCCGGGCACCAATAAGCTGACCTACACCTTGAAGGACGGCAAGGATCATCCTCTGGACAAGGACGGCATCTTTGACGAGCTTGACGGCATCACCCTGAAGGACGACAAGGGCAATACCTTTGACGGCAGAGGCGTTGCGGTTGAGGTGCTGGACGATGTGCCGCAGGGCGAATTCACGGGCAATGACAATTCCGGGAAGCCCGGTGAGAGCATTTTCGGCGGGTTGGACGTGGATTTTGGCGGCGACGGCCCCCATGCGACCAAGCCGTTGGATGTGATCATCACAAACGGCAACGGCGACAAGATCACGATACCGGTGAACCCGGTCCCGAGCGCGCCCGTGACCACGACGACGCCTGTGACGTTTGGCGGCAAGGACTACGGCGATATTACCATTACCGTTACCCCCGACGGCAAAATAGATTTTAAGCTGGAAATTGATAAAAATGCTGATCCGATTGATTTGGATATCACGGCGGAAGTGCAGGACAAGGACGGGGACAAGATCACCACGGATCCCTTCCCCATTTCCATTCTCGACCCCAACGGCCCGGGCGTAAACCACCTGGCCGGTTCGGCTTCGGAATCCTTCCTGCCTGAAGGCACGGCTTATAACAACGGCGCCGGGCTTACCCAGCCCGTTGCCCTGCCGAGCGGCTACACCGTTGATGTGAGCAAGGGCGGCTGGCAGCCGGGCGCGGGCGGGACGTTTGTCCTGAAGGGCGCTTACGGCGAGCTGCACTGCAATGCGGCCGGCACGGAGCTGACCTATACGCTGACCAAAAACGCGGGGCATCCGGACGGCCAGGGCGCGAACACCGTATTTGACAAAATCGACGGTGTGGTGATCAAGGACGGCTCTGGCAAGGAATTCACCCTCCCGGCCAAGATTGCGGTTGTGGACGATGTGCCCGTGACCTCCATCAGCCAAGGCGCTCAGGGCAACACCATCGCCAGCGGCCAGAGCTATGAGGGCGTCTGGTCCGCGGACTTCGGCGCGGACGGCAAGGCCACGGCCAAGAGCCTGCAACTGGAAGTCTCCGTGGACGGCAAAAAGGCCCTTCTGGACATCAGCGCGACCGGCCCCACCGCGGTGGTTGTGGACGGCAAAAACTACGGCCAAATTACCTTTAACGAGCAAACGCACAAGTACGTGTTCAACTCGGCCCCGAACACTGAGGGGCGCATTTCCTTCGGCCTTGTGGTCACCGATAAGGACGGCGACGTTGCGCGCGCCGCGCAATATGCGGTCATTAACGTTAAACCCGCCCAGGATCCGGGCGCGCTTGGCGATGGTGTAACGCTTGAAGAAGCCAACCTCGCCAAAGGGAGCGATCCCAAGCCCGCTGAACTGACCAAAGAAATCACGCTGCCGCAAGGCTGCACTGTGGATGTAAGCAAGGACGGCTGGATCCGCCAGGGCACAAGCCAGGAATACCGCCTGGACAACGGAGACGGCGTAGGCCACCTGACCTATAACACCGCCACCAACAAGCTGAGCTATACCCTTGACGCTCCGGGCACGCACACGGCCCAGGGCTCTGACGAGCTTCAGGACAGCTTCCCGAAAATTACCATTACCGATCCGGCCGGCAACAACTTTGAGCGCGCGGTCGTCATCAACGTTTCCGACGATATGCCCGAAGCCGCATTGGGCGGCGCGGCAAACGCCCAAGTGGAAACCGGCAAGACCTTCTCGGGCACGTGGGATGCCGATTTCGGCGCGGACGGCCCGGCTCAGACCGGCTCTTTGGTGCTGACCATCACCCGCCCGGGACAAGCCCCTGTGCAAATTCCTGTTGATCCGGCAAACTTGCCCACGAACCAGCCTGTGATCATTGACGGGAAAAATTACGGCTCGTTGACCTTAACCCCTGACGGGAAATACAGCTTTACGGCCACGCCCAACGGCCCGACCGGGCAGTTGGAACTGGTGCTGAGCGCCAAAGACGGTGACGGCGACGTGAGCAAAAGCGCTGTATTCAAGATTACCGTCGTGCCTCCCGGAGGCTTCAGCGTTCTCACGGCGGCGGAGCCTTTTTATGAGGCTAATTTCCAGAACGGCACCGATCCCAATGTCAATGCGCTCACAAAACTGCTCAACCTGCCCGCCGGGTATAAGGTGGTGGTGGATGCGCCGGGTTCCGGATGGCAGATGGAATACGGCACCAGCCGCTATTTCCTGGACAACGTGCAGAACAGCGGCTACGGCAAGCTTGTGTATGATACCGCGACCGGCAAACTGACCTATACGCTCACCGGGCGTGTGCAAAACGCCGTTGATTCCGACATGGGGCAGGACGTTGTTAAAAACATCCTCGTCAAGGACGCCAGCGGCAACACCTTTACCGTGGATGCGGTGGTCGACATTAAGGATGACAAGCCGGAGCTGAGCTTTGGCGGCAAGGGCGATGTCGAGAGCGGCAAGCCTTATACCGGCCAGTGGGATTATCAGTTCGGCGCGGACGGCGCGGCGCAAACCAAAGCTATTGTTGTTGATGTTCAAGACAAGGCCGGCCATACGCAAAGCTACACTGTGGCTGTCGGGAGCGACACGGAAATCGCCGTTAACGGCGTGCGCTACGGCTCCCTCACCTTAAAAAGCGACGGCACCTTTGTCTTTAACGCCGCTTCGGATGTGATAGGCACGCTGGAATTCTCCGTCACCATCACGGACCGCGACGGCGACTCGGTAAAGAGCCCCACGCCCTTCACTTTGAAGATCACGCCGGGAGGCGTGGACCCCATTATCATCGGCGACGGCCCGGGGGAATGGGTTACGGAAGCGGCGCTGCCGGGCGGCACCGGCGTTGGCAGTGCGCCTCTTACAAAAGAAATAAAGCTGCCCACGATCAATAAGGGTGCTGAAGAATGCACGCCCGACCTTGCGGGCTGGAAAGACGAAGGCAACGGCATTTACAGCAAGGCCGGCGCAGCAGGGCACCTGACCTGGAACAGCATCTCCGGCAAACTTTACTATACCCTGGATAAGGCCACGTCCCACGGCAAGCCGGACGCGCAAGGCGCGGGCGACGTTGCCAATGATCCGGGCTTTACCACGCTGAACTTCAAGGATTCCGACGGCAACTCCTATAGCGTGAAGTGCGAATTCCAAATTCGCGACGATGCGCCCCTGGTGACCTTTGATAAGGCCGATCCCGGCAAGGTGGACTATAAGCCCGGCGAGAGCTTTGACGGCACCTGGAAGTGCGCCCTGGGCGCTGACGGCAAGGCCGCGGCCGATTATCAGGTACTGACAGTCACTGACGGCACAAATACCTATACGATTAAGGACGGAGCTCTGAAGTTTGACGGCACGCCCATGGCCGTTGGCAATTACGGGACCTTGTCTTTGAAAAGCGACGGCACCTTTACCTTCCAGATCAACAACAACGTGAAAGGTAGCTTAACCTTCACGCTGGCGGGCAAAGACGGCGACGCCGATGCCCGGCAGGATTCGTTCCCGATAAATATAGACGATCTTGTATGGCCTTCTGAGATCGGAAAGGGCACCTTCTTTTCAGAAGCCAACCTGACTGTGGACGCGGCTGCAGGGCAGCAGTATGCGGGCACCTCGGCGGACGCCACCCAGTTGGAAAAGCCCATTGATCTCAAAACCTATTTGATAGACACAACACAGTCCGGCTGGGTTTTGGACAACGCCTTGGGCGGCTACCGTCTGGATGGGGACAACGGATACCTCCTGTACAAGGAAACAACCGCCGGCGGTAAGACCACGGGTTCTTTGAGCTATAAGCTGCTTCATAGCGGCGAACATGCCAA
Source organism: Desulfovibrio sp. (assembly GCA_031550225.1). Classification (GTDB taxonomy): domain Bacteria; phylum Desulfobacterota; class Desulfovibrionia; order Desulfovibrionales; family Desulfovibrionaceae; genus Frigididesulfovibrio. The sequence continues at coordinate 50,182 of JAVBOT010000030.1, forward strand.
ACCCGGTGAAATTGGCGACAAAGACACCGCTCTGGACGGCTTCACAAAAAGCGGCACGCCCGGCGAAATAGTGCTGAAAGACGCCAACGGCAATACAAAGGCCATCCCCCTTGTGATAACTGTTCAAGACGACGGGCCGCTGCTTTATAACTTCGAGCGCGCTCCGGGTTCGCAGGATAACTACAGCGCCGTACCCATTGACGGCACCTATTCGCTGACCTACGGCGCGGACGGCCCCGCTGATGCGAATCCTTTGGTTTTGAACTATTCCATCAACGGCGGCGCGGTCCAGAGCCTGGTCATCGCGAAGCTGGGCACGGTTTACACCATAGGCTCCGGCGCCAATACGGCAACAATCGTCTTTAATGCCGACAACACCTTCCGCTTTGTTTCCGCGCCTGACCTTGACAAGGTGAAGTTCTCGCTCTCCTTGCGGGTGACGGACCATGACGGGGACAGCCAGAGCAAGAGCCTGGGCGACTTCACCATTGACAAAAAGCCCGTCGACTTCCCTAAGATTACATGCGAAAAAATTGAAGAAGCGGATTTGCCCAACGGCACCTCCCCTGATCCGACGGCGCTTACCAAAACCTTGACGCTTACGCCGGGGTATACGGTCGTTACCACCAAGGATGGATGGACAGACCTTGGCGGTGGTAAGTTTGAAAAGGTCGTGCCCAACGGCAAACTTTTGTACGACGGCACCACGCTCAAATATGAATTCACCACGCCCCTTGACCATCCGGGAGCGGGGCAGGATACGGGAAATGTGGACTTTGGCGCCGTTACCTTCACGGTGAGTGATAGTTACGGCAATACCTATGTCGTGGGCAAGGATCCGAACTGCGACGTGAAGGTGGAGCTTCCTGTTGTGGATGACATGCCCGTTGTCAGCCACGAGCTGACCGGCACCGGCGCGGGCGTGAAAGGCGGGGAATCTGTTTCCGGCAAGCTTGATCTGAACTATGGCGCTGACGATGCTGCCGCCCTTGCGGATAAGCCCTTGCAACTCAAGGTCACCTTGGACGGCACGACCTATACCTTTGATATCGCCGCTGACGGCAAACCGGTTGCGTTGAACCTGGGCGGCACAAATTACGGCACCCTTACCTTAAAGGCCGATAATACCTACACGTATACGGCTGCAAATAATGTGCCGACTGATAAGACTCTAGGCTTCAGCTTCCAGGCAAAAGACGGCGACGGCGACATCACGCTTTCGAACGTTAAAACCATCCAGACGCTGGATCCTAATGCTCCGGTTCCCGTGGACGACGCGGCGTCTTACTATGAAAAGAATCTGCAAGGCGGGTCTGCTCCGGATCCCGATGCCCTTTCCCACAAAATTGTGATGCCCGCGGGCTATGTGATTGATACGGACAGGGGCGGCTGGCAGGGCAATGCCGCAAGCGGCTTTACTCTGGAAAACGCTGACGGCTCCGCCAGGCTGACTTATAAGAACGGCGAGCTGACTTGCGAGCTGCTCAAGCCGCTTACGCATGCTGACGGGCTCGGCGCCAATAATAAAGATTATGCCTTCACCATTTATGAAGAAGATTCCTTAGGAAACGATCTGGCTGGGGCAACCACGCTCACCATCCATGTGGTGGACGATGTCCCCTCGGCTTCCTTCACCGGCTCTGCCTCCGGCAACACCGTCACCAGCGGGCAGATTTATACCGGCTCCTGGGCGGCTCCTTATGGGGCCGACGGCCCCGCCGCCACGCCGGATAAGTTGCAGCTGATAGTGAGCAAGGGCGCTGATACGGCGACCCTTGATATGGAAGTGGGCGTCCCCTCGACGATCACTATCAAAGGCGTCACATACGGCCAGATAACGTTAAAGCCTGGCGGCGGGTATGAGTTCAAGGCCGCGCCTGATACCGGCGGGACGGATCTCTCCTTTGTGCTGTCCGTGATGGATGCGGATAAAGACAACGCCAAGAGCGCGCCCTTTGTCATCAAGGTGGATTCGCCGCAAGGGCCCGCTACAGATGTGTTGCATAGTGACGGCGCGGTGGACGAAGCCAAGCTGACGAACGGCACACAGCCGGGGAATGACGCTTCGCGCACTGTGAACATCATCATGCCTCCTTCCGAGTACACGCTGGATACCAGTGTGGGCGGCTGGAAAGCGGGTGCCGGCAACACCTACACGTTGGCCATGCAAAACGGCACGTTGACTTACAATGCCACGGCCAAGACCATGACCTATACGCTTACCAAGGTTTATGATCACACGGCTCCGGCGTCCGGGGCGGAGAGGAATATTGGCCACGATCTGCTTAACAAGGCGCTTACCTTCAAGGATGCCGACGGCAATACCTTTAAGCTAAGCGTTGACGCCGCAATCCAGGATGATATCCCGCTCGTGAACCTGACAGGAGCGGGCAGTGTGATCGCGGGCAACGCTTGTACCGGCACTTGGTCCGCCCTGTACGGCGCGGACGGCAGAGCGGGCGGCGCCGCGGGCGACAGCTACAGCTTTGAGGTACTTATCGGCGCCAAGACCATTGTTGCTCCCAAAGACATCAAGGCGGGCGACAGCGTTGTGGTTAAAGACGGGGCGACGACTTACGGCACCTTTACGCTGAATGCTGACGGCACGTTCAACTTTGCCGCGGCAAACAATGTCAAAGCCGATCTCGTCTTGAAAATGAGCCTGGTGGACAGCGACGGCGATACCGTCACCGCCACTCATAACCTGCAGGTGAAGGAGGCGGGTGCGCCTGATCTGCCCGATCCTTCCAAGACCCTTCTGGACGAAGCCAACCTCTCCAACGGGACTGATCCTAATGCAGCCGCTTTGGTGAAGTATTTGATTAATTCCAATGACCCCAACGACATCAATCGCGGCTTTACGGTTGACTTGACCCAGGGTGGATGGACGAAGTCTAACGATGTCTATATTTTGGGGAATACCACCAGCGGCCGGCTGGTCTGCGATCTGGACGGCAAAAACCTGCGTTATGAGTTGGTGAACAACTTTATCCATGACGCGCCGAACGCCGGCATCACCACGGATGAGAAGCTGCTTGACGGTTATACTATTACGTTGAAAGATGCCAAAAATAATACCTTTACCGTCACTGCCGGCGTCACCGTTGTGGATGACGAGCCCAAGATCGACTTCTCCGATGCAGACGGCTACGTCACCAGCGGTTTGCCATATACCGGAAGCTATACGTTGCAATTCGGCGCGGACGGTTCGGCAACTCCTGATGCGAGCAAAAATATCAGCCCCCTCCTTGCGGATATTACGACAGATAAGGGCGTCGCCAAGCAATTTGCCATGGGTCCGGGCAGCGCTACGGACATTGTCATTGACGGCGTCAATTACGGCAAGCTGACGCTTTCCGCCGGCAATCAGTTCACGTTTGTGGCCAACCCCAATGTCAAAGGCACTCTGGACATAAAAGTCACCGTAACGGACAAGGATCTTGACCAGGCCCACTCGGATGTCTTTAAGCTGCACATCAATGAAGCTGTTGGTCCGCCTCCTGGCCCGTTGAGCGGGTGGTTCGACGAAGCGAACCTGACCGGCGGCACAGCGGCGGATGCCTCCCAAGCCACCAAAGATTTAGATATCACGAAATTCCAGGGTTTCACCGTGGACACAAGCACGGGTACGGGCTGGGTGAGCGGGGGCACAAATGCCGACGGCGAGCAGTTCTGGACTTTGAGAAATGCTGACCCCACTGGCCAGTACGGTACGCTTACTTATTATCTGAAGGGCGGCAACCAGCGCATGACCTATACGCTGGAGAAAACCGCCACGCATAGCGACCCCGCCAAGTCCGGGGTTGACGATTCCTTCGTGAGCACGGTCGGCAATATTATCTGGAAAGACGCGGCCAACAACACCTGGGCCAGAGGCACGGAGTTTGCCATTTATGATGACGCGCCACAGGTCAAGTTCGGCCTGGCTTCAAGCACGGCGGTTTGCGGCTATGTGGTTGAAGGCGGCGTATGGAGCACAGCCTTTGGCGCTGATCTTGCCGCCTCCACCGCGCCGAGAACCATCAGTATTGTGGTCACGGACAAGGACGGAAATGCGCATACTATCAGTGGCAAGACGATCGTGCCGGGCGCTGAATTCGCCATTGTGGATGACCAGGGCAAGGACTGGGGCAAGCTTACCTTGTTGACAAACGGCCAGGTCCGCTTCCGGTCTGCTGCAAACCTTGAAGATACGAGTTTCACTTTTACCCTGACCGCCAAGGACGGGGACGGCGATATCGTTTCCACCAAGCCTGTTACGATCACGGTGGATACAACTTTGCCGCCTGATCCTGTAACCGCTCCGCAAACTTACGATGAAGGCAATCTGCCGGGCGGCACCAGCCCCAATAATGGTCTTTTGACGCAGATTCTGACTCTGCCCGCTGACTACACAGTGGATACTTCCGCCGGTACGGGATGGACCTCCGCGGGCGCGGGTGTTTGGACCAAGGCGGACCCCAACGGCTACGGCACTTTGAAGTTCACGGCAGCCGGCAACAAGCTGGAATACACCTTGACTTCGGCGCCCAAAGAGGTTGGTACGGGCGAAAACGTTTTTGATAATGATTTCAGCTTGAAGCTGAAGCATATCGCCACCGGCAATACTCATGATGTGCCCGTGTTGCTTGATGTGCGTGACGACATCCCCGAAGTCACCCTTGCCGGCGCGACTCCCGGCATGGTTACGGTACAGACCGGCACCGAATATAAGGACGGAAACTGGCAGATCCTCTTTGGAGCGGATGGCCCGGCGGCAAACGACAGCCTTGTCCTTACCGTAAATCTGTTAGGCACCGGCCAGAGCTTCAGCACGACCATTAATGCCGCAAGTTCGTCCACAGCCATCGTCATTGGCGGCAAGACCTACGGCACTTTGACGCTGAATGCCGACAAAACGTTCAGTTTTAAGGCCGGCAACAACGTCGACGGTGAACTGAGCTTTACCCTGACCGCCACGGACGGCGACAAGGACAGCGTACAAAGCGGGAAATTTGAAGTAAAGGTTATTTCGAAGCCTGGGCCTGTTGGGGATCTCACGCAGACTTTTGACGAAGCCAACTTCAGTAACGGCACAGATCCTAAGCCTGCCGACCTTTCCAAAGTCGTTGACCTGCCGGCCGGCTACAAACTTGCTGTCGGAGCTGCGGATACCGCAAACTTCTGGAGCAAGATGGCTAACCCCGAGACCATTGACGGCGTGAAGTATGAGTACAATCACACAAGCACCTACGGTACCTTCCAAGTCTCGGCTGACGGCAAGCACATGCGCTATACGCTTGCCACGCCTGTAAATAACCCCAAGACGGGTGGGTCGACGTATTTGAATGATACGGACGCTACAGACTATATTCCCTCAATCAAGATCCTCTCGGATAACGGCGATGAATTTTCTATAGCGGCAAAAATGAAAATTCTGGACGACGATCCGCAATTGACCTTTACCGCTCCGGGCGCCGTTGAAATACCGAGCGGCGGGGAATATACTTCCCCCGGCGGCGGTTACCTGGCCCAGTTTGGCGCGGACGGCTCCCCGGCTGTTGGCGCTGTGCAACTGAGCGTGACCATTGGCGGAGTGGCCGGGCAATCGGTCAGTCTTTCGGCCAACGGTTCAGCCGCCATCAAGGACGCCGCCGGCAAGGAATACGGCACCCTTACGCTGAACAGCAACGGCACCTTTACCTTTAAGGCTAATCCCGGCATTGGGGATACGGATATCTCCCTCAGCATGGTGATTACGGATAAAGACGGCGACACCGCGCAAAGCGCAAACCCGCTGAGCATTAAGATTACCGAGTGGGAGCCCGCAGCCACGGTGCAGGAAAATGACCTGCCCGCGGGGACCTCCCCTGACGCCGCCGGACTGACGAAAATACTGGCCCTGCCGGCGGGTTATACGCCGGATACCACGGGCTGGACGCCCGGGGCCGGCGGCGTGTTCACCAAGGCCGGCACTTACGGCACCTTGAAATGGGACGGCACGCAGCTTACCTACACGCTGACCAAAGCCGCTGCCAACGACGCGCCCGGCATGGCCAACGATACCTATGTGGATGATAAGATTCAGGTCACCTTAAAGGACGGTGCGTCAGGCGCTGTTTTGACCGTGGATATGGGCGTGCGCGTTGAAGACGACGTGCCTGTCATCACGGGCGGCACGGACGCTACCCTGAGCGGCGGGCCCAATAACGGCTTTGACTTCACAAGCAGCGCCGCGTTCACTCCTGACTTTGGGGCTGACGGGCCGGATATGGTGAGCGGCAAGTATCACTTCACCCTGGAGTATACGAGCACAGGCACTTTGCCCACGGCCCTTGTGAGCAAGAACGTTGAGCTGCCCGCCAACGGGGATATAGTCACAGTAACTACCAGTTACGGCAAAATTGAACTGAATTGGAACAGCACCACGAAAAAGGTGGATTACATATATACGGCCTTACAAGGCAGGAAGGGCGATGAAGAAAACTTTGCCCTGCGCGTATATGACGGCGATAAAGATACGGATAAGACGCCAAATACACTCACCATAACGCTGGACGATGATGTCCCTGACGTTATCCTGCACCTGGAAGAAGGGGGCCTCAGCTACGGCAGCGGGCAGCTCCCCGCCCATGGTGATGCGACAGACACGCATACAATGACGATGACCTATTTTAAGCCGGCTACCAGCCTGGTGTGGGATCTTGCCGACATGGCCAACTTGTCCTTAAAGGCGGACAGTGATCGTGACGGAAACTATGAGACCGTTACCTGGCGGCAGGTGGGCAATGACCTTGAAGGCATAGCCAACGGGGTGGTTGTCATTAAGCTGGTTGCGGACTTCTCAGGACCGGGCAACACCTTTACCGGCAAGATGACGGCAACGCTGTCAGCGGCGTTCCAGCACGGAGCCCCGGGTTCGGATGGCGACAGCGTGCTGAACTTTGACTTGAACTTTGATCAAATGCTGAACGGGACCGGCTACAAGGGAGTTGCGGGCATTGAGCTTGGCGATGATACGCCGCGTACCGATTCCCAGGGCCAGGGCATGGTGGCGGAAGCTCTGGAAAGCGGCCAACGTCTGGAGGACGTGTATCTGGTGCTGGATATGTCCAACAGTATGGGCACCACTCCGGATAGCCTAACCCAGTCCTGGTGCGAACAGATTAGAGCTGTGCGCGCACTGGCTCAAGCCTATGTTGATAACGGCATCACCTGCCGCTTCTCGGTAATCACCTTCAAGACCACGGCCGGTATGGTCTCGAGCCTGGAAGGCGTTACTCCCGAAGAATTGCTGGCTCTTTTGCAGGCCGATGCAACGGGGTATTCGCTGCTCAGCACAGAAATGGACTTGATTGGTGATACTAACTACACAAATCCGCTTACTTTGCTTCAACAAACCATCGATGCCTCCATGACTCGCAACGAAACCAAGGGAATGCAGAAAACCGTCTATTTTGTTACTGACGGTACACAGGAGGGCGGCGACCCCCCTATCAATACGTATTGGAAACAGGGATATTGGACGCCGTATATGGAGGCGCATAGAGATCTTATTACGACCTACGCCATCGGTGTCGGCGATAATTTCAGCAAGGCATCCGGCAACCTGGACGCCCTGGAACACATCGCGGGCGATCCCAACCGTGTGTTCAGGCTGGATGACTTCACCAAGCTGGCGGATCAACTGGTGGCTCTTATCAAGCCTGTAGAGGGCAATCTGCTCACAGGCATCGCCTCTGCGGATGTGACGGAGGTCTTAAGCGTAACGATTCTGCTTGAGGGGGTGTATAAGACCTTTATGCTGGATCAGATGGATCAGGACACGCACCAGAAGTGCACGCAGGCGATTACGCTGCCTGTTGTGGCCCAGGGCAATGCGGCTGCGACGCTCACCGTCTACGCCGACGGCAGTTATAAGCTGAGTTCAGCGAATATTGACGAAGATTTCAGCACAACCCTGACCCTTCAATTGAAAGACGCTGACGGCGACGTGCGCACAAGCCCCTCCATTACGCTCAAGATACTGGATTCCGTGCCTGTGGCGTATGACAACATGCAGTATGCGGACAGTTACAGCGAGTATACAGAACTGGCGGCAAAGATGAATGCTGCTACGGATCTGCAAGGATGGCTGGTTTCCCGCGGTCGTTTCACGAGCACCTTAGCACCCAGTCAGAAGACCCTCCCATGGGATAACACAGAGATCAACGGCCAGCGTGCGACGGACTATATATGGCAAAATTACGGTAAGGACGTCCATGCGGAGTACGACGGCCAAGGCTGGGTGAGTATGCAGGCGAGTATGTCGAATAATCTGGGAACGCTCTTAAACATGACCGGCACTGCAACGGAACAAGACTTCCTGAACTTTATGGCAGACCCGAAACTGCAAATAACGCATATCAATAGCAGGGTTTCAGCGGGAGTAACTCAGTATGATGTGGCCATGCTGGGCAAAACCTTTGAAGCTTCTGGCGGGCAAGTGGTTGTAGGCTGGGGGGTGACGGGTATGTTTGCAGACCCCTTGCCTGACGGCACCTTCTGGGTCTTGCTGGATGCGGACAATAATCGTCTTGATTGGGGCAAGCTGGTAAAATCGGCCATTGATCCGGCAACGGGTTTGCTGGTTGTTGACTTGCCCGATGCGCCCAACGGCAGGTATACGATAGTTATTGGTCTGACTCAGGGAAAGGTAGACGTCTCTCAAGAGCTTCATGCCTTGCACCTGAACACCGCGCTGCTATTGGAGCCTGAATATACTTACCGCGGCAACGTCATATATGATCCTTCGCCTGAAGGGCGCTTTGACCAGATCTTTGATCAGGCCCAACTGCTTTCTGTGGAGTACAAAGGTACAGTATACACCTTTGGCGCCAAAACCTCCCTTGAAATAGCGGCCGACTCCGGCACGCTCTTTATAGGCCGGGACGGCAGCTATAGCTTTGCTTCCAACGGAAATCCGAGCGCGGGCGAGGAGTTCACGTATAAGCTTGTGGACAGGGATGGAGATGAATCCGGCCCGGCAACCTTGTACCTGGGCACGGGCACGGCCCCCGCCGTGGTGCAAGCGTACGACAATATTGCTGCCTGGAAGGGCTACACCACAACCTTGCTGGATGATTTCGCCATTGATGCAACATACACCTATATACCCGGTGGCGCGACGAATCCGGAAAACGCCCAGCCCACTCAAGATACGCTGAACCTGCGGCAAAAGCTGCCCGCAGGCTGGACGCAGATGAGCACGGGCGGGAGCAGCAAGGTGACAACGGGAGAAATACTCCCCATTGAGGACAAAGCCGCACCTACGGATACCCGCCTGGAGCCGTATACGGACAGCTATATGCTCAAAATTGCCGGCGCTACGGAGTTGAGCGCCTCGCAGGTAGCAACTCTTTTTGGCGCGGGCGTGGATACAAAGCCTGAGCTTGCAGGCGTGCTGAGGGAAATGGGTCTGGACGTCGCCGCTGACGGCAGCGATTTGGCAGGCACCTTGATGCGCGGCTCCGTGGCTGCAAAGACCTTCAAATCCTCAGGCGGCGACATTATTCTTGACTTCTCCTTTGGCGGCAAGCAGGCGGGGAGCGCGGCGGAAGACGACGGCGCATTCTATGTTGTGAAAAACAGCAAGGGAGAGACGGTTGCCAGAGGAACCCTGGCTCAGTTGGAGAACGGGGCAGCTTCGGAGGCTCTGGTGTCTCAAGCGGGCGTCAAGGTGTTCTCACTGCCGAAGACGCAGGGCGAAGAAAGCTACACCTTGTATCTCGGCTCTGTTCAGGTGGGAAGCGGCGAGGGCAACTTGCCGGATCTCTACATCAACAGCATTGCCCAGCAGAAGGCCGAATACAAATTCAGCGGCAACCTGTTGACAAATCCGGATCCCGGAGGACGTGTTGACATTACCGTGCCCGGCACAGAAGTGCGTAGCGTCAGCTATGAGGGTGTGGAGCACACGTTTACGGGCACCAACACCAGCCTGACGATTAACGCCGATAACGGCACGCTTACGGTATATAAAGACGGCACGTATGAGTTCTTAACCGCGTCGGGCGATTTGGCGACAGTGAAGGGCTTGCATGAAGACTTCACCTACACCATCGGCTCCGGCGATAAGACAAGCTCCGCCCACCTGTATGTGCGCGGCGAAGACTTGCAGTTCCAGTACACCTCGGCTGCTGACAACAGAGACCATTCCAGCCACACGGCTCCGGAATACATTAACGGCGGCCTCGGCAATGACAGCATCACCGGCGGCAGCGGCGGGAACGTTATTCACGGCGGCGCCGGGGATGACACCCTCATCGCGGGCAACAGCGGCGATTCCATCCACGGCGGTTTCGGCAACGACTACATCAAGGGCGGCGTTGGCGCGGACCTCCTGTACGGTGATGAAGGCGACGATACTATCCTCGGCGGCGCCGGCAATGATGTGATTTACGGCGGCAGAGGGATTAATACGTTGACCGGCGGCAGCGGAGCGGACAGCTTCGGCTGGGCCTACGAAGACCTGCGCAGCGGCAGCAAGACCACCATTACCGACTTCTCCACTGCGGAGAATGACAGGTTGCTCTTCAAGGATCTGCTCACGGTGGACGACGTTGCCGGCGGTGATATGAATAAGGCGCTGGATACCTTCTTTAAGGCGCATATCACAAACGTGCAGGCGAATGCGAACGCACATACGCTCAGCTTCAGCATTCAGGACAATGCGCTGAGCCATGACGTGACTCTTACCTTCAACTCCACTGACGCAGCTTACAATAAGGCGGTGGCTGACTACTCCCTGGGAGATCAGGAGGCGCTCACCAACTTCCTGCTTTCCATTTCAACGAGCTAGATAATGCCAAACCTGGGGGGAGCAAAAGCCAAAGCGCTTTTTGCTCCCCTTGGCGGTATTTTACAAGTGAAATAGGTCTTACAAACAAACCCGCCCGCGCACATCTGCGCGGGCGGGTTTGTTGTTTCGCGAAGCAAGGCGGCGCCCGCCGCGCAGGCGTAAGCGAAATTTGCTTTCACCTACGGCCTGCACGGCGTCTTAAAGTTACCCTACTCTAAAGTTCCATGGGGCTGTAAGTATTTTCCGGATCCTCAAAGGCGGTGTAGGCGGGGGCGTAGATGAGTTCCACCATGCCTACAGGGCCGTTGCGCTGTTTGCCGATAATAATTTCCGCCTTGTCCACCGGGCCGCGCTCAGAGGCTTTTTTGTAGGCGGCTTCGCGGTAGATGAACATAATGACGTCGGCATCCTGTTCAATGGCGCCGGATTCGCGCAAATCCGAAAGCAGGGGGCGCTTGTCGCCGCGCTCTTCCACTTTGCGGTTAAGCTGGGAAAGGGCCAAAACCGGCATATTGAGCTCTTTGGCCATGGCCTTGAGGTTGCGGGAAATATCCGAGATTTCCAATTCGCGCGAGTCCGTGCGCCGTGATGAGCGCATGAGCTGGAGGTAATCCACAACCACAAGGCCGATGTTTTTTTCCACCTTCAGCCGCCGGGTGCGGGCGCGCATTTCCAGAGGAGTGAGGGCCGGGCTGTCGTCGATATAAATGGGGGCGGAGCTGAACACGTTGGCGGCATCATGCAGGGCCTGCCAGTCTTCGTCATTCAGGTAGCTTCTGCGCATGCGCGAGACGTCCACTTTGCCCCAGGAGCACAGCAGGCGCATGATAAGCTGCTGCATGGACATTTCCAGCGAGTAGATGAGCACGCCGACGCCGCCGCGGATGGCGGCGCGCATGGCGATATTTAAGGCAAAGGCGGTTTTGCCCATGGAGGGGCGCGCGGCCAGGATGATGAGGTCAGAGGGCTGGAGCCCGGCGGTCATGTAATCCAGCCGGGAATAGCCGGTAGGCACGCCGGTGACCAGATCGCGGCGCTCGCATCTGGCTTTGAGATCTTCAAAAAGCTGGCGCGTGAGTTCGCCGGAGCTTTTGTAATTGCGCCCTGAGCCGCGCTGGGAAATGGCGAAAATGGCCTGCTCGGAAGCGTCGAGAAGGCCGCGGACATCCTGGCCGGGCTCGTAGCTGTCGGAAATAATGGTGGCGCAGGAGTCAATGAGCTGCCTGGCCATGGATTTATTACGCACAAGCTCGGCGTAGTATTCGGCATTGGCGGCGCTTATGGTGCCGCGGGCAAGATCCGCAAGGTAGACGGCGCCGCCCGCGTTTTCAAGCTGGGCGGAGCTTTTGAGCTCTTCCGCCACGGAAATGAGATCAATGGGCAGGCTGCGCTGGAACAGGCTTAAAAAAGTTTTGTAGATTACGGCGTGGGCAGGCACGTAGAAGTCTTCTTCCACCAGCATGTCCACAAGGGTGTAGAGGGAGTCGGGCCGTAGAAAAACCCCCCCCAGCACGGCCTGCTCGGCCTCAAGGCTATGGGGGGGGACATTGCGCGCCAGCTCTTCGGGCATGGCGCCGCCGTCCCGGGCCGGACGCCCGGCGGCCTCTTGCAAAGAGGCGCCGGGCGCGGCAACGGGGTTATTGCGTAAGCTGCTCTTCCGCGGACGGGAGGGGGTTTTGCTCTGCATGAGACGCCTTCACTTCAGAAGCCTGTAGCTTTCCACGCGTTTTTGCGCTTTCCTGCTCAAGGTCGTGTTGCGTTTTTTCCGCCACAACAGTGAGGGGCAGTTCGGCGATGACGTCGGCGTGCAGGCGCACGCGCACGGAATACTCTCCGAGCGCCCGGATGGGAGCGTCCAGCAGAATGCGGCGGCGGTCAATGTCTACCCCCTGGGCGGCCAAAGCTTCAGCAATGAGGACAGGGGTGACGGAGCCGTAGAGCTTGTCGTTTTCTCCCACGCGCATGGTGATGGTAAGAGGCGTGGCGACGATTTTTTCCGCCAGGCCGGCGGCCGCTCCGCGCAAGGCTTCGGTCTTGGCTTGGAGTTTTTTCCGCTCCAGTTCAAACACTTTGAGGTTAGCCGGGCTGGCAAGCATGGCATAGCCCTGGGGGAGCAGGAAGTTGCGCCCATAGCCGGGCTTTACTTCCACAACATCGCCAAGACGGCCGAGATTTTCCACATCGGTTCGCAAAATAATTTTCATGCCACAGCCTCCTACAGCACGCTCTTTTTCTTCACGTCACTGGCGTGCGTGGCAGTGTAGATCATCAGCGCCATCTGGCGGGAACGTTTAATCTCCACCGTGAGCCTGCGTTGGTGGTGAGCGCAGGCGCCGGTAATGCGGCGGGCAATGATCTTGCCGCGCTCATTCACGAAATCGCGCAGAATATCGGGACGCTTGTAATCAAGGGGGAGATCCTTGTCCGCGCAAAAACGGCAGAATTTGCGGCGGGGGGTGAATTTTTTCTTGAACGCCATTATGCGGCCTCCTCTTCAACAGCGTCTTCCAGCTTAACGGTGAGGAATTTAAAAACGCCTTCCGCAATGCGGATATTGCGTTCCAACTCGCTCACCAGCGCGCCGGGAGCGGCATACTCAAGGCGCATGAAAAAGCCGCGCATCTGTTTTTGTACCGGGTAGGCCAGATCACGCATGCCCCATGGGTCTTCCGCCAGCAGCTTTCCTCCTTCGCGCTCGATCACCGTCTTCAGGCCGTCCAAGAGGGCGGTTCTGGCATCGGCGGTGAGCTCAGGGGAAAGGAGCAGCAATGTTTCAAACTTACGCATAGCTTTCTCCTTTTGGACAAATGGCCCGCCTGTGTAAGACACACTTACGGCGAGCAAGGAACCTGCATGCATAGATAAAAAAATTGCGCCTGTCAAGGAGTTTGGCTTGCACCGCTACAACACGCCGAGCCAGGGCCACCAGCTATGGGACAAGAGGAGGAGGAGCAAAAAACCCGCGGCGCTCAGGGGCAGGCTAAGGCGGAGCATGTCCCGGCTTGAGAAGCTGTTGCTGGTGATGGCTATCATGGCCATGGGCGAATTGGCGGGAAAAAGCACGACAAACTGGACGGCGTAATTGAGAACCAGGGTGAGCCCCCAGGCCGGGAGCTGCCGCTCAGGGGGCAGGCTTTGGGCAAACCCGATAATGGTGGGCGTAAGCGCGCCAATGGCCGCGGAGCGGGCGGAAAAGGCCAGCCCGAACAGCGAAAACAAGAGCGCGGCGACAAGGATAAGGGGAAGCAGAGGCCACTCGGTCAGCCCCAGGCGCACCAGGGTGCTTTTGGCCAGCCAGGCGGCGGCGCCGCTGTCCAGCAAGGCCTGGCCGAGGGAGAGCACGGCGCCGAACAGCATCATGGTGCCCCAGGCCACTTTGTCGGACAGCGCCTTCCAGGCCGGAGCAAAATTTTTGTCCATGACGCCGGGACAAAAAATAAGGGCCACAGCCAGCATGGCAATGGTGCTGGGATCGACCGGGTGCAGGATCTTGGCGGTTATCCAGAGGGGAATGATGAAAATGAGCACGAAAGTGATGGCTTTTTCCTGCCGGGTGAAGGGACCGCATTCTTCCAGGGCCTGGCGGAGGCGGGGGCCGATTTCAGGCAGGGGGGTTTTACCCGCGGGAAACAGCATGGCCAGCAAAGCATACAGGCACATGCACATGCCAAGGGCAAGGGGCGCGCCATACAGAAAAAATTCCAGCCAGGAAAGATCGCGTCCTGTCCCTTGATAGATAAAGGCGGCGGCTTGAATGGGACCGCCTCCGGCAGTGAGCACCATAAGCGTGGACAGAATCGGCCCGAAGGCGACGGTAAGGAAAATGCTTTTGGAAAGGTTGCTTTGCATGGGAATGTCAAGCAGCCGCACCACATTGAGCATGAGCACGGTGCACAGGCCCGCGTTGGCGGCAGGGGAGGGGATGATAAGAGAAAGAAACAGGGTGAGCCCTAAGGTGGCGAAAAGAATGCGCTTTGGCTTTGCGCCGGTGGCGCAGAGCAAACGCAGGCTGATGCGGCGGCCAAGCCCGCTGGAATCGACCACAGCGGCAAGAAAAAGGGCGCAGGTCACCAAGATCCAGGCTGAGGAGGCAAAGCCCTGCATGGCCAGCTTGACGCCGCCGCCGGCTCCGAGCATTTGGCCGGGGGCGGCGGGGTGCTCTGTTAAGCCGCAGCACAGGGCCATGAGGCCGATGAGGTAGAAGGAACTGGCGGAAAAGTCCACTGCCTGGGGTATCCACAGCAGCAGCATGCCGGCGGTGACGGCTAAAAGGGCATGCCCCTGGGGAGAAAGCCCCTGTGGGGTGGGGATGAGCAAAATGCCCGCCACGCAGAGCAGGGCGCAGATGACGATAAGGGTATTGCGCATGGTGGGTTCGTTTATGGCAAGCGCAAAGAAGCCGCGCTGTTTTTTTACGGGCAGCCGGGGCGTCTTGCTTTTTTTCAGACAATGCCCGCACAGCGCGTTTGCGGCGCATGCGTTTTTTTTTGAGAGAGTGATACAACTCGCGACGGAAAGCAACCCAGGCTTTGCTGGCAAAGAGCCCCTTTGCCCGTTGGCCGCGTCAAATTTCGCCGCTATCTTGGCCTTATTTGTGAGGGCCTGTTTCCCCATAGCGGCTTTATATTCCCTGCCGGAGAACAAAGCTGCTCTTTTGCCCGCACAGTCTTTGGCGAGGCCTTGCCGGAAATAAAAAAAAAAATTGTAAAAGCCTTGTCTCTTCGTCTACTTCGCGATAATGCGGGAACAAGATTTAGCCGCCGCGCGTCATCGGGGGATCGGCGGCGCCATGGAAGGGGCCATACGCATGTTGATAGTCCATATTGCCATGTTTTACACAGTGTTGGGCCTGTTGCTTGGAGGCGGAGCGGCCTGCCTTTGCGCGGGCAGGAGAGAGAGCTCGCTGCGGATTGCTTCCCGGGCGGTGGCCGGCGCTTCGATCTGCGGCTTTATTCTGGCGTTATTTTCTTTTTTTTCAGAACACAATTTGAGCATCCGTCTGCCTTTGCCTCTCCCGCTGGGAAACTGCGTTTTTTCTTTGGACGCGCTTTCTTCCATATTTCTTTTGCCGTTATTCCTGCTTGCGGCTGTGGGAGCCCTGCTGCTGCCCGCGCGTATCCGCGCCTTTGAGGCCTACGGCAAAGTGGAAAAGATCCATTACGGCAAGCACGGCTTTTTTTACTGCCTGCTTGTTGCGGCCATGTTCCTGGCGGTGACGGCGTCGGACGCGGTACTGTTTCTTTTTGCCTGGGAAATTATGTCGTTAGGGTTGTTTTTTCTTATCAGCCTTGACGACAAAGACAGCCATGAGCGGTACGCTTCCTGGATTTTTTTGGTGACGGCGCATCTGGGGGCTCTCCCGCTGCTGTTGCTGTTTGCCGCCATGTTCCAGGAGGCGGGAAGCAGCGAATTTGCCGCGTTTGCCGCCCATGCGGCAAAAGATACGGGATGGCGCAATGCGGGTTTGCTTTTTTTGCTGGCGTTTGTGGGCTTTGGGGCTAAATCCGGCCTTGTTCCTCTGCATATTTGGATGCCCGGGGCCTATGCTTCCGCGCCGGGTCATGTGATAGTGCTGTTTTCCGGAGCCATGACCAACCTCGGCATTTACGGGCTGATGCGGATTTTGAGTTTGCTGGGCCCTTTGGATGCGCACTGGGCTTACGGCCTTATGGGGGTGGGCGCGCTTTCCAGCATACTGGGCATCTTTTTCGCGCTCCTTCAGTCGGATATGCGGCGCACCCTGGCTTATTCGAGCGCGGAAAATATGGGCGTCATCTGCTTGGCTTTGGGAGCGGCGCTGCTGGCTGGATTACAGGGAGCTTCCACGGCCGTGCTTCTCCTGCTGGGGGGCGCTTTTTTGCATCTTTGGAACCACTCCTTGTTTAAAAGTCTGCTTTTTCTCGGCGTCAATGTGGTGAAAGAGAACACAAACGTTACCACCCTCCAGCGTTTGGGCGGGCTTTTTAAGCGCATTCCCGTCACAGGCGGCTGCGTTGCCGTGGGATGCCTGGCCATAGCGGGGGTTCCTCCTTGTAACGGCTTTATGGGCGAATTGCTGATATACATGGGCCTGATTGTGGGCAGTGAGGCTTTGGGGGGATCCTGGCCCTCCTTAAGCTTCTGGCTCGCTTTTGCCTGCCTGAGTGTTGTCGCGGCTTTTTCGTTGTTTACCTTTACGCGCATGTTCGGGCTAGGGTTTTTGGGAGAGGCGCGCAGCGCGGAAAGCAGGCAGGCGAACGAGCCTGACCGGCTGTGCGGAGCGGCAATGGTCTTTCTTGCCGCGCTGTGTCTGGGCATGAGTTTTGCCGGTCCGTTTCTTTTGTACGGCCTTGCTCCTTTTTTATCACGGTTTGCGCAAAGGCTTTTCCCGCCGCTTGCCGTAAGCCCCGCGGATGTGGTGCTGGGCGGTGATATTTTATCCTGGTACGCCGCGGCCTGCGCCGGAATTTTGCTCCTCTTCGGCGTAATTTTTTGGCTCAAAAATAAGAGAGTGCGGCGTAACGGCGAGACGACCGGGCAAACCTGGGATTGCGGCTACCGCTATCCTTCCGCCCGGATGCAGTATACAGGCGGCTCTTTTGCGCATTCTTTCGCCGTACTTTTGCAACCCCTGGTGCGGGCGCGAATCCAGACGCCCAAGCTGGAGGGCTTGTTTCCATCTGAGCCGCGCGCCGTTATGACCATACCCGACTGGTTTGCTTCTATATGGGAGCGCTGCCTCTTTCGCCCGATAGGGTTGATTGCCGAAAAAGTTAAAGAATTACAGCATGGATTGGTTAATATATATATTTTGTATATCTTCATCGCTTTGATGACGGCTCTTGTCTGGGCTCTCGGGTGGTCATGATGGCATACCTCTTTTTTTCTCTGGCCGTTTTCATTTTGTCGCTGCTGCTTGCGCCGCTCTTGTCCGGCATCATTAACAGGGTTAAGGCCATAATAGGCGGACGGCGCGGGCGGCCTTTGCTGCAACTTTATTACGATCTTGTCAAACTATCGCGCAAAAGCCCGGTGTATTCGCACAGCGTATCCTGTTTTTTTAAAGCGGCCCCTCCGGCGGGGGTGACGGTGGCCGTTGTCGCGCTGTTGCTGTTGCCGTTCGGCTCGTTGCCTCCGCTCATCAGCTTTCCGGGTGACTTTGTCGTGCTGGCCGGATTATTTGCCCTTGCCCGCTATACGCTTATCCTGGCGGCGCTCGACACGGGCAGCGCTTTTGAAGGCATGGGCGCGGCCCGTGAGGCTTTTTTTTCCGCTTTGGCGGAACCTATCTTTTTATTCAGCTTATTCATTCTTGGGTATGAGTCCCGGCAATTTTCCCTGGCCGGTATGTTTGGCGGCCTGGATTTCAGCATTTGGCAGGCGAACTGGTCGTTTTATCTCATGCTCTCCTTTACTTTGTTTTTATTGCTGCTGCCGGAAAACTGCCGGATCCCCGTTGATGATCCCAATACGCACCTTGAATTGACCATGATCCATGAAGTGATGATCCTTGATCATAGCGGCCCTGATCTGGCGCTTTTGGAATACGCCGCGGCGGTGAAGCTGTGGATATTCAGCCTTTTCATCGCAAACTTGCTCTTGCCTGTGGCCGGAGGGCGCTTCCTCACCCGTGAGGCGGGCGTTATAGAAGCCGGGTGCGTTTCTGTTGCGCTTATCCTGCTGCTCATTTTTGCCGTGGCCGTTCTGGTGGGGCTTGTGGAATCTCTCATGGCGCGTATGCGCATGGAGCGGGTGCCGCAAATTTTTACCCTGGCCGGCAGCCTTGCCTGCCTCGCCGCCCTTAGTTTGTGGAGGTAACGCATGCCGCCCCAAATGCTGCCCTTAGCTTCGTTTGACTGGCTGCAAACAGCCCTGAGCCTGATTGTCATTACCGACCTTGCCCTGCTGGGCGCGGAACGGCATCGCTTGTGCATCCGTCTTATCGCCTTGCAGGGGCTTATTTTGGGTTTTTTGCCTTTCTTTACCTTTGAAGGCGAACTGAACCCGCATATTCTGGGGACAGCCGCCGTCTTTATCAGCATCAAGGCGCTCATTTTGCCCTGGCTGCTCAGGCGCACCTATATGCGTCTGCCGTCTCAGGTATCGCTCCCTCCTTATTTGGGGCATTCGGCTTGCGTGCTTCTCGGTTTAGCCAGTCTCGCCACTTCCCTCTGGCTGGGCGCGCAATTGGGCATTGCCGCCAATCCTTTATTTTCTTTATTTTTTCCCATGGGTTTGACAACCATCAGCGCGGGCATTCTCCTCATCGTCACCCGGCGAGAAGCCCTTGCGCAGGTGTTCGGCTATTTGGTCATGGAAAACGGCATTTACCTCATGGGCGTTCCCATGGCTCAGGAGGGCGCTGTCTGGCTGGAGCTTTCCGTCTTGCTGGATATTCTGGTCGCGGCCTTTGTTATGGGAATCGCCATTCACCACCTTAACGCGGCCTTTGATTCCACGGATATGGATCAGATCGCGAGCCTGCGGGATTAGTCATGCTCCTTGCACTCATATGCATTCCCTTCATAGGGGCGCTGGCCTCCTGGTTTATTCCTTCGGACACGGCCCGGCGCATCCTGCTGCTGTGCGTATCGCTGGTGGAGCTTATCCTCGCCGCGGTTTGCTGGGTGGCGCCGCCGACTCCTTACGGCGGCGAGCTCCTTGCCCTGGATGCCATGGGACGCATCGTGCTTACGCTTACGTGCATATTGTTCTTCGCGGCCTCGGTATATGCCGCCGGATATCTTAAAGGCGAAGACACCGGCACCCGCAAAGATTTTCAGCAAGGGCTGCACTTTTCCAATGCGCCGGAAGCCACCTTTACGGCCTGTTTATTACTGTTTCTTTCTTCCGCCGTTCTTGCCGCCTGCACCAGGCATTTCGGCCTTTTGTGGGTGGGTATAGAAACCACCACTATCGTCAGTGCTCCGCTTATTTATTTTCACCGGCACCGGCGTTCGCTGGAAGCTACTTGGAAGTATCTGCTCATTTGCTCTGTGGGCATTGCCCTGGCCCTTATCGGCAACCTGCTGATGGATGTCTCCATGCAGACCCAGAGTAGAATGACCACGAATATGGGAGTGAACCCGCTTTTGTTGGAGTCGGCGTCCGTACACCCGGGCTGGTTTAAGGCCGCCTTCGTTTTTTTGCTGGTGGGGTACGGCACGAAAATGGGCGCGGCCCCTATGCATACCTGGCTTCCGGACGCGCACAGCGAAGCGCCTTCCCTTGTTTCGGCCCTCTTGTCAGGAGCATTGCTGAACTGCGCCTTTCTCGGCATCTTTCGCGCCCATGAAGTCAGCCTGGCCGCGGGGTTGGGGGATTTTTCCTCCACGCTGCTCATTGCTTTCGGCTTTTTGTCCATGCTCACCGCCGCTTTGTTCATCGTGAATTTGGGAGATTTTAAACGCATACTCGCTTACTCCAGCGTGGAGCATATGGGCATTTTACTCATTGCGCTCGGCGTGGGCCTGGAAGGCGCGCGCGGAGGCGTGCTGCACATGATGGGCCATTCCTTGGTCAAAGCGGCTCTGTTTTTGCTGGCCGGCAACATCCTCGCCAAATACAGCACAAAATCCGTCCATGACGTTACCGGTATGGGCAGGACTATGCCCATAACCTCCTCTTTGTGGATGGCCGGGATTATTGCCATTACCGGTTCGCCGCCGTTTCTGGTTTTTATCAGCGAATTTTCCGTGTTGCAGGGCATTTTGCACCGTGGCCCTCTGTGGCTCGGGGGACTCTATCTGGCCCTGCTCGGGATCATTTTTGTGGGTATGTTCAGCCCGGCTTTGCGCATGTGCAGAGGCAAAGCGCCGCACGGCATTACCCCAATCGCCAGGGAGCAGCCGCTTTTGGTGGTTCCTTCGGCGTGCCTGCTGCTGCTGGCCTTGCTGTTCGGCATAGTTATGCCCGGTTGGCTCAATGAGGCGGTGGAGAAGGCCGCGGCTTTGACTTTCCGCCCTCTTAGCCCCACCGTTTGGTAGAACGATATGCCGCGTCAAAAAAGAGCTGAACGGAACCTGCGCGAGAGGAGATCGAACATATTCTCCGGAGATGTGTCATGAGCCAGACCCTCGACTTTTCCGGCGCGCAAGCGGACAGCGCCTGGACGGCTTCCGAAGGAGCGCCGTCCGGACGCGAAGGCCTGCTCCTGCGCAATGGCTGCGCCGCGCCTTTGGATATGATTCCTTGCTTTTCCTTCAGCTACTTCAGCCATTGGCTGACCTCGCGCATACGCGGAGGCGACCGGGTGGCGGCGTTCTTCCTGCTGCCGCGCACGTTGCAGGAAATGACTATGAAAGATAGGGCCCCCGTTGAAGGAAAACTGGTCGCCATCATTGCCAACGAAGGGGATAACAAGCTTGCCGTTGCCTGTTGTGAGGTGGAAAAAAGCTATCCTTCCTTAACTCCCCGCTTGCCGCAATTGCATCTTTTTGAGCGTGAGCTGTATGAAAAATACGGGCTTGTTCCTGAGGGGCACCCCTGGCTGAAACCGGTCCGGTTTTCTCTGATTGGCGGGCCGGAAGTGGGCAATATGGATTTTTTCCGCGTGGACGGGGATGAAGTGCATGAAGTGGCTGTCGGCCCTATCCACGCCGGGGTGATCGAGTGCGGGCATTTTCGCTTCCAGTGTCTGGGCGAACTTGTGATGCACCTGGAAATTTCCCTGGGGTACCACCACCGGGGCGTGGAGGCCCTGTTGCGGAACGGGCCGGGGAAGAACACGCTGCCCCTTATGGAGACCCTTTCAGGAGACAGCACCATAGCCCATGCCTGGGCCTATTGCAGCGCGTTGGAAGCGTTGGCGGACTGGGCGCCTTCACCCCGAGGGCAATTGATCCGCTCTCTTGCTTTGGAGCTGGAACGCCTTGCCAACCATACCGGAGATATGGGGGCCCTTGCCGGAGACGTGGGCTTTTTGTCCACGCTTTCGTATTGCGGCCGCCTGCGCGGAGACTGGCTGAACATGAGCGCCTTGATCTGCGGCAGCCGCTTTGGCCGGGGGTTGCTTATTCCGGGCGGAGTGCGCCACGATCTGGACCCTGGCCTTGTGGCAACGCTGAAGCAAAGAATTGCCCAGACAGATCGCGATGTTCAAGGCGCATTGCAACTTTTATGGCATTCCCCTTCTGTTATGGCGCGCCTTACAGGCATAGGAACCATACCCAAGGCGACGGCCTGGCAGCTCGGCATGGTGGGGCCGGCGGCACGCGCCTCAGGCCTTGCCCGGGACGCGCGGCAAAGCCATCCCCTTGCCGGATTGCCCAGCGCTCCGGACACTATTCTTTCCTCTCAAGGCGATGTGCGCGCCAGGACTTTTATGCGCCATGCTGAAATAAACGCCTCCATAAGCTATTGCAAACGCCTTTTAGAGGATTTTTTGGGGGTGGAGGACGAGGCGGGCGTGTGTATCCTGCCCGGAGACTCCACGCCGCTTATGCCTGAGGCTTTTGCGGTCAGCCTGGTGGAGGGGTGGCGCGGCGAGGTGTGCCACGTGGCTGTGACCGGCAAAGACCGGCGCTTTTGCGCGTATGTGGTGACCGACCCTTCCTTCCACAACTGGATGGGGCTGGCCGTGGCCATGCGGGGGCAGCAGATATCGGATTTTCCCCTGTGTAACAAAAGCTTCAACCTCTCCTACTGCGGGCATGACTTATAAGGGACGAAAGCGCGCGGGCCAGGGGTTTTTCTCTGTGCCGACCGGAGTATTGCGACATTGAAATTATACATACTGGTGAAATGCTCCGGCCTTGTCGAGCGAAGCGCGACAAGGCCCGCGGGATTGGCGTAGGAGAGCTTTGCCCGCCGTTAAGCGATAATCTCAAGCATAAACTGCTCTAAGGACGGATCCGGATGCGTTATGTGGGACATCTTTTTTGAACGGTTTTGGCAGAAAAAGCGCACGGTGGGCTTTCCCGACGCTTTTCCCTCTTTGCCGCCGCGTTTTCGCGGGCGGCCCTTTATAGATGCCGCGCGCTGTCTTGGCGCGGCGGGCGAAGGCTGCACGGCCTGCCTTGCTGTCTGCCCCACTGGAGCCATCAGCCTGGAACGAGAGGGCCCGGCTTTGGATATGGGGATGTGCATCTTTTGCGGAGACTGCGCCAAGGTCTGCCCCAAAGAGGCTTTGGTCTTCACCACGGACTGGCGTTTAAGCAGCACCAGACGCGAAGCGTTAATCATCCGCCCGAGCGCTTATGTCGACCCCGCTCTGACGAGCGAGGGCAAAAACGCGCATGCGCCGCAACACGGCGCGGTGACGCAATCTTTGCCGGAAGACGGGCGGAGAAGCTTTCTTTTGCCGGAACTGCCCGTGGATTGCTTCGGAGAGAGGATTTTTGCCCGTTCTTTCCGTTTGCGGCAGGTGACGGCCGCCGGTTGCGGCGCTTGTGAAGCCGATTTGAATGTGCTCAGTACGGTTGTATTCGATATAGGGCGCTTTGGCATGGATTTTGTAGCTTCCCCTCGCCATGCCGACGGCCTCGTACTTACAGGCCCTGTTCCGCGAAATATGCGGGAAGCCCTGTTGAAGTGCCGCATCGCCATGCCCGCGCCAAAACCCGTTATTGCCGTGGGGGCTTGCGCAATTTCCGGCGGTCTGTTTAAAACGCCGCCCGGAGCCGTGGGCGGCGGTCAATTGGCTGAGGGGGCTGAGCCCCATGTGCCGGTGGATTT
Source organism: Desulfovibrio sp. (assembly GCA_031550225.1). Classification (GTDB taxonomy): domain Bacteria; phylum Desulfobacterota; class Desulfovibrionia; order Desulfovibrionales; family Desulfovibrionaceae; genus Frigididesulfovibrio. The sequence continues at coordinate 73,655 of JAVBOT010000030.1, forward strand.
ATTTATACCGGGCTGCCCACCCCATCCATATACCTCCCTTGACGGCTTGCTCCGGTTTATGGGCCTGACTGTGGGCAAGCCTTAACTTATACCGCGGCACTGCTTATGGCGGAAAAAGATGCACAATGCTTTATTATCCGCATAGAAAAAAGTATGTATTTTTTATTTTCGTATTTTTTATAGAGTTTTATCGGCGTATTGGCGGAATAATAATAGCCATGTGGTGTAAAATCAGATAAGACGGCCCTTTCTTTTGGTAAAAAGAACAAAAACTATAGTAGAGTTGCGTAGATAACTATATTGCGATATGCTACGCATACAGCAGAGAGGTAATTCCTATGACAAGACGCGGCAACGATGCTTCCCTCGTACAAGATGCTGCTCCTATGGAGCAGGTGCGCGAGTTGCTGTTTGGCACACAGTTAAAAGAGATGGAAGTTCGCTTTAGGCGGCAGGAAGAACGATTTTTACGGGAAGTTTCCGATGCGCGAGAGTCGCTGAAAAAAAGACTGGATTCCTTAGAAAACTTTATGAAGAGTGAAACTTCTATGTTGTTGCACCGTTTGCAGGAAGAACAGACGGAGCGTTCTGAGGCGATCAAGGCTGAACAGCGCGAGCGCTCCGAAGCGGTTAAAACAGAGCAGCGTGAACGGGTGGAAGCCTTTGCCCAACTCGGCAGGGACCTTGCCGCGGCAACGGAAAGCCTTGAGCGTAAGGTCAGCAAGCTTTCAAGCACGCTTGACGCCACAGAGCGGGAGCTGCGTCAGCTTCTTTTGTCTGAAAGCGGCAGCCTGACGGATAAAATAGAAGGCAAGTATCAGGATGCGTTACAGGTAATTGCCAAGACGGCTTCACAAATTCGAGACGACATGGTCTACCGTTCCTCTCTCTCCGGCATGTTCACCGAGTGTGCCCTTAAGTTGAGCGGGCAGTGGGCTCCTGATATGGATCGCGTGTATGTGCCTGTAAGTGGTTCGAACTCGAATTCCTCACTGGAGAGAGAAGTCAACGATCATGACAATGACGGATCGCAGTGAGGAGGAGAGCGCTCCCCGTCTGCGCAAAGAAGAAAGAAGCGTAATTTTGCCGGGTGCGGTTTTTGCTCAAGGCGACGGGCTGGAGGCGGTCCCGGTTGAGCCGCCTGGGGGGGAAGCCGCACATCTGGGGGGATCTTCGTCTTTTATGGAGCGGTCTTTTGTAGCTGAGCGGGACACACCGGAAGAAGCCGCTGAAGATCAGATGCCTTTTCCCGGCATGGAAGAAGCGCATTGGACTTCGGACTGGCCGAGCCTTGAGGCGCACGAAGCGGCCGGGAAACTTAAGGAACAGGTGAGCGCGCTGGAGCTTGGGCAAAACGCGCTGCACGGTTTCGTCTCCTCTCAAGCTACGCCGGCTTCTCAGGCAGAAGATTCCGCCGCCGCTGACGGCGAGCGGGATGCCAGTGCGTCTTTTTCCGAAGAGGAACATTCGTCCGGCAAAGACGATGATATTCCTCTCGCTCCGTTGGAGCCTGAGCTGGCCGCTTTGCGTTCCCTTATTCTGCAGCGGGAAATCGCGCTTATTGAACAACTGAAAACTCGTCTTGACGATCCTTTGACCCATGCCAAAGATGTCAGCGAGGTTGTGGCCGAGGCTATTCTGCTGCGAACCGGCAAGGACGACAAACTTAGCCGCGCCCTTAGTCCCCTTGTGGAAGAGCTTTTTAAGGCCGCTTTGCGTAAGAGGCCCCTTGATTTTGCCAATGTGCTTTTTCCTTTGATGGGTCCGGCCATCCGCCGCTCCATAACGGAAACTTTCCGCAGTATGCTGGAAAGTTTCCATAAAACCATGGAGATCGCCTTTTCTTGGCGAGGCCTGCGCTGGCGTCTGGAGTCATGGCGCACAGGCAAGAGCTTTAGCGAGGTGGTGTTGCTGCACACCTTGGCTTACAGAGTGGAGCAGCTTTTTTTTATCCACCGCGATACAGGGCTTGTGCTCAGCCATGTGGTCAATGAAGGGGTGGTCGTTCAGGATGCCGACATGGTGTCCGCCATGCTCACGGCTATTCAGGATTTTGTGCGCGACTGCTTTGTCAGCGGCCAAGAAAGCGACTTGGAATCCCTACACATGGGGGAGTTTACCATTTGGGTGGAGCAAAGTCCCTATGCCTACCTTGCCTGCGTTTTACGCGGCACGCCGCCGTTGGAATTCCGCAAGCAGTTGCGCAGCACCCTTGAGCTGTTGCAGGTGGAATTCATTGAAGAGCTCGCGAAGTTTAACGGGGATGCTTCGGGATTTTCCCTTGCCGCCCGTCACCTTGAAGATTGCCTCATTACCCGGTTTGAGGATGAGGGAAAGCCGCTCCCCCTTTGGAGCAAGCTCGCGCCCGCGTTGGCCTTGATTTTGCTCGTGGGGGCATTGGTTTTTTGGCGCTATTCCGCATATGTCGAAAAACAACAGGCCCTTATGGCTGAAGCGGAAAAGGCGCAAAAACAGGAAGCTTTCTTTTCCACCATGGATGGATATGTGGATAAGCTGCGCAAAGAACCGGGCCTGGTTGTGGTGGAAGTGCGCGATTTCGCCTCTTCTCCCTGGGCTATTACCTGCATGCGTGATGAGCTTGCCCGCGAACCTGCCGCTGTTATCGCCGAAGCCGGCGGCACGGCTGAAGATTTTCATATTAAGACCATTCCTTACGTTTCCCTGGAGCCGCCCATTGTCGTCAAGCGCATCAGGCAGCAGATCCGCCCTCCGGCCAATGTGCAACTCCGCTTCTTTTCCGACGGCTCGTTGCATTTTTCAGGCACGGCCTCCATGGACTGGATAATCAAAGCGCGGCAGCAGGCCCTGGCTCTGCCGGGCGTGGGGCGAGTGGTTATGGATGAACTCTCGGACCCGCGCATGGCGAAGCTGGAGAAATTGGTGAAAGAAGTGGAAACTTCTTCCATTGAGTTTCCGCTCGGTAAGGATGTTCCCGTGCCCGCGGATGTGGCAAAATTGCAGCATGTGGTGGATACCTTAGTGGAGCTTGATCAGTTGGCCACGAGCATGGGTATGGGGGCGCAGTTGACTGTTTACGGCCATGCCGACATTGTGGGCAACGACAAACGCAACTACGAGGTAAGCCAGGCCAGAGCGAGGACTTTGGCCGCTATGTTGTACGGCAAGGGTTCCAGCCTTTCCATATCGTTATACGGCATGGGTGCGGAGTATGCGAACAAAAGCGTGACGTCGCCGCTGGGGGATCAAGCCAGCAGGCGAATTGAAATGCGCGTTCACCTGAGTAATGCTCCTTCCCCCGGCGCAGTGGAATTATTACGGCAATAGCCTTGCTTGTTTTGGGAGGATGGGGAGTGCGCCTCCTCAATAAGCATGCGGTACAAGCGGCGCCGGCTGCCGGGCATTGTTTGCCCGCTCGCCGCAAAGGCGACGGAGTATGCCGAAAACGCGTTTTTCGGCGAGGATATTTCCCGCGTAAGCTGTTTTAAGGTCTGTTTTGTCGAGATTCGGGTTATTCTTGTGCTGCGCTGCCGGATGAGTTAGCATTGTAGGGAAAAACGCATACGCGCAGTGCGAGTGAATCAAGTTGCGAGTAGGAAATAAAGGTTACGCATGATTAACAAGAAAGTCTGTATGCTTGGCGCCTTCGCCGTCGGCAAGACAGCCCTGGTGCAGCAGTACGTGCATTCCATTTTTACCGTCCGCTATCTTTCCACAGTGGGGGTGAAGATAAGTAAGAAAACGATGCAGGTGACCGGCCAGGACGTCTCGATTGTTTTGTGGGATCTGGAAGGCAAAGACGACTATGCGGACGTGCATATTTCCTACCTACGCGGAGCAATGGGCTTTTTTGTGGTGGCTGACGGAACGCGCAAGGAAACTTTGGATATAGCTTTGAGTTTGCGGATATTAGCCCTTGATCTTATTGGCCCGGTTCCGCATGCGCTTTTGGTGAATAAAGCGGATCTTGCGCCATCCTGGGAGGTTACGGACGAGCAATTGCACGGGCTTGGCCATATGGGCATGACGGTAATTAAGACAAGCGCAAAGACTGGCCTTGCGGTGAATGAAAGCTTTTTAGTTCTCGCAGAAGCAATGCTTGGATCGCGTTGAACGAGTGCGGGAACACCGTTTTGGCGCCGTCAGGAAAAGAACAGGGGCAAAGGCCGCTCCGTCACGGATACCGCAGTTGGTTAGGCAGATAATAATTGCATTAGCCGTCGTATTGACGCATCAAGTTAGTTAGCCTGGGAGTCGCTGTGAAGGAAGAACTCAATGTGAAGGAAGAACTCAATCTTGCTCCGTTGATTTTGAGCGCCCTCGATATTGCCGTACTTCGCCGCACAGGAGAAAGGACGTACGAGTTGTACGGGAAGGTGCCGGAATTTTATTTGCGCTTGTTCGCAAATGAAGCGGGTATGCCTTCTGTCACGCCTTGGGATACTTCGGAAATGCTGACCTTTTTTCTGGATGACGCCGAAGTGTTTTTCAAACGCAATGAAGGAAGCAAAGACGGTATGCTGTCTTCCGGCATCTGGCAGGAGGAGGGCGTTCAGCAAGGGAAACTGGCGCTTCTGGCGACAGCCATGTGCCTCGGCAAAGAGCGTGTGCTTATTGTACGGCAGTTGAGTGACGATTTCATCGACAGGCGGCGCATTCTGCAAAAAGCCAGAGAGCACCTGCTTGAGCGGCGCATGCTGTACAACGATTTGGAAGCCTACAGGCAAAAAGCGCATTTTGATTCCCTTACCACCCTGTACAACCGGGCGGCGTTTATGGAGGCGCTTCAAGATGAAGCGAACCGGATAACGCGCGACGGAGGCGATTTATCTCTCCTGCTCATGGATATTGATGACTTTAAAGGCATTAACGACGTGTATGGGCACCTTGCCGGGGATACCGTGCTTGCCACCCTGGGGCAGTTGTTGTGTCAATTGCTGCGGCGGGAAGATATGGCGGCACGCTACGGAGGTGAAGAATTTGCCGTGCTGGCGCCTTTTACCTCTCAGCACCAGGCTTTACGCATGGCTGAAAAGCTGCGCAACAGCATTGCGGAATATAATTTCGGTACGCTGCCTCAGGTGACGGTCAGCATCGGCTGCGCCGCCTACCAGGCGGGCGAGACGTTGGACAGCCTTATTCAGCGGGCGGATCTTGCATTGTATGATGCGAAAAAAGGAGGCAAAAACCTTGTCCGATTGCGATAAGGCCTTATTGTAATGGTATACGCATGGGCGCATACATTGCGCGCGAAGGACATGTGAGGCCGTTACGCTGGAAAGGGAATCCTCGAGCAAGTGATTTTGCATAATCAATTTGGATGGTTGATCTGAAATGCCATTCGGAACGCGAGGGCAAGGCGTGGGGAGAACCGTTGCCGCGCGGGTAGCAGAGATGGGGGTACAGTGACTACAGAACGAAAGTATAAATTTTCTTGGGATGAGGTCATGGGGGATATGGATGTGGCGCGGCCCAGCCTTGGGGCGACCACACGGATAGAGGTGTACCGGCTCTTCCAGTTCACCTTGCGCGATGTCCTTGAGCAGCATTATGGAACGGAAAAAGCGGACGCTCTTTTTCGTGAAGCCGGCTTTAAAGCGGGTGCGGCTTTTTATAAGCGGTTTTGCAGTGAAGCAGCTAATATCAATGAATTATTGAAGATTTTGCAGGATTATTTCAAGAAGTTCGGCATAGGCATTTTGCGCATGGAAAAGAGCGATCTCGAACAACTTCGCTTTACATTTACTGTGGATGAAGATTTGGACTGCTCAGGCATGGCGGACACGCAAGATGTCATTTGCGTGTATGATGAGGGATTTATCCGTGGAATTTTGGAAGCTTTCACCGGTAAAGGATTTTTTGTGAAGGAGATTGATTGTTGGTGCACGGGAGAAAGAACCTGCCGTTTTAGCGCCGTGGCGGAAAGCGGGGCCTAAAATTTTATCCGCGAAAACGCAACGGCCCGGCATGCCGCTTGAGGAACCGGGAAGTGCGCGCGCGTTGTTGCGTAGTGGTTCTTTATAATCAACTTGGAAAGGTGATTATTGGATCCCTTCGGTACAAGGTTCTAAAGAGTGTCTATAAATAAGACGAAATCTTTAGCGTTTATCGCAATTCAGCATATCCTTGCCCTGCTCAAAAGTTCCGCAACGCCAACGTTGCCGCCGGAACTGGAAGATATGGAGGAAATGCAAGAATTACACGCGCTTATATCCTCACTACGTATGCATATCGCGCTTATCTCCCGGGGTGATTTGTCCCAGGATATCCAGGAGCGAGGGTATGCAGCCGGGCTTTTAAAAAAACACCTTGCCAATTTGCGTCATCTCACCTGGCAGGTGGAGCAGATCTCTAAAGGAGATTTTACGCAGCGCGTTGATTTTATGGGGGTTTTTTCCACAGCTTTTAATAATATGGTGATACAGCTTGATACGACCCTCACCAGCTTGCGTACGACTGAAGACGCTTTAACAAGACTGACGAACTCTTTGCGGCGGGAAGTGGAGATGCGCACTTCGGCCGTGAACGCCTTAAAGCAAAGCGAAGCGCGGTTTAAATACCTCGCGGATCACGATTCTCTAACCGGCGCGCTGAACCGGCGTTCTTTTCTGCTGGTTGCCGAAGCCGGCTTGAAGGCGGCTCAGAACAACGCCGCTCCTTGCTGCCTTGCTCTCCTCGATGTGGATCATTTCAAAGAGCTTAATGACAGCTACGGGCACCTGGAAGGGGATCTTGCCTTAAAGCATCTGGTAAATCTGGCCGCTTCCAATTTGCGTCAGGCGGACAGCATGGGCCGCTACGGGGGGGAAGAGTTTATCTTTTTCTTTGCGGAGGCGGACCAGGATCAAGGGCGAAGAGCCGCGGAGCGCATACGCCAAGCCATTGCCAGCTTTCCCGCGGAACTTAGCGTCGGGCCGGTGCCTATATCCGTAAGCGTTGGCGTAAGCACGGTGCTGCCTGAATGGAAAGGCGAACGCGATACGCTTTTTTTGCAAAAGATGATTGCCTTGGCGGATGTTGCCCTATACCGCGCAAAGCAGGAAGGGCGTAACCGCGTTTGCCTTGCGCCCTTGCAAAATCCCGAGTTGGTGGCCCCCTTGGATCTTGCCGGAGGGGCAACGGGTGAGGATGCGCGGAGGAGTCATTTGGGAAAACCGCAGGCGCCGGGAGGGGAGCCGCCAAAAGAATAAGCTTAGGCCGGCGTCATCGCCGCAATGGCAAGGCCGAGAAACTCATCCAGAGGCACGCCCATACGTTCGCATTCCATGATGCGCTCCCGGTTCACGTTGGCCGCAAAGGCCTTGTCCTTCATCTTCTTTTTCAAACTTTTGGGCTGCATGCCTTCCATGCCTGTGGGGCGCATGAGCGCCGCGGCTGTGATGAGGCCGGTGATGGTTTCCGACGCCCGCAAGGCAAAATCCATTTTTGTCCGAGGCTCCACGCCCGTGCACTCACTGTTGTGGGCGCTGATGGCGGCCAAGGCTTCCGGGGGCAAGCGTTTGTCTAGGAGTTCCACAGCCAAGAGGCCGTGTTTTTCCGGGCTGTCTTTGGTCATGGGGTAGTCCAAATCGTGGAGCAGGCCCGTGAGCCCCCACAGCTCTTCATTTTCATCAAAATGCCGCGCAACGGCGCGCATGACGGCCTCTGAAGCCAGTGCATGCTGGCGCATGTGGGGCTCGGGCCGGTACTGGTCCAAAAGCTGGAGAGCGTTTTCTCGTTGCAACATGGCTGCCTCGGCAATAATTGAGGATGGATGGCAAAAAAGCCGCTCTATTGGCCTTGTAAAGAAACTATGTTGCCGAAAAAGCGGGATTGATTGGGCCGCCGCCCGGCGCAATGCGGCGTGGCTTATTCCAAGGTCAACAGGCCACGGGGCGCCGGAGGGCGCTTCCATAGCCAGGCGATTCGCACTTTTCTGAGAAAATCCTTAAAAAGCATATAGTCATCTTGTTGCGCGCAGATCTCCTCAAAGGCCTGCCGTACATGCTCAAGCAGCGCGCGCTCAGGATATTCCGCCGTTATGGCGGCTAGAACGCTTTTCCACAAATCATCGTCAGACTGGGAAGGAAAAATTTGGTCCTGAGGGCCATAAGAGGTATGCGCGGGCAGGTCAGACATTGGATATTCGCCTTTGCGCCAGAAAGAGCGCTTCGGGTCTGCGGAGTTTGTTGCACATGCTGTAGCGCGCTACGGTCCAGAGCTTAAAGGGGAGGGCGGCGCACCAGGATTCCACAGCTTCGAGTTCTTCCCTCCCGCCGGAATGCCCTCCATAGGCATGCACAGACAAAATCCCGTGTGGGGCCAAAAAACGGGCCGCCGCTTCCAGAGAGGCAAGGGTGCTCTCCTTGCGCGTGACCAGACGCTTGTCGCTGCGGGGCAGAAAACCCAGGTTGTACATAACGGCGGCAAGGATAATCGGGGAACCGGCGGCTTTTTGGCGGCGGAGCAGCTCCGCGCCAAGAACGGCATGGTCTTGCAGCAGACACTCCACTGTATCCGCCAGCCCGCGCTTTGTCAGCAGTTCTTTTGCGCAACGTAGCGCGCTTTCTTGCACGTCAAAGGCCAGGACGCCATACGGCCGTTTTGCATGGCAACGCCGCAAAACCGCCGCCAGAAAGCAGGCGTCGTGCCCGTTGCCGCAGGTGGCGTCTACCGCAAGTAAAAATCCGGCTTCCGAGGCGGGAAAATCCGTAAGCGTTTTTTGGACCGCTTCTTGCCCGAACCGCAGCAAATCCGGTATGGGGCATTGCGGGACTATTGAGGGGTATCCGTACAAAAGCCCGCCATGGTCGGCATGTTTGCGGAAAGTTTTTTGCGGTATGCAAGCCCGGCGTCGCTTTTGCACCACTGCTCGTAACTGTGCCGCCAAGTCGCGAAATCCATGAAGTTTACGTCAAGCAGATCTTCATGCGCCTGCACCCAGGCGCCGAACATCTGGACTTCAAGCTGAAAGGCGAGACTGTCAAACACCCGGGTGGCCAAATCTTCCGGCAGGCCTTTGGAGCTGAAGTCCGCAGCGACAAAGAGGCAGACCTCGTTCATGGAGGTTTGATGGTTTATTTCCCGGTTATTCAGGCGATCCGCCAGATCATAGAATTGCCCGTAGTTGTTTTGAATTTGCTGCAGAGCCTTTTCCGGAAGCCTGATGAACAGTTCGCCTCCATCATCTTCTTCGATAAAATAAAAGCGCAGCCAGTTCTCAAACATCAGCACTTCGGTGACGCGGGTGATGGCGCTGTCAAAATTGTCCATGAGGGCCTCTTATGTCTGGCGCGCATTAAGATTGCAGCCTGGCAAATCTTATGCCTATGGCGGGAAAAGCTCCGGCTGCGCGCTGTTATAAAACCTTGCGGGAAAATGACTTGCAACCCGGCGGGCCGGTCACAGGTCGGTAAAGTATTGCCTCAAATCGGGCGGGGAGGCAAGGGGAGGCTTTATGGATACCTGGCGCAGTTTGGCTGACTGCCGCCTGGCGTTGGAAATGATTTCTAATCAAGAAGGTTATAGAGATCCTTCGTTTCCGGAACGAACTGGGCGGTGCAGTTTCTGCCGTTGTGTTTGGCATGGTAAAGCGCCTTGTCCGTGGAATCCACCAGGTTTGTCAAAAGCGCCCCTTTCCAGCCCTTCCACATGGTGGCGACCCCCACGCTGATCGTGACCCGAAGCTCGTTGGGGATGGGGGCGACGCTTGCGTCGTGCGCGGGGATAACCGTTTTTTGCACCATCCTGCGCAGATTTTCAGCAATGAGCGCGGCCCTGCTTGTAACCTCTCCCCTGAGAACGACAGCAAACTCCTCGCCTCCATAACGGGCCGCAAGCACCTGTGAGGCATCATCTTCAAGTGAGGTAGCCATTTTGGTGAGCTGCGCGCCCAAAACCCGCAGGACCTGATCTCCCATCAAATGGCCGTAAGTATCGTTGAATGTTTTAAAATAGTCGATATCCAACAGGATTAAGGCCACGGGCTCCTGAACCGCCGTCCAGGCTTCCACAGCGGCAGAAAGGAAAAGATCGAAGGCGCGGCGGTTGGCAAGCCCGGTAAGGCTGTCCTTGTGGGAAAGACTGGCAAGGGCGGAAGCGTCTTTTTCCATTTGCTCCACAACGCCTTTTAAGGTATCGCGCAGACCCGCAAGGAGGCTGGCCGGCTCTACTCCACCGGCAAGATCCGTATCGACCCGGCCCGCCACAGCCGAGAGCGCGCTTGTGTGCTTGCCGAACATGGTGTGCAGATCTTTGACGAGTTGTGCTGTTTCCCTGCCGATTTCCTTCAACTTTTGCGTATACGGAGAAGCTATGATGTCATAAATCGTTTTTTGCACGGCGTCATAACGCGCGTCGGAAAAATCCTTTTGCTGCAAAATAACGATGAGCAGTTCCTGCAAACGTGATTTCTGACGTTCGCTCAATGTGGAAATTTCTTTTATGCCTCTGAGGTAAAGAATAACAAGCGGCCATTTTTTATCCAGCGGAATGGATGCGCTTTCGAGTATGGAGCAGAAGCGTCCGCACTCAGACCAGATGCATTCATTTGTCACGCATTTCTTTTCCATGCCAATCCTATTCCATAAAACAGAGGATACTCACGGACTCGCCATCGCCAGTGCGGAGAAACATTCCCTATACCCGCGCCGGAGCAAAAAGCACAGGTGGTTATTAAGAATCATATTTTTTTTAGGGATACCTGAGAAGGCAAAGAAAGTGTATTACTTTTTTAAAGAGCGAAACCTGCGCATGCTTCGCCTCACGAACAAATTATTTTTGTAATATCATGTTTTAACAGTATAAATTTTCCGCGCGCATATGAGCATTGCATTATTCTTTGTTATTCAGTAATCTTTTTACTGCATTTCATGCTTCTAAAGTCGGATGCCGTAGCAAAAAGAAGCCAGCGCCACATGCGGACAATTTCAGACCAAGAATATTTGAGGAGCGCGCCATGCTGTGGAAGCCCGCCCCGCGATTCGCGCAAACCACCATCCCCTGCGCGGCCTGCAAACGCCCGCTGACAGCGCGGCGCACCTGCCATCACGCTTACCTGCAATGTCCCCACTGTAACAGGGAATATGAAGTCCAGCGCTACATCAAAGATATGGATCGGGCCCTGGAACAGTTTCTTGAAGCCATCAACTGCGACCGCGTGTGATGTGCCAAGTTGCGGGATTGCTTGCGCTGCAAGCATCGGAGGCGAGGCAAAGCGCGTCCATTCTTGACATGCGCAAAGTATGGCGGCATCTTTTGATAAAATCACTTGACCGCATGCGGCAGGGCCTGCTATATGTCCAGCCTCGGCAAAAGAGAGGAACGCGTCAGCCTTCCCCTGCACGCCGTCATACCGCGGGGTGGAGCAGTTTGGTAGCTCGTCGGGCTCATAACCCGAAGGCCGTAGGTTCAAATCCTGCCCCCGCAACCAGATATTACAGGCACTTAGGAGAATTTTTCCTGAGTGCCTTTTTCTTTTTCTTACCCTATTCCTACCCTTTACTATTGCCTTTGGGCTGCTTTTTGATAAACTATTGCCGACAACCGACGGAGCTCCCATGGCAGAGCCAGCTGTTTTACGCCCTTTTGAGCAGACGCCCGTGAAAGAGCGAAAAGACCCGACAGATGTAGTTAAAGCGCGGCAGACTGAAGAGATAGTGCTCGCTGCCTGTGGCTATATCGGGTCTGGGACAAGTGATGTTGTTTTGACTTTAAAAGAGATTTTTGAGCAATATGCGTATGAGGTTGAACCTCTTAAGGTTAGCGACATTATCCGCGAAGCGATGGACATAAAACCGGCAGGGAAGAGCTATACTTCTGTTAAAGAGCTTCAGGATGCAGGGAATGCCCTTAGAAAAAAGTATAACGATAATAGTTATTTAGCTCAATGTATTGTCGAAAAAATATCGTTGTCTCGGGGTAAAGGAAAGAAACCAGATGACGTTTCTACGCCCGAATCGCGGAGACATGTAACAATCATAGACAGTTTAAAACATCCAGACGAATATGAACTCTTGTCTCTTATTTATGGAGAGATGTTTTATCTTGTCGGGGTGACCTGCCCTGACGATAAAAGAAGAGAGCGATTAAAAGGGGTTGGTTTTTCAGCTACAGATATTGAAGAGTGTATCCAGCGTGATCGTAAACAGGCAGAGGCTCATGGGCAGCGGACGGCCGAAACATTGTACCGTGCAGATGTTTTTGTCGATAATGGGAATGATACAGAAAGAGCGCATAAAGAGCAGTTAGAACGCTTTGTTGAGATTATTCTTGGTAGGCGAACTCACTCCCCTACGAATGATGAGTATGCTATGTTTTGCGCACATGCTTCCGCCATGCGTTCAGGGTGTCTTTCTCGTCAGGTGGGAGCTGCTATTGTCAAAGAGGGAGTCTTGGTCGCAACAGGCAGGAATGATGTTCCAAAAAATTGTGGAGGATTGTATTGTGAAGACGATGAGAAGGACGATCATCGCTGCTTCCGCTTGAATCCTCCTGCCTGCAAAAGCGATGTTCAGAAGAAGAAACTAATTGGTGAAATTGCTTTTTCTATTCATAGTGTAGTTTCTGAGAAAGATGATAAGAATGCTGTAGCGGAGAAAATATACGATGTTATCGCTTCAAACTCTATGATAAAAGGATTGATTGAATATTCTCGAGCTGTTCATGCAGAAATGGATGCTATTACATCTGTTGCTAGAATGGGAGGGGTAAGTTTGGCTGGTGCAACCTTATACAGCACCGCGTTTCCTTGCCACCACTGCGCGAGGCATATTTTGGCGTCAGGAATAGTTAGGGTTGTCTATATTGAACCATATGACAAAAGCTTAGCATACGAGTTGCATAAGGACTCTATTGCTGTTGATGTTAGTGGGACGTCTGAAATCAATAAATTACATGCAGAACATTTTAAAGGTATCTCTCCAAAAAGATACGAAGATTTATTTTTTCATACATCGCGAAAAGATAGTTCTGGGCAACGTATAGGATACAAACGTATGTTGTCAAAGCCGTATCATAGAAAATTGATTGATACTTTTGTTGAATATGAATTAAAAGTTCTGCAAATTAAAGCAGAAAATGAGGAGAGGGAAAATGAAAAGAGGCGTTGACCCTCGGCAATTGTTGTTTTCGTTGGAATATTCAAAGAAAAATGCTGACAATAGAGAAGAGAATCTTGTTGTTGAGCAAAAAATAGTTAAAAAAGCGACTATATTAAGCTTTAGCTCTTTTTCCCATTGCGTAGAGCAGGAAAAGAAAATTCACGAAAAGAATATACTTCTGAGTGCTGCTCAGAAGTTAAAATGGTAAACTTTTGCAGATTTGCTAGTTATGCCCAGTTAAGATGAATGGACAGGTGCTTCCGGACATCAAAGAAGCACCTAGTATCGTGTAACATTTAAAGTTTCGTATTTTTTAAAAAATGAGCTATAGTCATGGCAACCAAAGGAGGTTGCTGTGGCTCCTCGATATAGAGTTACATTGATGGAATCTGAACGCGTCGAACTCGAAGACTTAACATGTAACGGTAAAACCGGGATGAAAAAATTTATTAATGCTCGTGCGTTACTGCTTTGTGATACTGGTCCCCATGGCCCAGCATGGACAGTTGCCAATGTTGCCAAGGCGCTGGGGGTGACTTCCCGAACCATAGAGCACATAAAAAAAAGGTTTGTCGAGGATGGGCTTGAGGCGGCTTTGGAGCGCAAAAAAAGGGAGATTCCGCCCCGCGCTGTTATCTTTGACGGTGAATTTGAAGCCCGCCTGACAGCCCTTGCTTGCTCTGAAGCTCCGGAAGGCCACGCTCGTTGGACTGTAAGGCTTCTTGCCGACAAGGCGGTAGAACTCAA
>JAVBOT010000047.1:0-52494 GCA_031550225.1 Desulfovibrio sp.
TGCGGATATCAACTCTGGCATGTCCCTGCCGAAGCCCGACGAATACAAAAAGCCCGAAGACCGCAAATCCTTCGACGATCTCTCCGTGCTCGACAAGCAACGCCGCACGGACTTCCAGAAGTACACCGTGGTCAACAAGTACATGCCGGAAGGGGTGAAATCCCCGATCTTCCGCAAGCAGCAGTGCAACCATTGCCAGGAACCGGCCTGCGCCTCGGCCTGTTTTGTGCGGGCCTTTGAAAAAACGCCCGAAGGCCCGGTGATCTACAAGCCGCATCTGTGCGTCGGCTGCCGTTACTGTATGGTCGCCTGCCCCTTCTATGTGCCCACCTACGATTACTACAGCGTCATCAATCCGCTGGTGTATAAATGCACCATGTGCAAAGAAAACCGTCTGGATAAAGGGCTGCTTCCCGGCTGCGTCGAGGCCTGCCCCAAAGACGCCCTCACCTTCGGCAAGCGCGCGGACCTCATCAAGCTCGCGCACAAGCGCATTATGGACAGCCCCGGGCTGTATGAAAACCATATTTACGGAGAAAATGAAGCCGGCGGCACCAACTGGCTCTATCTCTCTCCGGTGCCTCACGCGCAGCTCGACCAGCCCGAACTCAGCAAAACCTCCGCTCCGGAGCTCACTTCCGGCGCGTTGGGCTCTGTGGCCATGGTGGCCGGCCTCTGGCCCGTGCTGCTCGGCGGGGCCTATGTGATCAGCAAACGCCGTGAAAAAATGGCGACTGAGGAACGTACCCAGGCTGTGAACGCGGCTGTGGAAAAAACGCAGGAAGAGGCCGACGCTAAGCTCAAAGCGGCCCTTGCCAAAGCGGAAAAAGAAAAAGAAGCCGCCGTTGCCCGCGAGGTGAAAAAAGCCAAGGAAGAAGCGGTGAAGGAAATGGAAGAAAAAGCGGCCGACAAAGCCCCCGCTTCCAGTGAGGAGGACGCATAATGAACACTGAACACAACACCGCGGCAAATATCCATAAAAGACCGATTGTCATTAACCCGCGTGAACTCCTCAAAAGCCCGGCTAACAAGCTTACAGCCGTCATCCTTGCCCTCGGGCTGCTCATCACGCTGTTGCGCTTTACCAAAGGCCTTGGCGGGGTAACCAACCTGGACGATAACTACCCCTGGGGCATTTGGATCAGCTTTGACCTTTTGTGCGGCGTGGTTCTCGCCGCCGGCGGCTACGCCACTACCTCGGCCTATTACCTGTTCGGGCTCAAAGGTTTCCACACTGCCGTGCGGCCCGCCATCACCTCGGCCTTTTTGGGTTACGCCTTTGTGGTGGTGGCGCTGCATTACGATGTGGGCCAGCCCTGGCGTCTGGTGTACCCCATTTTCGTCTCTCCCGGCACCACCAGCGTCTTGTTTGAAGTAGGCCTGTGCGTGTTCCTCTATGTGTCGGTACTGGCCATAGAGTGGTCCGTATCCGCCTTTGAATGGCTCGGCTGGAAAGGCATCCGCAACATCATCGTCCGGCTCACCATTCCCCTGACCGTGTTCGGCGTCATCTTATCCACCATGCACCAGTCTTCCTTGGGAGCCTTGTATCTCATCGCCCCTTCCAAGATGCATCCCCTCTGGTACTCCTCCTTCATTCCGGTGTTTTTCTTCATTTCCAGCATGTTCGCCGGCATGAGCATGGTCATTTTTGAAGGCACCCTTGCCCATAAGGGCCTGCACCACGAGATGGACGAAGCCCACATCCAAAACGCCGACAATATCGTCTACGGCTTCGGCAAAGCCTGCTCCATTATCATGATGGGCTATCTGTTCATCCGGATCTACGGCATCGCCATGGACAACACCTGGAGCTACCTTGGCACCGGTTACGGGGCCTGGCTGCTCGTGGAGCTCATCGGCTTCGTGGCTCTGCCCTCTTTCATGTACGCCATCGGCGTGCGCGAAAAGCGGGCCTGCATCATCCGCCTGGCAGCGGCCATCACCGTGGTGGGCGTTGTGCTGAACCGCTTTAACGTGAGCCTGGTGGCCTTTAACTATAAGCTGCCGGCCGCGGACAAGTACTTCCCCCATTGGATGGAAATCGCCGTTTCCATCTTTATCGTCACGCTCATCGTCACGGCCTACCGCATTATCTGTTACTATATGCCGGTTTTGCGCGAACACCCTGACTACGAAGCCCACTAGCCCCCGGGCCGGCGCTTAAGGAGAACACCATGGACAGCATATTTTACTCTCTGCAGGACTTTATGCTCTGCACCAAAAGCCTGACCTATATCTTCATGGGGCTCGGCGTTTTGGGGCTGCTCGGTTACTGGCTCTTCCTGACCGGAAGGGACGAACGCATCAGGAAGTACTAACCGCACGCGCTTTGAGCCAAGGAGAACTCACATGGCACAATTATATAACTTTCTTACCGGCCCGGGACTGGCTATTTCTCTGCTGGTCTTTTTCGGCGGCATGATTTTCAGGCTGGTATGGTACTTCAGGGGCCTGGACTGGAAACTGGACCGCGTGGCCTATAAACCCTGCCTCAACATGGGCATGAAAGGCGGCCTGCACTCCGCGTTTCGCTGGCTTATCCCATACGGCACCTATGGCTGGCGCGCTCAGCCCTTTTTCGCGCTCTGCTTTTTTCTGTTTCACTTCGGAGCGGTGCTGATTCCTTTCTTTCTTATCGGGCACAACATTATCTTAGAGGAACGCTTCGGTTTCAGCTTCCCCACCCTGCCCCAGGGGCTTGCCGATACGCTGGCAGTGGCTACTATTATTGGAGCGATTTTCATGGCTTTGCGCCGCGTTGCCCTCACAGAAGTGCGCATCATCACCACGGGCTATGATTACTTTATCCTCGCCCTTGCGGTAGTGCCCTTCATTACAGGTTTCGTTGCCCGCATGCATTGGGGAAGTTACGATTTTTGGCTGCTGTGCCATATTATCAGCGGTGAAATCATGCTTATTCTCGCGCCTTTTACCAAGCTTTCGCATATTGCGCTTTTCTTCGCCTCACGCTGGCAACTCGGCGCGGATTATGCCATTAAGCGCGGCGGCCACAGGCGCGGCCCTTGCTTCCCCTGGTAATTTCAGTGAACGAATCAGCAAAAGGAGCCTGATATGCCTGAAGGCCAATTCTGCAATAAAACCCCTATCAATACTGAGGAGGCGCTGAAGCACCTCCTCAGCGACAAGGGCGGCAAACAATATTACGATGAAATGACCCGGCTTGACGTGGATACCGAAAAGTTGTGGAAAACCATCCAGAACACCTGTAAATCGCGTACCCTGACCTGGCTCGAAATTTGCGCCCGGTGCGGCATGTGCGCGGACAGCTGCTTTCTTTACCGCTGTAATGACCGCGATCCCGAGCAGGTGCCCTCATACAAGATCCAGACAACCCTGGGTGAAATGGTACGGCGCAAAGGACAAGTGGATAACGCCTTTATGCGCCGGGCCATGGAATACGCCTGGTCCCGCTGCACCTGCTGCAACCGTTGCGGCCAGTTCTGCCCCCACGGCATCGACATGGGCGTCATGTTCAGCTACTTGCGCGGCCTTTTGTACTCCCAAGGCTTTGTGCCCTGGGAACTGAAAATCGGCGCGGGCATGCACCGCGTCTACCGCGCCCAAATGGACGTCACCACCGAGGACTGGGTGGATACCTGCGAATGGATGGCGGAGGAAAACCAGGAAGAATGGCCCGGCCTGGAAATCCCCGTTGACAAGGAAAACGCGGACATCATGTATACCCTGAACGCCCGCGAGCCCAAACACTACCCCGAAGATGTGGCCGAAGCCGCCATCATCTTCCACCTGGCCGGCGAAAATTGGACCGTGCCCAGCAAAGGCTGGGAGCAAACCTCCCTCGCCTTGTTCGCGGGCGACTGGGAAGCCTGCCGCATGAATGTGGAAGAGGTCTACAGCGCCATTGAACGCCTGCACCCTAAACGCGTCATGGGGACAGAATGCGGGCATGCGCACCGCGCTTCGGTCATTGAAGGCCCCTACTGGGTGGGACGCCCCGACGGCAAACCGCCTGTGGAATACATCCACTACGTGGAATGGCTGGCCGAAGCCCTACGCCTGGGCAAAATCAAGATCGATCCCACTAAAAAAATTAAAGAAAAAGTCACGTTGCAAGACTCCTGCAACTACGTGCGTAACCACGGCCTTGGCAAGTTCACCCGCGAAATAATGAGCTATATCGTGGAAGACGGTTACTTTGTGGAAATGACTCCCAACCGTGAATGTAACTACTGCTGCGGCGGCGGCGGCGGATTTAACGGCGTGGGCCTGTACCGCCGCCAGCGCAACATAGCCCTTAAAACCAAACGCGATCAGATACTGGCTACAGGAGCAAAGCTCGTTATCTCCCCCTGCCATAATTGCTGGGACGCTATCCGCGACCTTGAGGAAGAATACGAAATCGGCATCCGCTGGTCTTTTTTAAAGCCGCTGATTATTAAAATGGCCATTATTCCTGAGCACTTAAAACCAAAAGAAGAAGACGAGGGCGAAGAATAAAAACCTGGGGCTCCGCCCCAGACCCCGCCGGGGGAAATGATTTCCCCCGGTCCCCCTCGTCAGGGGACGCGGGAGACCACAGTTCAAAACACGAACGGCCCTCACGGGCCGTTCGTGTTTTGAACTGTGGTGCAGGCGCGCCAACAAAAATCCGGTCCGCGCCGGCCTGCTGTTTTTCAGTTTCCCAGCTCTTCGAGCGAAACCCCCGCCGTACGGCGCCCCCAAATGGCGTATACGGGTATCCCAAGGCAGAGAAGCCCGGCAGCGCCGGCAAAAATGCCAAAAGGCCCATACACCTGAGAGGCCCATAAAATCGCCGGCTGCAAAGCGGCCATGACAAGACGCCCCAGGCCGTTATGCAGCCCCACGGCAGTGTTGCGCATATAGGTAGGGTAGCTTTCCGCCACAAGCACAAACTGCAGGAAAGAAAGCCCTACATAAGCGATATTCATGACTGTCCCCGTCGCCGTCTGCAAAACAAAAGTAGGGGCAACGGCAAAAAGCAGGATAAGGCAGGAAGAAACCAGGCAACCCAACACTAAAGGCGTTTTTCTGCCGCCTTTGTCTACAACCATGGACCAAAACCAACAGCTTATGGGCACGGCAAAACTCATGTACATGGTAATGTCCAGAGCTCTTTGCATGCCGTGGCTAATCGCTAAAAGGCGCGTGGTCCAGGAGAACATGATAAAAATTCCGGGTGTGGCTGTTGAGAACAGCAATGCCAGCACCAGAGTTCTTTTTAAATAACGCAGAGCGAATATGTCAGCAAGAGAACGGTAAAAATTGGGAACCTGCTTAGGCGCGGCATCGGAAAGATCAATATGGTAGCCGCTCAGCTCCCGTACTATCTCTTCAGCCTCTTTAACCCTGCCCTGAGCCGCCAGCCAGCGCGGAGACTCTTTGAGAAAGAACAGCGCTATCCCGAACGGCAACAAACCCAGTCCGCCGAAGAAAAAGAGCACGCGCCACGATTCCGGCGCAATGGGCGTGGTCACCTGGCAAAGCAACGCGGCCAGGGGTGCGGAAGAAAAGCCCACAGCCGCCACCAGGCACTGCCACTTGCCCCGGCTTTCAGCCGGGCATATTTCAGCAATGTACGCATGGGAAACAACCATCAGGCAGAAAACGCCAAAACCTGTGGTGGCCCGGGCCACCAAAAACAGCGAAAAATTAGAGGCCGCCCCGTTGATAATGGATGCGACGGAAAGAATGACCATGGCCGCAAGCATGACCTTCCTGCGGCCAAAGCGGTCGGAAAGAATCCCTCCAACAAAAGCCCCGGCAGTCATGCCCGTAAAGTACCAAAAAAGCACCCTGCCGATCATGGCATCAGCGCTATAGCCCGACAAAGCCAGAAAAGTGCTGAAGGCGGGAGCGAGAAACCCGAAACTCCAATTGGTAAATTGCTGAAAAAAATAAGCCAGCATCAAAATATAAAGAGTAAACTTTTGCGGATCAGCCACAGGCAATCCGTCAAAATAATTATTCTTTACCGGCGCGGGAATGACGGTGGGAAGGCTTGTGTTCATACGCGCTGCTCTGTTTCGCGGCAAAGGATAACACCGTGCCGCGCTCACTGCTTAGGTTCTTTGGCTTTTCTTAATATATATGTCCATTTCAGCGCGCAACGCGCGCAGCACTTTTTCCAGATTGGCGTAAAGACGACGCGCTTTGGGGCCCGCGGTGGGCAGCCCTTCCTCGCGCCCCAGCATTTCAAGGGCGAGCACCAGCTCATAAGGGGCCGAACGGCAATAATAGCTGGTGGAACCCTTCAAAGTATGGGCTCCGCTCGCCAGCATGCCGTTGTTCCCGGTTTCAATAGCCTCGGCAATCTGACTCAAAAAGCCGGGCAAATCGCGCAAATACAGTTCCATAGCCCGGCGGATAAATCCGCTGTCCACTCCAAAAGCGTCATGCAGGAGCTGCGCGTCAAGGATGGGCCCCTCCACAAACGTTTCGGCGCCTTCACCCTCCCACGCTTCCGGCTCTTCATCCGCGGGTAAGGCATGCTGTTTCGCATCCGCGGGGGCGTCAACCGCCCCGCCCGGCCCCCGGTAGTCTGAAATATAGTCCGCAATGCCCGTCGCCTGCGCGGCAAGATCGTCTTCGGACGCCGCGGGGGCGTCAATCGCCCCGCCCGGCCCCCGGTAGTCTGAAATATAGCCCGCAATGCCCGTCGCCTGCGCGGCAAGATCGTCTTCGGACGCCGCGGGGGCGTCAACCGCCCCGCCCGGCCCCCGGTAGTCTGAGATATAGTCCGCAATGCCCGTCGCCTGCGCGGCAAGATCGTTTACTGTCCCCGCAGCGGCGCCGGTTTCACGATAATCACCGGCACGGTCGCCGGGCTCGCCATGCGGCGGATCGGCGGGAGCATTCTCCGGGCTTTCGGGGGCTGCCTGAGGCGCGGCGTCTTCCTTACCGCCATCGTTCGAGTCAAGACCAAATTGGAGCACAATATCTTTGATTGCGGCGGCTAAATCTTCCTGCAACAACGGT
Organism: Desulfovibrio sp.; assembly: GCA_031550225.1. Taxonomy (GTDB): domain Bacteria; phylum Desulfobacterota; class Desulfovibrionia; order Desulfovibrionales; family Desulfovibrionaceae; genus Frigididesulfovibrio. The sequence goes on from JAVBOT010000047.1 coordinate 6,982, forward strand.
TTGGGCACATAGCCATCCATGCCTGAGGCCAGGTATTTATCCCGGTCCCCTTTCATGGCATGGGCCGTCATAGCGATCACGGGCAGGTAAGGGCGATACGGATCCCGGGCTTCAAGTTCGCGCAAATGCTGTGTGGCCTGCACTCCATCCAGCGTGGGCATCTGAATATCCATAAAAGCGATGTCAAAATGCTCTTCCATTATGGCTTGGAGCGCCTGCTGACCATTGTTGACGACACACACTTCGTGTCCCAGGTCTTTCAACATGCGCACAGCCACCATCTGGTTCATTTCCATGTCCTCAGCCAGCAAAAGGCGCAAACTGGGACCCGAAGCGAGAACCTTTTGCTCCTCTGCGGGCTTAGGGCCCTCTTCCTTTCTTTCTTGCCACAAATCAAGAGCGGCGGACATGGCCTGGAGCAGATCGCCCGGGCGGACGGGTTTTGTTAAATTGGCCCGGCAACCCAACTCCGGCGGCAGAGAACGGGGCAAATCTCCAGAAGAAAGCAAAATCAGCGGAATATCTTTTAACGCCGGCTCATCACGCATGCTGCGCAACAGATGCACCCCATCCTTTCCCGGCATATGCAAATCAGAAAGCACAAGCTGCACACCCTGTTCATTCGCCGCCATTTTACGCAAAGCGGCCAGGGCCTGATCCACGCTTTTACTTTCAACCGCCTGGACATGCCAGGCAAGAAGCTGCTCGATAAGGATCTGCCTATTCGTGGCGTTATCATCCACAACAAGGACACGCTTGCCCGCCAAAGCTCCCGTTTCAGCCAGAGGTTTGCGGGGCACAACGCCTTCGCTGGCCAGGGGCAGGCATAGATCAAGCCAGAAAGTGCTGCCCAGCCCCACTTCACTGTTAAGCCGCAGTTCGGAGTCCATCAGCCCGGCCAGGCAGGAGGAAATGGCGAGACCAAGGCCTGTGCCGCCATATTTGCGTGTGGTTGAAGTATCGGCCTGCTCAAAAGAACGGAAAATGGTTTTCTGCTTATCCGGAGGAACGCCTATGCCGGTGTCGCGGACTAAAAAGCGCAGCGTTTGCCCATGTTCCGATACGCCAACAGAACGTATTGTAAGGGAAATTTCGCCTTTTTCAGTAAACTTGATGGCGTTGCTCACCAGGTTAAGTAAGATTTGGCGGATGCGCGTGGCATCGCCCACAAAAAAGTCCGGCAGATCCGGCGGAATATGGATAAGCAGTTCGAGCCCTTTGGTATAGGCCGCGGGCGCAAAGCTTTTTATGGAATCATAGGCCAAGTCGCGCAGGCTGAAGGGCAACAGCTCCAACTTGATTTTACCGGCTTCGATCTTGGAAAAATCAAGAATATCGTTGAGTACGCTTAAAAGGCTGTCCCCGCCGCTTTTAATAGTGGCCGCCATAGCGGCCTGGTCCGGCGAGAGCGCCGAGCGCAGCAGCATGTCGGCCATGCCGATCACGCCATTGAGGGGAGTGCGGATTTCGTGGCTGATATTGGCAAGAAAATCGCTTTTGGTGCGGCTGGCTGCTTCCGCCGCTTCTTTGGCCGTTAAAAGGGCCTGCTCCATACGCTTGCGCTGGGCAATATCCATGACGATGCCGCCAATGCCCTCAATTTCCTTTTCTGCGTTCAGAATGGGGAAAATAAGCACATTATACGGGTGCTTTTGCCCGTTAAGTTGCAGAGTGGTTTCCACATCAAGGCTTGTGCGTTCACGCATCACTGTTTGCTCACCCTGCCGCACGGCTGCGCGGGTTTCCGGGAAAACAAACTGGCTGTCGTCGACGCCGAGCAAAGACTCCACCGAGGTGCCGAGCATGTTCGCAAAGCGGTTATTCACCAGCACGAACTTATACTGTGGATCTTTGAGGTATACGCCGGCATTGGTGTTATCCATGAAGGACACGAGCTGGCGCTGGCGCAGTTCCATATCGCGGGTACGTTCGGTAACGCGCACTTCCAGCTCTTCCGTGAACTTGCGCAACTCGGATTCGGCCTTTTCGCGTTCCTTGATGCGTTGCGCGAGGCTCCGCGCGCCAAAAGCCGCCATAAACGCGCCCGTGGCCCATAAGCAAAAGACTAGGCCGGCAAGACGTCTGATGTCGGCATGGGCATCGTCCCACAAGGGGCGCATCGGAGCCGCCAGGCTTACGCCGATAAGAGGCGGGCCATCCGCGTGAAGGGCGCCGGCGCTGCACAGCTCGCAACGGTGTATGAATTTGGCTTCATTCATCACCCGCAGATAGGGGATTCCCTCTATATACTGAATTTCCTGCAGACGCTTAACGCCTTTTTGCAAACGGGCAAGGGCGTTGCGTTCCCATGTATCCGGGGTAAGGGAAGGATCGGTGACGCCCGGGCTCACCACCCGCGAGCGAACGCCGCCGCGCTCGTTCCAGGTATGGATCTGGGGCGACGAGCGGAGGATGTCAGCTGAAGCGCTGTCATTCAGGAAATATTCCCGGTCGTAGACCATGTTCGCTCTGCAACTGGCCATTTTGGTGGCGTGGGAATATAAGAGCCCGACCCCGAACCAGAAAAAAATGATGACAACGATGGTCCAGAAGCTCAGCACCAGAAAGGAGTATGCCGAAAGCCAAAAAAGGTTGCGCGAAGTATCCGCGCGCGCGGCTTGAAACGCGGGAGTCCGGATCAGCGGATTTTCCTGCTCGGACATAGCTTCTCTCCAAAAATGTCCTACGTTACACCCTCATTGGCAGATCCCCAAACCAGAGCGTTGTTTTCCGACATGAGGCAGCCCTATGCGCACACCCGGCTATGCCGAAAAAAACACCGCATCTCGCTATAACGGCTCCGATAGACCCATTCGGAAAATGCCGTCCGCGGCAAACCTTTTGGGGCATACTTCATTTTTACTGGAAATTTGCCCTGCCGGCGCGGAAACGCCGGCCGCCGCAAAGGAGTAAACGGAATGTCTTCTTCCCGATCACGCCGGAGCGAACGTCCCAAAGTTGCTCTGTTCCGGATCCTGTTGCCCAAGCCTTGCTTTAAACAGCATTCCTTCGCCTGGAGGATAAGAGGCATCCCGCCCAGGCTTTGTGCCCATGCCCTTTGGCGGCATACCGGCTCGTTACAAAAACAGCCTTCCACTGTGTTTGCAAAAGCGCCGACCCGCCGAAAAGCATGGTTTTCGGCTCGCTCACGCCGCGATAAGCGGCGCGCCGGACTGCCGTCCGGTATTGGAAGTCATTCCCTCATGAATTCTGAAATGACTTCTAGAGCAGTTTACGCTTGAGATTGTCGTTTAACGTCGGGCACAGCCCGCCTGCGCCAATCTTGCGGGCCTTGCTGCGCTGCGCTTCACAAGGCCAGAGCATTTTACCGGTATGTATAACTTCAAAGGTAAAATGCTCTAGCGCCGAGTCAGTATTCTTATATGATATTTCGTGAACGCAGCACTGGTTTTGCTGGAGGGCGCCGCTCTAAAAACTTCATTGGGGAAAAAATTTCCAGCCCGGTTCATCCTTCGCCAAATCACTTGACTGTAAAATTGCAATTATTGCAACTATATTTTTGTATTCAAGCAAAGTTGTTGCAATGAGAGCAAAAAGGTAAGGGGCCGCGCCCGTTTATTGCAGAGCTTTGCCTGTTATTCCGGGGTATTTCCGCGAACCACCTCTTCTTTTTCAAAGCTGAGGCAAGGAACCTCTGTTTGGCGCGCGCATCCCCCATACACTCCGTCCAGCGGGGGATTGGCCTGGGCAAGGATGCTCCGGGCCAAGGGCAAAGCCGCTTCCAGCCCTTCCGGAATATCCGCCTGGTTAAGAAAAACCAGGCGTTTGGCCGCTGCCGGGCTCTCTTTGAACAAGCCGCCGGGGAGGAAAAAAATATGGGCCACCGCTTCGGGGAGCAGCAACTCTCCGGGCTTAAGGCCGGTAAGCGCAGTAAAGGGCCCGGGGCGGAAAACCCAGGGATCGGCAAAGGGTTGGTTGAGTCCGCAAAGCCCTGCCACGGCAATCACGGCCCTTGTTTCCGATGGAATCACCGGCTCTTTTTCCGCAGGGGCTTTTAAAGGACGCCGGGCCGCGCCGTCGGCTTCCACGATAATCCAATCCGCAACCCGGCGTTGCCACAGGGTGTCCACTTCTTCCTTACTGAATCCGCACAGATATTCGGGATTTTGTCCCGAACCGGCCGGACGCGCGGCTGTCAGGGTACAGGGGCTTTTGGGCAGCTCAATATCGTCCGGGGAGCGGCATTCCATAAAGTAATCGGCCTTTCGGGCTTCAGGCCGGAAAATACGTGTGGTGGTGGTTAAGAGCACGCGTGCGCCTTTCCCCTCATTGCCGAGGTGAGCCAGGGCCGTTCCCAGGCTTTGCATGAGCATGCTTTTGCCTCCGCCTCCGGTAAGGGCGATGATGCCGGAGGGCATCAGGGTAAGAATTTCCCTGGTCAGGGTGCTGAAGCGGATGCGCATGCTCATTTCCACGTTCCGGCGTCATGCAAGAGCTTTGCCCAGGCCGTCTGCCCCAGGCTGATGCAGGCGTCATTAGGGGGCAAACTTTTGTGCGTCAACGCCGTTATCCCTTTTTCCCGGAGACCTTTCACCAGATCAACGGCCAAGGTGGCGTTTTGCAAACAGCCTCCGCTCAGGCCCACATGTTCCACGCTGTTTTCCCGCGCCAGGCGTGAGGTGAGCTGCAAAAGGCCGGCAGCCAGGCTCTTATGAAAACGGCTCGCAATGAGGTGCAGCGGCGTTTTTCTGATCCTGTCGGCGTATACCGCGGCGAACAGGGCGTGGGTATCCAGAATCCATGCGGGCCGGGAAGGGGAATCCGGAGAAAAAAGGCCGCGGGGGGGGCTCATTCCAACGCGCGCGCCCCATGAGCTTGTTCCCTTCTTTTCCGAACTCGCTTCTCCATGACGCGCCGCGTACTCTTCCGGAGTAACGGCCGGGCACGGATACAGCGAAACCGGCCCCATCTCCTCCGGAGTCAGCACGTTTTCCTTTCTCTGCGCGGCTTCCAGGCGGACAGCGGCCTGCCCTTCATAGCTGGTGTGCAGGCACAGGCCGAGCAGGGCCGCCACAGCGTCAAAAAGGCGGCCGCAACCGGTGCTCACGGGGCTGTTGACGCGGCCCCGCAACAGAGCGGGTATGAGGGCGGCTATGGAGGCGTATTGCGGCAGCCAGGGGAGGGGGAGCAGGCTTTCTTTCCCGTTTTCCGTGAGGCCAAGGCGCGCCAGCAGGGCGTGGGCAATGCGCCAGGGCTCGCGTATGGCCGCTTCGCCTCCGGGCAAATCCATGGGGGCAAAGCAAGCAAGGCGTTTATGCACTGGCTCTCCATGGGTGCGCAGAGCTTCGGGGCCGGTGTCCACAAGCAATATTTCCCCACCCCACAAGACGCCGTCGTCGCCGAGGCCCGTGCCGTCCAGGGCCAGGACCAGAGCTTTGCCCAAAAAGCCGTGTTCGGCGAGCACAGCGTGGGCATGGGCAAAATGATGCTGGAGTTGGAGCACAGGCAGGCCTTGCTCTTCGGCCCACTCTTCAGCCATCCGGCCGCACAGATACCCCGGGTGCGGATCCCGCACCACTGCCGTCGGCCTGACTTGCAGCAGTTCCATAAGGTGATCGCGCATTTCCTGATGAAACACGGCCGTTTCCACATTGGTCATATCGCCGATGTGTTGGCTGACAAAAGCGTCGCCGCCCTTGGACAGGCAGAGGGTATTTTTCAATTCCGCCCCGACGCCCAGAATGCACACAGATTTTGCTCCCCTCTCTTCTCCAAAAGGCGGCAAAACGGCCCGCTCGCCGGGCGCCTTGCCGCCTTCTCTCCTTTCCCGGGCGCGCGGCAGCGCCACGGGGCGCGGCACATAGCCGCGCGCCCGGCGTAGGAACAAGGTTCCCTGTCCGGGCAAAAAGCGCACAACAGAGTCATCCACGCGAATGAGAATGTCGCGGTTGTGCAGGAGAAAGGCGTTCGCCATATTCTCCAGGCTCGCGAGGGCTTCTCTGTTGCCGAGGCAGATGGGCTCCCCGCCGGGGTTGCCCGAGGTCATAACCAGGGCTGCGGGACGGGGCGGATCGTTCTCGCTCCGGCAGGCGCGCAGATGGGTAAAAAGCAAATCATGCAACGGGGTATAAGGCAGCATCAGGCCCACGGAAGGCGCATCGGGAGAGATGCCCGGCGCAAGGAGCCCGGCGCATGCTTCCGGCAATAAAGGGCAAATGACTATGGGCCGTTCGGGCGAGAGGAGCAGAGCTTCTTCTTCCGGCCCTATCAGCGCGAGGCGGCGGGCTTCTTCAAGGTCGGCCGCCATGACGGCAAGGGGTTTGTGGGGGCGGCATTTGCGCTCGCGCAGCAGAGCCACGGCATCGGCGTCGCAGGCATGGCAGGCCAGGTGGAATCCTCCCAGGCCCTTAATTCCCGCAATGCCTCCGTGAGCGAGATATCGCGCCAGGGCGCGCACGGCCGCATCCCCGTACAAGGGGCGCCGGTCGCAGGCGGGTTTGCCGTGCGCCCCTTGAAAAGTTTCGGGCGGGAGGGTGCGGTGGTCCGGGGGAGGAGGGGGGAACACATTTGTAAAAGCGTTCCCCCCTCCTCCCCCGGTCTCAACAAACGCGAGCACAGGCCCGCAGACCGGGCAGGCATTGGGCTGGGCGTGAAAGCGCCTGTCCCGGGGGTTTTCATATTCCTTTGCGCATTCAGGGCATAGAGGAAAGCAGCCCATGCTGGTAACAGCCCGGTCATAGGGAATGGAGCGAGTGATGGTATAGCGGGGGCCGCAGTTGGTGCAGTTCGTGAACGCGTAATGAAAGCGCCTGTTTTCCGGGCTGTGGACATCCTCCAGACACTGAGGGCAGGTGGAGGTGTCCGGGCTGATGAGCACGGCATGGCTGTCGCCAACGGCGCTTGGAGCAATGGTGAAGCCTTTTTCCCCGGCCAAAAGGGGAAGGCTTTCACGGTTCATGGAAGCGATGCGGGCCAGGGGAGGCGGGTGTTGTTCAAGGCGGCGGCAAAAATGTTCCAGGCGCTGTTCGTTTCCCTGGAGTTCAATGAGCACGCCGTCCGGACTGTTGCGCACAAAGCCGGTAAGCTCCCCGCACGCTTCGGCCAAATTAAAAATAAAGGGGCGAAAGCCCACGCCCTGTACTTGCCCTTGTACAAGCAACCGTATGCGCCGCGCCATAGCTACAACACCCGGGCGCCGTTGGCCGTGACCAAGACCATATATTCCCAGCGCACGCCGCTTTTGCCCGGGCGGTACAGGCCCGGCTCCACGGTAATCACCATGCCTTCTTGCAAGACGTTTGTATTGGAGGGATTTACGCTGGGGCTTTCGTGGGTTTGCAGGCCTATGCCGTGCCCAAGGCCGTGGGTGAAGAGTTCCGCCACGCCGTGGGCTTCAAAATGCGCCCGGGCAGCCTGGTACACCTCGGCCATGGGGACGCCGGGCCTGATGGCCGCGATGGCCTTGGCCTGCGCTTCCCGCACGAGGGCCAAATCCTCGGTAAAGAGCGGATCCGGCGTATCCCCCACCCAGAAGGTACGCGTCTGATCCGAACAGTAACATCCCATGCGGCAGCCCACATCCACCAGGACGCAGCAGTTTTCTTTGATGCGTTCCGGCCCGGGTTCGGCGTGCGGCAGCGCCGCATTGGCCCCCACAGCCACGATGCAGGAAAAAGAAAGTTCCTCCGCGCCGTTGTTGCGGAAGAACTGCTCAATTTCCCAGGCTATTTCAGCTTCGCTGCGGCCCGGGGTGAGGATGGCGGGGAGCCATTCCATCAGTTTATGATTAAGGGTGCAGGAGCGCTCCAGGCGTCCGATTTCCGCCGGTTCTTTAATCCGGCGCAAAGACTCCACCATGCCGTCGGCGGGTTGTAGATTCAGATCCGGGCTTAAGGTTTTAAAGGCGTCCACGCTCAGATTCCGGGCTTCAAAACCTATGGGACCGGCAACATGCTTGCGCAGCAAGCCGTTGATGTGTTCCATGGCGGAGCCTTTGTAGATGAGGATGCGATCTTCGTCCCAAAGGCGCTTTGCCGCGTCCAGGTAACGGCTGTCCGTGCACAGCCAGTCCCGGCCGTATTTATTGATGACAAGACAGCCGGCGCTTTCATTTATCTGGGGGTCATGCAATTCAAAACCGCTGAGGTAGAAGCGATTGGCATCCAAGGTAACCAAGAGAGCGCTCAAGTCCGCCTTGTGCAGCAGGGCGCGGAGTTTGGCGCGGCGGGCTTCAAAATGTTTCTGGTTCATGGTGGGTATGCGCCTCGCAAAGGTCAATGGTGAAGTGGCTTACCAGAAAATCCAGCGCGTCAGGCCAAGGCAAAGCATAGCGTAAAGTCCGGCGGCCGCGTCATCGAGCATGATGCCCGGGCCGCCGCCAAGCCGTTCAAGCGCGCGTACGGGCCAGGGTTTGGCGATATCAAAAAGCCGGAACAGGGCAAAAGCCCAGACATACTCCCAAAAGCTTAAAGAGACAAAAGGCAGGCAGGCGAGCCATTGGCCCAGCACCTCGTCAATGACGACTTCGGACGGATCTTTGCGGCCCAAAAGGATTTCAGCGCGACCCGCCGCAATGGTTCCCGTAACGAACACAAAGGCAAGGGCAAGGATTCTCCAGCCCAAAGGCAGGGGCATGAATAGGAAAGGAGCGAGCGCAATGGCCGCAAAGGAGCCGCAGGTGCCGGGAGCCATTGGGCTTTTTCCGGCAAAACCCACTCGGGCATAGGCCAGCAAGAGACGATCGCACTGAGGCGGCATGCAAGACTCCGAAAAATATGGGCGCGTTATGTGGCGTCACGCCAAAACGGACCCCGGCGGCACGTCGCAAGGCCGTACCGCGCCTCGTTCCAAAAGCGCACCTACCAGTTCGGCCAGGGGCAGGCCCACCACATTGCTCCAGGAACCTTCAATGCGTTTTACAAGAAAGGCCCCTTTTCCCTGTACGGCGTAAGCCCCGGCTTTGTCCAGAGGTTCGCCGTCCTGGGCATAGGCCTTGAGCAAAGCGGAGGGGCAGTCCCATAGTTCCACCTGACTTTGCGCCGTAAAGGAAATCGGCGGAGCCGGAGCTGGACCAAGCAGGACGCAGGCGGTGATTACGCGGTGTGTTTTGCCCTTAAGGCGCATGAGCATGGCAAGGGCGTGTTCCGCATCCCGGGGTTTGCCCAAAATGTCTTTTTCGAGCGCGACCACAGTATCGGCGGCAATAAGAAGAGGAGGTGATCCAAGGGACGGTTCGGCCTGAACGAACCGCGGCACAAGAGGCAGCACGGCCAAGGCTTTTGCCAGAGCGGCGCGCAGGGCATAGGCGTCAGGGGCTTCGCCGGGGTAAGGTTTAGGCTCGGCGTGTTCGGGCGGCGCAAGGCAGGTCGCCTCAAGACCAAGGGCGGCAAAAAACTCCACGCGCCTGGGCGAGGCCGATGCGAGAAACAAGGGGCGCAGGATTGTAAAAATAGCGGCACTCCGAATAAGGCCGAGCAAAGCGGCGCCTCAGACGGCGCGGCTTTGTCTTACATCCACGTCATGCGGGCAACGGCCAAAATGCTGGCGCTCATTGCGGCTGTCCCGGAGCGGATGCAGGATAAAATTCGCGGCGTTTTGCAATTACAGCCTCATTCCCTCTCCAGGGAGGAAGCCAACAAGCCCTCGCTGCGCAGGAGCTTTTCCGCCACTTTTTTGGAATCAACGCTGTACTCGCCCGAAGCGACACGCGCTTTGATGTCATCCACCTTTTCCTGGCGGATGTCGGGCGCTTTTCCGGCCTCGGCGTGAGCGAGGGTATGGAGTCTTGCGCTGGCGGAAAGGCTGACCCGATCTCCCTGGCTCACAGGATTCCCGCCGGGTTCGGATTTGGCCGCCCGGCCCTGCGCCGCATTGTTTTCCGTGGCGTTAAGCCTGGTTCTGTAGGGATCTTGATTGTTAATAGACACATTTTTAATATCCATGACAAGCCTCCCGGCTACAGCAATTATGCCTTTGCCGTTTTGCGGCGGGCAAAGCCTGCCCGCGCAATCTTGCGAGTGTTGCCGCCGTCTCACGCGGTCAGCGTGTCGCGAGCATTTCTAGAGTGAAACGCCCGCAAGGATTTTGCGGACAAATCCTTGCGGCCCACCAGCTATAGGCGGGATTTCCCGCCGTCAAGCGGCTACTTGGAAGCGTGGACTGCTCCAGCGGACATGCAACCGCACACTGCTCTTTTTTCCGTTTACGCCTTACAGAAGTGTCGCGTCAACCGTTTGCAGAGTGATCTCCCATAACCGGCCAAGAACCTTCTGCTTTTCGCCGCCGAAAACTTCCCGCTCCTGCCCGTCCGGGGAGCTGCGGTAAATTTTAAAATCCATGTCAGCCGGCGGATAGCGAAAAATAAAGTCTTCTCCCAAATTCTGGGCAAGGCGCTCACGCACTTCCTGGACAATGGCGTTTTCACTTCCGGAAAAAATGAGGTTCTCCATAATCTCACGGGCAATCCGCTCCACCATTTCTTGCCTTCTGGCCGCGGCTGTTTCACGGTCTTCTTCTTGCCCGCCACGCCCAATTATTTGTTCGTAGCGTGCAAGCCGCCGCGCGGCCACAAGTTGTCTGCCGTATTGCGACAGCATCTGGCGCGTATAAAAAGTTTGTCTGTTCATCACACTTTCCCCGTACCTCGCCTATCGGCATTCCCCGTAAAAAGCTTTAGGGCCGCCCCTATGCAAAAAAATATTTTTTCATCCGGATGTCATCCGCAAAGCCATTGCCAAAAGAAAGCTCTTAAGGCAAAGGTATTACAAGCATACGGCGGTCAGCGGCTTCATCACGCATTTTCATCATGTTCAAAGCGGGAAGGCCCATGCAGATAGCACCCACAAATATCCCCGATCTGGTTATTCTTCAGTTGCAAGTCCATGCGGACGCGCGGGGTTTTTTTATGGAAACCTGGCGCGCGGAATGGGAAACGCAGCTGAAGCTCCCTCAGCCTTTTATTCAGGATAATCACGCCCGCTCGGAAGATAGAGGCGTGCTGCGCGGCCTTCATTTTCAAAAACCGCCCTATGCCCAGTCAAAACTCATTTGGGCGACGCAGGGGGCCATTTACGATGTGGCCGTTGACCTACGTAAAGGTTCGCCCAGGTACGGGGCCTGGCACGGCTTAGTCCTTAGCGCGGAAAATAAACTCCGCTTTTTTGTCCCTCGCGGTTTTGCTCACGGCTACATAACCCTGGAGCCGGGTTCCGAGGTACATTACAAGGTGGATAACTATTACCAGCCCTCCCAGGAAGGAGGCATCCGCTTTGACGATCCGGATCTTGCCATTCCCTGGCCGGACATCGTGCCTCAACTTTCCGCAAAGGACAAAGAGCTTCCATTCATAAAATCTTTTGATTCTCCCTTTATCTATCAATAAAAACTCTAATTGCTCGCACGATATTCGTACTTACGGGAATATAAGCGTTTTTTCATGTTTTTTCCTGCATTGTGAAAGATTTCACCTTGACAGGATTGAAATGGCTCGATTACTAGAAAGTTGCCATACATGGTTATACGTTAGGCTTGGCAATTTTTTCTGTCTTTGAACCCGGCGCCGCTGCTCTTTAAATGTAAATTAAGGAAAGCGGCCAGGGCGGCCATATTCGCTTTTCACCGTTTAACCAGCTATGAGGCAAAGGGTATGGAGGAAAACAAACACTGTACGGGCGGCAGCGGCCGTCTTTGTTGTGTAGGCAGCGCCGCGCCGTTCCTAATCGGTTTGCTTGTGGCGCTGGCGTTTGGTTGGTGGATATTTCCCGACCTCATCTTCAGCAAACAGTCCCAACCCTTTTTCTTCAGCCATGCCGTCCATGTGGACACTGTGGGCGCCAGCTGCGCGGACTGTCATAAGCTTAGAGAAGACGGCTCCTTCTCCGGTTTGCCGAGCTTGGCCACTTGTGCGGGTTGCCACGAGGATATCGTGACGGCGGAACCCGGGCCGACTTCCACACCGGCAGAAAAAGCCGCTTACGCCGCGGAAAAAGCCTTTGTGGAAGGATACGTCAAAACAGGCGCGGCCGTTCCCTGGCAGGTGCACCAAAAACAGCCTGACAACGTATTTTTCAGCCATGCGGCGCATTTTCAGAAGTGCTACTCCTGCCACCTGACCATGAAAGGCAGGCTGAATTTGGGCACGCCGGATAATCCTCAAAAACTTTGCACTACCTGCCACCCCTCGCTGGAAGAATTGGACAAGGGCATCCCGGTGGAGAAGAATATCCTCACCGATTACAGTCGCACCACGATGAAAATGTGGCAATGCGAAGCGTGCCATGCTTTTCCCGGCCATTTTTATAATGACGGAAAAGGCCGCACCGCTGCAAATAACGCCTGCTATACCTGCCATAAATAAAGGGGCGCGCCATGGTACTTGATAGAAGAGGATTCATGAAATTTATGGCGGGTGCGAGTGTGGGCGTCATGGCCACCCCGATCCCGTGGAAACTGATTGACGACGCCAGTATCTGGACCCAGAACTGGCCCTGGATCCCTGCCAATGTGAAGGGAGAAAACAGATTTACCTATGTTGTCAGCAAAATGTCCCCCTCTGCCGAGCCCATGCGGATTCGCCTGGTGGACAACCGCCCTGTGCGGGTGCTGCCGGTTGAAGACCATCCCCTTGGGGGCGGGGTGAGCGCCATGGCCGTGGCCGAAGTGCAAATGATGCACAGCCCGGGCCGGGTGACCAAACCCCTTTTACGCGCGCCGGACGGTGGATTTATTGAAACCACCTGGCAAAATGCGGTCAGCCTGCTGCAAAGCAAGTTCAGGGAAGGCATGAGCAAGACCGCCTTTATCTCCGGTGATGAGACCGGCTCCACCAACGAAGTGCTGAGCGCTCTGGCCAAGGCCATCGGTTCTTCCGACGTGTTTCTCATGCCCTCAGAAGGGCAATGCGCGGCTAAAGCGGCTGAGCTCATGGGCCTGAACGCCCAGATCGGCTATGACCTTGAGCGGAGCGATTTTGTTCTGGCCATCGGCGCCAACATTTTAGAATCCTGGGGCACGGTGGTGCGCAACCGCCGCATTTTCCGGGATTCCCACCCCAGCTCCTTTGCCGGCGCGAAAGGCAACGGGCCGAAGCCTTCCGCCACCTTCGCCTATGCGGGAGCCGTGCAGAACAATACCGCCGCTGTAGCCAAACCCTGGCTGCCCATATATCCCGGCACAGAAGGCGTCCTGGCCCTTGGCCTTGCACGGCTGCTTCTGGCTAAGGGACGCATGGCCAATGTGGAGAACTTCGAGGCCTTCAGAAGACTCGCCAATACCTTTACGCTGGAAGAAACCGCCAAGCAAACCGGCGTGGACCCGCAAAAGCTGGTTGCCCTTGCGGATGCGCTCCTAGCGGCCAAAGCTCCGCTTGTGATCGTGGGTTCGGAATTCAGCCAAGGCGCGGGGGCCGCTCCCATTATGGCCGGCATCGCGGTCAACGCCCTGCTCGGCAATATCAACAAGCCCGGCGGTGTTTCCTTGCTGCCTCTTTCCAACCCCACGATACAAGGCGCAAGTTCACGCGCCCAGTTGTATAAGAAAGACCTGGCCGCCTGGGTCAAAGATAAGACCAGACCCACGGTGCTGGTGCTGCATGAGGCCAACCCTCTGTATGCCCTGCCGGACCCTGAAGGAACCAAAGCCTTCCTCAAGGATATTCCCTTCAAGGCCGCGTTCACGACCTTTATGGATGAAACGGCGATGGAGTGTGACCTTGTGCTGCCCATCCCCATGGGCCTGGAGCGGGTGGACGATGTGGAAAGCCCGTACGGCTGCGGCAAAGGCATTTACTGCATAAGCGCGGCGGTCGCGGAACCTTTGGGAGGGAATATCGTCAATACTCCCAACATATTGCTGCACATTGCGCGTGAACTGGGCTTTGATCTCGGCTTCAAGTCCTACCAGGATGTGCTGGCCGCAAAGGCTCTGCAGTATGAAAAGTGCAGCTTTGAAATTCTGGTGGCCGGGCAGCCCGCCGTCAGCGAGGCGCAAGTGTCTCCTTACGGTTTCAGCTTACGCCCCGATGTACTGGAAAAAGCCATCAAAGGCCGCTCTGCCGGCGATAAAGCGCTGCTTGCCTTGTACTCCAAGCTTAGCCTTGGCACAGCCAAGACCGGCATTCCGCCCTACAATACAAAAACGTTGCGCGCCAATGAGCTGGAAGGTTCCACGATGGCCGTGATAATGAACGGAGCCACAGCCTCCCGCAAAGGCCTGCGCGACGGCGATAAAGTGGTGCTGGATACGGGCACGCGCCGGATCCCCGCCGCCTTACGAGTATTTGAAGGCGTGATGAATGACACCGTTGCGGTCTGCCTCGGCTTTGGACACACCGCTCTTGACCAGTTCAGCCAAAATAAAGGCGCCAACGTCATGGAACTGCTCAGCGCCACAAAAGAACCTGAAACCGGGCTTACCGTCTGGTCAAAAGCCGGCGTGAACGTCTTGAAAGCATAAGGAACGCTGCCATGTCTGCAAAAAAAGAATTCAACGTCAAATGGGGAATGGCCATTGACCTTGACAAATGCACCGGATGCGGCGCGTGCATGGTGGCCTGCCAGGCTGAGAACAACCTTGCCCCCGTCGCGGACGCCTCAAATAAACTGCGGGTCATGAACTGGCTTGTAGTATTTGAGTTATCCAACGGCAAAGCATTCCCCGAGCATGAAGTCGCGTATCTTCCCCGCCCCTGCCAGCAGTGCGCGGAGCAGCCCTGCGCCACGGTCTGCCCTGTTATCGCCACCGAACGCAATGAAGAAGGCGGCATTGTAAGCCAAGTTTACCCGCGCTGTATCGGCTGCCGGTACTGTATGGCCGCATGTCCTTACCATGCTCGTTACTTCAACTGGTTCGATCCCATGTGGCCCAAGGGTATGGAAAAAGCCCTCACCCCGGATGTCTCCACCCGTCCGCGCGGTGTGGTGGAAAAATGCAGCTTTTGCCACCACCGTTACATGCAGGCGAAAGACAAAGTCCGCATGGGCGGCGCTAATATCTATGTGAACGGCGCTAACGGGAAAAAGCACTCGGCTATCCCCGAAGGCGACTATGTCACTTCCTGCGCTGAGGCCTGCCCCAACGGAGCCATCGTGTTCGGCGATCTGAACAACCCCGCGCATAAAGTGCATAAGCTTGTGACCAATAATGCCCACGCCTTCCGCCTTCTGGAACGCCTGGGCACGGATACGGCCGTATATTACATCAGCAGCCGCGAATGGGTGCGTCGCCTCGGCGATAACTACCTGCCGGATGAAGAAACGCAGAAACCTAAGCAAATTCTGCCGAAAAAGCACTAAGGGGTAGCATATTATGGAAAAAAACTACAACCGTCCCCTTGACGCCGCCCTGTTTCCGGAAGGCTGCGAACGCTGCTCCCTTTCCCGCTTTCTGGCCGGGCTCGGTCCTGTCGCTTTGCTCATGCTTTTGGGCGTAGTTGCGGGCTATCTCGTATTCAGCCGCGGCATCGGCATGACCCGTCTTGACGATTATTTCGGCTTCGGCCTTTGGATCACCTTTGACCTTGCGGTCATCGCCTTAGGAGCCGGCGCTTTTTTCACAGGCTTTTTGCGTTATATCCTCAACATCGACCCGTTGAAAAACATCATCAACCTGGCGGTCATTGTCGGGTTTATCTGCTACACAGGCGCCATGCTGGTGCTGGTGCTGGACATCGGCCAACCTATCCGGGCCTGGTTCGGTTACTGGCATGCCAACGTGCACTCCATGCTCACGGAAGTTATCTTCTGCATCACCTGTTACTGCATCGTGCTTATTATCGAATACGTGCCCCTCATCCTTGAGCAGAAGCAACTGAACAAAAAGCCGATGCTGCACCATATTGCCCACAATATGCACGTGCTGATGCCGCTTTTCGCGGGTATGGGCGCATTTTTGTCCACCTTCCACCAGGGCTCCCTGGGCGGCATGTACGGCGTGCTCTTCGGCAGGCCTTACGCTTTTCGTGACGGCTTTTTCATCTGGCCCTGGACTTTCTTCCTTTTTGTCCTATCCGCCACGGCCTCAGGCCCTGTGTTCACCATGCTCATCGCAACGGCCATGGAAAAGTTCACGGGCAAAAAGCTTGTCAGCTACGAAGTCAAGATGCTCATGGGCAAAATCGCCGGCACCATGCTGCTGGTCTATCTGTTTTTTAAATTCCTGGATACCGGCGCCTGGATCATGAGTATCGCCCCGCGTTCCGGGCTTGATTTCAACAGCTTCTTCCACGGCTGGATTTACGGCAAATGGCTGCTCGGGGCGGAACTGATCCTATGCGGCGTCCTGCCCTGCATTGTTCTGCTTTCGCCCGCCATGCGCGCAAATCCGGCTCTGTTTTATACGGCGGCCATTCTGGATTGCGCGGGCGTGACCATTAACCGCTATGTCATGACGGTGCAGACTCTGGCTTTCCCCTCTCTGCCCTTTGACAAGTGGGTAACCTATAACCCCAACTGGGTGGAGTGGGCTCCTGTGGGCTTTGTGCTCGCGTATGGCGCTCTGCTTCTGGCGGTCTCCTACCGGTATCTGCCCGTCTTTCCGCAAGAGAGCAGCCTGAACAAAGGGGCCTCGGCGCAGCATTAACAAGGGCCGGGTTTTTCCGGTACTGCGCCTCTGTGCCGCGCCTTTTCTTTCACCGCCGGTCAAAGCAACTTGACCGGCGGTTTTTTATTCCGTAGTACTGAGGCGTATTCTGTAAAATCGTTCCTTGGAGCTATTTCGCAATAACTTTCTTGCCCAAACAGCGTAATCATCCGGCTTTTTTCTCCGGCCTTGCACCATGAAAGTGCGCTCCCTTCGCAAAAAGGGCCGGATTGCTTCTTTTTGGCGCAAAATCTATTTTTGAGAAACAGTCCCGGAGCGGATTACCTTTTCTCGTATATAGTTTTCTTTCACAAAGCGCGCATAGGGGAGTTCTTCTTGCCGCCATAGATCTGATCTCCATCTCTTGTGCGGAGCAAAGGCACTCGCCCTCAATACAGCGCCGTGGCGCGCTTATCCTGCTTGAGCCGTTTGGCGTACCTCTTTCACCTATACGCGGAGTTGGTTTTTGTCATGAAACAGCGAACTCTCGTAGCAAGTATCCTGCTGGCCGTCTGTACATGTTTTCTTTTTGCGCCGCTCGCCGCCCCTCCCATCCCCGCTTTAGCGGCGGAAAATGTCGGCGCTCTGGCCGCGGCCGCGGCCGAACCGCCTTGGTGGGTTTGGCCCATCCTTTTGCTCTGCTTCTGCTTTGTGCTCGGCATCATTGCGGTCCTTGCCGGAGTGGGCGGCGGAGTGTTGTTTGTACCTCTTGTCAGCGGTTTTTTTCCCTTCCATATCGATTTTGTGCGCGGCGCGGGGCTCCTGGTGGCTTTGGCCGGGGCGCTTGCCGCTGGCCCGGGCCTTTTAAAACGCAACCTGGCTTCTTTACGCCTCGCCCTGCCCGTGGCCCTTATAGCCTCAAGCTGCGCCATTGTGGGAGCTTTTTTGGGCCTTGCCTTATCCCCAGACACAGTGCAGCTCTGCCTTGGCGGCACCATCATATTTATAGCCGTGCTGCTGCTTTTTTCTAAAAATGTGGACCGCCCCACAGTGGACGCCCAGGACTTTATAGGCCTGGCCCTCGGCATTCGCGGCGCATATCTCGAGCCTTCCACCGGTGAAGTGGTGAACTGGAAAACCCGTCATACCTTGCCGGGGCTCCTGCTTTTTATCATAATAGGCATCATGGCGGGCATGTTCGGCATGGGCGCGGGCTGGGCGAATGTGCCCGTACTGAACCTGCTCATGGGCGCTCCGCTTAAGGTGGCTGTAGGCACAAGCAAATTTCTGCTTTCCATAACAGATACTTCCGCCGCCTGGGTGTATATGAATGAAGGCTGCGTCCTGCCTTTGATCGCCATTCCCTCCATCGTGGGCCTGATGGGCGGGTCGTTTGTGGGCGTGCGCCTCCTGGCCAAGGCCAAACCCAAATTCATCCGGCACATGGTTATCGCGGTGCTGCTGTTTGCGGGAAGCAAAGCCCTGTTAAAAGGGTTCGGTATTGGATGAGCCTGTGGGCAGGCAAACGGCATCAACAGCGCGCATAAACGTATCCCTCGCCAACAAGGAGCCGGCGATGAAAGAAAAATTTTACCCGTCACGCGAACAGATGCAATACGCTGACCTGCTTTTCTATGGCTGCTGGGCGGGGTTGATCATTATGATCCTCACATACGCCGCCTATATAAGCGGGCTCGTGGCGCCGCATGTGCCCCCGGAAGATATCCCGCGGTACTGGAGCCAGCCTGTGGCCCATTACCTGCGCGAAGCGCATGTACCCACCGGCTGGGGCTGGGTCAAGCTGCTCAAGCAGGGGGATTTTCTTAATTTTATCGGTATAGTGCTGTTAGCGGGTTTAAGCATGATCTGTTATCTGCGCCTGATTCCCTCCTTGCTTCGGAAAAAGGATTTTTATATGGCGGCCATTGCTGTTGCCGAAGTTATCGTCATGCTGGTGGCGGCGTCGGGCATTGCCGGCAGTGGAGGACACTAGAGCAATGTACCATTGAAAATGTATACTTGCTCTGCAAGGATTTGCCCGTAAATCCTTGCCTTGAGATTGCCGTAGGCGGGCTTTGCCCGCCGTTAAACGACAAATCTCAAAATTAATCTGCTCTAGAAGCCACTTCCTGATTCATTGGAAAATGACTTCTGACGCCGGACGGCAGTCCGGCGCACCGCCTGATTACAGGCGGCTTGCAAGCCGTTTTCTTCCTGAATTTTTGATTATGCGATGGTTTGTAGTCTGTGCCGCTACAAGGCGTCTTTTCTCTGGACGGCATCGCGGAGTTTGCTTTCAGGACCTTTTTTGGTGCGGAGAAGCCGCATGCGTAGACGCTACACCGCTTTAAGGCGGAGAATAGTGCTGATAATGGCCGCTGCCGCCATTATTCCGCTTATTATACTGGCTGGAATCAACTTCCTTGAATTTCACGCGGCCTTTACCCGGGAAAGCGAGGCCCCGTTTCGCTCTTTAGTGGCCAAGAGCAAGCGCTCGTTCGAACTTTTTCTTACCGAACGCGTATCCACAATGAGCCTCATCGCTTCGGCCTATACTTATGAAGAGCTCGCCGACACCGCGCGCCTGTCCCAAGTGTTTCGGGCTTTGCAAAACGAGTTTAGCGGATTTGTGGACCTCGCCCTGATTTCTGACCAGGGACTGCTCGTCAGCTATGCCGGCCCCCTTGCCCAGGAACTGCGGGGGGCGGACTATTCCAAGCAGGAGTGGTTTCGCAAGGCCAAAGAACAACGGCGGTTCATCAGCGAGGTTTTTGAGGGTCTGCGCCATACGCCGCATGTGATTATTGCCGTGCGCCACGTCAACGAAAAGGGGCTGGCCTGGATAGTGCGCGCCACGCTGGACACGGATCAATTTTCTCAAATCATCTCCGGAATGCGGGTGGAGGAAGGCAGTGACAGCTTTTTAGTCAACCGCCAGGGCGTGCTGCAAACCAACTCCATCTATTTCGGCAAAACGCTTGAGACCATCCCTTTTGCCATGCCCGGGGCAGAACTTGAGGGCACAGTCTTCAAAACCACGGATCAGCAAGGCAACCCCCTGCTGCTGTCTTTCGCGCCCATTGCCGATACGGGCTTTGTCCTTATGGCCGTGCGGCTTTCCTATAACTTTTTGCATGCCTGGCTTATGGTGCGCACGGATCTGCTGCTCATCTTTCTGTTCAGCGCCTTATGCATCTATTTTGTGGCGGCGCGAAGCGTGGAGGCTTTAATCGAACGCCTGCGCAAAAGTGATGAAGAGCGTGAACAGGCGCTGTTTCAAATGGAGCACAACCAGAAGCTGTCCTCCATAGGCCGCCTCGCCGCGGGAGTTGCGCATGAAATCAACAACCCCCTGGCGATTATCAACGAAAAAGCCGGACTGCTCAGCGACCTGCTGGAGATGGAGGATGATTTCCCCAAGCGCGGGCAGTTTGAAAGCCAGTTGGCTTCCATTACCGCGGCGGTAACGCGTTGCCGGGATATTACCCATCGGATGCTTGGCTTTGCGCGCCGTATGGATGTTAAAATCGAAGAATTGGACATAAACGCCATGATTTTGGAGACGCTCACTTTTTTGGAAACTGAGGCTCAACACCGCCATGTGGGTATTGTGCTGGATTTGGATAAAACCCTGCCCGGCATTTTTTGCGACCGGGGGCAACTCCAGCAGGTATTCCTCAATGTGCTGAACAATGCCCTGGATGCGGTCTCGGAAGGCGGGCAAATCCTCATCCGTTCCCTCATGCGCGATCCCGCTACGCTCATCGTCAGTTTTACCGATAACGGCTGCGGCATGGATGAGGAAACACGCAAACATATTTTTGAACCTTTTTTCAGCACCAAAAAAGAACAGGGCACGGGCTTGGGGCTTTCCATCATCTACGGCATCATTAAGCGGCACGGCGGTGTTATTGAGGTGGAAAGCGAGCTCGGCAAAGGCAGCACCGTGACCATCGTGCTGCCCGCGCGGCGGGAAAATACAGGGGCAGCGGCATGACCCGGGGCGCGCAAAGCCTGTCCATCCTGATTGTGGATGACGAATCTGAATTTGCCGCCACTCTGGCCGAACGCCTTTCCCTGCGCAAGCATACCGCTGCGGTGGCCTGTGACGGGGAAAGCGCCCTGGCTATGCTGCAGGCTCAAAATTCGGACGGCGCGCGCGGCATTGACAGCTTTGATCTGGTGCTTCTGGACATGTTCCTGCCCGGCATCCACGGACTGGAAGTTCTGCGCGCCATCCAGACCCTGCGGCCTGATCTGCCGGTGATCCTGCTCACCGGGCAGGCCGGGGGCGAAGAGGAAACAAAGGCTCTGTGCCTCGGCGCCAGATGCTGCTTATCCAAACCCGTAAACTTGCGGGAACTGCTGGCGTTATTTGACCGCCTGAAAAAGGAAACGGCCTGTGCGTAACAGTCTTTTTATGGGTAAGATCTTGGCTTCGGTCAGCCATGAAATGCAAAACGTCATGGCTATTATTAAAGAATCCGGCTCTCTCGCGGATGACATCCTGGATTTGAACGGGCCGCCGCGGATGCGCCATGGCGACAAGCTGGATACGGCGCTGCACAATATCCAGACCCAAGTGCGCAGAGGGAGTGAGCTGATGCATATGCTTAACGGCTTCGCCCATGCGGCCACGGATCATCCGAAGTCAGGGGATTTGCCGCGCTTTGCCAAGCAGATCTTTGCGCTGGCCGATCGCAGCGTGCGCATGGCGCAATGTACCTGGCAACTGGAATTGGGGGCAGACTCGCTCCAGGCGGACGGCAATGCCCTCATGCTGATGCAGACCCTGTATCTTGGCATGGAAGCGGTGCTTGCCGTTTGCGGGCCCGGAGAGCATATTCACGTCACCCTGCGTGCCGAGGGACAAAATACTCCTTCCGCCTATGCCGCCCGTGTGCGCATTGCCGTTCCGGCAAACACACAGACGCCTGACGCCTCGCGACTGTCTCCTATCATGGAGGAACTGCGAGGAGCCTGCGAGGCGGGAGCGGGATTTTTGGACTTATTGTATGCGCCCCCACATGGGCAAGGGGGCCTTTGTCCATGAGCCTTGGAGATATAAGCGGCTTGCATGTGCTTATCATTGATGACGAGGCGGATTTTGTCCAGGCTCTGGCAAGCAGGCTGGAGCTTAGGGAAGCTAAGGTGTCCTGCGCTTTTAGCGGTGAAGAAGGTTTGGAGCGCCTTACCGCGCTTTTGCCTGATGTGGTGTTGCTCGACATGCGCATGCCCGGCTTGTCCGGCGTGGATGTGCTTGAAAAAATCCGTATCCGGCATCCGAGGCTGCCGGTAATTATTGTTTCCGGCCACTGTTCGCAAGAGGACAGCGATCTGGCCGAAGAACTTGGGGTGCAAGGATTTCACGCAAAACCTCTGCAGTTTAAAGAACTGCTTGTTTCCATAGCGGATGCGGCCGGAAAAAACTGACACAATGGTCCGGAGCCTTTGCTCGGCCGCATGCCGGCAACCCGGCGCTGCCTGAAAGCGGTTCACCTTTGAAAAAGTGAAGCCGCTCGGCAAGAGTTTGCCTGCAAACCCTTGCCGCAAGATTGTCGCAGGCAGGCTTTGCCTCTTGTAATCGGCGAATCTCAAAGTGAATCTGCTCTTGATAAGGAGGAGGCGCGGCATGAAAAAGATGAAACTGCTTATCGTGGATGATGAGCCGGCCCTCTGCAGCGTGCTGGCCGATCGGCTCACGGTGCTTTACGGCATTAAGCCCGATGCTTGCTCCAGCGGCTTTGAGGCGTTGGAAAAGCTACGGGAACGCGACTATGACGTGGTGGTCCTGGATATAGAAATGCCCGGCATGGGCGGCCTTGAGGCGCTGCAAAAAATCAAGGAACTGCGCCCCAGGACACAGGTGGTCATGTTCACGGGGCACGGGTCGGAAGATAGGCGCGTCCTTTCGGAAAAGCTGGGCGCGTTCAACTATGTGGATAAAATTGACGGTCTTGCCAAGCTGGTGCCCATGATTGAAGGGGCCTACCGCCTGCGCACGGCCCTTGAAGACGCCTATGCGGATATTGCCTTAAACGAATACTAGAGCAATTTACCATTGAAAATGCATAATTGCTCTGCAAGGATTTGTCCGTAAATCCTTGCCTTGAGATTGCCGTAGGCGGGCTTTGCCCGGCCGTTAAACGACAAATCTCAAAGGTAATCTGCTCTAAGGCGTGCTGCCAATCCGTCTTTTGGGCTTCCGGCTGCGTCAGATTCCGCCTGCTGTTTCGGTCGAATATCTGTAAAGTATACTCCCGCACAGCAGGCGCTCCTTCCTTGCCGGAAAACAAAAAACTACAAGGTCAACATTCCTTAGAGCAATTTACCATTGAAAATGTATACTTGCTCTGCAAGGATTTGCCCGTAAATCCTTGCCGTGAGATTGCCGTAGGCGGGCCTTGCCCGCCGTTAAACGACAAATCTCAAAGGTAATCTGCTCTAAGAGCATTCTGGACAATGCCGCCACGGGAGCACGCTTGGTTCTTTCTTGCGGCGCCATTGTCCAGGGTCTTCTACCGCAATGTTTCCACCACCCAAACCGACACCTCAGCCAGAGTTTTTTCCAAAACGGACTCCATGGCTTTTGTGAGCAAGGCGGTCTCCTTGCCCGCCGCCGGGACCTTAAACTCCACAAGGCGTGTTGCCAGCACTTTCCCGTCCATTATGTCGATCAGGCGAAATGTGCCGGCAAACACCGCGGTCAGCGGGCCATCTGCGGCATCCTGCTCCAGGGCGAACAGGCGGATATCGCTGAGCAGCCTCACGTCAGCGGCAATACCTGCCGTATCGTCCACAACGCCGCGCAGGGCGTTGGTGGATTGGAGCGCCGCCATAAGGTCACGCTGGAACAGGGCGGACATGGTTCCGGCCCAGCGCGCGCCGGACAGGTAGCGCACTTCGCGGCTGGGGTAAATAAGGGCGATGCGATCCGTATCAATATCACCATCCGCCTGGGGTAAAGATACAATAATCTGTTTATTCAAGGGTTTTTCGCGCAGCTTTCCCGGCAGGGCCGGATTAAGGCGCAATCTTGCGGGGGGCGGGCCCGGGTCCAGCTTGGGCAAACAGGCGGGCAGGCTTAACGCCGCAACCAGGAGGAGCAGCAGGAGGATTTTTATGGGCGTATGCGGCATGGCTTGTCTTCTCACGGGTTGGTGGTGACTTCCTTAACAGGGGAACCGAAAAAAAACCGGCGCGGATCGCTTTCAACCTTCTGGCTAAGTCTGGTCAGAGTCTGCACAAGCTTGGTCATATCCACCATGAGTTGGTTTAAGTCGGAAAGCCCCTGGGTGGAAAAACGCTTGAGCCCGGGCGACATGGTGGTGATAGTGCTTTCCAGGCGTTTGACAATCTGGTCTATGGCGTTGCTGGTGTTTTTAATGTCTGTGATCAGAGCCTGGTTAGCGTTAACTGCCAGTAGATTGAAATTTTTGACCGTCTTTTCTGAATCGGCAAGGATAGTCGTTATAGTGCCGGAATGTTGCGCCACAGATGCGGTCAAAGTATCCAGCGACTGTAGAATGTTGCTCACATGCTGTTCGTTTTCCAGGGAAAAAATTTTTTCTATCCGGCGCAGGGTATGGTTTGCCGAAGCGAGCACATCAGGCATTTGCGCGACTACAGAAGAAAGAGGCGAAGGTTCATAGGCGATTTCGCCAATCGCGCCGCTGGGCACGTGTTTGAGAGGACTTTGGGCCGTGCCGCCGGAAATGGCGATAACCGCTCCCCCCGTCAGGGCGCGTATTTCGATTTGGGCCACGGAATCTTCCCGCACAGGAGTATCCGCGGCAATGGCGATGCGAACTCTCGCCTCGCCCGGGTTTACCTGGCTGATTTTAATGCCCGTTACCTTGCCCACGCGGATGCCGACAAAAAGAACATCACTGTTGACGGAAAGGCCCCGTATGCTTTCATTAAAGGATATTTCATAGTTGGAGAGTGCAATGTCTTTGTCCATACTGGCGAGCCAGAGGGTGAAACCCAGCCCCCCCAGCAGGAGCAGCAAGGTGCAGGCCCCCACAAGAATATAGTGTGCGCGTATTTCCATAACAACTCCTTGTATCCCCTCACGGACGGGCGCGCCGGATCGACGCGATGCAACCCGCCCGCTCCCCTTTCCGGGGCTTTCGCGCTTATGCGGCGCGCGTGCCTTACTCTGCCTGAGCGCTTTGCGCGGCTGTCGCGGCACGGCCGCGCGGTCCGGTAAAATACTTTCTGATCCAGGGGTGGTCCACCTTGATCAGATTGGGAATGCTGTCTACCGCATAGATCCGTTTTTCCGCCAGCACGGCTACCCGGTCACAAATAGCGTACAGGGAGTCAAGATCGTGGGTCACCATGCATACGGTCAGGTTCAAGGTTTCGCGCAAAGTCAGCACTAATTGGTCAAAGTCCGCGGCGCTTAAGGGATCAAGCCCCGCTGTGGGTTCGTCCAGCAGCAAAACAGCCGGATCCATGACCAGAGCCCGGGCGAGGCCGGCCCGTTTTTTCATGCCGCCGGAAAGTTCACCGGGAAACTTGTCAAAGGCCAGAGGCGGCAAGCCCACAAATTCCAGCTTCATGCGGGCTATGGCCTCGCGCATGGATGTGGAAATATCCGTAAATTCCCGCAGGGGAAAAGCGATATTATCCCCCACGCTTAAGGAAGAAAACAGCGCCCCATCCTGAAAAAGCACGCCCCATTGGCTGCGCACGCGGGCTTTTTCCCCTTCTTCCGCCCGCTCCATATCCACGCCCATAATGGTGATGCTGCCCGCGGCGTGGCGGTTAAGCCCGAGAATAGTGCGCAGCAGCACGGACTTGCCCGAGCCTGAACCGCCGATCAATCCGAGAATTTCCCCTTTCCTGATGTCCAGGTCAAGGTTTTCATGCACCACCTGGCTGCCGAAGCGGTTGACGATACCGCGCAAAGAAACCACGGCTTCCATAAGTTATATCCCGATGGTGGTGAAAAAAATGGCGAAAAGGGCATCAAGCAAAATAACGACGAAAATGGACTCCACCACGGAAACGGTGGTGAGCAGTCCCACGGATTCAGCGCTGGAGGTGGCGCGAAAACCCTGAAAACACCCCACAAGCCCTATGGACAGCGCAAAAAAAGGCGTTTTCACGAGGCCCACAAAAAAGTTATTCAGGCTCGCCACCTCATGAAACTGGGAAACAAAATCACTGAATCCCATGCCTATGGAATACCAGATGGCCGCCGCTCCTCCGAGCAGGGCCATGATATCGGCGATAAACACCAGCATGGGCAGGCACAGTATCAAGGCAAGCACACGGGGCACCACCAGCAAGGTGCCAGGGTCAAGGCCCATGGAGAGCATGGCGTCCACTTCCTCATTGGCGACCATGGCGCCGATCTGGGCTGTAAAAGAGGAGCTGGAACGGCCGGCCACCACAATGGAAGTAATCAGCACGGCCATTTCGCGCATCACCGTAACTTCCAGCAAGTTAACGGCGAAAATTTGAGCGCCGAAACGCTCCAGTTGTTCCGCCCCCATATAGGCCACCACCATGCCGATAAGAAAGGTGAGCAAGGCAACAATGGGCACCGCGCGCAAACCGGTTTGCTCCATATGGAAGACGAGGGAAGTCCAGCGCATGCGGCGCGGGTGCAGCGCAAGCCTGCCCAAAGTAATCAGAAATTTGCCCAAAAAGCCGATAAGCTGCCCGGTCATATCCAGCTCTTCGCAAAACTTACGCCCAATGGAATTGCATAACGCGACCAGGGCGGAGTGACGCTGGGCTGTTGCGGGCTTGTCGGGCGCGGGGAGCGATTTTTCAAGAAGTTTCGCGCGCAGAGGGTCAGAAGAGCTGAGAGCGCACTCAAGACCTTTTGCCCGCAAAGCGATGGCGGTTTTATTGAGCAAAAGCGAACCAGCCGTGTCAAAACCGGTCAACCCTTCAATGTTGATGCGCACAGGCCCGGAAGCTTGCGTCACAGCATCGCGCACAGCCTCCTCAATTCCATGCAGGCTGTGCACGGTAAGTGAACCGGTAAAAATAAAGGATGCGCCGCCGCCTTCCTGCGTCCGCGAAAAAACGGCTTTAGCGGCAAGCGGATCGCTTTTTCCCACGTGGGGCTTTGGGCCCGCTTCGTGGGCCGCGAAAAAAGGAAGGCTGGAATTCAGCATACCGTCTCCAAAGCCGTTATGCGGTTGATGGCGGCAACACCCGCACAATGCCCGTTACGGCGCCGCTTTGGAAAAAAGCACTGCACAGAGTTCATATTCGATTTGGGAAGAGCTTTTCTCTTTTCCCAAAAACATCGGCGCCCGCACACGGAAAAATTCCGCCCAGCGTACGGCGTATTGCGAGTACGGCCTTGTGCATCCGCAACAACACCACCCATCCCGCAGCCGGCAAGCGGCGCGCTTTGCCGCGTTCGGAACCGAAAGCCGCTCTCACCCGACTGTATCATCGTACCAGGGGTCGTCAAAACCGTCGGTCAGACGGTAGCTTTTCACGGCCAACAAATAGCCCGGCTCCGCCACATCCGCATCCTGCGGATACGGCAACGGAGAAAGGCTGCCCGTCACCTCCACATTGGCGTTGATGTTGCTTACAAGGCCGATTCCCGCCCCTTTATGCAGAATATGATACTCTGCGCCTTCATCTGTAAGCAGGGCCACCTTTGCCGTTTCTTCTTTGCCCGGCAAATAGGGCAAAGCCTGCACATACCCGCGGATAGTCAATAAGTCCGAAGAGCTCATAGGGATATCATAGGTTGAAAAACCGTTTTCCTTAAAAGATGCCGGAGGGCAAAAACCACACGCTGTTGCTTGTCGGTCATGCTAAGCCGTCCCATAATCAAAAATCTGGGAAGAAAACGGCTTGTAAGGCCTGTAATCGGGCGGCGCGGCGGTGAAGCCGGCGTTGTAACCCGGCGCATGGAACATGATGCGCCATGCAAGCGCCGTCTTCCCTGTAAGATAAAAATAGATTTTATTTACAATCCGTTAGGATCTTGGAGGGAAGATACGTTTGTCTATGGCATGAAGCTTGGCGCTTGGCAAGAGGAGAACAGCCGTTTTACTGGACGGCTGTGAAAAAATAACGCCTTCATCAGAAATTATGTGTGATCGCATGGGGATGTGTTTGCCTGCGGGCAGGACCATACAAAGCCAAATGCGAGGCGTGCGGCCGTTTGGGCTGAGGGAAGCGTATCAAGACGCGCTCGTTCTTCGGACGAATCAGCCGCAACGCAAACAGGGAACAGAAGAGTTCTTTGCCGGCAAAACTTACAGCCCCTGACGCCAGGCTTCTTCGAAGGCCGCTTTGAAAGCCGCTTCATCCACAGAGGCAAAGCCTCTTTCCCTAGGCGTAAACAAGAACATCTCCTGTGCGGCCATGCCGTTTGTCCAGGCAATTGGGGCCATGCTCCAGTCAAAGGAAGACGCGGCAGCGAGAGCGCTGTTTACGCGCTCCGGCGTCCAGCCTTCGCTCAGGCCAAGCCCGGCGGAAAAACGGGCGAAGTCATAGCCAAGCCCGGTCCAAAAATCCGGCGCTCCTTTGCCGGCTGCGGAAAGGCCGGCCTGGAGCCTTTCGCCCGCTTTGCTTGGCGCGCTGTTGTTCCAAGCGCCGGGGAACACGGCCAGCTTGTAATATTGGAGACTGACATGGGGCGAGCCCGAAAGCCCCTGTTCCCAGAGCGCCGGCCCCATAAGCAACTGCCTGTTTTCATTATAATAGAAAAAGTTAGAAATGATTATGTCCATATTTTTCCAGGAATCCGGCAGAAACATGGCTTTAAACGGGGCCTTTTTGCTGGCGGCAAGCAGGTTGTTTGTGGCCACTGTCCAGCCGCTCTGATTTCCGGGCTCATAAGAGCCGGAAACAACGCTTTGAGCGCCCTGGGCCCGGGCGCGCTCCTCAAAGAGCGCGGCCATGCGTTGGCCAAAAGTATCCTGGGGATGGAAAATGCCGTAACTGGAGATGCCGAGTCTCGAAGCGAATTTTAACAGAGTATCCACCTGATCCTTTGCGCCGGAAAAAAAGCGCCAGGCGAGGCGGCCTTCATCATTGGAGTCCAAGCTGGGTAAAAAGGCGAACAGAACGCGGCGAGTGAGCAGGCCGCCGTTTTTAGCCTTAGCATAGTCCGCCCGGCGCAGGGGGCCGCCAAGCGCCACGACGGATGCGGGCAGCGCTTCGGCTTGAGCCAGCCAGTCCGCCTGTTCCGTATTAATAAGCAACAAGGGCACCTGCGCGCCTGAGGAAGAAAGCTCCTCGCAGGCAACTCGCGCGCCGGCCGCGATTTTAGCGGAAATGTCGGCATACTGGCCGGACATGGGCAGCAAAAGGGCCACGGGCCGGCCGTCAGTCACGGGGACTGACGGAGGAAGAGCAGCGGGAGCGGCGCTTGGCGCGCTGATGCTGATGGAGCTTTCCCGGGGGAGGGCGTCAAAAAGGCCCGGATCCGCAAGCCGAATTTGCGTTTTAAGCTCGCGCAGAGCGGCCTGGGCGCTTTCCCGTGTATCGGCTTTCATGGCCTGGCGGCGCAATTGATCAATGCGGATAATCGTATAGGGAAAATTCCCCTGGTTTTCTCTCGTCACGGCGGAGGCCGCAAGGGAAGCGGCCCCTGCCGGAGCCTTGCTCAACTCAAGCGCCAAACGGCTCTCTATGCTCGCGCGGTTCCGGGTGTTTTGAGCCGAAGCGTAAATATTCTCCAGAGCCGGCATGCTTTGCGCAAGCTCTCCGTCCTGCCATTGACGCACAGCCATATACACGCCGGCTATACTGCGCGTCTGGAGATTGCGCGAAGAATCCTGGTACACCGCATTGGCCCGGCTGCGTGCGTCATGAGACGAAAGATCACGCAAGGCCATGCACCAGGCATCCTGCCATTCCTTGCTCTGATCGGCCTCACTTGAAGCCTTGCGCCAAAAATCAAGGCCTTTGAGCGCCACGTGGGGATGCTTATTTTTTAGAGCGGAAGCAGCCAAAATGCGGCCCGCCTCCACGCCTTCACCCCCCGGCGTAGCGGATTCTTCCACAAGGCGCAGGGCAATGGCTTCGGCTTGGGCATGTTTGCCCGCGGCAAAAGCGGCCCGTGCTTCATCAAGAGGGCTGAGCTTGAGCGGCGGTGGACCGCCCGGGGACGCGTCGGGCTTAATCGTGGTTTTCACGCAGCCTGAAGCTGCGGCGGCCAGCAATAAACAACAACAAAGCAGGCACAGCTTTTGCCGGGAAAAGGACAGGGAAAAAAGAAGGAATAGCTTCCTCATAATCATGGGTACCTGCACGGATTTTACAAGTTGCCTCAAAAGCCCGTGGGAAATTCTAAGAAAATTACGGGCGAAATACACGGAGTAGCCCTCGTGTCACCGTCGCCGGACACGGTTAAAGAGGACAAAAAGTTCTTTGGCGCGCTCATGCCGCTCCCCAGGCCGTATAGGTTGAAGCCGGGGGCAAACGTGCAAAAACATATGAAAAAAACTATAGCCCGCTTTCACGCGTAATGCAACTTAGCCGCGCCCCCCGCAGCTTTGCCTCCCCCCGGGCTCTTGGCAGAAAAATGGAGAAACCGCACAATCTAACCCACCATAAAATCCTTGACTTTTTCCTTTTTTGATAACAAGTATTGTTTACACAAAATATAGCTTTGAGGTTGCCATGGCGCAAACAAGAATGACAAAACAGCGGGCGATTATTTTAGAAACGCTGCGCAGCGTATGCACCCATCCCACCGCTGACGAAATTTATGGAATGGTGCGTAAAAAACTGCCGCGCATCAGCCTGGGCACTGTTTACCGTAACCTGGAAATACTGACGAGCTCGGGAAAAATTCTCCGCCTGGACAAAGCGGGAGCGCAAAAACATTTTGACGGCAATACCATGCCGCATCAGCACGTACGGTGCCGCACCTGTGGCTGCATCGGCGATACTGTGGGGGAGGTGGCTCTGCCGGCCGCTAATCAGACCAGCGCACCCGGTTTTACCATCCATGGAGTGGAAGTGGAGTTTGTCGGCCTATGCCACAACTGTGACGCGGCTGGAAAAAACGTTATTCAATGAAACAACACATGTTATGCCTCTTTGATGTTTAAAAAAAATCGGGCGCAAGCCCGGTTTTTTTTTATCTGAAACTCCCAAAAAAGTATAACACAATTACGTTTTTTCTGTATCGCTTTTCCACGCCGGCAAACAAATGTGGAGATGTTGCAAAAGGCGCTACGGAAAACATTTGAAGCTTCCGCGATATAGAAAAAACAATTTTCGGCACCCGCATAAAAAATTTTCTTAATATTTTTATTTGTTAATTATTACTTAATGTTATAGCAACAAAGCACCTCAAGGCATTCCAAAGAATACCCGCACATATAAATATCCCATCTTCTCAATTTACGTAAAACAGCATAGAGATATAAGGAGAATATACAAATTTACATTTGTATATTCCATGGTTATCAATATATAGTATTTAAGTCCGAATTTATGGTTGACATAACGGCTTCTCTGTGTAATTCAATAGAGAATAAGATATGCATTTATACAGTCTTATTTTTAAAGAGTGAGGAACAGCCATGAAGTTGTCAGCCCGTTCACGTTACGCATCCCGCATCTTGCTCGAATTAGCCCGCCATAAAGGATCCGCGCCAATGTCCGCGGCTACCCTATCGCACCATACAGGAGTTTCTGTGCAATTTGTGGAGCAGATCCTCAAGCCTCTTAAGCAAAAAGGCTTGACCAAAAGCGTACGCGGCGCTGCGGGCGGCCACAGGCTGGCGCGACCGGCGGAAGAAATCACTTTGGGAGAAATTGTCAATCTGATGGAAGGCGGTATTTATTTAACCGTCTGCTGTGGGGAAAAGGCCAATGACTGCCCGCGTGTGGACAAATGCCTGACGCGCAACGCCTGGCTGCAAGTTTCGCAAACTCTGCAACGGGAGCTGGATTCCATATCCCTGGCCGCGCTTTTACAAGGAGATCAAGTCTGCCCCGAAAACGCGCACGCGGCAGCCTTTTTCGAAGCGAATGCCTATTCGGAAACCCTCTCCTCCACCAAGCGTGAGCTTAAGCCCTCCGTACGCCTCCCCCGTACCATACCGCGCAAAGTGAGTCTCTTCCGGCGCTAAGTCCTTGCATCGGAGCCCGCCGCCGCCTCTTCTCACCTTGATTCACGAGCGCATGCGCGATCTCTCTTCCCTAACGTGATTCTCGTTGGGAGAATAAAGAGCCCAGCGGAACAGCTTACGGCATTACGCGATATTCAGCGCTCTCTTGTTTGTGTGGGTTCCATGCGGATCCGGGCGGAGTGTCTTTAATCCCGGGGAGAACAGCGCCCTCCAGCACAAAATTTTTATTGAGAGATTGGCTTGCAACGGTTCGGCTCTAAAAAAGCCGAACCGTTGCAAGCCAATTTTCCCAAAACGCCGGCCAATCACGCAACAGCGCGGCCACGGCTTTTGCCCTGTGGCTGCGGCCGTTCTTTTCCTCTTTGCTCATTTGCGCGGCTGTGCGCTGTATTTCCTGATCAAAAAATATCGGATCATAGCCAAAGCCGTTGTCTCCCAGGGGATCTTGCGTAACAACACCTTCCCAGGCCGCTTCGGCGGTCAGGCGTACCCCGGTGGGAGCGCAGGCGGCCATGCAGCACCGAAAACGGGCCGTACGCGGGCAAGAAGACGGCATTTTCCGCAACTCAGCGAGCAGCTTGGCCACGTTGCGCGCATCGGTCGCGGGGCTTTCGGGGCTTTCACTATAGCGGGCGGAATGGACGCCCGGCTTCCCGCCAAGGGCGTCGACCTCTATGCCTGAGTCATCCGCCACCGCAACCAGTCCTGTGGCTCGGCTCACAGTACAGGCTTTCAAAAGCGCATTTTCTTCAAAAGTTACGCCTGTTTCTTCCACCTCCGCCACAAAGGGAAAATCATCCAGCCCCAGCACGCGCAACCCGAAGGGCTCCAAGAGCGCGGCAAATTCGTTGATTTTACCCTTATTGCGTGTCGCCAGCACAATGGAAGAGGACGCATCCTTTGCCCTTGTTGCCGCCTGCTCCTGATCAAATTGCCGCGCTGTCATAGTGATTCCTTGTTGATAGTTGAGAGGCATTACCCGTCACGGCGCCAATTCCGGGGGAAGCGGGCTTTCTTCCGTGCTGTTCAAAGCGAGGGCCACGGGCACGAACAGGCTGACGCGCGTTCCCTTGCCTACCTGACTATCAAGGGTGACTTTCCCGCCCATGTCCTCAATCACCTTGCGCGTCATGGCAAGTCCGAGCCCCGCGCCTTCGTGTTTGGTGGAAAAAAAGGGGCTGAAAATTTTATCCTGGATCTCCGGCGAAATCCCTTTGCCCGTGTCTTCCACATCCAATTGCACAAACGCGCCGTTGCGCTGCGCGCGCAAAATGAAGGTACCCCCTTCAGGCATGGCCTCCATGGCGTTTTTCACAAGATTCACGAGGCATTGTTTGAGGTTTTCCGCATTGCCCTGCGCTTTAGGCAAGTTGCTCTGGATATCCATCTTACCGTGGAGGCCGCGTTCTTCCGCTCCGATAGTCATAATATCCATAGTCTGCTGCGCGACCTGCAGCACATCGACAACGCCCATGGCCTGCTCCATAGGCCGGGCAAAATTGAGGATACTTGCCAGAATCAAATCCAAACGGCGGGATTCGTCATAAATAATGCGCGCCTTTTCCCGGGCCAGATCGTTAAGGGAAGGATTGCGAAGCAGGGCGTTGGCGAAGCCTCCTATGGAAAACAAGGGGTTTCTGATTTCATGCGCCATGTAGGTGGAGAGTTCCCCTATGGCAGCCATTTTTTCCGCCTGCTGGAGCCTCTGCTCCAAGTGGTGCTGTTCCGTCACGTCCCGGAAAATATATAAATACCGCGCGAATGTGCCGAACGCGTCCGCCACAGGATAGCAAAGGGCATTGATATAGCTGACCCTGCCATCCTGTTTCACCTGAGTAAAGGTGTAGCGGGACTCTTTTCCCGTCTCTCTGGCCGCCTTAAAGGGGCAGGAGCCTTCTTCAGTGAGGCAAATGCGCTCAAAGCCGTCAAGCTCCATGCACTCTTTGCCGATTATTTCTTCGCGCGTAAGCCCCCGGCTTTCCGCCGCATGCTGGTTGATGTCCAGGATGATGCCGCTTTTATCTAAAATAAGCACGTCATCATGGAGCTGATCCACGAGCAGCGCGAAGAGTTTCTGCGTGGTGCGCAGGCTTTCGTCGCCTATGGTCAGCCGGTCTTCCTCCATTGCCGCGTAAAGGCGTATGACGGCATCGGCCGTTATCAGGCTTACATTGGGGGGAGCTTCGGCGCGCAGGCTTTCCATATGCCGGGAATCCGGGCTCACGTCCACGGCGAGAAAAATAGCGGGCTGGGCAGAAAAAAGAGTGGAAATATTCATAAAAATTGGGAGCTTGCTCAACCCAGGGAGCGATTCTGCCTCCTCTGTGGAAGGCATCCGCCCGGGCGTCGGCACCCACCCCGCAACGCGCACGTGGGGAAAGGCGGAAGTAAAATCATCACGCCCCAGCAGCTTCACCAGCAAATCCAGAGCCGACCCCTGCCCCACAATGCCGAGGTATATATGGCGGGCGTCTTCCGCTTCGTAGTTCAAGACATGCTGCAAGTTCATTCGCCCCTCTCTACTGTGCGTTCGCGGCACTCCATCTTCCCGTTGCTGTCATGTACCCCGTCCATATTGGGAGATTATCGTCATATCTATTAAAAAACAATGCTTGGCGGCAGGGTATGTGGCGGACGCCAAAACTCTGTTTTTGCCCTGTCCCTTCCTCTTGTCCGCCGCGCCGCCTGACGACGCGCCACGCCGCTTGCCTTGGTTTGCATTGCGGAGTAAGTAACCCCATGCTTCGCGTATACTCCCTCAGCCTCGGCTGCCCCAAAAATCGTGTGGATACGGAACACGCCCTGGGCGCTTTGCGCTTTGCTTCTCCCTTTCTTTTGGCCTTAGAGCCGGAAGAGGCGGACTGCGTCTTTATCAATACCTGCGGTTTTATTGCCCCGGCGGTGGAAGAGTCCGTACGCAGCCTGATGGAGCTTATCGCGCGCATCCAGGCGCTGCCTCCGGAAAAGCGCCCTTTGCTGGCCGTAGCCGGCTGCCTTGTGGGGCGCTACGGCAAAGAAAGCCTCGCTCCGGATCTGCCTGAAGTGGACCTTTTTCTGGACAATCGCGAGCTTGCTCACTGGGGCTGCCTGCTTGAGGCCGCTCTTAAGCGAAAAAGACGCCATACTCCCCTGGCGCGCAAAAAAACGGCTCTCCAGTTTCGCGGCGACACCGCTTTGCATGCGCAAAACTGCCCGGCTGAGCGGCTTTGCCCCTCCCCGGCAGAGGCGGACTCTGTCTGCCTACCCGCTCGGTTTGGGAACTTGCCCCGGCCACGCCTGCTTTCCACCGGCCCCTCCTATGCTTGGCTGAAAATAAGCGACGGCTGCCGGCACCGCTGCTCATTTTGCACCATACCGGCCATCCGCGGCCCCTTGCGCAGCAGCTCAGCGGATTTGCTCACGGCCGAAGCCGGGCAGCTCCTTGAACAAGGGGTGAAAGAGCTGGTGCTTGTGGCGCAGGATCTCACGGCCTGGGGGCGGGATTTGGGCCTTAAGCACGGGCTTTTGACGCTGCTGGAAAAACTGCTTCCCTTGCCGGGCCTTGCGCGTTTGCGCCTCATGTACCTCTATCCCACCGGGCTCACCCGGGAACTGCTGGCCTTTCTGCAAAGCGCCGGAGCGCCTTTTGTTCCTTATTTTGACGTGCCGGCGCAACATGCCGCGCCCGCCGTGCTCGCGCGCATGGGCCGTCCCTTTGCGGGCAAACCGCGCGCGGCTTTTGAACGCATTCGCTCTTTTTTTCCCGAGGCAGCGCTGCGCACCAGCATCATCACGGGATTTCCCGGCGAGAGCGAAGCCGACTTTGACGAACTGCGGCGGTTTGTGGCGGAAATGCGCTTTGCGCATCTTGGCGTTTTCGCCTACCAGGCGGAAGAAGGCACCAAAGCGGCAAGCATGCCCGGGCAAGTAAGCGAGAAAGTTAAAAGCGCCCGCCGTGAGGAGATTATGGCCATGCAGCGTGAAATCAGCGAAGAGCTGTTGCGCTCCTACGAGGGACAACGGCTGAAAGTATTGGTGGATCGCCCGCAAGGGGAATGGCCCGGCCTGTACCTGGGGCGCGCCTGGTTCCAAGCGCCTGAAAGCGATGGAATCGTGTACGTGAGCGGCCCCGGCGTCATACCGGGCGCTCTGGTGGAGGCCGATATTGTGGAAACGTCAAGCTATGACCTAGTGGGCTTGACCGACGCCGAAGCCTGATGCCGCATCACGGCGGACTGCGCCAGTGCCGGCGGAGCTTTTCGCTTGTCAGCGGGGAATAAACATGTAACACTTTTGCCCCTTGGAGCTTCGCATCGCGAAGGCGCAGGCGAGCTTTGCTCGCCGTTAAGCGACAATCTCAAGCGTAAACTGCTATAGAAAGGCGTTGCAGCGAACGCCTTCAGAGTGATGGCAAATCCCGCAAAGCCGGGCTTTGCAAAGGCACGCCCACTGCGGCACTTTACGGCGGCAATGGCTACGCCTGCGTGGCGGGCTGTTGCCGAAAAATACTTTGGCAACAGCCTCAGGCGTTCACTGCAACGCCTGAGTCTTTGTGAACGACTGAAGCGGAGGTTCTATGTCTCTGATTCGTTCCGAGTACAGCGCCAGTTTGAATTTTTTCGGCAGCGCGAGTCCTTCCGGACTGACGGGCGTCTACGGCAGCCCTGTATATGTCTATAATGAGAACGTGCTGCGCAAACGGTGCGCGGAAATGAAAAACCTGGTCACGGGATTAACTGTTTGCTACTCCACCAAGGCCAATGGAAATCCGCACCTGCTGCGTATTATCCGGGAAGAAGGGCTTATCGCCGACGCCATGAGCCCGGGCGAAATCGCGCTGCTGCACCGTGCCGGATTTAAAAAAGAATCCATCAACTATGTGTGCAATAACGTCTCCCCTGAAGAACTGGTCCTTGCCGTACGCGAATGCGCCCATGTCAGCGTGGATTCGCTCTCGCAGCTTGAAACTTTCGGCAAACTCTCGCCCGGTTCCGCGGTCATGGCGCGTGTTAACCCCGGCATTGGCGCGGGGCACAGCGACAAGGTGGTGACCGCCGGAAAAAAAACCAAATTCGGCATAGCGCCGGGCGATTTTCCCGCCATGCGCTCCATATTAGCGCGCCATCAGCTTCGCCTTGTCGGCCTGAACCAGCACGTGGGCTCTTTATTTATGGATTCCGAACCTTTTTTGGATGCGGCCAAGTGGCTTTTAGAAACAGCCAAAGACTTCCCCGGGCTGCACGTGCTCAGTTTTGGCGGCGGCTTCGGCATCCCTTACAATAAATATAAAAATGAACCCCGTCTTAATCTTGAAGAACTCTCCTCCCGCTTTGGCGAGATGCTTCAATCCTGGCGCGACGAAACAGGCTTTGAGGGCCAGTTTGTCATCGAACCCGGCCGCTACGTCGTTGCCGAGTGCGGTATTTTGCTGGGTACGGTCCACGCCGTCAAAAACAACGGCCCCACGCGCTTTGTAGGCACTGACATCGGCTTCAACGTGCTGGCGAGGCCCCTACTGTATGACGCTTTCCATGATGTGGAGCTCTACCCGCAGGATGAAGAGCCCCGCACAGGCATGATGCAAACCATTGTGGGCAACATTTGCGAAAGCGGCGATGTGCTGGCCCAGGGGCGCCTCCTGCCGGAAATGCGTGAAGGGGACTGTTTGGGCATTCTGGACGCCGGTGCTTACGGGTTTTCCATGAGCTCCTGCTATAACCAGCGCCTGCGCCCGGCAGAGGTGCTTATCCGCAAAGACGGCAGCCCTCAGCTTATCCGCCGCCGCGATCACCTGGAAGAGCTGCTGTCCTACTATCCGGAATAAGACCTTGCAAACATGCCGAGAGCGTTAGGGCTTAACGTTTTTGGGGAGCGGCCCCAAACCCGCAAGGGAATATCCCCTTGGCTCCCACAGCCAAAAAACGGTTTTGCCGCTTTTTAGTTTGTAACGGCACGCCGCTTGGGCATACCGGGCGCGCGGCAAAGCCGCTGTGTAATGACCGTTTGCTTTATCGCGGAGAATCTTATTTTGGAACCTTCCTCTATTATCGAATTGCGCGGCGTTGCCAAATATTACGGAAACACCAGCGCTCTGCATAATATCAATCTGCAGATCGCCAACGGGGAGTTTCTTACCCTGCTTGGCCCTTCCGGGTGCGGCAAAACCACCATCTTGCGCCTTATCTCAGGCTTTGAAAGCCCGAGCCAGGGGGAGCTCCTCTTACAAGGCAAAGATATCACCACGGTCCCGCCTGAAAAACGGCAGGTAAACACGGTGTTTCAAAGCTACGCCCTGTTCCCGCACATGAATGTCTGGGATAACGTGGCCTTTGGCCTGCGCATGCAGCGCTGCCCCAAGACAGAGATAAGCCGGCGCGTGGCCGAAGTGCTGCGCCGCGTGCATATGGATCACCTTGCCGATCGGATGCCGCGTCAGCTTTCAGGGGGGCAGCAGCAGCGGGTGGCCATTGCCAGGGCCATAGTCAACAATCCTTTGGTGCTGCTCCTGGATGAACCCTTCAGTGCCCTCGATTTTAAGCTGCGCCAGCAAATGCAGCTTGAAATCAAACATTTGCAGCGCCAGTTGGGCATTACCTTTGTGTTTGTCACCCACGATCAAGAAGAAGCGTTTGCCATGTCCGACCGGGTGGTGGTGATGAATGAAGGGGAAATTCGCCAAATAGGCACCTCGCAAGAAATTTATGAAGAGCCGGAAAACCTCTTTGTAGCCCGCTTTGTGGGCGAAATTAACGTGCTTGAGGGACGCATCGCCGGCCTTTTGCAGGATGGCGTCTATACCGCCAAGGTGGAAGGTGTGGATTTCACTTTGCGCAGCAAGCGTGAATTTGAGATGGGAGAAGCGGTCAAAGTGCTTCTCAGGCCTGAAGATCTGAAGGTTTATCGAAAAGAGGAGTTG
The DNA here is from genome assembly GCA_031550225.1 of Desulfovibrio sp. GTDB lineage: Bacteria > Desulfobacterota > Desulfovibrionia > Desulfovibrionales > Desulfovibrionaceae > Frigididesulfovibrio. The sequence continues at coordinate 45,436 of JAVBOT010000047.1, forward strand.
GAGGAAGAACGCATCCGCACCCTTGAGCGCAGCCTGCTCCAGGAGAAATTCAGCACTCTGGGCCGGGGCATTGAGGAACGAGGGGAAGAAGAGCCGGATCCGCGCAGCATGCTGCCGGGAGCTTCTTTTTTTCACGGCCATATTGTGGAAACCGTTTACAAAGGCGCCACTGTGGATATCCTGCTGACGCTCGACAGCGGCAAGCTTCTGCGCGCGGCGGAATTTTTTAATGAAGATGATGAGGAAATCTCCTACCATCCCGGGGAGCGCGTGTCCGTAACCTGGGTTGAAGGCTGGGAAGTGGTGCTTGATGCGGAGGGCGAATAATGCCCGTGCATAAAACCCAAGGGAGCACCCTGTTCCGCAGGATAAGCATAAGCGCCACCTGGCTGTGGCTGGGCGCTTTTGCCCTGCTGCCGGGGATCGCTCTGCTGCTTGTTTCCTTTTTGGACAAGGGCGAGACGGATTTTTTCATCCCCCTGCTCACCCTTAACAACTATCAAGAACTGGCCGGGCCGGTTTTTCTTAAGGTATTGTGGGATTCCGTCAGCCTCGCTGTTTTAAGCACCTTGCTCTGTCTGGCTCTCGGCTACCCTTTTGCTTACAGGCTTGCCAAAGCGTCGACCAAATGGCGTCCCTGGCTGCTGCTTCTTGTCATCATTCCTTTCTGGACCAATTCCCTCATCCGCGCCTATGCCCTTATTCTCATCATCGGAGCGCAGGGCATGGTGAATAAAGCCCTGCTCGCCCTCGGGATCATAGATGCGCCCCTTGAGATGATGTACACGAATTTCGCCGTGTTCTTAGGTCTTTCTTATACCTTCCTTCCCTTTATGGTGCTGCCTCTTTACGCCTCCATTGAAAAGCAGGATCCCCGGCTTGTGGATGCGGCCAAGGATCTTGGCGCGGGCTCTTTACGGGCCTTTTGGCACATCACCCTGCCCCTGACCTTGCCCGGTATCGTGGCCGGCTGCATGCTGGTTTTTCTGCCTTCCTTAGGCTGCTTTTACGTGCCCGAAATCCTGGGCGGCGCAACGAACATGTTGCTCGGCACTTTCATTAAAAACCAATTTCTGGTGGCCAACAACTGGCCCTTGGGCGCGGCGGCGAGTTCGGTGCTCACCCTCTTGCTTGTGCTCATGGGCGGGCTTTACCGTCTCGCCTCGCTGCGCGTTGCCGAGCGTGAACGGAAGGGGTTTTTCCCAGGAGAACATCTGGATCCGCCTCCACGCCCAAAACCCGGCCCACAACTTGCGTCCGCGGCCAAAACACCCGCAACAGGAGCCGCGCGATGATCGCCGGCATACTCAAGCGCGGCTATGTACTGCTAATTTATGCATTTTTTTATATACCACTGTTTGTGGTCTTTCTCTATTCTTTTAACAGCAACAAATACACTACCAATTGGGGGGATTTTTCCCTGCGCTGGTATGAGGTTCTTCTGGGCAACACAGCCATACTGGATGCCGCGCTCAATTCCCTCCTTGTGGCGGTGAGCGCGGCTTCCCTTTCCACCGTGCTTGGCGTCATCGCGGCTTTGTCCATCAAACGCTACCGCTTTTTGGGCCGCAAGGCGCTGTATGTGGCCGTGCTTATGCTCACCGTGGCCCCGGACATTGTCATGGGCATTTCTCTGCTCATCTTATTTATCGCGCTGAAAATGAACCTGGGCTTTCTCACTCTGCTGCTGGCCCATACCAGTTTATGCGCCCCGTTCGTAACCGTGACGGTTCTCGCCAGACTGGCGGAATTTGACGAGCAGCTTATCGAGGCGGCCCGGGATCTGGGCGCCTCCGAAGCCCGCGCCTTTATGCATGTGCTGCTGCCTCTGGCCGCTCCGGCCATTGCCGCGGGCTGGCTGTTAAGTTTTACCCTATCCATGGATGATGTGCTTATCAGCACCTTTACCACAGGCCCTTCCTTTGAAGTCCTGCCCGTGAAGATTTACTCCATGGTCAAACTTGGCGTAAAACCGGACGTGAACGCCCTTTCCGCCATCATGTTCATCCTGACCCTGGTTCTGGTGCTCACGGCCCAGGCCATTTCCCAAATAAGGAGAAAGTAATGTCCCGCAAACCCTTGCCGTCCGCGTTTTTTTCCCTTTTGCCGCTTTTGACGTTCGCGACGATTCTTCTCTGCGTTTTTGCCGCGGCCTGCATGGCCGCCAGTAAGGACAAACGCCAGCTCGTCGTCTACAATTGGTCGGAATATATTCCCCAGGGCGTGCTGGACGATTTTACCAAAGAAACCGGCATCAAGGTGATCTATTCCACCTTTGAATCCAACGAGGCCATGTACGCCAAGGTCAAGCTGCTGCGCGGCAAATCCTACGATGTCATTGTGCCTTCCGCCAACATCGTGGATCTGTTGCGCCGCGATAAGCTCCTGCGTGAGCTGGACCACAGCCGGCTCCCCAACCTCGTCCACCTGGATCCCAAACTTTTGAACCAGGAATACGATCCGGGCAATAAATACAGCATTCCCTACATGTGGGGCTGCTTAGGTCTTGCGTACAACAGCGCCTATGTGCCGGAAGGCTCCATCACCGAATGGAAGCAATTGTTGCGCCCGGAATACAAAGGCAAAATTATCCTCACCGATGATCTGCGAGACGCTTTCGGCCTGGCCTTGCGCGCCGGCGGGCACTCCATCAACAGCAAAGAGCCGGCTGAAATCAAAGAGGCCTTTGACTTTTTAACCAAACTTAAAACCTCGGTGCGTATTTTTGACGTCACCGCCACCAAGCAGGCCCTTATCAGCGAAGAAGTCTGGCTTGGCCCCATTTGGAACGGTGATTACCTGGTGGCTCAGGAAGAAAACCCCAAACTGAGATTCATCTTTCCTCAAGAGGGGGCCTTGCTCTGGGTGGATAACTTCGCCATCCCCTCCGGCGCGGAAAATGTGGATAACGCCTATATCTTCATTAACTACATGCTGCGCCCCGAAGTGGCCCTGCGCTGCATTAAAGAATACAGATACTCATCCCCGAACCTCGACGCCATCAAGCTCCTGCCGGAAGAGATGCGCACCAATCCCATCCTGGTGCCCGGGCCGGAAGAACTGCGTAATGGGGAATTCCTCAAACATATCGGGGATGCGCTGCAAGAATATGAACGTTACTGGGAACAAGTAAAGACTTTGCAATAGCGGAAAGGGGCTTTTGAGATGGCTCCCGACCCGGCATTGCGCCATTTGCCCGCGCAGGCGTTAGGGGACGGTTTTTTTGCATATGGATACGCAGGATATTACTGATTTTCTTTTACGCTCCTATACCTTTGCCCTGCCGGAGGAGCGCATTGCTCAGCAACCGGCTCCCGAACGCGACGGCTCGCGCCTCATGGTGCTGCACAGGGGAAGCGAAACAACGCAAACAGCGCAATTTTGCGATATCCTGCGCTATTTGCCGGAAAATTGTCTGGTAGTAGCCAATAACTCCCGGGTGATTCCGGCGCGTCTTCCGGGCCGCCGTCCCGGAGGCGGGGGCGCGGAATTTTTGCTTCTCACGCCCTTGCCGCTGCTGGAAGAGCGCCCTTCCACCCATCCGTCCTTTCCGGGTTGGCAAACAGCCCGGGCCGAAGGGCTGCTGCGGCCCGCAAAAAAACTCCGCCACGGCGACATGGTGCGTTTTGATTCCGCCTTTGCTCTGGAAGTGCTGGAACAGCAAGACTTTGGCCGTTGCGTTGCCCGCCTGTTCTGGCAAGGGAGTTTGCCCGACGCCTTGGGTCGCGTTGGCGTTATCCCCCTGCCTCCGTATATAAAGCGGCCTTCGCAACCGGCAGGCGCTTCTACTTCCTCAGAAAAAGCGGAAGCCACGGACAAGGAGCGCTATCAAACCAGTTACGCCCGCAAAGACAAGGCCGGTTCAGCGGCGGCCCCCACAGCAGGCCTGCACTTTACGCCGCGGCTCTGCCGCGCCTTACAAGATTCCGGCCGGCACTGGGCCGAAGTCACCCTTTATGTTGGGTACGGCACCTTCAGCCCGGTACGTTGCGACGATATCCGCGAACACGCCATGCACGCGGAATATGTGGAGCTGTTGCCGGAAACCGTGGCCGCCATCGCCAAGGCGAAAAAGGAAGGCCGTGCGGTCATTGCCGTAGGCACTACCTCCTGCCGAGTTTTGGAGGGAGTGTCCAGCCTCTTAAAAGAACAGGGAAAGCTTGTTTCCGGCGAGATATTGCGCCCCTACTCCGGCTGGATCCGGCACTTTTTATACCCAGGCCGGCCTTTTAACGTAATTGACGGCTTACTCACCAACTTTCACCTGCCCGGCTCCTCTCTGCTTATGCTTGTTTCAGCCCTGGCCGGTCGGGAGCGCATCCTTACCGCATACCAAAAAGCCATTGAACAGGGCTTTCGCTTTTTTTCCTATGGCGACGCCATGCTGATACTCTAAAGCAAAACGCCGCGCTCGTCGTTCGCGGCAAGTGAAAAGCCTGCCCACTCCTCGCTGGCGCATGCGGCGTTCATCCATATACCCGCTCATAATAGCGCTGCTGCGCTTTCTCCGTCTTTTCCGCCGCTGCCTTGCCGGGGGTTCCCCGCTTTCTCGCCGGAAAAGGGATTGTGAGATGGCTTCCAGCGCCCCATCAGAGCCAGCAGCCTGCCCAGCAAGGAACGCGGGAGTGCCTCGTGTTGAGGAGGAGCTTTATGCCGCAGCACCATAATCGCCTGATAAGCATCATCGTTTGCGGTAGCGAGGGAAAAATGCTCCCCCCACTTTTGCTTAATATACCCGGGCGGAATGACGGTATCCCCGTAAAAGTCGCTGGTGCGCATAGCGCCGCCGCTGGGAAAAAATATGTACTCGCCCGCTTCATAGCGCGGCAGCATTTCTTGCGCATTCCCAAAAAATCCCCCATGACTTTGTCATAGTCTGAGGCCTCGGGTTTATTGCGCAGCGCTACGCAATAATTAAGAAAGCTCCGCTGGCGAACGGTTAAAAAGAGAAGCCCACCGGGCTTCAAAATCCTTTTATACTCCAGCAGCCATGCCAGATGCGCGGCTTCCGAAAGATGGGTAAACGCGGAATAGGCGTAAATAATGTCAAAAGACGCATCCGCATAGCCAAGCGGAGGGAAAGGCGCGTTGACGTCAAACACTCCTCCCTGGAACAATTCCTTGCACAAGCGGATGAACGAATCATCCACATCCGTGCCGATCAAGTTGCCGGGCGCCGCGTCTTTCATAAAAAAACGCAACAGCCGCCCAAACCCGCAACCGAAATCCAGAATCCGGGTGTTTTCATCAAAAACCACGCCCCATTTTCTGGCTTCTTCATGCACGGTAAGATAAAGGCGAGCCACCTCGCGCAATCCCGCCTCACCAGCCGCACCCACCATGCTGATTTGCAACGCCGGATCAGGAAAGCCCGGCAATTGCGCCCCTCGCGCCCAGGGACGCTCTGCCGAATTGCAAACCAGCTCTATCCATTCATGTTCCTCAAGAGAGCGGCATGCGGCATAGATTTCTCCATACAGCGAAGCGCCATGCGTATCTTCTTTAACGCATTTTGAGCTGAAATTGTCATTTTTTGAAGCAAATTTCATTGTTATTTCCCCATATTCGGCACAATTTTGCATTGTTATTAGGCAATATCAAAATGCGTTCGATGTGATAAGATAACAAATATAGAATTTCACATTCGAATACATGAGGAAAATAGTCAAGCCCGTTTCCGCGACAAGCTCAATCACAAAACGAAGAAAGCCCGCTTAGCTCAGAGCTAAGCGGGCTTTCCCGAACGTTGCCGTTCAAATTCATGGTGGGGGACTCATCCGATTATATATGATAACATATTTGTTTTATTAAAATATTGTGGCAGCAAAAAATTGAGTTACCCCAAAAGTTACCCCCAAAATATTTTCTTGGAAATTTTTTCTGAGGGGGACGCGGTAATGCTACATGAAAAATCTATAATCATAGGTCTTACTTGTCAACATAGCGTCACGCTTAACAACTTCAGCAAAAATCTGTGAATAACCCAACGTGACAGGAACGGTCTTATATAATGTATTATTATTCCAATCCATTTTAGTAAGACCCAAAATACTTGAGCATGTTTCATGCCATCCGCCATCGCCTGAGAAGCGTCTAAGCAGAATGGGGTCGGGCAAAGGTTTGAGCGCAGCCTCTTTAAATACCTCACGCGAGGAGTTTTGAACATTCACGCCAAGGACACTACCTTGTGTCCATAACAAACATTCATTCTCTGAAATAGGAAGGTAAGTTCCTCTATCTTGTGGATATGGTGCCGCTGGGTTTTTGACTTGCTTAGACTTAGGGTTTGCTATCTTTATACCATACCAACGTGACTTACGCACAATTTGCACCAATTCAACTTCAGTCTTACCGCCAAATGTATCATATGCACCTTGAATTTCATCTTCTGTAAAATGCGATGATTTATGGATATAGACTTTTTGGGGTACCCGGCCTGTATGACGGCTTTGGTAAATCGTCAAACTTTTTGAAAGAACAGATTGCATCTCATGGTAACTTAGATATGGATTTCCTTTTCTGTCCGTAGAAAATTCTTTTGCATCATATGCCACAAACTCAAATCCAGTTCCATCTGGATCAAATACTTGGCTGCAACATGTTACGAATGATTGGCATGATGGTGTCTTTTTAATCGTATAACTAATTCCAATATAGGCTTCATCTTTATTCAAATCTGCTAGCTTCCAAGGAACCCCGCCAGACTTGGCATAAAGAGCAATAGCTATCCCCCACATCACATTTGCCCTACATTCTCTTGTTAAAGCGATGTCGTTAATTATCTGAATTGGGATACCTATTGGGGCTAAGCGTGCTTTCAATCCGTCATGTAAATTGAAGTCTTCGTATTTAAATATTGTTTTCCACTCAGAAGGAAGATATAGCAGCAAAACATCAAAGTTGTTTCTATATATTTTTAGAAGTGCTCCCCAAAATTCGGACAGCTGTGATAGCTACTCAACCAGACGAGGAGACCACAGATGTCCAAACGAAAGAATCATGCCCCGGCGTTTAAGGCCAAGGTCGCTCTGGCGGCTCTTTCCGGCGAGAAGACCATTG
>JAVBOT010000042.1:0-8544 GCA_031550225.1 Desulfovibrio sp.
GAAACAGAACAAAAAGTCTATAAATTTTCTAAACTTGAGTCGCTTTTGATTATGAGATGGCTTCTAGTGTTTGTTTTGCAAACAAACACTACAAAATCCGCCAGGATTTTGCGCCGCGATAAGCGACGTAACTTGGCTGAAAATCACATTGTTCATCCAACGATCTTTGCAAAAATTCCTCATAAAATTATAAGTTGAATTTTTGCAATCAGACGCTAGATCGGACTGAGCCCAGCGGCGCGCAAGCGGGAGAACTCCCGGCTGTAGCGTTCATATTCGCTGAAGATACAACCGCAGTATTGCTGACGAAAAATGCCCCATTCCTTGGAGATGCGTATGCCTTCCTGCCAGGTGGACCTATGGTCCTGATAGGCAAAAACTGTCCCGCACGCGGTGGCGGCTTCTTCACCGAGGTTTCGGATGGCTTCATGATTTTGGTGGCGAGAATACAGAAGAGAGGAAGTGAATCCTTCAAAACCGCGGCTGGCGGCCAGGGCCGCACTCTTGCGCAGCCGCGTCCGCCAGCAAAAAACACAGCGTTCTTTTTCACGTCCCGCCACGGCCTTCAGCCAGAGAGCCGGATCCGCCGCCGGGGGCGGAGAGGGTCTGCCGGAAGCGGCGTCAAGAGCCTGCGAGTCCGAATTTTTCATCTGTTCAAGCCAGGGATCTGTCCAGGCTTGCTCTTCTTCAGGCAGGGCATCGGCGCATAGCAGGGGGATGTCCAGGCGTTCCGCCACCTGGAGCGCCCCCTCTCTGCGGCGCATATACTCGGCCAGGGGCTGGATATTGGGGTTAAAAAACAGCCCGCACAGATCGTGCCCGTCTTTTTTCAGGCGTTGCAGCACAGTAATGCCGCAAGGGCCACAGCACAAATGCACCAATATGCGCATGGTTGCGTTTTTTATCCTCCAATTTCAATATCTAGGTGTACGCCGTAAGACTGCTCCATTTCCAACAAACGCTGGCGCTTATTATTCAAAAGGTGCAGGGCGAGGCTCGCATCGGCCTTGTATGACACCCTGTTCTGATTCTGAGTTTGAGCCAAACGTAGGGCGCGCAGGATATCACGCAGGGCGTGTTGGCTCTGCCATTCCATGTTACGCCGCACCCCGGCGCCGTTACAGCAGGGGCAAGGCTCCGTGCTTATGGAAATGGCTGAAGAGCCCAAACGTTGGCGCACAATCTCCAGCAATCCGAAGGGACCTATTTTGCCCACATCATAGCGCGCTCTGTCCACCTTCATGCCGTTGCGCAACGCTTTTTCCACTTCACGCCAGTGGCTTTTGTCCCGCATTTCTATAAAATCCACCACCACCTGGCCGCCGATATCCCGCAAGCGCAGTTGCAGAGGAATCATTTTGGCGGCTTCCATATTGGTGCGAAACGCCATGTCCTCAAAGTTGTTCTTACCTCCGCTGCGCCCGGAGTTAATGTCGATCGCGGTCAGCGCTTCGGTGGCATCAATCACCAGACGGCCTCCCGAAGGCAGGCTGACCTCCCGCGAATGGATCTGATCGAGCTGACGCTGCAAATTAAAGCGCTCAAATAAACTGGTGTTGATATCTTTATGCACGCGCACCAGCTTTTGACGGCGCGGGAACAGCGCCTCAGCCACTTCTCCGACCGATATGGCCGTATCTTCATCGTCAATCCATACTTCTCCCACATTTTCCGTGAGATAGTCCCGCACCGCGCGCGAGGTCAGCTCCATTTCCTGATATACCAGGCAAGGGGCTTTTTCCGTTGTGCCCCGCGTGCGCACATCTTTCCAGGTGCGCTTTAAATATTGCAAATCCCGCTGCAGACTCGTCTTGCTTGCCCCCATGCTCACAGTGCGGACAATGACTCCAAGACCGGGCCCAGGGTTCAGCCCCTCCAGCAAATCACGCAACCGGGCGCGCTCGTGTTCATTTTCCACCTTGCGGGAAACGCCGATCTGTTCCCGCCCCGGCGTAAGCACCAAAAAACGCCCGGGCATGGAGAGGTACGTGGTGAGAAAAGCGCCTTTGGTTCCGGCAGGCTCTTTGACCACCTGCACAAGCACTTCCTGCCCGGATTTCAGCACCTTCTGAATGGGCGGATATTTACGGCCCTTATCAGCTTCATGCGGCACCACATAATATTCGGGGTGCACCTCGTCTATCTGCAAAAAACCATTTTTTACCGCTCCGTAGCTTACAAAGGCCGCCTGCAGATTGGGGTCCACATTGTGAATAATCCCTTTGTAAATATTGCCCTTCGTCTTAGCCTGGTGCAACATTTCCACATAATATTCCTGCACCTGGCCTTCTTCGGTGATAACCACCTCAATCTGTTCCTCGGGCAGCACGCTCACAAACATCTTTCTACGCACAGCCTTGGCTTCGGCGTTTTCCGCCTCGGCCAAGTCCTCACCCTCATCCCTGTTGTCCTTGTGCTTCGGTTCTTCTTCCTCCGCAAACAGCACGCCGTCCTCTTCTTCCACATCTTCCGGCAAAGATTCGACGGCAAGGGGAGGAGCGGCAGGCTCCTCTTCCGGCATCCGCGCCGGAGGGGCTTGCGCTTCCAACTGTTTTGCGGCGGCGGCGTTGTCCTGATGCTGGGCAGCCGATTTTTTGCGGCCGCGGCCTCTACGGCCTCTGCTGCGGCGTTTTTTTTCCGTACCTTCCCCTTCCGGCCGGAGCGCGGCTTCTCCGGGCTCCTTTGTTTCGGCGCTTATCGCTTCTGTGGCGGGTTCTTCCTGGGGACGCGCAGCGGGCTCGGCCTTGGAAGCGGCGTCCTCCTTCGAGGGAGCGAGCGCCGCTGTTTCCGCCGGAGCGGACTCAGGCTCAGCGTGAGTTGCTGGAGAAAGAGGAGAAGAAGCAACAGGGCTCTCCGGATGTTCCCATGCGAGCTCCGGATTTTTTTCCGCCGTGAAAGGCTCCGGAACTCCCTCGCTTTTTGCCGGAGTGGGGGCTTTGCGATCTCTGCTCCGCCCGGCGGCGTTTTTGGCCGCGCCTTTCACCCGACCAGGCTGCGCTCCAGTTTTTTCGGTGGAACCGGCTTGTGACTCCGAACCGTGAGCCGCCATGGGAGCGGCTTCTCCGCCTTCACCCATAAGCTTGGTGCTTCGGGACGCTACGGCTGTTTTGCGCTTGGCGGGCTGTTTCGCCTTATTCGCATCCGCCGCGGAGGCTACAGGAGTACGCTCTTTCCCTGTGCCCGGCATAGAAGACTCTGGCGGCGCGGCTTTTACCGGTTCCGGCAGCGGGGCGGAAGCAGAGGCGCTTTGCTCGGAATGGGGAGGAGCCGTTGCAGTATCCGGGGCCGCTTCTTCTTTTTTGCGGATCCCGCCGGCAGGGCGTTGTTTTTTGGGAGAAGACGCTTTCTTCGCAGTTCCTTCATCTTTAGAAAGAGCCTGTGGTGTATCGGAAGAAGGCTGCGCGGCCGCGTCGATTGCGCCCGGCGTACCCGCTATCGTTTTGGCTTGAGGGGCGCTTTTGGAGGATGGAGATTTTTTTAAAGAGCGGGGGGCGGTTTTCCTGGCGACAGGGGGAGCGGTTTTCTCCTGCCCGCCCTCAGCGGCCTTGGCGGTTTTGCTCTTTTTTGCCGCAGCGCCGCCGTCATTTATGCCAGGAGGAGGAGCTTTACTCGTATCAGCCTTGGCCCGCGGAGTTTTTTGCTCCGCGCTTTTGCCGCGTTGCGGGCGCGCTTTTGTTTTTTTAGCATCCTCACCAACGACAGCAGCCGTATCAGAACCCTTCTGTTCGGTCATATTTTCCTCAAAAAATAAAAATAGGTACAGGCCCTCGCGCAATAGAAGCGCATCGGGCCGTGGGGAAAAAGGCGGAAAGATGTCGGGGAATAGACAAGATAGAACTCCCCCTCCACATTGTTCGGGGCGAGCGTTGCGCGGATATGCGTCACCCTCCGGTTTTACGGAGGGCTCTTTGTGCGGCAATCTTCATTTAAGGCGCGCGCTTGCTGGAAGAGTGCGCCCTTTAAGGCGCAACAGCGCCGTTTTTCATAAAAGACAATTACCGCGCAGCCTGCCGGGGCAGTGCCGTGCATATCCGACCGGGCGCTAACGCTCCGCCCTGTAAAATTTTATAGCGCGCTCACCATGAGAGCAAAAACGCTTCAAATAGCCGCTTAACAGCCGGCAAAGCCGGCTGTTAAGCGGCTATTTGGCGGCAAGGATTTGTCTTCGAATCCTTGCGGGCATTTCAAGTATGAAATGTTCCAACGCCGCGAACATAACGGCATTTCTCTGCACTGCCGGGCATGCTGCGCGCCGCCGCCGCAAAAAACTCTGTATTTGCCGCAAAACACCGGTAGGCGCGCATGAATGCGCTGCCTCAAAAAGATGTGCGATAAAAACCTTTTTTCTTGAAAATTGCAAGGAAATACTCCGCAAAGAGTGGACAGACATCCCGGGGCTTTGTACTATGCCTTGCTATTTTCCGGATTGTCCGTGCCCCTTTGTCCGCCGTGCAACTCTTTTTTCCGCCCTTGGGCCGCCGATTCCATGATAGACTACCAAAGCGCCCTCAACGCCGCCCAATACCAAGCCGTAAGCACGTTGCAAGGGCCGGTGCTGGTCATAGCCGGCGCGGGCAGCGGCAAAACTCGTACCATCGTCTACCGCTTGGCGCGCTTGATGGAAGAAGGCGTGCCCGCCGCCTCCATTCTCTTGCTGACCTTTACCCGCAAGGCCGCCCAGTCCATGCTGGAGCGGGCGCGCCTGCTTTTGCGCCAGCGGGACGCGCTTCCCTCCCTCGCCTCGCGGGGAGCATACGCGGCGGATTTGGATGTAGCTTCCATTCAGGGCGGCACCTTCCACGCCTACGCCTATTCCATCCTGCGCCTGTTCCGGCCCGAAGGGTACGGCCCGAACCTGACCGTCATGGACAGCCAGGACAGCCTCGCGGCCTTGCAACACTGCCGGGAGGCTCTGGACGCGGGCAAAGGGGATCGGAGCTTTCCCAAAAATTCAACCATCAGCTCTTTGATAAGCAAAAGCAGAAACAAGGAAACTCCCCTGGACGTTATTCTGCACCGGGATGCGCACCATCTTTTGCCGCACGCCCAGGCTCTGGGGGAGCTGGCGCAATCCTACGCCTTGTATAAACGGGAAAAGGGCTTGCTGGATTATGACGATCTGCTCTTTGCTTTTGAAGAAACGCTGCTGACCCGGCCTGAGGCTCTTGCCCACTGCCGCGAACGGCACCGCTATATTATGGTGGATGAATACCAAGATACCAACCCGGTACAGGCGCGCATCGCCGCTCTGGTGGCCGGGCTCTCCCCTGCCAAAGATGAAGACGCAGCCCCGTCTGGAGAGGGGGGGGGAGCGCTCCACCCCGGGGCGGGCAACATCATGGTGGTGGGTGATGACGCCCAGTCCATTTACGCCTTTCGCGGCGCGGACGTACGCAATATTCTGCGCTTTCCCGAACTGTTTCCCGGGGCGCGCCTGATTCGTCTGGAGGAAAACTACCGCTCCACACAGCCTTTGCTGAATCTTTCCAACGCTGTTCTGCAAAACGCCGCCGAAGGCTTCGCCAAACGCCTGTTCACCTTGCGAGATGGCGGCCTTAAGCCCAATATCGTGCGCCCCCTTTCGGATCACAGCCAGGCTCATTTCGTGGCCGCCCGCATTCAAAAGCTGCTGTACGCTTACCCTCCGGGAGAAATCGCGGTGCTGTTCCGGGCCGGGTTTCACTCATACGCCCTGGAAATGGCCCTCAATAAACTCGGCGTCGCCTTTCGCAAGTATGGGGGAATCCGCTACACCGAAGCCGCTCACGTTAAAGACGCCATGAGTTTTGTGCGCCTGGTTCAAAACCCCCTCGACTATACGGCCTTTACCCGGATGGCGGAGTTAAGCAAGGGGGTGGGCGCGAAAACCTGCGCCAAGCTCTACCGCTTGCTCCGCGAAGGGGATAAGCTGACCCTGCGCAAAGCTGTGGCGCGCTACTCTGACCTTGCGCGGGATCTGGATTTTATAGATGCCGAACGCCAGATGCAAAGCCGGCCCGCGAGCCTCCTGTCCCATGTGGTTGAGCACTACCGGCCTCGCTTGGAAAGCCTCTACCCGGATGATTATCCCCGTCGTCTGCAGAGTCTTGAGCAGCTCATTCAGCTTGCGGGGGACTATACCGATCTTGATGTTCTGGTCGCGGATCTCTCTTTGGAGGATCCGGCCCGTGAAGAAGACGTCAGCGACGCCGTCACTTTGTCCACTATCCACTCGGCCAAGGGGTTGGAGTGGGCGGCTGTTCTGCTGATTGATCTGGTGGAAGAACGCTTTCCCTCCCGCCATGCCTTGACCCGGCCTGAAGATTATGAAGAAGAGCGCCGCCTTATGTACGTGGCCTGCACCCGGGCCAAGGAATTTCTGGAACTCTACGTTCCCGCGAGCCTTTATGACAAAAGCAGCGGCTGCCATATGCCCGCTGTCCCCAGCCCCTTTGTGCGTGAGCTTGATCCGGCGCTCTATGTGGAATGGCAGGAGAGCTACACCGGAGGCCTGGTGCAAAAAGATGCTCCTCGCCCGCAAAGCGCGCCTCACCAGGAGCATTTGCGGAGCGGGGCCCCCCGTGCCGTAAATGCCTGCCCCCTGCCGGAGCCGTTCCCCCTACCCGGGTTCGCGAATCCGGACCAAGCTGATGAAGAGCCTCCGGCTGAGCCAAAAGCGCAAGAACCCGCTCTCCCCCCTTCCCGTTGCGGCTTTTGCCGTCACCGTATTTTCGGGCGCGGGAAAATTGTCCAATACTTGCCGCCGGATAAGTATAAGGTAAACTTTCCCGGCCTGGGCCTCAAAGTCATCATGGCCCAGTACCTGAGCATGGAAGAATAGCAGCCATTTCACAATGCATCGGGAAATGGCCGCTAACGCCGGACGGCAGTCCGGCGCGCCGCAATAAGCGGCGTAAGTTGGCTGAAAATCACTTTTTTCAGCCAACGATCGTTGCAAAAATTCCTCATAAAATTATGCGTGGAATTTTTGCAATCAGCCCCTAGAGCCGATTAACTTTGAGATTTGTCGTTTAACGGCGGGCAAGGCCCGCCTACGGCAATCTCAAGGCAAGGATTTACGGGCAAATCCTTGCAGAGCAAGTATACATTTGCAATGGTAAATTGCTCTAGGGCCGGTATCCACCGGAAAAGACGGCGTAAAGCGCGCCCTGGAGGATAGGTGATGGTTTGGAAGGCATTTACAGTGGAGCGAAGTGCCTCTAAACTTCGCAAACTTTGTTGTTGCCCGCTTTTTGGAGCACAAGGGCTTGCCTATGCAGCTCAGGCTCCAGGATTTGAAGGAGACGCTTGCATGAAAATATCGTCCGTTTTCCCTCGCCGGAAATTTTTACAATATGTAATGGGGAGCGCCGCTCTTTGCGCCACGGTGGGCGTGTGTGATCTTACTTGGCCGGCTAAAGCCGTTTCGGCTCCTCCATTGCGTGTTGCAGAACGCACAGAACGGCAATCCCGTCTTCTCATGGGCACGGTGGTGAGCTTAAGCGCCAGCGCCTGCGATGCGGCCAGGGCGGAGCTGGCCTTTGCCGACGCGTTTGCGCAAATGGAGCGTCTTATCGCCATTTTCAGCCGGCACACGGCGGCAAGCGCTTTAAGCGAGCTCAACGCCCGGGGGGTTCTGCACCAGGCGCCCGTTGAGTTGAGCGTGGTGCTGGACGCGGCCCGGCGTATCGGCAGGGCCACGGCTTATGCGTTCAATCCGGCAATTATGCCGGTACTGGAACTGCTGGAGGCGAAGAAAAAAACAGAAGCATACCCGCATCCCGCCGATAGGGAATTTGCGGAAGCCCTTGCTCTGGCAAACCCCGAAGGCATTATTCTGGAAAAAGACGCCATCCGCCTTGGGCGAACGGGCATGCGTCTGACCCTGGACGGCATCGCCAAAGGATTTATCGCGGATGAGGCCGCGCGCGCTATTCGCGCGCGCGGGGTGGAAAATTATATGGTCAATGCCGGAGGGGATATTCGCGTCGCCGGGCTTGCGGCGGACAAGCGGCCCTGGGACATCGGCATCCAGCACCCGGCAAAGCGGGGCGCTTTGCTTGCCAAGGTGTCCATGACAGGGGGCGGCATCGCCACTTCAGGGTATTATGAGCAGGCCTACAACGGTTTCGGTTCCCGGCATCCCATCATCAGCCACCTTACGGGCAAAAGCGGGGATGTGGCGAGCGTCACCGTGCGCGCGGGCAGCGCCATGCAGGCGGACGCGCTGGCCACGGCTCTGGCCCTGATGCCGCCGGCAGAGGCTTTGATTGTTGCGCGCGGGTACAGCGGCGTTTCTTGCCTTATTCTTGATCGTCAGGGGCGGCTTTACAAAAGCGACGGCTGGGGGAGCGCGGCCATTTTGCCATGATACGGCCGCAGGCTGTCTTTTTTGTTCCCATGACGCACATCGTGCAAGCTGCGCCCCTAGGGGCTGTTTCTAAATAAATCTTTTGTCCAAATAGCTGCGTCATCCAGCTTTTTTTCCTCCGGTCCTGTACCGTAAGAGTACACTCCCTTCGCAAAAAGAGCTGGATTCCTTGCTCTTGGCGCAAAATCTTTTAT
>JAVBOT010000020.1:0-130467 GCA_031550225.1 Desulfovibrio sp.
GGAAAGGACAGCCAACCTGCCCGTGTGGACGCAGCGCTACAATTTCCAGCGTCCCCACAGCGCTCTTGGCAGAAAGCCTCCGGCTTCTCGACTGAGCCGAGGGTGAACAACGTGTTGACACTCTACACCTAGAGCAATTTAACATTGAAAATGTATAATTGCTCTAGGTATGTATGCTTTCAAAGCCAAAATGCTTTACTGCCCGTTTGCTGGCAGATCATGGTGAATGAAAGGCTCCATGTCCATGGTGTGGCAAACGGCGCAATTGTTATCTTTGCCGAGGGGGGCGGCCAGTTTTTGATATTGTCTGGGTTGGATGTTGTCTCTGCCGTCGCCCACAGGGTTATCCGAGGCGTACAAGGCGTGGGGCGCGCCGTGGCAGGAGGGGCAGCGCAAGGCTCCGGTATTTTCTTTTGCCAGGGTAAAACGCTCATCCGGGGTCTTGGTCCAGGCATTGAAGGCCGAAGCTGTCCCGGCGTCGGGCTTGTCTTTAAAGTTGTGGCAGCCCGCGCATTGCGGCAGTTGCACGCCTGCTTTGCGCGGGACTATATCCGCGATCTTTGCCACCTGAATGGGCCGTATCCGCTCCATGCGTTTTACGGCTGTTTTGTTGCCGCTTTCGGCTTCCGCTTTCAGCAGGGCCAGGGCGTGGTCTTCCATGGCGCCGTGGCAGCGCGTGCAGTCGAGCCCCCACAGGGAGTGAAAGTCGCGAAAAAAGTGCGTGTATCCTTTTTCCGCGGAGGGGTGGCATTTGCCGCAAGCTTCAGCTCCTTTCAAGGCCATTTCGGCGTGAAAGCCGTGAATGGCGGCAGACAGCTCCATTTCTTTACCCGGGCCGCCGTGGCAGCTTTTACAGTTGACGGGCGTTCCTTTGGCGGCTTTTTCCTGCAGTTTGGTTTTGTTGCGCCGGTCATGCGTTTTAAGAATATCCAGGGCTGTTGTTTTGGAGATGCCCGCCTTGCCGTCCACCTTCCAGGGGCCGGTGTGGCAGTTGCGGCAGCCTGTTTCTGAAGACACGGGCAGCACCACGCGCGTCTGCGCCAGGAGTTGCCCCTTGGCGTCGCGTGCCTCCACGCTGGCCGTGGGGTAAGGCGCAAAGCGGGTTTTCCCGTCTTGCTCGTAATAGGGCAAAAGGGGAATGGGCCCGCAGACAAAGGCTTTGCCTTGCGCATCAAAGGTGAATATGCCGGATGCCGTTTCCGGGGCAAGGCTTTTATCATGGGGCGGGTCAATCGTGTAGCGCAAGGTGACGCCGTCTTTATCCGACAGCGGCTCTGGCCCGGCTCCGCGCCGAATGAGTTGGGCGGTCAGGAAGTTGCCGGGCGAGAGCAAAGTAAAAACGGGTTCGGCGTCTGTTATGTGGTGGATCCCTTCAGGGGAAAAGGCGGTGAGAATATATTCCGCCGTCTCGGGGTCAAACCCGGGCACGGTCGCGGGCGGGAGCGGCGCTTCTTTTTGCGTTTCCGCGGGGCTGGGCGCTGATGCGCTTGCAGCGGTGGTTTTGCTTGTGTCCGCGCGGCCCGGGGCTTTGGGGCTCAGGCTGGCAAGGGCCCACACGATCACCAGAAGGGTAAGGAGGATGACGCCAATCCAGAAAGAAAACAAGCGCTTGAGAAAGGAGGAGGGGGTACGTTGTGCCGACATTCTGGCTCCTGGAACATTTGAAATGGGGGAGGCCGTTCATGGCTCATGCGTTTGACGAGCCTGCCCAGGCGGGAGGTTTCAAGGCAGCACCGCCGGGCAGGCCCAGCCTTTGTAAGTTCCGCCGAACTCCCGGGCAAGGGTGAACAAAGCGAGGGATTCCTCATCCATCTTGTCCGGCGTATCAAAGCGGGTCAGGCGCACCGGCCAGTGCTCAGGCTCATCGGCCGAAGGGGCCGGTTGCTCCACGTCATAGCCGCGTTTACGGGCGGCGGCGGCGTAGCCTTCGCTCTCTTGAAGGCTGGAAAAAAACGTCCAATGTTCTATTATCCGTGCCTCGCTGAGATTGTCGCCCAACTCGAGCAGATTGTCCAGAACGCTCCTGTTGCGCATGGCAAGCAGAGCTCCTTCGTCGGGATGCAGAAAGTCGCTGTACAATTCCCAGTCCGGATCGTTGTGGACGCCTGTTTCCCATGCATAGGCGGGAAAGGGGCGCAAGGCCTCGCCGAGCTGGTCGGCAAAACCTTCGGCATTTTTGCGGTAAAAGTAGATATCCAGGCGTCCGGCCGTGAGGCAGTGTCCCGGGCACAGGGCCATGCCGCCCTGTGTAAGCGCGGCGATAATCCTGTCTTCAAGGGAGGTTAAGGTGTCTTCTTCTTCCTCCGTGGGAAAGCCGTTTTCATCCGGATGCTGGATAGCGATGCTCACATAGGCAAGAACCGGATATTCCGGCACAGGGGCTATGGCCGCGAGGCTCAAGTTGATCAGAATGGAGGCGCTTTTGCCTTCAATGCTGCACAGATATGAGTCCCAGTTTTCCGTCATGCGCTTTGTCCCTGTGCTGCCGGCGCTATGGCCGCGGCCTTGAGCTGGCCGCAGGCGGCTTTAATGTCCGACCCCTTACTTTTGCGCAGGGTGGCCGTGATGTTTTTGCTCCAAAGGTACTGTTCAAAGGCCAGCACGGCTTCGGGAGCCGGGGCCTGATAGAGGGATCCTTCAGCCGGGTTATAGATGATGAGGTTCAGCTTGCCTTTGATATGGGCCATAATTTTGGCAAGTTCCTTGGCTTCTTGCAACGAGTCGTTCACGCCGCCAAGGAGCAGATATTCAAACGTCAGGCGCTCCCGGGCCTTGAGCGGGTAGTTTCGCAAAAAGCGGACCATATCGTCCAAACGCCAGTGCGCCGCCTTGGGCATGATTTGCGCCCGCAGCTCCTGGCGCGGGGCGTGCAAAGAAACGGCCAGATAAGCAAGCCCGCTCTCGCCGAGTTCGAGCAGGCCTTTTTCTATGCCGCAGGTGGACACTGTGATGCGCCGGGGAGAGAAGCTGAGGCCCGGTTCGCTGTTTAAGCTGTGGAGGCTGCGCATAAGCTCGCGTAAATTGAGCAAAGGCTCGCCCATGCCCATAAACACCAGGTTGCGCAGCACGGGGTTGTCCGGGCTGCTGTCGTTCAGGTAGTCCTGCGCCACAAGCACCTGCCCGAGTATTTCACCCATGCTCATGTTACGTGAAAAGCCCATGGCGCCTGTGCTGCAAAAGGTGCAGCCCATGGCGCACCCCACCTGCGTGGAGAGACACTGCGTCATCCTCGGCTTTCCTTCGCGCGATTCGGAAGGAATAAGGACCGTTTCCACCAGCTCGCCGTCGGCGAGTTTGAGCAGCAGTTTTATGGTGCCGTCGCGGCTGAGCTGTGTTTTGACGGTTTCGGGCCAGGAGATGCGCGCGCGTTGCTCCAAGGTTGAGCGCAAGGCAAGGGCGAGATCGCTCATTTGGGCAAAGGAGCGGGCTCTTTTACGCCAGAGCCATTTCCAGAGCTGGCGCGCCCGGAAAGGAGGCTGCCCGAGATCGTCCCGCACAAAGGCGGTCAACTCTTCCAAGGTCAAGTTCAGCAGATCTATCATGGCGCAATAAAACGTCTGTCCTCGACGCGCTGGGCCTTGCCTTCTCCGCGTGGGATGGAGTTTTGCTGCACCAGGTCGATCCGTGGGGTAACCAGAATTTCATCACGCAAACGGTGCGCAATGGTCCGCTGAAGTTCTTTAAGCACGCGCATGTCTTCCACAAAATATTCGCTGCGAATTTCCACCATGATGCGGATATGATCCATGCTGTCCAGGTTTTCCAGCACAATAAGATAATTTTCGCCCACTTCCGGAAAGCTCATGAGCACCTGTTCTATTTGCATGGGATAAATGTTGCAGCCTTTGATAATGAACATATCATCCACGCGGCCTTTAATGCGATCCAGGCGCTTGTGCATTCTGCCGCAGGGGCAGGGGCCGGTCAAAACGCGCGTTAAATCCCGTGTGCGGTAGCGGATGATGGGCATGCCGCGGCGGGTTAAGGTGGTCATCACCAACTCTCCCATCTCTCCATCCGGGAGGCGTTTGCCGGTGACGGGATCGATGATTTCCGCGATAAAAGCGTCCTCCCAAACATGCAGTCCGTTTTGGGCGAGGCATTCAAAGGCGACTCCGGGCCCGTTCATTTCCGATAGGCCATAGGAGTTATAGGCTTTAAGGCCCAGCATATATTCAATCCGTTGGCGCACCTCTTCGGTGTGAGGTTCAGCGCCGATAAGGGCGATGCGCGGCGGCAGGGAGCGGGGGTCTTCGCCGTCGTCCATAAGGGCGTTGCCCAAATAAAGGGCGTAAGAAGGGATGATATGCAGAGCGGTCACCTGCATATCGCGTATCAGCTTAAGTTGCCGCCGGGTATTGCCGGTACCCGCCGGGATGGTCAGGCAGCCCAGGCGTTCGGCTCCGTAGTGGATGCCGAGGCCCCCGGTAAACAAGCCGTAACCGGCGATATTTTGGAAAACATCGGCTTTGCGCATGCCCACCATATGCATGCAGCGCGCCATCAGGTCTGCCCAGGTATCCAGATCGTCCTGGGTATGGTAGATGACGGTGGGAGCGCCCGTGGTGCCGCTTGAGGCATGCAGCCGCACCAGTTCGCTTTTGGGCACGCAAAGAAGAGCGTCCGGATACCCTTCGCGTAAATCTTCTTTGGTGGTGAAAGGGAGCGCGTCCACATCGGCCCAAGAGCGGATGTCTTGGACCCGAACGCCGAGTTCCGCGAATCTTTTTTGATAAAACGGAGACTTTGACGCTTGTTCCAGCGTATTTTTAAGGCGTACCGTCTGGGCGTGTTCAATTTGCTCACGGCTCCAGGTTTCAGCCACAGCGTAGTATTCCATGCTCCACCCTGCGAAAAAAGGTTGAAAGCGGCTTAGGGCCTGTTTCTCAGTAAGTCTTTTGCCCGAATAGTCACGTCATGCGGCTCTTTTTCGCGGGTTATGCGCCGTAAAAATGCGCTTCCTTCGTAAAAAGGGCCGGATTTCTTGCTCTTGGCGCAAAATTTGTTATGGAGAAACAGCTCTCAGCCCGGCTGGAGCGGATTCGCATTGAAAATGCCCATCCGCCCTCTCTGTCCGGCCCGCTGTTTCTTGTTACCCTATGGGGCGGCGGCGGGCAAGCGCCGGATAGCGGATGTGGTTTGGCGCGATGCATCGCCAGGCATCGTTTTTTGCTCTGGTTGAATACCGCAGGGTCTGCTTTCCTCGCAAAAAATACGTCCTCCCCTCGCCTGGCGCAAACCACATCCGCTGCCGGGTTGCGCCAAGTGCGATAGCGCGAACATCGCCGGCATCAGCGCATTACCGGGCATATGGCGCGGCATGCGGCGCGTTCGGCCGCGTCGAGACTGGAATAGGCATGTAATAAGCCCCAGCAGGAGGCCGCCTGGCAGTTAAAGAAGGAGCCCACGCGCTGTCCGTATAGCGCAAGCGCTTCGGCGTTGTTCCCGCAGATAAAGGTCGGGCGAAAGCCCTCCGCTTCCGGCGGCAGGCAGGCCGCACGGCTGACAAAGCCCCCCTGGCTTGCGGCAACCTCTTGCGGCAACCAACCGAGGCGAAAGTCTTCGAGGTGCCGGGCAAGGGAGTCTGGAGCGGCGTTGCCCGCTGGAGGTTGCGTCCAGGCGTTTAGGGGCACTTCCAGCACGGAAAACAGGCGGTTTTGGAACACGAGGGCAGCGCGCAGCCATAGGCCGTCGACATGCAGCAGGGTCAGCCCTTCACGCAAGGAGCGCCCCGCGATGCGTGGCGCGGCGAGCAGGCCTAGCGCAAAGGCAAAAATGTGGTCAAGTACGGGGGCGCCGCTCGTCTGCTTGATTGCCGACAGGCGCGGCATGTGTTCATCAGGTCCGGCCGCAAGCAGGGAAAAAAGCTCGATCCCCCCGCCGTTATGGCGGACGAAGAGGCTGTCCACGGCAAAACGGCGCGCGTGCGTTTCCTCCATATCAAAGGGACGGCCGTATTCGTCGGCGGCTATCAGGATCAGCTCGGGTTGGGGCAGATGCAGGGTATCTAGCAGCATACGCCAGGCGTCCGCTTCAAATTCTTCAGCTTTCAGGCTTACGGCCAGGGGTGGAGCGACAGAGCTGACGGTAATGCCCAAGGTTTCGAGTTTGTCGGCACGGGCGCTGAGCGAACAGGCCAATCGCGGGTGCATGGTCATGCCGAGGCCGGCGTGCACATGCTCGGTGATTGCGCGGGGCAGATCGGCGCCCATGCTTTGCCCGTATAAATAAAGGGCGTTGCGCGAGGCTGTATAGGCGCTGAGGCGCTCCGTCAGGAGTTTTTCCGGGGAGGGAAGCTGAAAAAAACATTGCTCCCGCGGCGGGCGTCCGGGCAGGTGCAGTATGGCGCTGAGTAGGGAGTTGCTTAAGGAGACGGCAAATACGGGAACAGTCAGATTTTCGATAAAAGGAGAGAACATGGCAGAACTCCGGAACTTTTTGCCGGAAGTGAAATACGCGCGGCGTCTCAGGTTGATGACGAATCCCGTGTTTGGGGTCTTAGAGCAGAGTAGCTTTAAGACGCTCATTTCGGCGCTTAACGGCGAGATGCGGTTCCGCCCGCGCCTTTGCGGCGGGCTGTCGCCGAAGGCGGCCATGTCAACAACTTCAACTCACGCGGAGTTTGCTACTGTCCGGGCAAGTATGCAACAGCGGCGGACGAAGGTCGTCAGCCTCCGAGGTAGGCTTCTTTGATGTCCGTGCGTTTGAGCAATTCCTCGCTGCCGCCTTCGGCCACGATTTCGCCGGTATCGAGCACATAGCCTCTGTCGGCGAGTTCCAGGGCGAGGCGGGCATTTTGTTCCACAACAAGGATGGTCAACCCCGCGTCGTTTAAGCGCTTAAGGGTGCGGAACATGTCGTACATCAAAACAGGCGCGAGGCCCATGGAGGGCTCATCAAGAAGGAGGACGGAGCAGTCGGTCATGAGCGCGCGCCCGATGGCCAGCATTTGTTGTTCGCCGCCGGATAAGGTGTCGCTGCGTTGTTTTGCGCGTTCGGCCAAACGGGGAAACAGAAGGAAAATGCGATCCAGCGTGGCGCGCGCGGCGTCGTGCGTGCGGCCCCAGGCGGCGAGGGTCAGGTTTTCCATAACCGTCAGGTTGCCGAAAATGCGCCGCCCCTCCGGCACCAGAGCCATTTTAAGTTTGGCCACAATGTTGTGGGGCTCTGTTTTAAGAATGGAAGCGCCCTTAAAAATAATATTGCCTGAGGTCACGGTGGGGGCTTCGGGCGGAGCAAGGCGCATAAGCGCCTTGAGGGTGGTTGATTTGCCCGCGCCGTTAGCGCCGATGAGCGTGACGATTTCCCCGGCTTTTACATGGAAGGAAATGCCGTGCAGGGCCTCTATTTTGCCGTAGCAGGCGTATAGGTTTTCCACGTTGATCATGAGAGTGTCGCATCCCCCAGGTAAGCTTTAATGACTTCGGGGTTATTCTGAATTTCTTTGGGCGCGCCCGCGGCGATGGTCCTGCCGAAGTCAATGACCATAAGCCTCTGGCACAGGGACATAATTACTTTCATCTGGTGTTCTATCATCCAGATGCAGATATTAAATTCTTTATATATCCACCGGATGAGGGTGATGAGGCCTTCCACATCCGCGGAGTTGAGACCGGCGGCGGGCTCATCGAGCAGGAGCAGGCGAGGGTTGGTGGAGAGGGCCCTTGCCAGTTCAACCCTGCGCTGTATCCCATAGGGCAGGTTTTTGGGCAATTCCTGCATGACATCGGCCAGCCCCATAACCTGAAGGATATCGCGGGATTTGTCTTCAACGCGCCGTTCAGCGGCGATGTAGCGTTTGGTGCGCAGCGTCGCGTCCCAGAGGTTATAGCCCAGCCAGTGGGTTTGCGCGATGCGGATGTTGTCGAGCACGCTCATATCGTTCCAGAGGCGTATATTCTGGAAGGTTCTCGCCATGCCGAGGGCGGTGACCTGGTGGGGCTTGAGGCCTCGTGTGGGCTGCCCGTTAAAGAGGATTGCGCCTTCGGTGGGGACATAAAAGCCCGAAACGAGATTGAACACCGTGGTTTTACCCGCTCCGTTAGGCCCGATAAGGCCTACGAGCTCCCGTTCCTCCAGGGCGATGTTAAAGTCGCTAAGGGCTTGAAGCCCGCCAAAGCGGTGGGATAAGCCGCGTATCTCAAGAATAGCCAAAGCCTGCTCCTTGCATTTCCGAAAGATCACTTCAAGGTAAAAAAGCGTCTGAGGCGGGGGAAGGCGTCACTCAGTTCCCTGTTGCCGAGCAGGCCTTCGGGCCGGAATTGCATGAGCAAGATCAAGGTGAAGGGAATGATCACCCACTTCCAGACCTGGCTTAGCTCAAAGCTCGCCGGCAAAAGGCCGATATGGTGCAGGCCGCTGTCAAGGGCGGGGATGGCGAAGCGAAGCCCCTCCACCAGCAGCGTGAAGGCGATGGCGGCGAGCACAGCTCCGGAAAGCGAGCCCATGCCGCCAAGGTACACCATGACCAGGCCTTCTGTGGATTTAAGGATATTAAAGGCCTGAGCGTTCACGTAGCCGTAGACATGGGCATAGAGCGCGCCGGAAACGCCGGCCAATCCGGAAGACACCATAAAGGCCATGATTTTTACTTTATTGGTGTCCACACCCATAATATCCGCCGCGACCTCATTTTGGCAGATGGCGGAGATGCCTTTGCCATAAGTGCTGGTGACGATGCGGTGGAGCATGATGATGCTGGCGAAGGTGACGAGGATCACCCATATGAGCATCCAGGGCAACTCCACCAGCTCATTCATGGAGTTGATGGTTTTTTTCATGCCGGAAAATCCGCGCGGCCCGCCGATGGCGTCGATATTTTCAACGATGGAAATGATGATGTAATTGGCGGCTATGGTGATGATGGCGAGATAATCGCCCCGGGTATGGAATGAGGGCAAAGCCACAATGAGCCCGAACAGGGCGGCGGCGATGCCGGCCGCCAGAAGAATGAAAGGGAACAAAAAAGGCGCGAATTCGGGCGGCAGGAGCGCGGGGCCGAAGAGTTTGCTGCTGTTGAACAGAGCGACGGAAAGCAAGGAGCCTACATAAGCGCCCACGCACATAAACCCGGCATGTCCGCATGAAAATTCGCCCATATAGCCGTTTACGAGGTTCAGGCTGGTGGCGAAAATGATGTTGATGCCCATGAACATGAGGACAGTGAGGGTGTAGTTGTCCAGCATATCGAAATAAGCGGCGATGACCGCTGCTGCGGCGGCGGCGAGAATACAGAAATTAAGGCTGTAGCGCTGCATGGATTCCCCGGTTCATATTTTGGTGGATTGGGGCAGGCCGAAAATCCCCGTAGGCCGTTTCCAGAGGATCAAGAGCAGAATGGAAAAG
This sequence comes from Desulfovibrio sp., assembly GCA_031550225.1. Classification (GTDB taxonomy): domain Bacteria; phylum Desulfobacterota; class Desulfovibrionia; order Desulfovibrionales; family Desulfovibrionaceae; genus Frigididesulfovibrio. The sequence continues at coordinate 9,346 of JAVBOT010000020.1, forward strand.
GCAAACAGATCCCGGAAGGTGGAGGGCAAAAAGGCGGCTACCATAATTTCCACAAAAGCCAGCAAAAACCCGCCCACAAAAGCGCCGCGGATGTCGCCTATGCCTCCGACAACGGCGGCGATAAAGGCTTTCCAGCCGGTCATGGCGCCCATGTAGGGCTCGAGCACGGGGTAGGACATGGCAAAGAGCAGGCCGCCGAGCCCCGCAATGCCCGAGCCCAGCATAAAGGTGAAAACGATGACCCTATCGAGGGGAATGCCCATAAGCGGCAGGGCAAAGGCGTCCCAGGACACGGCGCGCATGGCCATGCCCATGCGGGTGCGGGTCACGATGAAGTGCAGAATAAAAAATACGAGCAGGGCGGTGAAGATGACCCAGAGCTTGAGGTTTGTGACGGCAATCCCGCCGAACATATAAATTTGTTTGTCCAGCAACTCGGGCAGGCTTTTGCGGCTGGCTCCGAGCAGGGCGAGATTGCCGTTTTCCAGGATAAGCCCGCACATAAGCGCGGTGATGACCACATAAAGTCTGTGGGCGCCTTTGCGCCTGAGGGGCCGGTAGGCTATTCTTTCCAAACTCACGCCCACAAGGGAGGTGAGAATGACGGTAAAGATGATGGTCAGCACAAGAACGCCATCCCGCGGAAAGCCGAACAGGCCGTCAGGGGCGAGCAGGGAGGTGGAGACGAAAAAAGCGATGTACGCCCCCACCATGAAAATATCGCCGTGGGCAAAGTTAATGAGCCGCAACACACCGTATACCAGGGTATAGCCGAGGGCTATGAGGGCGTAAAAACTGCCCCACTGCAGCGCATTGACGCATTGCTGTAAGAACTGTTCCATGTAAGGCTTCCCTTGAGGCTGGGGCGTTGTCGCGGATACGATGCGTTAGACCGCCGGGCGGGCCATGCCGTGCCGTTCGCGGATTTTACGGGCACACGGAATCGACAAAGGTAAATTGCCCGGCGTCGTTTATTTGCACGATAACGGCGCACTTCACGGGGTCGCCCTGTTCGTCGAAGCGCATGCTGCCTGTGATGCCGTCAAACTTGGTGATATTTTTCATGTTGTCGCGGATGCGCTTGCGCATGGCGCGCAGGTTGGAGTCCACATCTTTGCCTTCTTGAATGGCGTGGAGCACGATATTGACCGCATCCCAGGTAAGGGCCGCGACGTCATCGGGCACATAGCCGTATTTCTTTTGGTACTTGTCGATAAATTCCTTTGTGGCGCCTTTGGCGCCGGCGGCGGCGTAGTGGGTGGAAAAGTATTGGCCTTTGCAGGCGTTGCCGCACAGGCTCATGAGCTCGGCAGAGCCCCAGGCGTCAGAGCCCATATAGGGGCCTTTGTAACCCAAATCGCGTCCCTGGGGGACAATAAGGGCGGCAAAGCTGTAGTTTTGCGGCAAAAACAGGACATCTGGCTGCAGCCGGATAATTTTTGTCAACTGGGCGGAAAAGTCCTGATCTTTAGGGCCGTGGGATTCAAAAGCCACCACAGAGCCCGGGCCGTGCAGCTTTTCCCAGGCGGCTTTAAAATTGTCGGCCAGACCCTTGGAATAGTCGTTGGAAATTTCAAAAAGCACGGCGGCTTTTTTGGCGTTGAACTTTTTGGTGACAAAATTCGCCGCTACCGGAGCCTGAAAAGGATCAAGAAAGGCTGCCCGGAATACCCAGGGGCGATCTTTGGTGGTATCAGGGTTGGTGGACCAGGGGGAAATCATCGGCGTTTCGTTGTCGTTGGCCACGCCTCCGGCGGGGACGGCTTGCCGGGAAGACTGCGGCCCCACCAGAGCCAGCACTTCATCGCGCTCAATCAGCTTTAACGTGACGTTTACGGCTGATTCCGGCTTGGCTTCATTGTCTTCGTAAATGAATTCCAAGGGATACTTTTTGTCGCCCACCTGCAGGCCGCCCTTGGCGTTGATCTCTTCTTTGAGCAGTTCCGCCGCGTGCTTGGTGGATTCACCCACTTTGGGGATTTCACCGGTCAAAGGGATAGGAAAACCGATTTTTATGGTTTTGGCGGCCTGAGCGGCCAAAGGCAGCGACAGCAAAAACACCAGAGCCAAGGCCAGTTTGGACACTTTCATTTCCTAACCTCCTGGAAGCCGGTTAAAATATGGATGCTGAACCCCAAAAAGCGTTTTTCACAGGCAAAGCCGCTTCAGCCAAACAAACATATGGAGGCAGTAAAATCAAGACGCTGCGGGCCTTGCTCCGCGCCCTTTTCGCAAGCGGGAAGGCAGGAAATATGCAAATAACTGTATGGAATTACTTTATTTTATTGTAATTGCCAAACAAAGAAAAAATATTTGAGTTCTTGCCATTCCAGGGTAAAGAGCATAGACGTGCTCTGTTTGTAAGCGTTTACCAGGGTCACGGGCGCATGCCCGGCCCGGATGAGCGGCCGACGGCAAGAGCGGGCCGGCCCGCGTTTCCCAATTTTTCCACGCCGATTATACGCCATGCCCCAACGCGCTTTCCCTCCCATATCCGCGCCTTCCCTGTCTCCTGTGAAGCAGGGCGTCATTTTCGCTTTGCTCGCCACTATGGTCTGGTCTTACAATTTTATAGCCGCCCGGGGCCTTGCGGAAACCATCCCTCCCTGCACTTTGGCTGTTGGCCGCTGGCTCACGGCGTTTACGGCCATAGCGCCCTTTGCCCTGCCCGGGCTGCGGCGCGAGAGGCGGCATTTCACAGACCACTGGCGGTATTATCTGCTCATCAGCGCGGTAGGCATCGCGTTTTTCAATACGGCGATCTATAAAGGCGCGCAAACCGTGCCCGCCCTCAACATGACCCTCATCGCCACCACATCGCCGCTGTTTACCCTGCTGCTCTCGCGTTTTTTCCTTGGCGAGGCCATAAGCGCGGCCAAGGGGGCGGGCATTGCCACGGCTTTTTGCGGAGTTATCCTCCTCATCTGCCGGGGGGATCTGAGCGTGCTCTCCTCCCTTTCCTTCCACGTGGGCGATCTGCTTTTGCTGTCGGCCTCCATGAGTTTTGCCGTGTATACTCTGCTGGTGCGTAAAAAGCCTCAAGGCTGTTCGCTGCTTTCGTACCTTGCCGTCACCTTCGGCCTCGGGGGGGGCTTGCTGCTGCCCGCGGCATGCTGGGAGCTTGCCCGGGGCGGGGTGGTGCATTTCACGCCGGCCCTTGCCGGGGGGCTTTTGTATATGGGGCTTGGGGCCTCGTTGTTTTCCTTCTGGTGCTGGGCCAAGGCCGTGAACCTCATAGGGCCGTCCCGGGCCGCCGTCATCTATTACTCGCTGCCCCTGTTCGCGGGGGCGGAAGCGGTTCTTTTTCTGGGCGAGCCTGTGCTGTGGGTGCATTTTGCCAGCGGGGCGCTTATCCTCGGGGGCCTGCTCATCGCCACGCGGGAAACGCCGGGCGCGGGCAGCAAAGGCTGACGGCGGCATCTTTTTGAAAGGCAGCCCTCAGCGTATGAGGCAAAAGTCCAGGCTGTGCCGATAAATAAGGCGTATGGCGCAGCTATTTGGACAAAACAGCCAGCGCCATCCAGCTCTTTTCTCTCCGGCCCTGTACTGTAAAAGTACACTCCCTCCGCAAAAAGAGCTGGATTGCTTGCTCTTGGCGCAAAATCTTTTATTTAGAAACAGCCCCTAGCCCAAACCCGGGAATATGCGTTTTTTTCTCCAGGAATTTGAGGAGAAAAGCGGCCAGAGTGGTCATGGCCAGGTAATACATGCCGGCGGTGAAATAGATTTCAATATAGTGAAAGGTGCGGGCGGTGAGCTCTTTGGCGTGCCCTGTCAGCTCGATAAAGGTAATGACGTAGGCGAGGGAAGAATACTTGATGAGGTAGATAATTTCATTGCCGCAACCTGGCAGTGCCCTGCGCACCGCCTGGGGGATGACAACGGATAAAACCATCTGGAAGGTGGAAAAGCCTAAAGAATACGCTGCCTTGATCTGCCCCTGGCGTATGGAGAGCAAGGCGCCGCGTATGTATTCCGAATGATAGGCGGCGCTGCACAGGACAAAGCCGGTGACCGCGGCCTGATAGGCGGAAAGGCTGATGCCCCATTTGGGCAGCGCGAAATAGAGAAAATAGAGCTGCAACAGCAAAGGCACCCCTCTGAACAGGGCGACATAGCTGTCGGCAATGCGGCGCAGCGCCGCCGGAGCATACACGCGCACGGCCCCCACCGCGACTCCGCCCGCGAATCCGAGAATGGCGGAAGGAATAATGAGAGCAAGGCTGAAGACAAGGCCGTCATTGAGCGCGGGGATGACCCTGTTCCAGAGCAAGTCCGAACTCAGCACGCCTTTTCCTCCTCCACGAGCTTGGCGAAAAAGGCTTGCGTGCGGGTTTGGGAGTGAGGGGCAAGGAGCATCGCCGGAGCGCCGCGCTCAATAATGGCGCCGCGTTCCATAAAGAGAATTTCCGTAGCCAGGGCCCGGGCAAAGTCCATTTGGTGGGTTGCAAGAAGCATGGTCATGCCGCCCTTGGCGAGTTCGCGGATAACGGCCAGCACTTCGCCCACAAGTTCAGGGTCCAGGGCCGAGGTGGGCTCGTCAAGCAGAATGACTTCCGGATCCATGGCCAGAGCCCGGGCAATGGCCACGCGCTGCTTCTGGCCGCCGGAAAGCTCGGCCGGGTATAACCCCGCGCGGCGGGCAAGACCCACCCGTTCAAGCTCCATCATGGCGCGCAGGGCTGCATCCCGCTTGGAAAGTTTTTTGACCTTGGTCAGGGCAATGCTCACGTTTTCCTGCGCGGTAAGGTGATCAAACAGGTTAAAATCCTGAAAAATCATCCCCACGCGTTCGCGCAGGGCATAGAGCTCATGCTTTTTGGAAGGCGTCACCCGTTCCCCGTTCAGCGTAAGCTCTCCTTCATCCGGAGCAATGAGGTAGTTGACGCACTGCAAAAGAGTGCTCTTGCCCGCGCCGGATGGGCCGATGAGCACCTTCATTTCCCCTTTGTTTATGGACAGGGAAACGTCCTGCAAAATGCGCCGTCCACCGAGCTGCTTGGAAAATCCCTTGATTTCCAGCACCGGGCGGGCCGTATTTGTTTCGCCGCTTTGGTTCATGCGTCTGCCTTGGGAAAAGTTGCCTGAGTCTTCATGGAGCGGTTCACGCTTGAGATTGCCGCTTAACGGCGAGCAAAGCCCGCCCGCGCCAATCCCGCGGGCCTTGTTGCGCTTCGCTTCGCAAGATCCCGGAGCATTTTACCGGTATGTATAATTTCAAAGTCACAATGCTCTCGGAGTGCTGATCTCCTACACCGGCCATCGGCCGATGCAAAAAAGCCCGCTTCGCCGAAAAGCGCGGCTTTCGGCTCGCTCACGCCGCTGTCAGCGGCGCGCCAAACCGCCGTCCTGCGTTGGAAGCCATTTTCCAATGAAGGGTGAAATGGCTTCTACACATGCGCATAGCCGGGGATGCGGAGCGTTTTTTCCACCTGGCGCAGGGCGCGCACCCCGGCAAAGGTGATCAAAAAATACAGCACCGCGGCCGTCACGTAAAAAAGGGTATACTCCGCCGTGCTGGTGGCGATGGCTTTTGTGCGCGACATGAGTTCCATGGTGCCGAGCACGGAAACCAAGGCAGAATCTTTGAGCAGAATGGAGTATTCGTTGGACCAGCCCGGAATGGAAAGCCGCAACGCCTGGGGAAGAATAATATGGATGACAGCGGCGGCGTCATGCATGCCTAAGGCCCTGGCGGCCTTGAGTTGCCCGGAGGGCAGGGCGTTGATGGCTCCCCGGAAAATTTGACTCTGATACGCTGTGCTGGTTAACCCCAGCACAATGCAGGAAGCGGCGAAGGGGGAGAGATCCAGAGTGATGGAAAAAGAATGCCCCAAAATGGAAAATTCCAGGGGATTCAACTGATATACCAGGCCGAAGTAGAACAGATACAAGAGCACCAGGATGGGCACGCCGCGAAAAAACCAGACGTAGAGAGCGGCAAGACGGCGGATGAGGGGGCCGCCATACACCTGCCCCACAGCCAAAGGCACGCCGAGGACGAGACCGAGCAGCATGGCCGCGAGCACAGTGCCGATGGTGATGAGCGCGCCTTCCAGAATCCAGGGCAACGCGCCGAATACGGTGACAATACTTTCCTGCATGCGGTTCCCCAACCTCCTGCCGCGCTGTTCATAAACAGGCGGCCCCGGCGTAAAACCGGGGCCGAAGTCAAAACACGGCGGCGGTTCGCCGCGCCCGGCCGGAGTGCGGCGCGAACTTATTTCTTCACATTAAGATATTTATCTTGGAGGGCTTGCCAGAAGGGGTCTTTTTTCAACAGCTCATAGCCCTTATTTATTTTTTCCAGCAATGCGGTGTCTTCTTTGCGCACGGCCACGCCAAAGTCATCAGGGTCGGCAAATTCGCCCGCCACCTTGATGGGCCTTTTTCCCTTATTCATGGCTTCATTGGCCGGGCCGGAGTCAATGGCCGCGCCGTCGATGCGGCCGTTGACAAGATCTTCAATGGCCAAAGGCGGAGACTCGTAGAACTTCAGCGTATAGTTGTATTTTTCCTTTTCGGCCAGTTGCTTGAGGGTTTCAGCCTCATTGGTGCCGGCTTGCACGCCCAAGGTCTTTTTCTTGTTCAGCAGATCGTTTTTGGTCAAGGAGCTGTCCTTGCGCACGAGCAGATATTTGCGGATGTTCCAGTACGGATTGGAAAAATTCACCCTTTCGCGGCGTTCAGGCGAGATGCTCATGCCGGAACAGACCATATCGATTTTTTTGGCCAGGAGGCTCGGAATAATGCCGTCCCAATCCATGGGTTTATGTTCGACGGTAAAGCCCATTTTTTTGGCGATCCAATCCATGGACTCCACGTCAAAACCCGTGGGTTTGCCGGTTTTATCGACAGAGGCAAAAGGGGGATAGTTGGCGTCAATGCCGTTGATGTAGTGCTGTTCCGCCGCCATGACGCTTCCTGCCATGAGAAGAAAAGCGGCAACCAGAGTAAGAAAAAAGGATCCGCGTGTCATTCCGGCACCTCGTGCGTAAGGATGGTTGAGAAAAAGGCTGAAAAATCCTGCGTTACATATCAGATCTGTCTACGGGGCGCAACGGGGAACGGCGCGGTTCGGCGTGATGCGCCGCCGGGCGTCGTTTTTTTGCTCCGCCATGTGCCGTAAGAGTACGCTTCCATCGCAAAACGCGCGCCTTTCTTGCCGGCCGTCAAAGCGCATCCGTTCCCCAATTGCGCAAAGCGCGAGATCGCCTCGCAGCAAGCCGGCCATACTGCCGGAAGCTCTGCCCGGCCGCATCCCGGCTTGCGCAATAAGAGGCGTTCCTCATTCCCCTATCTTCAGCGCGGGGTCAGGGCGGGATTTTCCTCTCCGATGGCGGCATACAGGCTGGCGAGGGCGATATTGTGCTCCGCCTTGGCTCCGGCCAGGGAGGCTTCAGCAAGGGACAGTTTGGCCTGCGCGTCGAGAACGTCGGTCATGGTGCCCACTTTTTGCTTGTAGCGGGCGTCGGCCATGCGGTAGGCCTCCCTTGCCTGTTCCACGCCTTTTTGCGCCACGCGGATGCGCTTGGCCGCTTCGGTCATGGCCAGCAGGCGTTCTTTCACCATAAAGCCCACTTCTTGCCTGAGGTTCTCAGCCTCCGCCCGGACTCTGGCCTTGGAATGGCTAGCCTGCCTGGCCTCAAAATAGGTTTTTCCCCATTGGAACAGCGGCCATTCCGCTGTCAACCCCATGGTCCATTCACTGTAATTTGTGTGCATGGCCGCGCTGCCCGAGGCGAACAGATCGCTCCCGCGCGTGCCCCAGGCGCCGAAGGCGTTAATGGTGGGATAAAAGCCGCTTTTGGCTTTGGTGATGTCCTGCTCTGCGATCTGGACGGCTTTTTCAGCGATAAAAAGGTCGGGCCGGTTGCGGTAGGCCCTTTGCAGACATTCCTCCTGACTGAGGGAGAAGGGGATGTAAGAAAGTTCCCCCAGATAGTCCGCGTCCGTGTCCAGGGGCAGCACGAGCAGGGTATTCAAGCGGACCTTTTCTGTTTCCACGCTGTTTTCGGCAATGAGCAGAGCGCTTTCGGCCGTGGAAACGTCGACTTCCGCCTGGAGCACATCAAGGCGGGGCGAAACGCCGACGTCATAAAAAGCCTTGCTGGAAGCCAGTTGCGATTGCAGGCGCTCAAGGGAATCCCGGGCGCTTTTTACATTTTGTCGCGCTTTAAGGTAGGTGAAAAAATGTTCCTGCACCGTGCGGATCAACTCAAGCCGGGCCTGTTTGATGCCGGCAAGGGAACTTTCCTCCTGCAGGGCGGCTTTTTGATAATCGGCAAGAGTGGAAAAGCCGGCAAAGACGTTTTGCGTTAGGGACGCGCGCCAGGTGAACAGTTCTTTATCCTGGCTGCTGCCGGAAGGGCTTTTGTCGCGTTGCCGCCGCTCCCAGTCATAGCCTGTGCCGAGCACAGGGCCGAAGGCGCTGCGGGAAGCCTTGAAGCCTTCCTGGGCGCTTTTATATCCGGACTCCGCCGCGCTGATGCTGAAGTTGCGCTCAAGGGCGGTTTCCACGGCCTTAGGTAAGGTATACGCCTGTTGCGGCCAGGCCGCCGCGGGGCAGCAGAGAAAGAGCGCGAGCAGGCAGCGGAGGACGTTCCAGAACAAACGCATAAGCGTTCCTTTACGAAAAATGCGCGTAAAACAGTACTGTAAAGCTTTGCGCGGGGTAGGTGTTGCGTGAATAGGCCCTAGGCAGGGCCGCCATCTGCGGATTTTGCGACACTCTCAAATATTTTGCAAAAACTCAACAACCGCGCGGGCGGCGAGGGCGCTGCCTCCCAGACGGGGGGAGAGCCAGGCGTCAAAGCGGCGGCGCGCTGTTTGTTGCTCGGCCAGGCGGGCTTCGGCCAAGTTTTTCGCTCCCCCTTGGGCCATGCGGGCGGTGAGGGCGCGCAACCGCTCGTCAAGGGCCCGCTCCAAGGCGGTTTCGAGGCCGTTGGGATGAACGCGTCGGCCAAGGCCCAGGGTAAAAAATTCTTCGCCCGCCCAAAGAAAGTTCCGGGTATGCGGCCCCACCAGGGGAACAAGGCCCTGGGCGGCGGGTTCGAGAAAATTCTGCCCGCCTAGGGGGGCAAGGCTGCCGCCCACAAAAACGGCGTCCGCCATGCCGTACAGGCTTGCAAGCTCGCCAAAGGTATCCCATAAAAGCACAGGAGGAGTCGGCGTTGCCGGAGCGCCCGGCGTTTGGGAGCGCAGCGCATAGGGCAGGCCCGCGCGCGTGAGTTTATCCTTCCAGGCGGAAATTCTATGCATATGCCTTGGCGCGACGGCAAAAAGCGCGCGAGCGTCTTGCACGGGACGGGCGCACAAGGCGCGCAGCACAGGCAGGAGCAGATCTTCTTCTTCTTCGCGCACTGAGGCCAGAACCGCGAGGAGACTGTCTTCAGCAATGCCCAGGCCGATCCGGAGCCCGGCAAAAAAAGGCGCGGGCGGGGCAAAGGCCACGCGGTCGAATTTTATGTTGGGCATAAGCTCCACCCGGCATTTTTGCCCGAAAAGGCGGCCAAAGCGCCCGGCATCGGCCTCGGAGACGGCAAGCACGGCTGCCGGGGCCAGATCCCGCCAGAAGGAAGGGGTAAGGCTGTAGCCGGAAAAACTTTTTTCCGTCATGCGGGCATTGAGGATTAGTACAGGAACGCCCCTTTTCGCAGCCGCCGCCATGAGCCCGGGCCAAAGTTCCGTTTCCAGCAAGAGGAGGAGGTGGGGGGCGGCCTGGGTCAAGGCCCGTTCCATCAGTCCGGGATGATCCAGGGGCAGATAGCGGGGTAAAATATGCGGGAAGGAGGCATGCGCGGGGGCATCGTGCGCGGATGCGACGAGCTTTGCGAGCACTTCCAGACCCTGCCGTGTACAGGTGGTGCAAAGGATATGCGGGGGGACGGAGGAGGCGTTCGCCCGGGCCGCAAGCGTCGCGGCGAGGGGGGGCAGGAGGGAGTGGGCCAGCCAGGCTTCGCCGCCGGAAGCGGCCTGCAGCCAGATGCGCGGCCCTTGGGCATAGGCTGTCCGTTCCTGTTCGGCGTTGCCGTGGCAGGGCCAGCCTTCAGGCACAAGGCGTTCGGCAAATTCTTCGCGCAATCGGCTGTGGTTTTTTAAAAAAGGCCTGGCCATCTGCCACAAGCCGCCATAAAGGCTAAGCAGCATTGAGCTCGTAAAACTCATGCCCATAGCGCGCGGCTCCAAAAGCAAAAAGGCTTTTCAAGCCGGAAAAAAGGACCGGGCGGGGGCGTCAGCGTTGGTTCAGCAAGGTGCCGATGCGGTTCCATTTGATGCTCACAAAATCCACGCTTGACCAGTAAATGATGAATGCTTTGCCGTGGATGGTGCTCTTATCCACAAAGCCCCAGAAGCGGGAGTCTTCGGAACGGTCCCGGTTGTCCCCCATCACAAACACATGCCCGGGCGGCACTGTGCGGGGGGGCATGTTGTCGCGGTGATAATAGCTGCCGGGGTCGGTATGGATGACATATTTTTCATTCACCGCTTTGCCGTTACGGTAAAGCTGCTTGTCGCGCAACTCCACCACATCGCCCGGCAAACCCACAACGCGCTTGATGTAGTCCACGCTCATATCTTTGGGGTAGGGAAAAACGACAATATCGCCGATTTCCGGCTCGCCCAGAGAAAAAATTTCTTTTTCAATAAAGGGCAGATGTATGCCGTAGCTGAACTTGGTCACAAACAGGCGATCGCCCACCTGCAAGGTGTTGAGCATGGACTCAGACGGAATGATGTACGGCTGGATCAAAAAGGATCGGATAAGCAAGGCGATGCACAACGCCGCGGCAATAATCTTGATAAAGTCAATAAAGGTGCGCAATGGCGTATTGTATACGATTTCGGTCATTTAATCGTCTCCTACCTGCAAGGCGGCAAGGAAAGCCTCTTGAGGCAACTCCACGTTGCCCATACGCTTCATGCGCTTTTTGCCTTCTTTCTGCTTCTCAAGCAATTTGCGTTTGCGGGTGATATCGCCGCCGTAACATTTCGCGGTCACGTTTTTGCCCATGGGGGCATTGCGCTCCCTGGCAATGACTTTGTTGCCGATGGCGGCCTGTATGATGACCTCAAAAAGCTGCCTCGGAATGGTGCGCTTAAGCTTGAGGGCCACAGCGCGGCCGTGGTGGTAGGCTTTGTCGCGGTGTACAATGACGGCCAGCGCGTCCACGGGGTCGCCGTTAATAAGCATGTCCAGCTTCACGAGATCGGCATCCCTATACTCGCTGAATTCATAGTCCATGGAGGCGTAGCCTTTGGTGGTGGACTTCAAGCGGTCGAAAAAGTCATAGACAATTTCGGCAAAAGGCAGTTCGTAAGTAATAATGACCCGGTTGGAGGTGAGGTAGCGCATATCCCTTTGCAGGCCGCGTTTTTCTTCGCATAATTTGAGGACGCTCCCCACATACTCGCTGGGCGTGTGGATATCCATGCTCACATAGGGTTCGCGGAAGGATTGGATCTTAACGGGCGAAGGGAGTTTTGCGGGGTTGTCGATGAACAGGGTTTTACCGTCTGTGGTGTCCACTTCATACACCACGGACGGGGCGGTGGCGATGAGCTCAACCTGGAATTCCCGCTCCAGACGCTCCTGGATAATTTCCATATGCAAAAGCCCGAGAAATCCGCACCGGAAGCCAAAGCCCAGGGCCTGGGAGGTTTCCGGCTCCCAGGAAAAAGCGGCATCGTTTAACTGGAGCTTTTCCAAAGCGTATTTCAGGGTTTCATAATCGGCGTTATCCGTGGGGTAGAGGCCGCAAAAAACCATGGGCTTCACTTCTTTAAAGCCCGGCACCGGCTCCTTTGCCGGGCGGTCGGCCAGGGTAATGGTGTCGCCGACACGCGCGTCGTTTAATTCTTTGATATTGGCGCATAAAAAACCCACTTCTCCGGCTTGCAATTCAGGCAGGTCCACGGGTTCGGGAGAAAAAGCCCCGAGGCGCAACACTTCATAGACGCTTCCGGTGGAAAAAAGGCGGATACGATCCCCCTTTTTTAACGAGCCGTCCATGATGCGGAACAGCACCACCACGCCCTGATAAGAATCATACCAGGAATCAAAAATCAGCGCTTTAAGGGGGGCTTCGCTGTCTCCTCCGGGCGCGGGCAGGCGCGTCACAATGGCCTGTAAAAGCTCCTCAACCCCAAGGCCGGTTTTGGCGCTGATGGGTAGGGCGCCCTGGCAGTCAAGCCCGATGCCTTCCTCAATTTCCGCCTTAACCCGGTCCGGATCCGCGCTAGGCAGATCGATTTTGTTTAAAATGGGGATAATTTCCAGGTTATTATCCAGAGCGAGGTAGACGTTGGCCAGGGTTTGCGCTTCAACCCCCTGCGAGGCGTCCACCACAAGCAGAGCACCTTCACAGGCTTTTAAAGAGCGCGAGACTTCGTAGTTAAAATCCACATGGCCCGGCGTATCAATAAGATTGAGAATATACCGCTCGCCGTCTTTGGTGGTGTAAGGGATGCGCACGGTCTGGGCTTTTATGGTGATGCCGCGCTCACGCTCGAGATCCATGCGGTCCAGGTACTGGTCTCGGCGTTCTCGCTCTGAAACAAGACCTGTTTTCTCCAATATCCTGTCGGCCAGGGTGGATTTGCCGTGATCAATGTGAGCAATGATGCTGAAATTACGAATATGAGCCTGCCTGGACATGCGGCGTTGTTCCTTGGAGCGGATTAACTTTGAGGCGTCCGCTCTCGCGGTCGCCGGAGAATTTTTAAGAAAAAATGCTCTCAACGGGAGCGTCGCGCGGTGGGCTTACCGCATGGGCAGAGCCCAAAAGTGGCATCACTAGCGCTGATTTCATAAATCAGCCATTGGCCGATGTATGAAGAGCACTTCGCCGAAAAGCGCGGTTTTCGGCTCGCTCGCGCCGCTGCCGGCGGCGCGCCGGACTGCCGTCCGGCGTTGGGAGCCATTCCCCAATTGAATTATGAAATGACTTCTCGTAAGCGGGCAGTGGTTTGAATGTGAAAAAACGCCGCATGCGGCAACGGCCCACGCGGCTCAGAACAACAAACAATACCTGAAAAAGGGAAGAAAGTCCATCCGCAGAATGGAGCGCTAGCGGATCATTTTGCCGTGATATCGCGTCAGGCGGCGTTTTTTGCTCCGGCTCCATACCGTAAAAGCGTACTCTCGTCGCAAAAAATTTGTTTTCCTTGTCTCCCGGCAAACCAGCCTTACCAGTAGTGATTTCATACATCGGCCAATGGCCGATGTATGAAGATGGCTTTGCCGAAAAAAGCGGTATTTGGTTCGCTCGCGCCGCTGTTGGCGTGGAAGCCACTCCCCAATGAATCACGAACGGGCTTTTACCCAAATTTTCAAACTGACCCGCTGTTATTTCAGCAGTCGGGGAATTCCTCATCGGCAAGCCCTTGTTCCCAAATAATTTTTCCCCGGCTTTTTTTATATTTGCGCAGCAGCACATACACCGCGCCCGGGCCGCCGTCGCCCGCTTTGGCTGTGCAAAAAGCCAGCACCACCCGTTTAAAGGGCTCCCGGCAGAACCAGCGCTGCAAAAGCATGCGCAATACGCCTACCCCGTCCGGGGAGTTACGCCCCCGGCCCGTGACGACAACCACAGTGCGCATGCCGCGCTGGTAAGCGTTCTTGATGAACCAGGTTAGGGCCTCATAGGCCTGGCGGGCGTTTTTGCCGTGCAGGTCCACATGGCTTTCCGGGCTGTACTGGCCATTGCGCAGCCGGGCAAGCACCAGCGGGTCCACGCCTGTGACAAAGCCCTCCATATATTCGTCCGTATGGCGCAGGGCAAACTCCACACGTCCTTCAAGCAGATCCCGCAAAGCTTTTGCCGGGTCCGGAGGCGTCGCGTCCACGCTCCTTGCAACAGGGGCGGTGACGCTTCTCCCTTTGGCACGCACAGGATCTACGCCCTGCATGGCTTTTGCGAACAAGGCCTCTTCCTCGGCGTCCGGCGCGCTGCTCCCGCGCTGTGAGGCTTCCAGCAGAGCGGCAAAATTGTCTTCAGTCTCTTCGTGCCTGGGGCTTCGGGCAGTTTTGGACTTTTGCGGGAGCCTGTGCCCGGCGGGTGCTGATCCGGGTAACGGGCCGGTATTTGCGGGGCCGTTTACGGCAGGCGGCGCGGCATGCTCCGCCCGGGCGGCGCGGCCATGGGAGTCTCGGGCACGGTCAAAGGCGTGGCTCAGCTTTGCGCCGGAGCCGTGGGCCGCTTTTTCAGAGCGCTTCTTAGCGGCGTGGCCGCGTTTTCCGGATCCAAGAGGGCAACTGCGGCTCACGGCGTCCAAAAACAGAGCCGCATCAACCTCTTCTTCAGGGGCGGCGCCGCCAAGGGCGCGCGTCCTGCCTTTGGCTGCCTGCAAAAGAGCTGCCGGGCCGCACTTGCGCGAGAAGGAAGCGCCGGCTTTTTTCGCCGTGCGCGCGGCAAACTCTTCAGCGAGTTTCTGAAAAGGGTTGGCGGCGTCAGAGGTCATGGCAGTGTCGGTAAGTTTTGCGAAGCGTAGGCGCCAAAGGCTTTGGGTACTGGCTCAGTTTGGATGTAATTGGTGCTGGGTGCGCTTTGCCGCCAGACGAGGAAGCGGGTTTTCTATTGTGGGGAGTGTCTCTTATCCTGCATACCTCCCCAAGAAACGCGGCCTGACGAAGCATCACGGAAAACGGCGCCAGCACCGGGCTCTGCCCCTGCCGGAGGAGTTTGAGGGGTCAGCGCCCCGTCATCCGGGTTCTACGAGAGCTTTTTGGCGCGGCGGGCCGTGCGCAGCCAGTCGTACCAGGCTTTCAGGCCTTGCCCGTCGCGGCAGGATACGGGCAGGATGATAAGGCCCGCATTCAGCTTTCGGGCAAAGCGTCCGGCTTTTTCCGCGTCAAAGTCCACATAGGGGAGCAGGTCCACCTTGTTCAACACCATGACCGTGGAGAGGTTGAACAAAAGAGGGTATTTTTCCGGTTTGTCGTCACCTTCGGTCACGCTGAGCAGGGCGATTTTATGATCTTCGCCGCAGTCGAACTCCACCGGGCACACCAAGTTGCCGACGTTTTCTATGAAGAGAATATCCAACCCGTCGAGGGAGAGCTTGCCGAGAGCGTCAAGGACCATGGCGCTGTCCAGGTGGCAGCCTCCGCCGGTGTTGATCTGGACGGCCTGCGCGCCTGTGGCGGCTACGCGGCGGGCATCGTTATCCGTTTGCAGATCGCCCTCAATGACGGCCATGGAGAATTCGTTTTTCAGGTCCGTGAGGGTGCGTTCCAAAAGGGAGGTTTTGCCCGCGCCCGGGGAGCTGATGAGGTTCAGAGCGAGGATGCCCCGGCCTGTGAAGAGACTTTTGAGCTGGCGGGCGATGGCTTCATTGGCTTCCAGCAAATTGCGGATGACAGGCACTTCCATGCGCGGCTACTCCACTTCAATATGTTCAATATAAAGAGATTTGCCGCTCAACACCTGGTGCCCGAAATCCTCGTTGCAGTGCGGGCAGGGGGCGAAGCGGCTCAAAGAGGATCCTTGGGGTTCAAACTCGCGCCCGCAAGCGCCGCAGGCAAGGCGTACGGGTTCTGCCGTAAGCTCAAGCCTGGCGTTTTCAAAATCCGTCCCCTGCACTTGGACTTCAAAGGCCATGAGCAAGGCTTCGGGAACCACGTTGGCCAGGGCGCCGTGGCATACGCGCACGAGCAAAAGCCGCTCGGCGCCGTGTTTGGCCATTTCTTCACGGACAATGCCGAGCAGACTGGAAGCGAGGGACATTTCATGCATGCCGGGCATGGTACGCGAAAAAGAGGACGATGCCAATAAGGGGCGGCTATTGAAATAAAATCCCTGCGATGTAAAAGAGAAGGACCTCTGCGGCGGCAGCGGTCCTTTCTTCAAATTCTCTCGCACCTAAAACACTCGCAAGGAGCTGTCTTCAAATCCTTGCCGCCAACCGTTATCAATCCAAAGGAAATTTTTGAAACTGAAAAGGAGGCGCGCAATGGCGAGAGTCAGGGGGCATTGTTTCTGTTGCCGTCCACAGTAAGACGGCATGCTGTTTTCACCAGGGCGGATCAATACCCCCGCCGTTTGCAATTGCCGTAAAAAAACCGGTTATTCTACAGCCATCATCACGGAAGTAGCCTTGATAATGGCCACTGCCTCCACTCCCGGTTTCAACCCAAGGTTTTTTATGGATTCCAAGGTGATGGAAGACACGACACGTTGCCCGCACGGCAGTTCCAACGTCACTATCCCGTTCACCGCTCCTTCCTTTACGTCCACCACTTTGCCTTTCAGTTGATTTCGTGCGCTCAGTTTCATAACTGTTCTCCCTCTTGGGCAGTTTTGAAAAAGTGTTCAGTCTCTGGGTAAAGCCTCAAGCATTTTACATTGTAAAATAAGCCCAAAGAGTTGTCTCCAAGCCCTTGCTCCCAAATAGCCGCGGGTGGGGGGCTCCCTGCGGCTATTCGGAAGCGTAAATCGCTTCGCATAAGCATAGCGGTCTAATTTAAAAAATAAGTTCGTCCTGTTGTCCCGTCAAGTTTTGCGCCGGTCAATTTCCCGTTCTTATAGGGCGGGAGTGGAGCCCATACCGCCATCATTTTTTTGATCCGGGCGCGCTTTCCAACAGCGGGAGAAGCCTAACGGCGCTCTTGCATTCAGAAAAAAATGCTGTACCATGGTGACGGCGTTGTCCGTCGTCATGGATAGTGAGGCGCCTTGGCGCGTGCGTAAAGCAGCGTATAGGGAATGTGGGCCGCAAGCAGTAAGGAGCGCAGCCAGTGGAGAAAGAGGCTTTCATCGGCACATTCGGCATTCGCGATAAAAATTTAGCGTCGGCCATGCCGGTGCAGAACGAGAGCGGGCTCTGGCAGGCTTGGCGTATGCCGGACGGCAGCTGTGTCGTACAAGCCCTTAATCATGAATATCAGCCTTGGGGCACTTCTTATTTGATGGAGCGGGAGGAGTTTCACTCTTTGCTCGTGCCCCTTGCGTCTACGGGTACGGAAGGATCTTTTGGCCGCAATTTACGGGCGTTACGATCCGATACTCCTGATTTGCTTTATATTTGGTATGAGCAGGCGCTTGAGGAAGAAAAGAAGAACCCCGCGCGCACTTTGGGCAAAATTCGCGGAGGCTTTGGCGAACCTGCCGCATCTGACCCCGCTGAAACCCGGCCGGGCCGGGAAGGCCGCACCCCTGTTCTGGCCGCTGATGAAAGCGCGCTGGCCTCGGTATGGGATCCGGAAAACTGGTGGGATGAAGAAGAACAGACCGATCCCGACCCGTATAGCCTGGAAAATCTTGTCAATCCCGCAAACAGGACGGCGTCCCGGGCCGCTCCCCCCCCTCGGGCGGAGGCTGAGTCCGGGCAAAATGACGCGTCCGGCAACAGCAAGGCCTTTTTGCACCCCGGCATTGCCAGGCTGACCCATGACGCCTTGGCCCCCCGGCATGGGATTGGGCCGCTTGAAAGGGCGGCGCATAAAGAGCGGAACCTGCGCCTTGAAGGCGCCATGCGCGCGCAGTTTGAGGCGCTCAGCGACCAGTTGGATGAAAGCCCTTATCCGGCGGTGGAAAGCGAGATCGCGCTTTTACTGCAGCGCGGAGCGGGTTTTTCCGCGGAGCAGCGGTTCATGTTTTCGGAATTTGGTCTTACGTTGCGGCGCAAGCGCAAATATGATCTGGCTCTGCTTGCGCACAGCCGGGCCTTGCAGCTTGCCCCGGACGATGCGAATATTCTTTTTAATGTAGCCCGGGCAAAATATGAACTAGGCGCTGTTGATGAGGCAAAGGCCTATTTGCGCAAAACCCTTAATAAATCCCCGGATTGCACGTCAGCCAGGGTTTTTCTGGATTTTCTCAACGGCCCGGCAAAATAGGCGGCATGCCCTTTGCCGGGAAAAGGCCCGTATATGAACAAAAAATTTACCATAGTCATTCTTGCCGTGGTGCTGGTCGCCATGGGGCTGGTTTTTGTTTCCCACCTGCGCGACTCTCCGGCTCCGTCGCCCGAGGGCGGCGGGAAAACGGCTCAAAACGCCTCTGCTCCGGCTCCTGAAGCGGCCAAGGATAAGCAAGAGGCGGCCAATCCGTTGCAAGCCCAGCAGGGCGGCATGGGGGGCCCCCCTCAAATAGAACCTCCCCTGGGGGTTGCTCCGGGCAGAGACGGCGCGCCGAGGCCCATCACCCTGACCACTTCGGGCCAGCCTTCTCCAGGCGGGGAAAGCGCCGCTCCACAGGCGGAGCAAGCGCCGAGCGCCGCCGCGCCCTCCAAACCCGAATCCAAGACTCCGAGTCTGACTCCCTGGGAGCTGCCCCCGCAGCCCGGCGCAAAGCAGCAAAACAAGGTCACTATCCAGGGGCCGGGCCAAATACCCGCGAAAACGCCGGACAAGGCGCCTGCGAAAGAGCCCGTAAAGCCCGCGGCAAAAGAGCCTGAAAAGCCTGTGGGCAAAAAACCCGAACGGGGAGCGGAAGCGGCGGATAAAGCCAAAGCCCAAGCAGCGGAAAAGAGTAAACAGACCGCGCTTTCGGAAAAAGAAGCGCACACCCTTAAAAGCATTCAGTTAAAGCCCTCCGGGCAGAGCATGGTGCTGCGCATAGAAGCCGATAGTGATTTTCCCTGCAAAACCTTTGTGCTGACCGGGCCGGACAGGCTGGTCATTGATCTGCCGGGAACCTGGAAAGGAGTGCATTCTCCGAGTGTGCCGCAAAATCTTGTGGTCAAGAACGCCCGTGCCGGGCAGCAGCCCGCGGGGCCTCGTCTGGTGCTGGATCTGGCAAAGCCGATCAGCGGCCATAAGGTGCAGCGTTCCGGCAACGTGGTTGAAGTGGTGCTGATGCAATAAGGCGGACCTTGCCATGCTCATAGGTCTTGATGTGGGGGGCACCCACACGGACGCCGTGTTGCTTGAGGCTGACTCCGGGAAGATACGGGCTTTCGCCAAAACCGGAACGCGGCGGGATGCGGTTTTGCCGGGGGTGCTTGAGGCCCTGGGAGCGGTGCTGCGGGATTGCGACGCCGGCCGGGTGCGGCGGGTTTGCGTTTCCACCACCTTAGGGCTTAACGCGCTGCTGACGGGCGGGCACGATGCCGTGGGCCTGCTGGCGGCTTCCGGCCCGGGCATTGATCCCCAGCTTTTTCTGCATGCGGACGGAGAGGTTGAGCAAGAACTTCCCGGCCCCGCCCCTCAGTTCCAGGTCGTGCGCGGCTGTCAGGATCATCGCGGCCGTATTGTGGAAGAGCTTGACCCGAAAGAGGTCCGGAGCGCGCTTGAACGAATGCTGGAGCATAAGGCCCGGGCTTTTGCCCTGGTGAGTAAGTTCAGTCCTAAAAATCCCGAACTTGAACGGCAAATGGCCGCCCTTGCCCGCGAGGTTTTCGCCGCGCGCGATGCCGCCGTTGCCTTGCCGGAAGAAGCGGAAGACGGAGACGGCATTCCTGTTATCCTCGGCGCTTCCGGCGGCGGGAGCCTCAATTTTCCCCGCCGCCTGCATACGGCCTGGTGTAACGCCGCGTTGGCCAGGCTGAACCGGGCTTTTATCCGTTCCCTTAAAGAAGCGGCTGGCGCCATGGGCCTTCTTTGTCCTTTGGTGGTGCTCAAAGCCGATGCGGGCGCTTTTTCGGCGGAAGAAGCCGCCCTGGATGCGGCCAGCGCCATGGGTTCGGGACCGGCCGCCAGTCTTTTGGGCGTGTGGGCGCTTTGCTCGGCCCCGGCGGGATCGTTTTCCGCCGGCAAAGAAGAAAAGCCTTCTCGCACGCTTGCCGGGGCGTTGGCGCGGCCTTCTTTCGACCTTGCCGGGGATATTTTGATGATAGACATGGGCGGCACCAGCACGGATCTGGCGCTGCTGGCCGGGGGCTATCCGCTGCTGGCCGCGCAAGGGTTGCGGGTGGGGGGCCGCGCCACGCTCATCCGTGGCCTGTGGACCCGTTCTCTGGCGCTTGGGGGAGATTCTTGCCTTAGCGTTGCAAGCGGTTCCCTTTGCATAGGCCCGGATCGGGCGAGGGGCGCTTTGTATGGAGAGTCCCCGCACATCGGGGAAATATCGGCGCATCCTCCCGTCTTGCCTTCTCCGCCCACTCTGACGGATGCATTGAATGCGCTCGGCCTTGCCGGTCTTGGCAATGAGCCCGCCTCCAGGGCGGCTCTTGCGGCATTGGCGCAAGAGCCTGATTCTCCTGAAAAAGATCCCCTCGCCCTGGCGCGGCTTTTTATCAAAGCCGCGCTTTTGCGTATTCGGGAAGCAAGCGCTGCTTTGGTGGAAGAAGTCAATGCCCGTCCGGTTTATACCATCCGGGAGCTTTTGGTGCGCGCATCCCTTTCCCCGGGCGGCGCGGTCCTGATTGGCGGTCCGGCGGCGGCTCTGGCGGGCTTTGTCGAAGCGGAACTGGGGCTGCCTGTATTTGTGCCGGAGCAAAGCGCCTTTGCCAATGCCCTGGGGGCGGCGCTGGCGCGGCCCACGCGCTCGGCGCGGCTGTATGCGGACACTTTGCTCGGCCGCATGAGCCTGCCGGATTTTGATCTTGAGCGGCGTATCGATAAAAACTACAGCCTGGAAATGGCCAAGCTGGACATGCGGGAGGCTTTCCTGGCCGCACAGGCCCGGGATGAAGGCACGCGGGAGCTTGAAGAACCGCAAATTGTCGAGGCCGAGAGCTTCGTCATGCTTGATGAAGCGGGGGCCCGGGGCCGCGTCATACGTTTGCGCGCTCAGCAGCCCGCGGGGCTGTTGCCGTTGCCGTGCTTTTCGTAAGAAATAATCCGCCTGGGGAATGCCTCCCCTGCCGGGGAGCTTGGGAGACGCAAGTCCCCCCGATGAATATAGGGCCTGATTGCGGCAACAGGCGGGAAGGGCAAAAGGCTATCCATGCACGAAGCGCATAGACCAGGGAAAGGGAAACCTCCGGCGCTCAAAGCCGAACGCAGCGTGGGGCTGATCTTTTTTCCCGCTTACGATTGGGCCATCTCCCCCACCCATCCCGAGCGGGAGGAGCGCCTTTTGTACACGCAGGATCAACTGCGCGAGGAAGGGCTTTTCGATATTCCGGGCATCAGCGAGCACCGCTTCGAACTGGCCGGCATGGAAGATGTGGCCCGTGCCCATTTTTGCCCGCCCGGCTTTGCGCATGTGGCGGCAACCCCGCACCTGGCAAGCGCGGGCAGCGCGATTAAAGCGGGAAGCCTTGTGCTTGAGGGGCGCACGCAAAAAGCTTTCGCCCTCACGCGCCCTCCGGGGCATCATGCCATGCGGGTGGCGCAAGGAGGGCGGGGTTTTTGCGCCATCAACATAGAGGCCATCATGTTGGAGCGGCTGCGTAAGGATTACGGCGTGCGCCGCGTGGCCATCGTGGATACCGACTGTCACCACGGGGACGGCACGCAGGACATCTACTGGCACGATCCCGATACGCTCTTTATCAGCCTGCATCAGGACGGGCGCACCCTGTACCCCGGTTCAGGCTTTCCCCAGGAGCACGGGGGCCCCAAGGCTATGGGCGGCGTTATCAACATTCCCTTGCCACCCGGAACCGGGGATGAGGGGTTTTTCCATATCCTTGATCAAGTGGTCCGTCCCATCTTGGATGACTGGAAGCCGGAGTTGGTGATCAATTCCGCCGGGCAGGACAATCACTTCAGCGATCCCATCACCAATATGCGGCTTTCGGCGCGCGGCTATGCGCGCATGGTGGAGCGCCTGAATCCGGACATCGCGGTGCTTGAAGGGGGCTATTCCATCCAAGGGGCGTTGCCGTATGTGAACCTGGCGGTCATTCTCGCGCTGGCGGGCATGGATTACAGCCGGGTCATCGAACCGTTGTGGCGGGAAGATTTGGCCGCCACGGATCCGCGCACCCTCGACTACATCCGCAAGGTGGGCGAAGCGGCCCTGGCATTATACGCCGCGCCGGACAGCCTGCCGCACGGCTATGCGAAAGAAGGGAACTTCTGGATACGCGAGCGTGAGGTATATTACGACACGGACGGCATCCGGGAAGAGCAGCGCGAAGAGCTGCTCGACTGCCCGCACTGCCCCGGCCTTTTGCGTATCCGCACCCGCACGCGCGCGCGCGCTTGGTCCTTGTGCTTGCATGTGCCCCGAACCGCCTGCCCGGCTTGCATGGACGCGGGAGAAGATGCTTTTGCCCGTGCCTGCGCGGAAAATATGCTTGTGGAATTGCGTAATGACATCCTGGACAGCTATACCAGAAACCCCGCGGCTTGAAGCTTTTTCCCGAACAGCGTATGCAGAGGCGGGACCTTTGCCCTTTTTTAACGGAGTAGTCACCTATGAAAAAAATAATCTTTATTCTTGCCGCGCTGTTGCCTTTGACGTTCAGCCTGGGATGCACCGAGCAATCGAAAATAGACGCTGTCAAAAAAACCCAGATTCCCAATTGCAAGGGAAAGACCATGCAGGATCTGGCGGCGGGGCTTTTGCAGAACCCCAAGTGGGGGTATGAGGAAAAAGGCGGCAAGAAGTTTGTGACCGTAAACGGAACCCTCGCCGGGGATGCGCTCCCCGCTTGGGTCCGGGAGCAGAAGCTCATGGACATCAATTTTCGCTTTGCCCTTGACCCCAAGACAGAGGCGTTCAATCCGTCGGATCTGGACGGCTTCCCTTCGTTGACCACTCCGGAAGGGGTGTTTCAGGCATATAAAACGCTCACCTGCTCTTAGGAATGGCTGACGGGCATATTTTTTCTGTTTCCGCGCTTACGGCGGCTGTCCGGCAGAATCTGGAGCGCGCTTTTCCCTTTGTGTGGGTGCGCGGGCAGGTGACGAACCTGTCCCGCCCTTCTTCGGGGCACTTGTACTTTTCCCTGCGTGACGAGGAGAGCATGCTCTCGGCGGTGTGGTTCAAAGGCAATCAGAAAGGAGAAGAAAATTTTGACCCCCTCACTGGGGAGGTCTATGAGGACGGTCCCCGCCCCGGGCTGCCCGCGAGCCTGGAAAACGGGCAGGAAATTCTCTGCGCGGGCCGCATTGCCGTTTACGGCGCGCGCGGCGTCTATCAACTGGTGGTTGAGCTGGCCCAAAAGGCCGGGCTCGGACGCCTGCATGAGGAGTTTGCGCGTTTGCGCGCCAAGTTGGAGGCTTTGGGATATTTTGCGCCTGAGCGCAAGCGTCCGTTGCCCAAACATCCTTGCAAGGTGGCTGTGGTTACGGCTCCGCAAGGGGCCGCCATCCATGATTTTGTCACTATCGCGCAAAGCCGGGGATTGGGCGCGCGGGTGCGTGTTTTCCCCGCGCCTGTGCAGGGCGAGGCGGCGCCGGCAAGGCTTATGTCGGCTTTGGAGCGCATTCAGGCCGAAGGATGGGCCGAGGTCATCGTGCTTCTTCGGGGCGGCGGTTCCATAGAGGATCTTTGGGCGTTCAATAATGAGCATCTTGCCCGGGCGGTATTCGAATCCTCATTGCCTGTGCTCGCGGGTATAGGGCATGAGGTGGATTTTACTCTGGCGGATATGACGGCGGATGTGCGGGCGGCAACGCCAAGCCACGCGGCTCAGTTGCTTTGGCCCGCGCGCGATGAGCTTGCGCGCCAGGTTGCAGCCTTGCGCAATGCGCTGTTGCAGGCGGGCGAGCGGAATTTCGAGCGTATTGAGTCCCGGCTCCGGGGCGTTACGCGCGATCTGCTCTGGCGTTCCCCGCGGCGTCTGCTTGAGGGATGGGGGCAGAGCCTTGGCTCGGCCTCGCGCATGCTTGAGCAAACAGCGTTGCGCGGGCTTGAAAGCAAAGAGCGTGCCTTGGATGCCGTTCTTTTAGGGCTGGCCCGTGCTCCGGCGCGCCTGCCCGGCTATGCGGCCCATCTGGAACGCCTTGAAGGGCAATTGATAAGCGCGGGCAAAGGCATGTTGGAAAACTGCGCGCGCCGTCTTGAACGGGATGCGCTCCGGCTTGAGGTATGCAATCCCAACGCGCCGCTCGAGCGCGGTTATGCGCTGGTGCGCAAAGAGGATGGTTCTTTTGTGAAACAAACGCGCGATGCTGCTCCGGGCGAGTCTTTGCGCCTGGTATTGCGGGATGGAGAGGTGCCGGTCCTTGTGCGGGAAAAGGGAGCGGAAACCGTGCGGAAAAAAGGAGACCCGCGATGAGGCGTACCGTGGGCGAAACCTTTTTGCGCAAGCGGTTTTTACTGGTGTGCTCCCTGTTTTTGTTAGGGGCCTTGCTGTGTCCGGAAGGCGTCCTGGCAAGGGATGAGGCGCGTCAACCGGGCGCGCGAAATGCTCCGTCCGGGGCGCGGGATAAGGCGGCTGAAAAACGGAACAAACCTTCTGGGGCGCGCGGCAGCGCGGCAAAAGCGCCTGGGGCGCGGGAGAGTGTGGTGTCCTTGCTGCTTAAGAGCGCGGGACGTCCGGCAGGCCGGCAGGCGGAAGAGGGCTTTGCCTTGCGTGTGCCCGATGCCGCCAATGACGGTGAGGCTTTTTTGCTGGAATTCGGAGCGCCCGGGGCGCGGAGCGTTCGCATAGAGTGGCGGGATCAGCAACTGAACCTTGGCCCTTGCGAGGGCGGCCCGGGAGGCGAGGGCCTTTGCCGGGCGCTTTTACCGGTGCCGTTGGATGAAGAGGCGCGGAGTTTGCCGCTGGAGTTGAACATAGTTTGGGCGGACGGCAAAAAAGAGCGCTTGAGCGCTTCGGTTCCGGTAACAAAGCGCCGGTATCCGGTGCAAAAGCTGAAGGTGGATCCCAAGTACGTGACGCCCCCGCCGGAGATGGCGGAGCGGATAAAGCGCGAGCGCGCGGAGCTTCGCGCCGCGGTGAGCGTTGTCAGCCCCAAGCGGTATTGGAACTTGCCTTTGTCGCGCCCTGTGCCTGGGGAGGTGACGAGCGAGTATGGACTTCGGCGGGTATTTAACGGAGAACGCAAAGGAGCGCATAGAGGGGTTGATTTTGACGGCAATACCGGCGACCCCATCATCTCCCTCGAAAATGGAGAAGTGGCGCTTGTGGCGGAGCATTACTACAGCGGAAAAATTGTTGTGATAGATCATGGCGTCGGCGTATTTAGCGCCTATCTGCACCTTTCGGACGTCAACGTCGTTCAAGGGCAGAAGGTGCTGCGCGGAGACATGATAGGCCTTATCGGCAGCACGGGCCGGGTGACGGGGCCGCATTTGCATCTGTCTCTCTATGTGCTTGGCCTTAGCGTAAATGCGGCAGCCTGTATAAGCATGTAGCAAAAATTGTTTTGCAGGGGTCAGCAGAGCGGGTTACTATTGAAAATATTGGAAGCCATCGTATTGGGGTAGTTTTGTGGCAAAAAAAGCAAGTACTAACTTTGAAAATCATATGCAGAGATTGCATGCTATTATACAGGAACTGGAACGGGCGGATCTTTCACTGGAGCGAAATGTCGCTCTCTATAAAGAAGGACGTTCCCTCGTCAGTTCTTGCAACGAAATACTGAAGCGCGCGCGCCATGAAATTACTTTTGTGGAGGAAGGAGAAGGGGATACCGCTGCCCCTTCGTCCGGAGAGGATACAACGGGTCTTTCATAGAGCATTCCCCTCATCACGGAGTTGCCAATGACGGGTCAAGAATTGGTCTCTTGCTGTATAGGAAAGCAAGCGACGCTCCCGCTGTCTGAAGTGCGGGCGGCTTTGAAGCGGGAATCGTCGCATGTGGATTCCTGGCTGGCTGCGGCATCGTTCCACAAAGACACGCCCGAAGCGCTGCGGGAGGCCATGGCGTATAGTCTGCTTGGGGGCGGCAAACGCATCAGGCCGATACTGTGCCTCCTGTCGGCGCGGTTGTTGAGCGATGCGGAGCAAAGGAACGCGCATTGGCCGGAACACGGGGGCAAAAGCCCTATGGAGCATTTATTGCCCTTTGCCGGCGCATTGGAGTGCATTCACACCTATTCTCTTATTCACGACGACTTGCCCGCCATGGATAACGATGACCTACGCCGGGGCAGGCCTTCTAACCACAAGCAATTTGATGAAGCAACGGCCATTCTTGCGGGCGACGGGCTGCTCACCGACGCTTTTGCTCTCATGGCTTCGGTGGGAGAGGGCGGCATTATACCGGCGCAGCGGGTGCTGCGTGCGATTACTTTAACGGCAAAGGCCGCCGGCTCCTCCGGCATGGTGGGCGGGCAATTTTTGGATATGCGGTATACCGGCCAAAAAAATGTGAGTCTTAAAGAATTGGCCGCCATGCAGGTTATGAAAACCGGCGCGCTTCTTCGCGTTGCCTGCGTGGCCGGAGCGGTGCTTGCCGGGGCGGATGAAAAAAATATACAGGTCTTGCATGCCTATGGAACGGCTTTGGGTATCGCTTTCCAGATAGCTGACGATATATTGGATGAGACGGGCGACCAGCAGCTGCTGGGCAAGCCGGTCGGGAGCGATGCGGCATGTAATAAAAATACCTATCCCGCCCTGCTTGGCATTGATAAAAGCAGAGAGCTCGCGCTGCAAAGCGCGGCAGATGCGGCCAACGCATTACAAGAATTTGAGGGATACGAGGCTGCGTTTTTACGAGGGCTTGCGTCATATGTTGTGCACAGAGTATCTTAGGGTCTGTTCCTCAAGAAAGTTTTTGCCCAACTACGACTCACGGCGGTTTTACCGCCGCGCCGCTTATGGCGGCGTGAGCGAGCCGAAAGCCCCGTTTTTCGGCGAAGCGATCGTCATACATCGGCCAATGGCCGATGTATGAAATCAGTGCCGGAGGCGGCTTACAAGCCTTTTTCTTTCTAGATTTTTGCTTATGAGACGGCTTGTGCGTTTGTTTTGCAAAAGTTCCTCATGGAATCAGTAGGTGTATTTTTACAATGAGGCGCCAGGGTTAGACCTCTTAATTTGGGGGCTGCCGCCCAAACCCCGCAAGGGGATCAATCCCCTTGACCCTCCCTTTACTCTTTCTAAGTGAGATCTCTATTGGTTTCCATTACTCAAAAAAATACTTGCCTTGATGTAGCTCTTTCATCTGACGCGGTTGCGCCTGACAGCTCTGCCTCGCTTGCGCTATCGCCTCTGCTGACGCGTATTGTCCATCCTTCCAATGTGGCCTCCCTTTCCCTTGCTGAATTGGAACAACTCGCCGTTGAAGTTCGTAAAGCGATGGTGGATACCGTCTCCCGGACAGGGGGGCACCTTGCCCCTTCCCTTGGCGTGGTGGAGCTGACGCTGGCTATGCTTGCGGTGTTTAACCCCGCGCGCGATAAAATCGTATGGGATGTGGGGCACCAAACCTATGCGTATAAGCTGCTCACAGGCCGCCTGGAGCGTTTTTCCAGCCTTAGGCAGACAGATGGGATTAGCGGTTTTCCGAACCGTAAAGAAAGCCCCTACGACCATTTTGGCGTGGGGCATTCCTCCACCTCCGTCTCCGCGGCTCTCGGCATGGCCAAAGCCAGAGATTTAGCGGGAGAGGATCATCACGTCCTTTCGGTCATTGGCGATGGTTCTCTCACCGCCGGTCTTGCCTATGAAGGCCTCAATCAGGCCGGCGCGACAACTCGGCGTTTTATCGTCATTCTTAATGACAATGAAATGTCCATTGCAAAAAATGTGGGAGCGCTCTCTCTTTTTATGAGCCGCAACCTTTCCTCTCGCTGGGTACGCAAGGTGAAGCGGGAAGTGGAAGGCTTGCTTTCCAGCATCCCCGGCATCGGCGACGACTTGTTGGAAATAGCGCGGCGCAGCAAACATAGTTTTAAAAACTTTTTCACCCCGGGTATTTTGTTTGAGGCTTTGCGGTTCAATTATATAGGCGCAGTGGATGGCCATAACTTGGAGGAGTTGCTCAAGCATTTTCGCCTTGCCGCCAGCCTTGATCGCCCGGTGCTCATTCATGTGTTGACCCGCAAAGGCAAAGGGTATGCCCCGGCGGAGGCAAACCCCGTGATTTTTCACGGTGTCGGCTCTTTTGAGCCGGAAACAGGCCATCGGCATGGCCTGGCTGAAGGAGCCGGGGGGAGTGTTTCTTATACAGAAGCTTTTGGGCAGGGGCTTTGCACCCTTGCGGAGCAAGATAAGCGCATTGTCGCCATCACTGCCGCTATGCCCGAAGGCACGGGGTTGAGCCTTTTTGCCGCACGTTTCCCGGAGCGCTTTGTGGATGTGGGGATTTGCGAGCAGCATGCTGTCACTTTTGCCGCAGGACTTGCCACGCAAGGCTATCGTCCCGTGGTGGCTATTTATTCGACCTTTTTACAGCGTGCGTATGACCAGATAGTGCATGACGTCTGCTTGCAAAATTTGCCCGTCACTTTCTGTATCGACAGGGCCGGGCTCGTGGGTGAAGACGGTCCCACACACCAGGGCGCTTTTGATCTTGCCTACCTGCGGCACATACCCAACATAACGCTTTTTTCGCCTAAGGATGAGGCTGAGCTGCAGCGGGGCCTTGCTACCGCGCTGCTCCACAACGGCCCCTTTGCCCTGCGCTACCCTCGGGGACAAGCTCCTGGCGCTCCTTTGCCGGACGCTCTCCAGCCTTTGCCCGTTGGTGAGGCGGAATATTTGCGCCGAGGGTCAGGTTCATTGGCGGTGGTTGCTTTGGGCAACCAGGTGCTGCCCGCGCTTGATGCCGCGGACAGGCTTTTTGCGGAATGTAAAACCGAAATAACCGTGCTTAACGCCCGTTGGGTGAAGCCGTTGCCCATAAAGGAGCTGGAAGAGATTGTCCGCAACCATGACCGGGTGCTCTTATTGGAAGAAGGCGTGCTCGCGGGCGGGTTTTCTTCGGCTGTTCTGGAATTTTGGTCAGATGCGGGGCTTGCGAAGGGGCAGCTCATCTGCCGGCTTGGCCTGCCGGATGCCTTTGTGGAACAAGGCGACGTGAAGGTGGTGCGCGAACGTCTTTGTATTGATTCTGAAAGCATATGTAAAAAAATGCGGGAAATGTTGGAAGCGGAGCGAGGCTGACCGCACCCGGAATGACTGGGCGTTTATGCCGGGCTCAAGCCGAATTATCAGATAAAAATCATATCTACCTCTCTGGCGAAAAACCGTATTTACCCATATACTGCGCTTCACTCTCTCCTCATCTCGCATCTCGTTGATTGGGAAATACTGGAGCGGGAAAGTTTTTTAGAGTATATTGCCAAGCTCTGATTTTGCTGTCGTAGGTAAAAAGCAGCTGATTAAGCCCGTGCGTCCCCCCGAAGCGCGCGGAGCGGGGAAATAAACCTGGGGGTGGCAAGTATGTTTATTATTGTCGGCTTTATCGTCGTTGTCGTCTCCATTCTTGGGGGCTATACCATCGCACAGGAACATCCTAACTACGCGATTCTCCTGCAGCCGGCGGAATTGCTCATTATTTTCGGGGCGGGGCTTGGGGCCTTTGTCGCTTCCAACTCCGGCTTTACATTGAAATTGAGCACGAAATCTTTGGGGCATGCTTTTGGCAACGGCCCTTCAAAGAAGCATTACCTGGAAATGTTGGCTCTGCTCTATGCATTGTTCGCGAAAATGCAGCGCGAAGGCATCATCAGCGTGGAAAAAGATATTGAGCAGCCTGATAAAAGCTCCATGTTCCAGAATTATCCTCTTATGGCCAAAGATAAGGCGGCTTGTTTTTTTATCGGCGATACGCTCAGGGTATACCTTACCACAGGCAACGCCGGCGAGCTGGACAAACTGATGGGCGTTGACATGAGCTCCATGCATGATGAGGAAATGCTGCCCGCCCACAGCATCGCCCACATGGCTGAAGCCATGCCGGGCATGGGCATTGTGGCCGCTGTGCTCGGGGTTGTCATCACCATGGGGCATATTGACGCCGAGCCTAAGGTTCTGGGCGAGCATATCGGCGCCGCCCTCATAGGCACCTTTCTCGGCATTCTGCTTTGTTACGGATTTATTGGGCCTATCGGAGCTAAATTGGAGACTCTGGCCCACGAACGCCATCTTTTTTTCCGCGCTATCCGCGAAGCTGTCGCCGCCGCCGTGCGCGGCTCTTCGCCCATAGTCGCCCTGGAATACGGGCGCCGCGCCATTCCTTTGGCCTTTCGCCCCACGTTTCTTGAGATGGAGCAAAAGCTTAAGGGCGGTTGATGCTGCGGCATCTCACAATCAACCCGCTCCAAGGCGCGTAATTTTATAAGGAGAGAGAGTCATGGCCGGTGGTTCCTGGAAAGTTGCCTATGCGGACTTTGTGACGGCAATGATGGCCTTTTTTCTACTGATGTGGATTTTGAACACCGCGAAAAAAGAGACGTTGTCAGGCCTTGCTGGGTACTTTAAGGAAGGCGCTCAGTATAGTTCCAACGTGGTATCGCCGCACAGCATGTCCAATAACCCTTTGATCCAGTATGTGGATAAGCTTGATACCCGTGCCCCGCTGAATGAGGCGGAACAGTCCAGGCTGGCCATTGCCCAATCTTTGAAGGCTTATTTGCTTAAAGATGCCTTGCCTTCCGCTTCAAGCGGCATTACTTCGGATAATACAGGAGTGCTGCTGCACATTACATCCAATCTTATGTTTAAGCCCGGCACGGTGGATATTACCCCTGAAGGGGAAAAGGTGATGCAGGAAGTTTTGCGGGTGATGCATAAGTATAAAGTGTATGTTATCGTACGCGGCCATGCGGACAGCTCGGAAACAGGCAAGCCGGACTATCCTTCCAAGTGGGAGCTTTCCTCTGCCAGAGCCGGCGCCGCTGTGCGCTGGCTTGAAGAACACGGGGTCTCTTCAGCTTTAATGCGCAGCGTAGGCTACGGCGATTCCCGGCCGCAGGTTCCCTCCACGTTAAACGGCGCTGCCTCTCAGAACAGCCGCGTGGAATTTTATTTCCACAGACAAGAGGTGATGTCCACTATTGTGGGCTATTAGAGCATATTACGTCGAAGTCTCCGATCGATTGCTCTTGCTTTGCGCGTCAATGATTGTATAGTATATGCGACAACAGGTTCATGTATATGCGCAAGTTGGTTGGCTCGGCGGCTTTGCCTTGCCGATCCGGCTGAGGGGAGCCTTTTACGGTTCCTTGAGTTTTCCCCAGACCCCGCATGCCTGCGCTTTTTGCGTTCGATCCTGACCCGCGTGCGTAAAAGCCGCGCACATGTTTTTCTGCAACGCCTGAGGCGGCGAGGGCCGCAAAGGGCGTGTTTTTCGAGCGGGGCTTGAGTTCCCCCGCGGCACCAGTAAAGCCGACATGCCGCTTTGACGCTGGAAAGCTGCCATGGCAGTCAGCATCCGCAGCGTGAGGCCGGAGGGATACTTTGAATCAGCGTAACTTTTTGATCTGGGCGTTCATCGGCTTGTGCATGTTGGTAATTTTCAACATGCTGTATCAGCAGCCGGTGCGCTCCAATGAGCTCACTTATTCGGATTTTTTGGATAAAGCCAATAAACAACAAATTTCCGAAGTTCTTATCCAGGGCAAGAAAATTACGGGCAAACTCAGCGACGGCTCCGCCTTCAGCAGTTATGTTCCCGATGATCCCAGCCTTCACCTGGTGGATACCCTCTTAAAGCAAGGCGTTATTGTTAAGGCCAGTCCGCCGGAAGATTCGCCCTGGTACGTAATATTCCTGACGTCCTGGGCGCCCATGATCCTGCTTATTCTGTTTTGGGTCTTTTTTATGCGCCAGATGCAGGGGGGGGGCGGCAAGACCATGTCTTTCGGGCGGTCGCGGGCGCGTATGATTTCCCAGGAGTCGGCCCGGGTCACCTTTGACAATGTTGCCGGAGTTGATGAAGCAAAGGAAGAACTCACTGAGGTTGTTGACTTTTTATCCAACCCCAAAAAATTTACCCGCCTTGGCGGACGTATCCCCAAAGGGGTGCTGCTGGTGGGGCCTCCGGGCACCGGTAAAACATTGCTGGCCAAAGCCGTGGCCGGAGAGGCCGGGGTGCCTTTTTTTTCCATTTCCGGCTCTGATTTTGTGGAAATGTTTGTGGGTGTGGGAGCTTCCCGTGTGCGCGATCTTTTTGCCCAAGGCAAAAAAAATGCTCCGTGCCTTATCTTTATTGATGAAATAGATGCTGTTGGCCGTCAACGCGGCGCGGGGCTCGGCGGCGGGCACGATGAACGGGAGCAGACCTTAAACCAGCTTTTGGTGGAAATGGACGGGTTCGAAGCCAACGAAGGGGTCATCCTCATTGCGGCTACGAACCGTCCGGACGTGCTGGACCCGGCGTTGCTCAGGCCTGGCCGCTTTGACCGCCAGGTGGTGGTTCCGCCTCCGGATATCCGGGGACGCAAGCAAATACTTGAAGTGCACGCAAAGCGTACCCCGTTGGGCAATGACGTGGATCTTGACGTGCTGGCAAAGGGAACACCGGGCTTTTCCGGGGCGGATTTGGAAAACCTGGTGAATGAGGCCGCCCTTATGGCGGCCAAAGAGAGCAAGGATTTTCTGAATATGGCGGACTTTGAGAACGCCAAAGACAAGCTGCTCATGGGCAAAGAACGCCGCACCATGGTGCAGACGCCCGAAGATTTGAAAAAGACCGCCTACCACGAAGCGGGACATGCTATTTTGAATTTGCTGCTGCCTCAAACCGATACGCTGCACAAGGTGACCATCATCCCTCGGGGGCGGGCCCTGGGCGTTACCATGTATCTGCCTGAAGAAGACAAGAACACGCTGACCCGGGTTGAACTGGAAAGCAAAATAACCATGGCCTTTGGAGGCCGGGCCGCGGAACGGATTATTTTTGACGAGATCACCACGGGCGCGGCCAATGATATTAAACAGGCCACCAATATGGCCCGGTCCATGGTCTGCAAATGGGGCATGAGTGAGCTTGTCGGCCCCATGGCTGTGGGTGAACAAAGCCAAGAGGTGTTCATAGGGCGCGAATGGGTGGCCAGCCGCGACCACAGCGAGGAAACGGCGCGCCTTGTGGATGCGGAAGTCAAACACATTATCGACACCTCCATGAAGAAGGCCGAAGAGCTTTTGCGGGAAAACATAGACAGTTTGCACCGTGTGGCCGAAGCGCTTCTCGAACGGGAAACCCTTACCGGGGAGGAAGTGCAGCGTCTTATGCAAGGCGAAATGCTGCCTCCGCTGGATTTGAGAACGCATCCGCGCAAACTGAAGACCACGAAAGATCTGGAAGCGGAAAGCGGGCAGGGCACACCCGGCGGCAAAGGTTCCTCGCGTCAGGACGGGAGCGGCGGTTCCTGGACCTTTGCCTCGTATTCCAAACCGCAACCGAATCCGGAAAAGCCTTCAGAGCCTCCGCTTGCGGATGAGACTCAAGCCGGCGGCAGCCGGCCCGGGGAAGAAAAAAACGATATGCCGCCCTCTCCTCGTTCTCCCTTGGGTTCGGCTTTGTCCGCACCGCAACGGGCCGCTGAAGAAGAAACCGGACAGCCGGAACCGGAAAAGCAAGACCCGGATGATGCCCCCCGGAAGGATAAAGATGCCTGAAAAGCCTGACGCCAGGCAGGGCCGCGGCCCTGCCTGGCGTCTCAGCGGCGGCGGAGGTCTTTGCCCCGCCCCTTTTTTGGTGGCCGGCATTGTGAACGCCACGCCGGATTCTTTTTCTGATGGCGGATATTTTTTGCAGCCGGACGCCGCCCTTGTCCGAATACGACGCATGGTGGCCGAAGGCGCGGATATTGTGGATATCGGCGCGGAATCTTCAAGGCCCGGGGCTGAGGATATCGGCGCGGCTGAAGAATGGCGCCGCCTTTTCCCGGTACTGGAAAAAGCTCTGGCCATGCGGCAAGAGCCCTCGGACGGCGAGACCTTTGCCCTTTCCGTAGACAGCTTTCGCGCCTCAACAGTGGCGGCCGCCCTCTCTTTACTGCCCGGCAACGGAGAAAAAACAGCATCTTTGGCGTGTGTTCCTTGCGGCCGAGGCGTGGATATTATCAATGACATTTCCGGCGCTTCTTTTGATCCGGCCATGCCGGAAACCCTCGGCGCTTTTAAGCCGGGCTATGTGCTCGGGCACAGCCCCGCCCGGCCGGACAAAATGCGGCATCATGCCGGGTACGGCAATATCGTGGACGAGCTGCTGCGCTGGTTTAATGAGCGCATGGCTGTGCTGGTCAAGGCCGGTTTGCCTGAAGAATGCATTTGCCTTGATCCTTGCATCGGATTTGGCAAAAACCTTGCGCATAATCTTTCCGTCATACGGGGCATACCCCGTTTCGCCGCTTTGGGGCGGCCCTTGTATTTCGGCATTTCCCGCAAAAGTTTTCTTGGGGAAATCACAGGGCAGCCCCTGGAGCAACGCGATACCTCGTCCCAGGCGTTGATAGCCCTCCTGGCTTATGCCGGCGTGGCCGTGCATAGGACGCACCAGGTGGCGGACACTGTGGCTACTCTTAAGATCGTACAGGCCTTACAATCAGAGAACGCTTGAATCTCGCTTCTCTGTCGCATATGCTAGGCACAAAATCCGCGCACTTTATTTTCCGGGATAACTCTCATGAACATACCTTTTTTGGGGAGCCTGAGCATCGGCTGGCGGGATATACTGGATATCTCCCTTATAGTGTTCCTCCTGTACAACATCATTGTCATGGTCAAAAAGACCAGGGCTATGCCCGCTATTTATGGGTTGATCAGCATCTTGATCGCCTATCTGCTCGCGCGGTTCCTGGAGTTGAACACTCTGAACTGGCTTCTGGAGTATGTTCTGGGTTCTCTTTTTCTTCTGGTGGTTATTGTTTTTCAGCGGGATATCCGCCAGGCCCTTACAAGTATCGGCGCTCGCCGGATGTGGCTGCACTCGCTCTTTCGCAAAAAGCGGGAAAATCCCCTCGTGCCTGTGGTGTGCAAGGCGGCGCTTTACATGGCCGAGCGCAAAATAGGCGCCCTTATTGTCATTGAACGGTATGTGCCTTTGGGAGACGCCACGGACCGGGGCGTAGGCCTGGATGCCCTCATCACCAAAGAGCTGCTCATCTCTCTTTTTTGGCCCAATAACCCCTTGCATGACGGCGCGATCATCATCCGGGATGACAGAATCTTGGCTGCGGGTTGTATTTTGCCCTTGTCCACCGCTGTGGCGAAACGCGATTACGGCACGCGCCACCGTGCCGCCCTCGGCATTACCGAAGAAAGCGACGCTGTGGTGGTGGTGGTTTCCGAGGAGCGGGGCGTTGCGGCAATTGCTGTGGAAGGCAGAATTACCGGTCCGTTGGATGAGGAGAAGTTGCCGCGCGTTCTGGAGGCAGCATTGGAGAGAGCGTTATGAAGCTGGACTGGAAAGCGCTGTGCGTCTCTTGCATCATTGCCGTGGTCCTTTGGTATGGGGTGAGCGGCAGTGAAAAAGTGGAATCTTTGGTGGAGTTGCGCGTGGATTACCGCGGGCTTCCCCCCGGGCTGCTTGTACGCGGCGGCCTTGTCAATAAAGTGGAGGTGCGGGTAAAAGCGCCCCTCGGCACTTTGCGCGCCTTAACTTCGCGTGAAACCAACGTATATTATATGGATCTTGCTTCTGTGCAGAAGGGAGAGAATTTGTTGGACTTTGACAGCGCGCGGCTGCCCTTTCGCGGCAATATAGAGGTGCTGGAAGTCATTCCCCCCCGGATCTCCGTGGATGTGGACGTTGTGGCAAGCAAGAAGATGATTCTTGAGGCGGAGATTAAAGGGGCTCTTCCTGAAGATTTTACGGCGCAGGCTATTTTTTCGCCGGCGGAAGTTTCCTTGACCGGCCCTTCCACCCTGCTGGAAAAACTGCGTAAACTACGGGTTCCCATTTCTTTGACCGGGCCTGTGAGTCTTGGCCAAACCGAGAGCCGCCGCAAATTGGAGCTGCCTGTCGGAGTGGAATCCAATCCGGCCGAGGTTGTCGTCAGCCTGCACATAGGGATTAAACGTAAGCTGGTGAGCGTAACGAGGCAAGTGCAGCTTGAGTCGTCGGCAACAGCTTCGGAGATCGCCATCCAGCCGGATAAGGTGGCTGTTAAGCTTGCCGTGCCCGAATCCCAGGCCGGGGACGCTGTGCTGAATAGCGCCATCAAGGCTTTTGTGCGGATGGAGCATTTCAGGATGGGCACCTATACGCTGCCCGTGCAGGTGAAAATGCCGGAAGGCGCGGAGCTTGTGGAGGTGGAGCCGTCCCAGGTGGACGTGAGCCTGGGGCAGCGTAAACCCGGGGCAGCAAGGCAAAAAACCGTCGAACAGTCCCGCAAAGCGCCCGCTCAGGCAAAGCCGAAAGAGGCGGCGCAGCCCCGCAAAGTGCCTGCGGGAAAAAAACGATAATGCCGCCGCAAGGCGCGTGAAATAGTACCGTTTTTCTGAAGGGGAGTTGCCCCTCAAAAAAAATGTTCACCCGCTCTAAACAAATTGGGAGCTCCATGAGTACACGGCTTTTTGGAACAGACGGCATGCGCGGCAGAGTAAATGAATACCCCATGCTGCCGGATATGGCCCTGCGTTTGGGGCTTGCGGCGGGAAGTTACTTTCGGAGCGGAAACCGCCGCCACAGAGTTGTGATCGGCAAAGACACGCGCCTTTCCGGCTACATTTATGAAAACGCCCTTACTTCGGGCCTGTGCGCCTCGGGTATGGACGTTTTTTTGGTGGGGCCTTTGCCTACGCCCGCCATTGCCTTCCTTACCCGAAATATGCGCGCGGATTTCGGTATTGTCATTTCCGCTTCCCACAACCGGTTTCAGGATAACGGCATCAAGTTTTTTGATTCCCAGGGCTTTAAGCTTCAAGATAAAGTGGAAAATGTTATTACGGAAATGGTCCTCGATCCTGACTGGGAGTGGGATTATCCCCCGCCGGATAAGGTGGGGCGCGCTTTTAAAATAGACGATGCCCCGGGCCGCTATATCGTGTCCATCAAAAACAGCTTTCCCCAGAATATGACCCTGGATGGGCTGCGCGTGGTTCTAGACTGTGCCCATGGCGCCAACTATAAAGTCGCCCCTATGGCGCTCAAAGAATTGGGCGCGGAGGTGGTGAGCCTGGGCGTTGAGCCTGACGGGTTGAATATTAACCACCAATGCGGGTCGCTGCATCCGGATGTCGTGGCGGCCAAGGTACGCGAAACTCGTGCCGATATCGGGCTTGCTCTGGACGGCGATGCCGACCGCCTGATTGTGGTGGATGAACAGGGCAATACCCTGGACGGCGACCAGATCATGGCTGTCTGCGCTCTTGATCTGCTGGAAAAAAAACGCTTGCCCGGCAATACGCTGGTGAGCACGGTCATGAGCAACATGGCCTTGGAAGTTTTTATGCAGGAGCATGGCGGCAAGCTCATCCGCACCCAGGTGGGGGATCGTTATGTGGTGGAAGCCATGCGTGAGCACGGCGCAACCTTAGGGGGAGAGCAGTCCGGCCATTTGGTGTTTATGGAATACGGCACTACGGGGGATGGTCTTCTGGCGGGCTTGCAGCTTTTACGCATTATGCGCGAAAAGCAAAAACCCATGTCGGCGCTCGCAGGCTTGCTCCGCCTGTTCCCGCAAACCCTCATCAACGTTACAGTGAAGAAAAAGCCGCCTTTTGAAGAGGTGCCGGAGATCCTCGCGGCCAAAGAAACGGCGGAACAAGCGCTGGGCGGCAGGGGGCGCGTGTTGCTGCGCTATTCCGGCACAGAATCTCTGGCCCGCGTCATGGTGGAGGGAGAAGCCGCGGCGCAGGTGGAAGAACTCGCCGGAATGCTTGCCGACACTGTTAAAAACGCCTTGCGTTGAGGTATTCCCATTTATCTGCATATGGCGTATATTAAAAGCCATCTCATAATTTTAATTGAGAAAAAACCGGCTTCTGGTGTCGCCTTAAAATATCACGGCGCAGCGGTTCAACCGTTGAAACAAGCCGGCGGCGCCGCTTTTTGGCAGAGCGCTTTTTTATAATCAACTTAAAAAGCTGATTATGAGAAATGTTTTTAAGCGTTCTTGCTTAGCTTATGCATGCATAAGCGGAGCGTGAACCAAAGACGAGGAAAAGGGCATTTTTACGGAAGGAATGCGCTTTTCCGGCACTCGGCGGAGTAAAAAGTTCTTTGACGAAGTAAGAGGCATGAAACGCTTATTGTGGATGCGCTTAAGAAAGTTGCGCAGTGCGTTACGCCGAAGCAGGCGTCCATATGACGGAAACGCAAAACTTCTGGTTGGCAACGTTGTAAACTCCCGAAGGAGATTTTATGAATATTCGCAAAGTTGTTATTCCCGTTGCCGGATGGGGCACTCGTTCTTTACCCGCTACCAAGAACATCCCTAAGGAAATGCTGCCCGTCTATAATAAACCCGCTGTGCAGTACGTTGTGGAAGAAGCCATTCGGTCCGGCGTTGAGGATGTCGTTTTTATCACCAACAGAGATAAAAACGTTATAGAAGATCACTTTGACTACAACTTGCAGTTGGAAGGCGTGCTGGAGCGCGCGGGCAAGCACGAATTGCTCGCCGTTGTCCGCCAGGTGGCGGAAATGGCCAACTGCATTTCCATTCGCCAAAAAAGGCAGCTCGGCCTTGGGCACGCCGTGTTATGCGCCAGAGATGTGGTCGGCGCGGATGAGGCTTTTGCCGTGATGGTGGGGGATGACCTTTTGTTCGGTATGAACCCGGGCATTCAGCAATTGGCGGAAGTGGCCAAAAGTGAGCGCCTGCCCGTTATCGGCGTTATGGAAGTGCCTCAGGAACGGGTGTCGAGCTACGGGATTATCGCGGGCGAAGAGTTCTCTCCCGGTATTTTCCGCGTCAACAAACTGGTGGAAAAGCCCAAAGTCAATGAAGCTCCCTCCCGCCTGGCGATTATCGGCCGCTATGTGCTTACGCCGGAAATTTTCACCCACTTGCAAAACGTGGCCCCCGGCCATGGCGGAGAAATTCAGCTCACCGACGCCCTGCAGGGCCAGGCGAACGGAAAAGGGCTGCTGGCTGTGAAAATTCGCGGCATGCGCTTTGATATCGGCGATTGGGCGGAATACCTCACGGCCAACATTTATTTTGCCTTGCAAGAAGAAGAGCTGCGCTACGATCTGGTGCGGCACCTCAAGCCCCTGTTGCCCTGGGGCTGATGCGCGGCGGAGCGAAACGCTCTGTAGCGGGAAAAACAACGGGAGCGAAAAGCCTTTGCTTTTCACTCCCGTTGTTGCGCAAAAGGGAAGAGTGTGGTTTCGGGCTTTCTCCTGTACTGCGCACTTACCGCGCGTTGCCCAGAAGGCGGACCGTGGTTTCGGCAATGGCGATTTCTTCATTGGTGGGGATGACCAAAACAGGCACGCGCGCGCCCTGGGGGCTTAAGTTCCGCGCTTCGCCCGAGCGGGCCGCGTTTTTTTCCGCATCAATCTCGATGCCGAGGGCTTCCAGATCCCGGCAGATCCCGGCCCGGGATTTGGCGTCATTTTCGCCGATGCCGGCGGTGAAGACCAGGGCATCCACGCGGCCCAAAACAGCATAGTACGCGCCGATATATTTACGGATGCTGTGGCAAAACATTTCAAAGGCCAGTTGGGCCCGTGCATCGCCTTTTTCTCGGGCGGCATGGACGTCTCGCATGTCATTGGTGCCGCTGATGCCTTTAAGCCCGCTTTGCCGGTTCAGCAGGCTGTCAATTTGTTCGAGATCCATGCCGGTCTCGCGGCCGAGGTAGGCGTGAATGGCCGGATCAATATCCCCGCAGCGCGTGCCCATAACAACGCCGGCAAGGGGCGTCATGCCCATGCTCGTGTCCACGCACAGTCCGTCTTTTACCGCGGAAATGGAACTGCCGTTGCCCAAATGGCAGGTGATGACGTTAAAGCCTTGATTGGGGCGGCTTAAAAACTGCGCGGCCTTATGCGCAACGTAGCGGTGCGAGGTGCCGTGGGCTCCATAGCGGCGCACACGGTTTTTAAGATAAAACTCGTAAGGCAGGGCATACATATAAGCCCAGGGCGCCATGGTGGCATGAAACTCGGTATCGAACACCGCCACGGAAGGAGCATGGGGGAGCAAGCGCATCACCACTTCAATGCCCTGCACATGGGCAGGGTTGTGCAAAGGCGCCAGGGGGGAAAGATCCGCTATCCCTTTGAGTTCTTTGGGACCCACAAGGCAAGACTCTTTAAATACTTCTCCCCCCTGGACTATCCGGTGCCCGCAAGCGGTTATTTCCGTCAGCTCTTTGATAACGCCGAGCTGCGGATCAGTAAGCAACGACATGACCCGGGTCATGCCCATGGTGTGATCGGCAAACGGGCGTTCTTCAGAAAATTTGCGCTCTCCTTCCCGATCCGGATTTTTTTTGTGAGTCAGACCGCCTAGTGACTCGCCAATGCGCTCCACAAGGCCTGAACACAGAACGACCCGGGTAGCCATGTCAATAAGCTGGTACTTAAAGGAAGAGCTGCCGCAGTTAACGACAAAAATATTCATAGCGCACCTTTCATGTCTCGGGCTGTTGCCGGATTAAGTTTGCGAGAGGCGAAAGAGCCGTCCGCATTTTTGCAAGCGCATGGAGCAACCGCTCCCAAAATTTCATACTGCCTCCGCTTGGGTATCTTGGTGCTGGATGCAGCCTGCCGCCAGGCAGGAAGGCGAGTTTTTGGTTGGGAAGTGCATCTTAGGGCCGTTTACGCTTGAGATTGTCGCTTAACGGCGGGCACAGCTCGCCTACGCCAATCTCGCGGGCCTTGCTGCGCTTCGCTTCACAAGACAAGAGCATTTTACCGGTATGTACAATTTCAAAGGTAACGTGCTCAAGGCGTATGCCCTCAACAAAAAACGAAACCTGACGCAGCATCAGGATAAACTGCGCCAGTGCCCAAAATTTTTTATTGAGTGCCGATTTCATACATCGGCCATTGGCCGGTGTATGACGATCGCTTCGCCGAAAAACGCGGTTTTCGGCTCGCTCGCGCCGCTGTCAGCGGCGCGCCGGACGGCAGCCCGGCATAAGAAGCCATTTCCAATAAACTATGAATGACTTTCTAAAAACAGCGTAACGCAGCTTACGCGTGAGATTGTCGCTTAACGGCGGGCACAGCTCGCCTGCGCCAATCTCACGAGCCTTGTTGCGCTTGGCTGCACAAGGCCGGAGCATTTCACCGGCAGTATAAGTTCAAAGTTACAGTGCTCTAGCCGCCCAGATAGGCGTCTTTTACCCTGGGGTTTTGCAGCAGGTCTTTGCCGTTACCCTCAAGCACAACCGCGCCTGTTTCCAAAATATAGGCGTAGTGGGCGACGGACAGAGCGGCAAAAGCATTTTGCTCGATAAGCAAAATAGTTTTCCCAAGCTCGTTGATATGCCTGATGATATCAAAAATTTCCCGTACCAGAATAGGAGCCAGCCCCAAGGAAGGCTCATCAAGCATCAGCACTTGGGGGCGGCACATAAGCGCTCTGCCCACAGCGAGCATTTGCTGCTCGCCGCCTGAAAGGGTGCCGCCCGGCTGCCAGACGCGTTCTTTCAGGCGTGGAAACAAGGTAAACACCCAGTGCAGATCTTCCTCGACGCCTTGCTTATCGTCACGGATATAAGCGCCCAGGCGCAAATTTTCCTCGACGGTGAGCTGGGGCAAAATGCAGCGTCCTTCAGGGCTTAGGGCTATGCCCATGCGCACGATATCTTCCGTAGGCTTGCCCAGGATGTTTTCACCTTTGTGCAGCACCTCGCCTGTGGCGCGCGACAAACCCGCGATAGCCCGCACAATACTGCTTTTTCCCGCGCCGTTGGCTCCGATAAGGGTGACGACCCGCCCCTCGGCTATGTTTAAATTCACGCCTTTGACCGCGTGAATGCCGCCGTAGTACACATGCAAATCTTTAATATTAAGCATGCTTGACGTACTCCTCTCCCAGATAGGCCTCAATAACGCGCGTATTGCTGCGGATAAAGGCCGGATCCCCTTCAGCTATGCAGACGCCGTATTCCAGCACCCAAATTTGGGCGCACACACCCATAACCACCTTCATATCATGCTCAATAAGCAGGATGGTCAGGTTAAAATCATCGCGAATGGCGCGGATGAACTTCATGAGTTCGCCGCTTTCTTGCGGGTTCATGCCGGCGGCCGGTTCGTCCAAAAGCAGCAGCGAAGGGTTGGTGGCAAGGGCGCGTGCGATTTCCAGTCGCCTTTGCGCTCCATACGGCAGAGAGCCCGCGGGCAGAAGAGCCGCATGGGCAAGATCAAGGCGTTCCAGCAGTTGCATGCCTGAGTCGCGCAGTTCCTTTTCTTCCCTGCGCGCCATGGGGAGTTGCAGGGGAGGCATCCACCAGGAGCTTTTTTGGCGCAAATGCCCGCCCACCATCACATTTTGCAGGGCGCTCAGCGTCGGGAACAGGCGAATATTTTGAAAGGTGCGGGCAATGCCCCGGGCGCAGAGAATATGCGGGGCAAGGCCGGTTACCAGGCGGTTTTGAAAAAAGATATCGCCGGCGCTTGGCTTGTAGAATCCGGTGACCATATTGAAAATAGTCGTCTTGCCCGCGCCGTTGGGGCCGATAAGGCCGACTATTTTTCCCTCGGGAATGGCCATGTCAAAACTATTGACGGCAATAAGGCCGCCAAATTTGATGGTTGCGCCCTTCAATTCCAAAACAATTCGCGCGGCACTCATCAGGGAGCCCTCCGGGTGCGGAATAGTACATCCCAGGAGAATTCGCGCATCCCCATGAGGCCGCTACGGCGAAAAAGGATAATGAAGAGCAGCAGTATGGAAAAAATAACCATGCGCATGCCTGGTATCCCTTCAATATCCCAGCCGAAAAGCGTGATCGGGCTTTCCACAAAGCGCAGCCACTCCAGCAAAATGGTAATGACAACACTTCCGATGACGCTGCCGGTGATGGAGCCGAGCCCGCCCGCGACAACAATCATAAGCACGTTGAAGGTAAGCATGAAATTGAACATCTTGGGATCGATGGTGGAGATAAGCGCGGCCATAAGGGCGCCGCCCACGCCGGCGAAAAACGCGCCGAGGGAAAAGCAGAGCACTTTATAGAAAAAAGTGTTCACACCCATGGTTCTGGCTGCGATCTCATCATCGCGGATGGCTTTGAACACATTGCCCACATTGCTTTTGAGAAGCGTGCCGATAAAGTACAGAGTAAACGCCAGCCAACCGAAATTGCACCATAAGGTGGAATACTGGGGGATGCCTTTGATGCCTAAAGCCCCGTTGGTCAGAGAAATGGCGTTGGTGATGAGCACCCGTAAAATTTCCGCAAAACCCAGGGTGGCTATGCCGAGGTAATCTCCGCCGAGGCGCAGCACCGGCAGGGCAATGAGCATGCCGAACAATGCCGCGACGATGCCCCCCAGGATAACTGCGGGTAAAAAGGGTAGAGACAAGTCCGCAAGCCAGGGTTGGATTTCTTCCAGAATCCACATGGCTTCTTTTTGTTCCGGGCTCAAAATGAGCAAGGTGCAAACGTAGGCCCCTACGGCCATAAAACCCGCATGCCCCAGAGAAAACATGCCGGTAAACCCGTAAATGAGATTCAAGGATACGGCGAGGATGGCGTTGATGGCAACAAGGCTTAATATCTGGATGCTGTAAGAATCCAGATGCCGTTCCGCCAGATGGAGCAAGGCGAAGACAACCGCAGTGGCCGCAAGGGTACAGAAAAGGTCGCGCCTAAGCGTATTCGCGAAGCGTTGCGGGGCGGTGGGTGACGTCATATCTTTTCCTCCAGCTTTCGACCCATGAGCCCGGTGGGTTTCCAGAGCAGGATCACAATGAGCAGGATAAAGGCAAAGGCGTCACGGTAGCCGGACAAGGGCGGAAAAAACGCCACCAGTAAAATTTCTATAAAGCCAAGGGTAAGTCCGCCGATCATCGCTCCCTGAATGGAGCCGATACCGCCGAACACCGCCGCGATAAAGGCCTTGAAACCGGGAAGCATGCCCATATACGGATGAATCTGCGGGTAGCGCAGCGCCCACATGATGCCGGCGCAGGCGGCCAGGGCGGAGCCCAGGCCAAAGGTCAGCGCGATCACTTTA
This sequence comes from Desulfovibrio sp., assembly GCA_031550225.1. Lineage (GTDB taxonomy): Bacteria > Desulfobacterota > Desulfovibrionia > Desulfovibrionales > Desulfovibrionaceae > Frigididesulfovibrio. The sequence continues at coordinate 53,123 of JAVBOT010000020.1, forward strand.
TTGACGGATACGCCCATCAGCCGGGTAGTCTCTATGCTGGTGGAAATGGAACGCATGGCGAGCCCGACCTTGGTGCGGTAGATAATCCACAAAAGACCAAGCACAAGCACTAAAGAGACAACGGGCACGATAATGGCTATGGGCACCACGCGCACAATGCCGCCGATATTGCCGGTCAACTTTTCCAGGCTGAATTGCAGGGGTTTCACCAGGATTTCGGGCTGCACCACGGGACGGGGCAGGCCGGTAAAAATGACCACGCCGAGATTTTCAATTAAAAAAGAAACGCCGATGGCGCTGATAAGAGCGGAAATGCGCGGAGCGTCACGCAAAGGCCGGTAGGCGATGCGGTCAACGCTTATGCCGATGGCGCTGGTGACTATAATGGCAAATGCGACAGCCAAAACCCAAGGGGGGCTGAAGTCGCGTGGAGCGAAAAAGCCGTAGTAGAGAGTAAGGGCGCAGAAAAAAGATGCCGCCGCCCAAAACCAGAGAGGGGGTTTTCGCGTATAACCGTACGCTACGCTGTAAAAAATCGAGAGGGACGCAAATACCAGCAAGGCGGCCACCCAGGCGGGCATGAAGGCCACTGTGGCGAAATAGACCAGATAGGCCCCCAGCATGAAAATATCGCCGTGGGCAAAGTTGATCAGGCGCAAAATGCCGTAAACCATAGTGTAACCTATGGCGATAAGCCCGTACAAAGCCCCCAGAGCCAGGGCGTTGAACAGATGCTGGAGCAGCATTTCCACAGTCATGGCAGGTATCCTTCAAAAGGATGCGGCATGGGCATCTCCTTAACTGTTATCCGGTGCATGTCCACGCCGTCCCTTTCCTGTACGCCGCGCCGGGCGGCGTACAGGAAAAACAGGGAGTCAAGCTCTTTTCGCGTGCGCGTTGCGCTTACATCTTCGGCTGAATTTCACCGAGATAGCTGCGCTTGCCTTGTTGAATTTCAATAATACCGATGGGCATTTCCGCATCATGGGTCGCGTTAATGGTCAGCATTCCGGTCACGGCGGGGAAGTTTTTCAGTGCGGCCAGGGCCTTAGTGATGGCTTCGCGGTCGTCGGATTTGGTTGTCTCAATGGCCTGCATGAACATCATGTAGCAGGTATAGCCAAGGGCCGCATTCACGTTAGGTTCTTTGCCGGGGTAAGCGGCTTTCCAGTTCTGCGTGAATTTTTTCGCGGTTTCGTTCATGTTGGGCATGCCCATGTCATAGGGGAACGTGGTATGTAAAAAGCCGTCAACCGCCGAGCCGCCTATTTTTACGGTTTCCGGGTTATCCATGGCGTCTCCGCCCATGATGCGAAAAGTGGCGCCAAGCTCGCGGGCTTGCTTGATAATGATGGCGCCTTCAGCAAAATAAGCGGGGATAAAAAGCACATCGGGCTTTTTGCTGATAATTTCCGTAAGCTGAGCGGTAAAGTCCTGGTCGCCGGCGTTGTAGTTAAGATCAGCCACCATTTTGCCGCCAAGCTTGGTAAAGGACTTTTTAAAGAAGTTGGACAAGCCCACCGCGTAGTCATTGGAAACTTCCTTTAATACAGCGGCATTTTTCGCTTTCAACGAGGAAATGGCGTAGGTGGCGGCCCCGGCTCCCTGATACGGATCGATAAAGCAGGCGCGGAAATAGTATTTCTTGCCTTGCGTTACGAGGGGGTTGGTGCAGGAAGTGCCGATAACGGGTGTTTTCGCCGTTTCGGCCACTTCGCCGCCGGCCAGCGCCAGGGAAGAGCCGTAGGTTCCAATAATGCCCGTGACCTTATCTTTGGCCGTAAGGCGTCTTACGGCGTTGGCGGCTTCCACCTTATCGGACTTGTTGTCCACAATGACCAGTTCAACGGGACGTCCGAGCACCGTGGGTTTTTCTTTGTGGGCAAGCTGTACGCCCTCAAGTTCAAGTTGGCCGCCAAAAGCGTTTTGGCCGGTCAGCGGAAGGTATACGCCTATTTTAATGGGTTCAGCGGCAAAGGCGGAAGCGGCCAGCGCAAGGCTGAGGCAGGTGGCGGCAAGCAGGGTTTTTAAACTCATCGTACATCTCCTGACAAAAGGTTGGCTCAAGATAAAAGCAATTTAAGGCGAATGGCTTTCAGAAAAGTCTATGTCAATCACCCGGCAGAGCGGCGGTTAGCGGCATGCCGACCGTGTCTGCTTTTCAAAAAAAGTCACGTCTGCGCCAATGCTCCTCATTCGTTGCAACAGAGGAGAATAGCGCAAAAATTGCGAATCTCCGGAGGCGATCTTTTTGCCGCCGGGCAAAAAGCGGCGAACCCGGGCCGCGCGTCCGCCGTGCTTAGCCTCTGCCGCCGCCGGCATACGCTATGCAAGCAGCGGCAGCACTTTTGCGATATCCTCTTTGCTGTCCACCCCCGGAAAGGCGCTTTGCGTAAGCACTACGCGGATAGAAATGCCGTTCTCCAAAAAACGCAGTTGCTCAAGCATTTCCGTGCGCTCAAGCAGTGAGGGCGGCAGCGTCACAAAGCGCTCGAGCGTGCGCATGGTAAAAGCATACATGCCTATATGTCCAAGCATAGGATGTAAATATTTTCCTTCGCGCGCAAAGGGAATGGGGGCACGGGAAAAATACAGGGCATCCTTGTTGCCGGCCAGCACCACCTTTACTTTATCCGGCCTGTTGTGTTCCTCCGGGGCAAGGGGGTGGGCCAGGGTCGCCGCGTGGACGCACGGGTCCGCAAAAGCCTGCAATAACTCAGTGAGAACCGCCGGGTCAAGGGCGGGCTCATCCCCCTGCACGTTCACCACCACAGCGTCCGCGGGCAGATTCAGAAGGCGGGCAGCCTCATACGCTCTGTCCGTGCCGCTTTGATGTTCCTGAGCAGTCATAAGCACGGGCACGCCTAAAGCGGCGGCGGCCTCTCGAATGCGTTCGTCATCCGTTGCCAAGGTTACGGATAAAAGGTCCGGACACCGGCTCGCCCTATGCCACACATGCCAGAACATGGGTTTTCCGTGCAGCATAAGGAGCGGCTTGCCGGGCAGCCGGGCGGATCCGTATCGTGCCGGAATAATGGCATGGGCCGGAGGGAGGATGGGCGATTCTACAGCCATGGTTTCCCTTTTAGTATGTTCAGTCGCACCCACATCAGCGCTTATGATCAAGGAAGGAATCAAACACCTCGTGAAGCCCGTTGAGATACCGTTGCATAAGAGGCTCCAGATCATCCACCAAAGCCTTGATGGCTTCTCCGTCATCGGCCTCGGCGGCTCGTTGCACGCAATGAGCCACTTTGGCCAATCTGCGCAGTCCGAAAGTTTCCGCCCTGCCTGCCAGTCTGCCCGCCGCCTCCTGCACCAAAATGCTTTTATGTTGGCTTCGCCCTATTAAGATATCCTTAAAGGAGTTTTCCAGGGAATGGCTCAGGCCCGGCACAAGAGGCAGGACCGCTATATCCAGGATTTCTTCCTCCAGGCCCGGCAAAGCAACTGTTTTACCTGTGGGCATGTTCCTTTTGGGGCGGTATCCGGCCAGGGAGGGGTCCTCTTTAGCGAAAGCGTCTGCCGGTTCCCTCGCCGCGTTGCGAGGGCGGATCGGATCTTCCTCCTCTTGCTTCAGTTTTTCCGGGGAAAAATCTCCCCAAGGCTTACGCCGGGCAGCGGCTGCCGGGGGCAACGGAAAGAGCTCCGTTTCTCCCGCCGGGGTTTTGGGTTCTTTCCATTCAGGCATGGGCGCGGCAGGGGAGAGCTGAGCGGGCTTTGCTGCAGGGAGCATAAAATTGCGCCCAGTTTCAGAAGCGGGAAAGCGCGTCCCTTCATGCGTGTTTTTGAGCGAAGAACTTGCCGGGAGATCCATGAATACGGTTTCCAGAAATTTTCTGTCGCGAGTGCCTGTGTCCACACCGTCCGGTTGCGCAAGAGGTGCGGGAGCGGGCGTCGCCTGCTTTTCGAGAGCCTGGGGAGGGGCGGCAGGAGCCTGCTCTTCCGGTAGTTCCACCGGCTGCGCCGGCGTGTCGCGATTTTCCGGCAGCGGCTCCGGCGCATGGGGAGGAGCTTCCCTCACGGCGAATAACGGTTCGAGCAGAGGTTGGACAGAAGGCGCAACCATGAGATTTGGCGGAATATGCAGACCTGGAGGCGCTGAAAAAGCTAAGGAAAACGATGCGGAAACAGAAGCGGCAATGATCACGCTACTGAAAAAAGAATCTTTGGAAAAGGGTTTGCATAAGGCATGGCTGGCGCCGGCATCGATCATGCGTTGCGATTGTGTCTTATGACTGCTCAGGCACAGTATGGGGGTGGCGGGGCGCTGCTGTCGCTCTTCTTCCCGCCGGAGCGTCCTTATGGTTGCCAGAAGCTCTTTTTCAGGCATATCGCCGTCAAATATGATCAGGGAAACAGCCGCGTTATGGAAAATTTCCAGCACTTCGGCATTGGTTAAGGCATCACGATGCACATGGGGTAAACCTGAGAGGTAATGCGCCATAAGGCGCCGGTTGCTGGTCGTGGTTTCCGCAACAATAATGTACGGCTTTTCAAGATCAGCGGGATCAAAAGAAGGCAGTGGCGCGGTCGCTGCCGTAAACGGCGGCGGCGCCGTTTGGCTGGGCGCGGCAGCGGTTTTCGGATGCGCGAGAGGAACGGCGTTTGTAAAAGCGGGAGCGGGCCGCTCGGGGAGGGCGTCCGCTGCGGAAACTGCGGCCGGCGCGCTCGGGGGCGAAGCAGCGGTGGACTTAAGCTCCGACATGGTGAACCTGGTGGGCCCAAGGGCGGCCAGAAAAGATGCGGCCAGGGGGGATGTTGCCGGCGCTTGCGGGGATATCGCCGGTGCCAAAGCGTCCCGGGCCGGCTCGGGTAAAGGCGGCCGGAGTTGGGATGTTCCGTCGGGAGCAGCTTCTCCCTGGAGGTTTTTTTCCGTCAGAGCTTTGTCCTGGGCGCTTTGTCTGCTGTCCGCCACGGAGAGATGCAAGTTGGGCCCCTGGATGACGGTCGCCGGAAGGGCTTTTTCTTCCATCAAAGCCTTTTCTTCCACCGGCGCTGCTGCAGCCGTCATGGCGGTCTCTGCGTCCGCAGGGGCGTCCGGGACGTTGGCGGCGGCATCTTCCGGCGCCAAGCTTTTTTCCTCATGGGGTTCTGTTTCAGGAACTTCGGCTTCGGTCTGCGCCTGGTCTGCTTCCGGCGTTTGTTCCCGGGCGGGTGCAGGTTCAGATTCGGGCGCAGACTCGGGGGCGGGTTCGCAGAGAAGCTCTGCGGCGGGCTCAGGGGCAAGGTCCGGGGCGGGCGCAAAGGCAGAAGGGAGAGGCTCTTCCGGAGTAAGAGCTTCCGAGGAAGCCACTTCACTGTGTTCCGAGATGTTTTCGTGCGCCGCGTCGTCGTTTTTTTCCTGCGTGAGGGAAACGGTTTGCAGCTCGGAAGCGTCCAAAGCGGATTCACTTTGAGCGTTGCCGCTTAACGGCGGGCAAAGCCCGTCCGCGGCAATTTCGCCGCAAGAGTTTGCGGGCGAATCCTTGCATGGCGGTTGAAGGGTTTCAATAACACTTGGCTCCACTTCCTTGGCAGAGTCTTGGCCAGAATCCTGTCCGGGAAAATCAAGCGTTGCCCCATTTTCCTGAGCTTGCCGCATGCCCGGATCAGTAAGCACGAGTTTGATGCTCAGCCCTCGCTCTTTCGCGCGTGTTGCGGTATGGGGGGCGCTTTGCTTTGTCTCTTCCGGAGCCTGCCGGCCGTCAGGGGCGGGATCCGGAGCCGGGCCGGCAGGGTCGTCGGCAGCCTCGGCTTCATCAACAATTGCCGGCTCTTCCAAATCCGCGGCAATAACGGCTTCTTCCAACGCCTCGCCCCCGCCAGCGGAGGAAAGGTTCATTTCCTCCACGGCGGCTTCGATAAACGCGTCTTCGCTTTGTTCGCCAGGCGGCGTCCCGGTAAGGGCATCCTCGGAATATTCACCCGCCAATTCGGGGGAAGGGCTTTGGAGCTGTTCTGCTTCAAGGGGTTCCTGCTCATGGACGGAATCTTGTTCCAGAAGGGAGGAGGGCGAAAAAGAGCCTTGCTCTTCTGCAAGCAATGTGGGCGCATCTTCCGGCGCAACCTCTTCGGGTTCCGGCGCATCTTGGGGGCTGGGCGTTTTTGGCTCCAGTCCGGCAAGGGGATCCACGACATAAATGATGTTGCTTGGCGATATGACGGCTTCGTCCTGGCATGCCGGCGCCGGGATATCGCAAACCGGAGCGGGCGCGGGCGTTGCTTCAGGAGCGGGAGAAGACCAGATGGAGGATCTGCGTCCGGCGTCCTCTTCGACGTTCAGGGGCGCGGAGGCCAATTCGGCCGGCTCTTCCGCCGGGGCAGGCTCGTTTACAGGACGCGCATCTTCATCGACAGAGGGGGCTCCTTCAGTGTCTTCAGAAGGAACAGCAGAAGAAGGGGCAACTAGGGAAGAGACGGGGGGCGTCTTCTCCTCGGCGGAAATTTCTTCCCGGCGAAGTTCAGCGGGAGAAGCGCTCGACGCGATGGCGTGCAACACCGGGATAAGCGCATCTTCATTGTTTTCTTCGGTTAAAAAAACGTCTTCCACAGCGCTGCGGGCAAAATGGGCTTCGGCCATCTCTTCCGAAGGAAGGGCGAAACGGACGGTAAAAGCCACTTGCGTGCCGTTTGCCTGGGAATACTCCACAGTGAAACTCCCGCCTGTCCTCGCGGCTAATTCCCAGGCATGAAAAAAGCCCGCGTCAGTGCGTTGGGCTGAGCCGTTGTCGCTGATGCAAAACAGCAGATCCCCCAAGGCGGAGGAGCCGGGATTTTTCCGCACAGCCAGTTGTACGGAACCTTGATGCGTGGCTTGGACGGCATTTTGCAACAAAAGAATAAGCGCTCCGCGCAGGCGCGGCGCATCGCCCACGAGCAGAGAAGGCAAAGAGGGCGCGGTGAACCAGGAAAATAATAAACCTCTGTTTTTGGCCAGAGGCGCAACCACGTCATGAACTTCGCGCACTAAGGCATGCAGATTAAAGACGAAGCTTTCGTCCGAAGCCGGGCTGCTCGCTCGGTGCGGTCGGGTTTGCATTTCTTCCATAATATCCAAGGAAGGGGAATCGGCATAAGAAAAATTCTCTTCCACCAGCGATATGACGCGAACCTCTTCTGTGGAAGGCGGGGGAATGAAGCTGTCGCTTTTGCCCGCAAAGTCAGGCAGTAGAGAAGACAGCCACTGCTCGGCGCCTGGGCGGGGCGTTTGCGGGAGGGGGCGCGCACGCTGTTCGGCGTCTGCGGCGGTTTCTTCGTTTTGCGCCACGGTGACGCCGGGCTCGGTGTGTTCAGGCTTCGCCATGGATTGGTCCTCCTGCAAAGAAGCCCCAGCCGGGGGCGGCTCAGGGAAGGCGTCGGCAAGCGGCGGAGCCTGCCGGGCGGAAAGGTGCTCTGGCAGGGGAGCCGGAGGCCAGGGGGCGGAGAGTTCTTCTCCGGACGCGCGCGCATGTCCCGGTTGTGCTGAACCCGCATCCGTGTGCTCAAATATATGCAAGAAATCCTGATCATCCGGAGAAAGGTTCGCTGTGGGCTGTGGGGGGGCTATTCCCGTGGCCTGTCCTTCCTTTTTTGTTGCCAGGGCGGTCCTGCCCCGGGCGCTGAATTTGGAGAGCGCGTTACCAAAAAGGCCGATGAGGGAGGCCAATTTTTTTGCGGAACCCGCCATGGAACGTATCGCCGACGCCGCGGCGCCTGGCCCGGCCGGCCGCTCTTGTTTTTTTTCTTCCTCTTGCTTCGCCTTTTTGGACGTACGCGCAAGGGAGAGGATGACTCCCCCCACGGCAAGGCCCCAAAGTCCGCCTTGGGAGAGCAAGGGATGCAGGCCGGGATCCTTTATGCCGTAAAGCGCGAAACAACTACCTAAAAGAGCCAGCACGCACAAGGCCGAGTAACTCAGCGCCCCGGGCCGCTTGGCGGCAAGAAAGCCCAAGCTTAAAGGCAAGAGCGGCCCAAGCAGCAAAGGCCAAAGCGGGAAAAGGCGAATTACCCAGCGCATACCGGGGATGAGCGGCGCAAGCGCTAGGATGATGCCGAGAAAAGAGAGAAAAAACAGCAGGCTTTTTTCAAGGGAAGATAGCTCAGGCTGCGCGAACATGCAGCGGCCCACATGGGGCAGCAAAATGAGAGCCAGCCCAGGCGCGAGCAGCGCGGGGAGGTTTTCATAGCTGGCAAGCTGCATGACCCCAGGCAACGGCAGCACCGATTGCAGCAAGAGGCACCCCACAAAGAGAGCCGCCCAAAAAGCCCATGCTGTTTTTTCTGCCAAAGAACGCAGCAAACAGACAATACCCGCGGCAATGAGCAGGCCCGGCAGCAAAAATTCCGGAGGCCGCGCATCCGGAATTCGCAGGGATTGAGCGCTCACCATCGGGGCAAACCAGAGCCCCGGCATCTCGTCCATACGAATATAGACGCTTACCGGTAAGCTTCCCGGTTCGGGCAATGGAATATCTTCATACGATGCGGCTTCTTCGCTGTGCCATGCTCCGCTCCCGGCCACAGGACCGGGGAGTTCAGAAAAGAAAATCCGCGTCTCGCCCGGCGGGAGTTTGCCAAGGTTCATGACGAGCCGGGACTTGCTCCCCAAAGGGGCGCCCATAGCCGCTGTGGGCGGGCTTTTTACAAGTATCAGCCGGAGCCACACCGCGCCGGTTCCCTGCAGGGGAATACCCGCGCTCATGGGGATAAAGCGTCGTTGAAAATTGCCGGCGGCTACGGTCTCTATGGTTTGCCTGCCGTCCTCGTCCACCAGCCAGGAGCAATAGGGCAACAGAGATTGCGGCTCCCTGATAAGTTCCGTTGTAAGAACTTTGCCGTACGCCCCGTCTGTCTGCCCCAGCATAAAAAAGCACGGCAACAACAAAAAAATCGTCAAAGAGCGCCACGCGGCCTTTGGGTGAAAGAACGGAAAAACTCTCTTCTTTCGCCGGCGAAAGAGCGGTTCTTCCCCGTCATTGCCAAAACCTGAACGCATTAGGACATATCCTGTATCATTTTGGAAACTGGCTCGCCGGAAGGCGTCTTGGCATTGGGGTTCACCTTCACCAACTCGCGCCATGCCTGCAAAGCCTCCTCTTTGCGCTTAAGATCAAAAAACAGCACAACGCCGCTATTGAACAGCGCCTGTTCGTGCTTGGGGTTAACGCCAAGCGCTTTGCGAAAATATTCCAACGCTTTTTCGGATTCCTTCAATTCTCTGTACATGACGCCGCAATCCACCATAATGCTGGTGTTATTGGGCTTGAGCGCCAGGGCTTTGTTGTAGGCGTTCACAGCCTTTGCGGGCTCCGCGGCATCATAATACAGATTGCCCAGATGTTCCCAGGCCTCTGCATTGCCGGGATCCTGGATCACTTCTTTTTCATGCTGCATGATGGCGTCTAAAGTTTGCTTGTTGGGATTAACCGCGGAGGCTATGTCGGATTGCTTCCCCAGAGGGCGCTTTTGTTCCCCCTCGGCAACGGTCCCTCCCACGGAGGAATGCGGGAAAACATACCGTCCGAGCACGGCCCCGACAAGAAGGGCCAGCACCAATGCCAGCGCGCAGGTGGTGCGGTTGACGTAGCGCCCGGCAGCCACTTGTTTGCCAAGAAATTCATAGTCCTTGCTGGAATACTGCATGGAAAATCCTTTTCATTACAACTGCGATTCGAAGCGCACAAGAATTTTGGGTTCGCTAAAAAAGTAGCGGAATAAGGCGTTTTGCAAGCTTCGCACACTCTACTTTTAGTCCCGTTTATACAGGCTCGCCGAATACAGCCGCATGGCGGCGGAAAAAATCATCCAGGGAAAAATCGTGCCCTTGCGTGCCGCGTTGCTCAACGCAATACGCCGCGCAGGTAGCGCCAAGGCGGGCGCATTCCGCCAAAGGCTGCTCCAGGAGCAAGCCTTTAATAAGACCGGCGCGGTAAGCGTCACCGGCGCCGGTGGGGTCTTCCACCTTGGACACAGGCACAGCCGAGATATGCTGTTCCTGTGCGGCGCCTTTTTCCGTCACCACAGATCCCTTTTCGCCATAGGTGGTTATAATTCCCCGCTCCGTCAGGTTGATAAGTTCCTCTTTGCCGCGTCCGGTAATGTTCATGATCAACTGGATCTCATAGTCATTGCCCACCAGGAGGTAGGCTCCCGCAATGCCGGCAAGCACCTCTTCCTTACGCAAGACAGGCAACTGCTGCGCGGGATCATAGATGTACCGGACACCGGTTTTTCTGAACAGCGCGGCATAGCTGTTCATGTCCAGGAGGTTGGAAGGGCCTATGAGAGCGATATCCTGTTCTGGAGCCGGATCCGGAAAAGGATAGGAGCTTGGGGTCATCATGGCCGCCGCGTGAAAAGCGGTAATCTGGTTGTTGGAGGCGTCCGTCATGATATAAGCGCTCGCCGTCAATTCAGTATCGATCCGGCGAATGCCTTCAAGGGTAAGTCCGCGCTGTTGCAACACTTCAGCATAGCGGGCGAAGTCCTTGCCCACGGTGCCGACAATAAAGGGATATTCCCCCAAAAGATAGAGGGTATAGGCAATATTGCCCGCATTTCCGCCAAGCTTTTCCTCCAATCGATCGATAAAAAATGAGACATTCAAATTGTGGATCTGGTCAGGCAAAATTGAGTCGGTAAATTTGCCCGGGAAGTTCATAATGCGGTCATACGCCAGTGACCCGATAATATAGATAGACACGCGATGCTCCTCTTTTCGCATGTTACAAACCAACTGCACCTCACACCACCTACACAAGAGCCGCTTATTGAAGAATCGCCGCTTGAGGCGCGGTTTTTAGCTGAGAAGGAAAAATCCTTGGCTGCAAAACCGCGATGCCCGTGCGCGCAATATTCTTTTCCCCTATGGACGCAACCCGCCCGCAACGCTGAACTCCTGTTTTTTATTGAAAAAATACCTCCATTGCCTCGGCAATGGAAGGCGGTATCCGGCGGCGGCTCATGCAAGCACAAATGCGTCTCTTGCGCGATGCCAAAGCGCATCCGCGCTCAAACCAGCCAAAGCGCGGCAGGCTCTTTATTCGGGCTCTGCGGCAAGACGCCCGGGCGGTGTTACCGTACCCGCGTTTCATCCGCTATCCATTGCATGAAAGGCGCATACCCATAGAGAAGAGGGACGGCCACGATGCAAGGGATATCATAAGGATGCAGTTCCCGCGCCCGGGCCTCTAGGGCCTGGTATCTGTCTTCTTGCGTTTTACATAGGCACAGGCTTTCATGCGCGGTCTGCACCTGCCCCTCCCACCAATAGCGCGATTCCATGGCCTCAATAATATTGGCGCAGGCCGCCAGCCGTTCGCGCACGAGCGTTTCGCCGAGCGCGCGCGCGGTATCGCTGTCAGGAACGGTTATATAGACTAAAAGCATGCGCATGGAGGGTCACCCACAAAAAAGAACTGCCGGAGCATATGTGCATTCCAACCTGCCGGCGCATCTTGCGGAAGCTGTTTTTCAGCTTTATACCGTAAGTATGCGCCGTTGACAAACATATCGTCCCGAGAGGCGGGCCCGGGTGGCGTGCCGGTTAGGGTCTGCTAAGGCCCGCCCGCGCGGCGATCGGTTGCCAAAGAAGGTTTTGGCGACAGGCGCGCGCCTTGTGGTCCTTTAGTAAAATCATCATATACAATCGGTACATCAGGATGGCAGGAAAGAAAATAGAAAAAAACCCCTCCCCGGCCCTGTCTAGGGGAGCCGCAGGCCCACAATCCGGGGGCGGCGGCCTGCGCGCCCGGGCCGCTACTGTGTTGGCGCTGCTTCAAAAACGGTATCCGTCCCCCAAAACGCATTTGTATGCGCGCACCCCGTGGGAGCTGCTTGTGGCGACCATGCTGGCCGCCCAATGCACGGATGAACGGGTGAACAGCATCACCCCTGCATTATTCGCCCGCTGGCCCGGTCCAAAAGAGATGGCTTTGGCAGACCCCGCGGAACTGGAGGCCTGCATCCGCCCTACGGGGTTTTACAGAAATAAAGCCAAGCATCTGTTGGCCTCGGCCGCGCGTATACAAAATGTTTACGCAGGCAAGGTGCCTGAGCGGATGGAAGATTTGATCACCCTACCCGGTGTGGCGCGTAAGACCGCCAATGTGGTGCTTTTCGGTTCCTTTGGCCGCAATGAGGGGGTTGCGGTGGATACGCACGTGGGGCGCATAGCTTTTCGCCTTGGCCTTGCCTCCACCCGTGATCCTGTGCATACGGAACGCGAGCTTATGGCGCTCTTCCCCCGTGAGGAGTGGGGAAATGTGAACCATATGCTGGTTTGGTTCGGGCGGCATGTGTGCCGGGCCCGCGGGCCGCTGTGTCTGGAATGTGAACTGGATCCTGTATGCGAAAAACGAGGCTTGCGGGAAAGCGCGGTGCCGCGTTGACGCTCACGGCTGTTTGGCGGCAAGGTTTTGTTTCCAAAACTTTGCTGGCGTTTCACGTGTGCGGCGCGCGCAACATGAAAAGACTCCAATGACGTACTTTTTGGCGCGAACCGCTGTTTTTTTACGTGCAATACCTTTCTATCAAAGGGTTATAATATCCATCTCTTCTCTTTTGGCATAGTTTCACTTTCCATACCGCGTACGTGGATAATTCTGGCGGTCCTGTGTGTGGGCGGCGTTTTTGCAGCGAAAACGTCACGGGTGCTGTTCCGCCACGGCGCCCGGAGGAGAAAACGAATGGATGCGCATGGCATAAATGCGGGAAATGATCTCGAGATTATAGAGTTTTTTATAGATGAGGCGCTTGCTGACGGCAGCAGCTACCGTAGTTATTTCGGTATGAATGTGGCAAAGGTCATCGAGATCATCCGCAAGCCCACAGTAACGGGCGTTCCTGGCAAGCATCATCCGGCGGCGCTCGGCACCTTTAATCTGCGGGGCAAAGTGTTGCCCCTTGTGGATTTGGGCGCCTGGCTCGGCAAAAAGACATTTACCGAAACCAATCAAAAAGTCGTAGTGTCGGAATTTTCCGGTGTTGTCACGGCTTTTGTGGTTTCCGGCGTGCTGCGCATCCATAGGATGACTTGGGCCCAGGTGGAGCCTCCGGGAAAACACCTGCAATCTTTTAGCCATGATTCCGTTACCGGCGTTGTGCGCCTTGAAGGGCGCATCATTTTTCTGCTTGATATGGAGCAGATTCTTGCCAGCATGGATCCTTCCACCAGCCTTGAGACGCATACGCGGCAAATTGCGCATGTGGACGGGCATGGCGTGAACGTGCTCATTGCCGATGACTCCCCCTCTATCCGCAATATTCTGGCCCATTGTCTGGAGCAGGCGAAATTTCGCGTGACAAAAACCACCTGCGGCAGTGAAGCGTGGGAGACGCTGAAAAAATGGGAACGGGAAGCGGCGGAAAAAAAGGTCCCTCTTTCCCATTTCGTCAGCCTGGTCATTTCCGATATAGAAATGCCGGAAATGGACGGCCATGCCTTGACGCGCCTGATTAAATCAGATCCCTTCCTTAAGGAGCTTCCGGTTATCCTCTTTTCCTCCCTCATCTCTCCCGTGGTCTTTAGCAAGGGCCAGCAAGTGGGGGCCGATGATCAGATTTCCAAGCCGGACTTGCCGCAACTTACGGCCCGGGCGCATGAACTGATAGAAAAATACCATGCGCAGGCGTAACCCCGGGGCTGTTTGAAAATAAACGTGTCCAAACTCCGCGGGAGGGGGGCCTCCCGTTGGGGGAGGCGCGGGGCGGAGCCTTTGAAAAATCCTTGCGCGGCGATCCTTTTGCGCGCCTTCAGGACATGCTTGTCACAGGTTTTCGGCCTTGGCCTCATCACACATGGGGCCGAGATGCGCGGCGCATTCCCGGAGAATTTTGTTTTCGGGCAGCCATTTTTTCAAAATTCTGGCAAGCAGGTTCTTATCAATGGGCTTTGAGATATAATCGTTCATCTGCGCCGCCAAGAGAGCATCCCTGACCCCGTCAATGGCGTTGGCGGTCAGGGCGATAATGGGCAGCGTTTCAGGGGAGCAGCCCTTTTCCCGCAACCGCCGCGTTGTCTCCACGCCGTCCATTCCCGGCATCATGTGATCCATGAAAACAATATCATAGGGATTTTCAGCAATTTTTCCGAGGGCTTCTTTGCCGCTTGAAACGCAATCGCACGTTATATCATAATATTGCAGCAGGCCTGAAATCACAGCCAGGTTTATTTCGTTGTCATCCACGACCAAAATCCGCGCGTCCGGAGCGGATATATAGACCTCCGCCTGATGCGCGCTCTCACCGTCAGCGATATCGCTTAACGTCAGGGGCAGAGTCACATAAAACGTTGATCCCTCGCCGTAGCGGCTTGCTGCCGTGATATCCCCGCCCATCATTTGCACCAGGTTTTTCGTTATGGACAGCCCAAGGCCCGAGCCGTTTTCCTGGTGCATATTGGCGTGCCCTATCTGCTTAAAGACATCAAAAATGGTGGGTATCAGGTCTTCTTTGATGCCTATGCCGCTATCTTCAACGGTGAGCGAGAGCATGCCGGCGTCATGGGAAACGCGCACCCGCACATGCCCGTGCTGGGTGAATTTGATGGCGTTGCCGATGAGGTTAATGAATATTTGCCGTATTCTGATCTCATCGCCATAAATATATTGCGGCAAATCCGCACCGGTTTCGAGTGAAAAGCGGAGATTTTTCTTTTGCGCGGTCAGCGTGAAGATGGAGGTCAGGTTCGCAAGCAACTGTGACAAATTAAAGGAGGCCGGAGTAATCTGCAGTTTGCCGGCTTCAATTTTTGAAAAATCCAAAATATCGTTGATAATGCCGAGCAAAGCGGAGGCGGAGACTTTTATATCGGTAACATATTTTTTTTGCTTGGGGCTGAGCTTTTCCACCGAAAGCAAATCGGAAAGGCCGATGATGGCATTCATCGGAGTGCGTATTTCGTGACTCATTGTGGAAAGAAACGTGCTCTTCGCCCTATTGGCGGATTCGGCCCCCTCTTTAGCCTGGATCAAAGCTTGGTGGGTATGCTTAAGCTCCCGCACGTCCCTGATGTAACCGGCGATATGCAGTTTGTTGTTAAAGAGCACCCGTACGAGTTTCACCTCGGCATCTATCGGCTCTTTATCCAGGGTGCAATGCATCCAGTCAAAGGTCACCTCGCCTTTTTCCAAAGCTTCCTGAACTTTTGCCTTTGCGATCTTGCTGGAGCGTTCGCCGCTGGGCTGGAACTCAGGAGAAAGCTCGAAAAATTTTTCGCAATATTCCTGCTTGCTCCCGACCTTAAAAAGCTTGAGCGCTTCAAGATTGCAGTCGATCATGACCATGTTCTCATCCCAAAAGTCGCAGGCCAGCGGTGTGGCGTCCAGCATTATTTGCGTGCGCTCATCCGCTTCTCTGAGGCGCTGCAAATAGGTATTTTGTTCAGTTAAGTCTTTTACATAGGAGACCAGCATCATTTTTTCGTTGATGTTCACCCAGATCAGGGTCACTTCCACAGGCAGAAGCTGGCCGTCGAGGCGTTGGTGCAACCAGCTAAAGGCGCTTTTGCCTTTTTTCCGGGCTTCGCCCATGTGCCGGGAAAATGCCTCCCGGGAGGATTCTCCGTTAGGTTGGCGCTCCGGGGAAAGGGAAAAGAATTTTTCGCTGTATTCTTCTTTGCTGGAGAGCTTGAACAGTGCCAGCGCCTCGCGGTTGCAGCCGGCAATGTCATAATTTTCTTCCCAAATAGTTATGGAAATAGGCGCGGCGTCAAGAATGGATCGGAAAAAATTGGTGTTGGCCAAAAAGTGCGCTGAAGCGTCGCGGTCCAGTCCTTCCACCTGCACGTAGCTCAAAAAGCAGTATTCTCCTTCATATATTATGGGCTGTAAGGATACCTTGGCGGGGAAAAAGCGTCCGTCAAAGGCCCTATGCGTCCAGAAAAATTCGGTAACTCCCTGTGCACGGGAGTGATCAAGCCACTGCTTGATCCCGTCCGTGGTTTGTATAGAGCCTGACTGGCTGAGGGGAGAAAGCTCCGCGATACTATGCCGCTCCACACTGCCGCCAAAAATTTCCGCGGCTTTTTTATTGCCGTAGAGAACCTCCGCCCGTGCATTCAGGCAGAGGACGGCGACCGGCGCGGTATGTAAAACACGCTTCATATCTGTGTGCATTGTCGGAGTGGGTTGCAACGGAGGCTCTCCTATATAAGAAACATGCGGCGGCATGTGATTGTTTGCATCCGCAATCGGGCGTATCTCATCGCAGGGGTGCATGAACGGACGAGCCGCGATGCGCGCGTGCGTTTTTTGCGAGGTACAATTAAGAAACAGCTATAGGCAACGGGTAATATTTAGGCAATGATTATGCGTATCATTATAAAAAGTAAGGGCCTCCATAAAATGAAGGCCCTGCGTAATTATCCGCTCTCAAGCATATTTCAGTGCCCGGGCAGCATCCAATTGAACCAGTAGGCCTGGAGCAGCGTGATGATGCAGACGACAAGGGTCATGGCGAGAGAATGCAATAAGGTAAAACGGAACAAGTTGCCTTCTTTGCCGATTAATCCGGTGGCGGCTGTAGCCACGGAAATGGACTGGGGCGAAATCATCTTGCCGGTAACGCCGCCGGAAGAGTTCGCGGCCACAGTCAGATGCGGGTCAACGCCCACCGCTTCCGCGGTAGTGCGCTGCAAGCCGCTGAACAGGGCGTTGGAAGAGGTGTCAGAGCCGGTCAGGAACACGCCGAGCCAGCCGAGAATGGGCGCAAAGAAGGGGAACAGCGCGCCGGTCTTGGTAAAGGCGAGGCCCAGGGTGGAACTCATGCCGGAATAATTCATAATATAGGCCAGGCCCAAAATCATGGCAATGGTGATGATGGGGAAGCGCAGCTGCACGCAGGTGCGGAAAAAGCAGGGAACAGCCTTGCCAAGACCGTAGCGGGGCATGATGAGGGAGGCTATGAGGCCGGAGAGTAATATGGCCGTGCCGCCGGCGGTCAGCAGGTTGACGGTGTAAACAGCGGCGTAGTCCACATCTTTAGGGCTGATGGGAGCGGTTTTCACCACCATGGCATGCAGCCCGGGCCAGCTTACCTTGAAGTTGGTGAAGGCCACCATGTCTTTAAATCCCTGCAGGCCCCAGATAAAGACCATGCTGGCGAGGATAATGTAAGGAGCCCAGGCGCGCAGCACTTCTCCTGTGGAATACGTGCATGCGGTTGTCCCGCAAGAGCTGGGAGCCTCGTCGGGAAAATGCCAGGTGGTCTTGGGCTTCCAGACGCGCAAAAGCAGCACCATGCCGATAATGGTTACAATGGCGGAAATGATGTCCGGCAGATAGGGGCCGTGGAAGTTGGAAGAAAGAAACTGCGAGCCGGCAAAGCATATGCCCGCCACCAGAATGGCCGGCAGCACTTCCATGGTGCGCTTGAATCCGCACATGGTGCAGCAGACCCAGAAGGGCACGATGATGGAAAGAAAGGGCAACTGGCGGCCGACGATTTTGCTGATGGTCAGCATGTCCAGTTTGGAAACGTCCGCGGCCACCACAATGGGAATGCCGATGGCGCCGAAGGCCACCGGAGCGGTGTTGGCGATAAGGCAAATGCCCGCCGCATACAGGGGGTTAAAGCCGAGGCCCACCAGCATGGCGGCGGTAATGGCCACGGGAGTGCCGAAGCCCGCTGTGCCTTCGATAAAGGAGCCAAAGGCGAAGGCGATGAAAATGGCCTGGAGACGCCGGTCATCGGTCAGGCTGGCGAGGGAGTTTTTGATAATTTCAAATTCGCCTGATTCCACCGTCATATTATACACCCAGACAGCGGTAATGACTATCCAGACAATGGGGAACAAACCGAAGCAGGCGCCCATCACCGTGGCGTTCACAGCCAGGGGGGCGGGCATGCCCCAAACAAAAATGGCCAGCAAAACCGCGGACAATGTGCCGATAAAGGCGGCTTTATGCCCTGCGGTGCGTTTGACCGCCAGCATATAAAAAAGCAGACAGAGAGGTATGGCGGCAATGAGCGCGGAAAAAAGATACTGAGGGAAAAAAGTGACGACAGAGCCTAGAGGATCATACGCTTGGACCCATTTTTCCATAATGTCTCCTTGAAGTTGAGGAAATGAAAAAAACTCCGTCATAGCACGGAGCAGAGAGCAAAGTAAGGAGTTTTTAGTATCACCGGCACTTTGCGGGTGATAGCAAGTTCACCTCGGAAAAGCAATTCTCTCCGGAAACTTTGGGATATGAAATTGCGGCGGGTTTTGGCCGCGAGCGAGCTAGAGCAATTTACCATTGAAAATGTATACTTGCTCTGCAAGGATTTGCCCGTAAATCCTTGCCTTGCGATTGCCGTAGGCGGGCTTTGCCCGCCGTTAAACGACAAATCTCAAAGTTAATCTGCTCTAAGGCAAGAAAATCCGCGCAATCTTCATGGTGAAGTCCAACTTGGCAAGCGCGTGAAGGTCCCACAAAACTATATAGAATTCTTTAAAGTTCATCTGTTGCGGCGGCGTTCCGGCTTTGCCTGAGCTTTTGGTTGGGCTTTGCTCCAGCAAGGTTTCGGGCCGCCCGTTGCCGCGTTGCTTTGTTCTCTCCAGGCTGGAGCCCTATGCGGCGCTCTCCCTTGGCGTCCGGCGCCATTTTCACGATCACAGGCTCAAAGCGGGCCAGCACCTCCACCAGATCGCTCTGGGCCGCCATCACCGCGTGGATATCTTTATAGGCCATGGGCGCCTCATCCAGGCCCCCGGACAATAGCCGCACTCCTCTTTCTTCCAGAAAACGCGAGACCTCGTCTTTGCAAAAACGCCTGAAGGCTTCGGAACGGCTCATGAGCCTTCCCGCACCGTGGGAGCAGGAGTGCAGGGCCTCGGCGTTCGCTTTGCCGCGCACTACAAAGCCGGGCGCGCCCATGGAGCCCGGCACTATGCCCAAAATCCCTTTGCCCGCCGGAGTGGCCCCTTTGCGGTGCACGATAACATTCCGGCCGCCGTGCGTCTCTTGCCAGGCGAAATTATGGTGGTTCTCCACATGCAGCAGCGCCTCCGCGCCGAGAAAGCGCAGCACATGCCGGTGGATCAGCTCATGATTGGCCGAGGCATAGCGCCCCATGAGCTGCATGGCGGCCCAGTATTCCTGCCCTTCGGCGCTGCGCATATCCAACCAGGCCAGATGGCGCATCTCACGGGGCAGGGCGGGTCTGGCGGCCATGGCCAGGGCGCTGTAGTGGGAAGCGATCGCTTCTCCCGCGCCCCGGCTGCCGGAGTGGCTGAGCAAGGCGAGGTACACGCCCTTTTCCAGCCCCAGGGCGGGTTTATCCAGAACAAGCTCGCCGAACTCCGCGAAATGGTTGCCGCCGCCGCTGGTGCCGAGCTGTTTTTGCGCCTTGTCCTTCAGGCGGGCAATAATTTGGCTGAAGCCCCAATCCTCCTCCATGACAGCGTGCGCGCGCATTTCCCCTTTTTCAAAAGCCGCGCCCACGCCGAAGCGGGTTTCCCGCTCAAGCGCCCGGATCAGCTTTTCCCGCGCGCGGTTCAGGCTGGCAAGAGGCATGTCCAGCACGCTCATGCGCATGCGGCAGGCGATGTCCACACCCACCGCATAGGGGATGACGGCGTCCTTTACCGCCAGCACGCCGCCGATGGGCAGGCCGTAGCCGCTGTGGGCGTCGGGCATAAGCGCGCCCTTGATCGCCACCGGGAGGGAACAGGCGCTCTGCATCTGGGCAACGGCCGCGCTGTCCATGAAGGCTTCTCCCCACATTTTCCAGGGTGCGCAATGGGAGGGAGAGCTGCCCCGGCTTGCATGCGTTTTTGTTTTCGCCATACCGCTTTTCCTTTCCCGTGGCGGCTTTTGCTTTTTAAACTTCCCGGACATCCCGGGGGAGGGGCCGGGCATAACAGGCCAGCACGCGGGCCCGGGCAAAGGCCGGATCATGAACTCCGGCAAAGGGAGAGTTTTCCCTTAAGGCATCCACGGCGGCCAGGCGCTTTACGAGATAGGGCTCAAGTTCCTGCCAGGAAAAAGCCCCTTGTTTGATGGCCAAAAGCTCCGCTCGGCCCCGTAGGGGAAAGATCACCCCGCCGGTTTGCAACAACTCCTCCATTTGCTGCAGCGCGCGCACGGCATGGGAGAGGGCTTTAAAATCCACTCCCTGGTTTTTTTCAGCCGCAAGGGCTTTGGCCGCATAGCGCCGCATGTCTTCTTCCAGGCGGCGCATAAGTTCTTGCAGGCGTGTGCTCTCCATGTGCAGTTTGCCGCAGAGGCGCAAGGCCCTTTCTCCGTCAATGGTTTCAACGGAACAAAAGCGCCCTTCGGGGCAGAGGGAGGGCAAGGAGGCGCGCAATGCATCCAGGACGTCTTTCAGGCGCGCATGGGGCTCCGGATCAGGGCTGCGCTCGCGCAGCCAGGCGGATACTCTTTTGAGCGCCCCCGCGCGCGAGCCCCAAATGCCGTATTTTTTCGCCTGCTTCATGCAGTATGCGGCATAGGCCCGGCTGTGCCGGGTGTCAAACAGGCGCAACGGCTCAGCAAAAACAGGATCCAGCACGGGGTGGCGATACAAAGTGCAGGCGGCGTGCGTGGGCGCGAAGAGCAGATCCAGCGCGCCTATGTCGCCCCCGGGCAGGTCCTGCAACAGCCAGCGCTGCATGGAGTAAAGGGCGATATCCACATCATGGGCGGTATTTTTACGGTTATTCTTTCCTGTGGAGCTATAAAGGCTGTGCGGGGCTTCGGCCAGCAATAACGAGTCCTGCGAGGGCAAAAATACGCCGCGCACGTCAAGGTCGGACTTGCCCGGCAGGGCGGAGCCGTAAAGCGTTGAGCCGAACAGGGTTAAAAAAAGCAAGGACGCGCCGCGCTCCCGGCACAAGGCGTCTGCCTGCCGGAGCAAAAAAGCGGCGGTATCGGCGCAAACCGTACTCATTGTGCGCACCCTGAAAGACGGCGCTTTCTGTATGCATGGGGCTTCAGAAGAATATTCTTCCCATACGCTATTTTCCCTTGCAAGGAAAGATAGCCCGATTCTCGGTACCGGATGCAGTTTGTCGTGATGCATCGCCAGGCAGCGGTTTTTCTTGGGGGCATGCACCATAAAAATACACTTCCCCAAGAAAAACCCCCTTCCTCGCCTGACGGCAGACTGCATCCGGCACCAATATATCCGGACTGATCTCACTGCCCAAATTTGGAAATTGAGCCAGTGTCTTAGGCCCATATATTTGAAATATTGGTGGAGAGGAAATATTTTTAACCATATGGTTGACTTTCGTTATCATTTAAAATACTCCTCTTCTCACAGGAGGCGCCGTGCATCATTCCCTTTCCTTTCTGCCGCGACGGCCCATGGCCAAATCGAAGATCCGCCTGATCGAAGCCGGAGTCCGCCTGTTCACGAGCGAAGCCGGCAAGAGCCCGACCACTCGTGAGCTTGCCTCTGAAGCCGGGGTGAACCACGCCTTGATCAGCTATCATTTCGGCGGCATGGCGGATTTGATGGGAGCGGTGGTGGAGCGGTGTATTCATGACCTGAGAGCCATGTTCGTTCCGGAGTTGGAAAGCTTCGTAAACCGGGTAGGGAAAACGGCGCCAGCCGAGCTCGCGCCGCTCATGCATGAATATACTGCAAAATTGCTGAGCATTCTGGCCGGTCCAGAGGGGGCGGGCCTGCTCCGGGCGCTGAGCAACCCGGAAGTTTCCGCCTTGCGGGGAGTATACAGCCGCTTCAGCGACCAAGTGCTGGAGCCCCTGCATCACTCGTTCGCGGTGGTGGCGGCAAAGGCGCGGGGGCTGCCTGGGGATTCTTTAGAGGTCGGCGTTCTCGCGCAATGCATGATGGCCCAGGGCATGGCGTTTTTCAGGGGCGCGCGGCCCTTGCTGCACCGGCTGGGCAAAGAATCTTTTACGGATGAAGAAATGCTGCGGATACGCCGTATAGTGGCTGAAGCGCTGTGTCGAACCGCCGGTGTGCCCGGGTAGGGAGTTTTTTTTGTTGATTTATTGAAAATGAATTTCTTTATCGAATAAACCATGTGAGGTTTCCATGTCACTCTCCATGCCCGCAAGGCTGCTGCCGCCCGGTGAAAAAGAATCCGGCGGGAATGCTGCGGGGGACAAACACGGCTTGAATTTAGTGTCCGAAGATACGCATAGCCCGGAGGCGGACTATTTTGCGAAGGTTACCGACAACCCGCTGGCCTGCGCTTTTGAGCGCAAAACGGCCGTTCATGCGGGCATGAGCGGGGAGCGGGCTGCGGAAGCGGATGTCCCGGCCACGCTTGAGCGCTTGCGCGCGACTCCTCGCAAAGGCCCGGCCTGCGCTTATGTGCATCTGCCGTATTGCGAAAGCAAATGCCTGTATTGCGGATTTTTCGGCGGGAAATATACGCGGGAAGCCGGCACGGCTTACGTTGAGGCGCTTATCGGGGAAGTGGAGTCCGAGCGGCACTGCCTTTCCGTCACCTCCTCTCCCATCAATGCGCTGTATCTTGGCGGGGGCACCCCCACTGCCTTGCGGGCGCAGGAACTCAAGCGCCTGCTGCATGCGTTGCGCACAGCGCTCCCTCTTGCCAATGACTGCGAGATTACTGTCGAGGGGCGCATCCATAATTTTGATGCGCAACGGATAGAGGCCTGCCTGGAAGGCGGGGCCAACCGTTTTTCCATCGGCGTGCAGAGCTTTGATACGGAAATCCGCCGTCGCATGGGCCGCTTTACCGCTAAAGAAGAGGTTTGCCGCCTTTTGGAATCTTTGGCTTCTTACAACCATGCGGCTGTCATCATTGATCTGATCTACGGCCTTCCCGGCCAGACTGTGGAGAACTGGGAAGAAGATATCCGGACCTTTCTCGGCTTGCCGTTGGATGGAGTTGATCTCTACCAGTTGAACATATTCCCCGGGAGCGCTTTGGCCAAAGGCATCGCGGCCGGCACGCTGCCGGGCACGGCCTCCCTTGCCGAGCAGGGATGTTTTTTTGAACGTGGAGTGCGCCTTATGCAAAACGCCCGTTGCCGCAGGCTTTCCATGAGCCACTGGGGCACTACGGCGCGCGAAAGAAATATCTATAACCCCATGGCCAAGGGCCGGGCGGACTGCCTCCATTACGGAGCCGGCGCGGGCGGTTCGCTCCACGGCTGGTTCATGTTTAACGACTCCAATGTGGAGAATTATCTGCGGCGCTGTACCAGCGGAGAAAAACCGGTCGCCATGGTGGCGGCCCCGCCGGAAGATCTGGATGTTTTACGCGTCATCCTGGGCCAGATGGAACATTGCCGTTTGAACCTTGATGATGTGAGCACGGCCCTGAGCAGGCGTCCCGGGCTTGGGCAGCCGGATGTCCGCGTCCTTTACGCCCCTCTTTTGGATAACTGGAAAGAAGCGGGGCTTGTCACCCAGGATGGCCCCTGGGTGGAACTCACTCTGGCCGGGCAGTTCTGGCAGGTCAACCTCTCACAAGCGCTCATCGGCTGGCAACGCCGCATGGGCAAGGAGTAAGCGCGAATGCATCTGCGACATGCATACCCACTCAAATCCCTTTTACTTGTGTTTTGCGTCACGGCGCTGCTTGCCGTGGCGGGTCTCCCGGCCGAGGCAAAAGCGGCTGAAGAGCCCTTTGCCCCTTCCGGCGGGGGTGAGAACAAGCCCCGCAATCAGGATACCCCCGTCGGGGACGGGGCGCAACCCGGCCGGAGCGCCGGAGCGCCGGGCAGGGAGCCGGTGCTGCTGCGCGACGTCACGGTCACGGCCACGCGTACCGAGCGGGAGCTGTTCGACGTGCCCTCGTCAGCGGCGGTGGTTGATAAGCGGCAAATGGAGCGCGAGCCCCAGCCCACCATAGCTGAGCAACTGCGCGACATCCCCGGCGTTGAAGTAAGCGACGGCGGCATGGGCGGAGGCGCGAAAAGGGTCAGCATACGCGGCGAAAGTCCTTCGCGCGTGCTGGTGCTCATTGACGGCATGAAAGTCTCCGAACAAAAATCCATGGACGGCAGCATGATCATGATCGACCCTCTCAACGTGGAGCGGATCGAAGTGATCAAAGGGCCGGCTTCGGTGCTTTACGGTTCCGAGGCCATCGGCGGTGTGGTCAACATCATCACAAAAAAAGGCGGAACAAGGCCGGTGCAGGCCACGGCGGCCCTGACCGGCGACACTTCCAACCATTCCCTCACGCCTTACGGCGCGTTGTACGGAACCTACAAGGGGTTCAACTACAGGATTTCGGGAGATTATAGTGACGCCGGCGACAAATACGGCGGCTCGGGGCGCATTTCCGACACCGACTATCTGCAGACCAACCTTTCCGCCTACCTGGATTACTCCTGGGATAGCGGCAAAGTGGGCGTCGGCTATGATCATTTTTGGAGCAACATCAGCATTCCCGGCGCGCAGTCCGGCGGGGCGGATGTGGAAATGCATCTGCCCAAATGGCAGCGGGATCGTTTTTACAGCTTTGCGGAACTGGACAAGATTTCGAACCTGCTGAAAAAAATGAAGCTGACCGCCTTCATGCAGGAAACGCAAAAAGATTTTTGGAACGACATTAACGTCAATACCCGTATTTCCATGGGGCCGGCGTTGTATGCCAACCTCAACGTCTGGCAGCACCCTTACACGAAAAACAAGCAAAAAAGTTACGGCGGCAACTTTCAGACCGACTGGACCTTCGGCCAGGATCACTACGTCATCGTGGGCGTAGATTACCTGTATGACGATCTGGACGCCACGGACGATCGCCAGGGCCGCACATCCATGCAGCGCTTTAACGCGATGACGGGCGCGCCCATGGGGCCGCCTTCGATCACCAGCACGCATGACGTCTTTAATTACGACGCCCATCAGCAAACCCTTGCCGTGTTCGCGCAGGATGAATGGACTTTCCTCAAAGACTGGACAGCCACCTTCGGCCTGCGCCAAACCTGGATCCGCTCGGCTCTCGACAGTACGGATGACCCCACCCTGGACGAAACAAAGAGCCGGGATTCCCACCTGGTGGGAAGCATCGGGCTTGTCTTTTCCGGTTTCAAGGACTGGCGACTGCGCGCCCTGTATTCTCAAGGCTACCGCTATCCGCTGCTGAACCAGCTCTATATCGGCACTACCCACGGCAGCAGCGGCAGGCTCTATCCCAACCCCGATCTCAAGCCTGAAACCTCGCAGAATTTTGAAATCGGGGCGCGTTACGATGGCGGCGGCCTTCAGGCGGATCTCTCGCTTTACTACAATAAAGCGGAGGATTACATCACCTCCCGCACCATTGCCGGCACCAACGACAGCGTTTTTGAAAACGTGGACAGCGCGGATACCCACGGCGCGGAGCTTACGCTAAGCTACACCTACGAGCCCTGGAACCTGACCCCTTACGTCAGCGGGGCCTACATGCGCCGCACCTTTGACCGCGGAGACAAGGGCGGCAAGACCTCCAATACGGGCGATCCCAACTGGACCGGCCGCGCGGGCCTCAAGTACGAGCATCAGTTCTCTCCCTCCGTGACCGTATACACGGATGTTTACGGCCGGTTCGCGGCCCGGGCCAAGGAAGATCTGGCCGACGGCACGAGCGAGAACCATGCGGGCTGGGGCACGGTCAATTTTGCCGTGGGGACGCGCCTGGGCGAAAAGCAAAACTATTTTATCGATCTGAACCTCAACAACCTGTTTGACAAACGCTACACCCCGGCCTCAAGCGCATTGGAAGACCCTGGCTTTCACGCGATTCTGCGCGTGGGAGTGGAGTTTTAGCGTCCCGTGCGGGAGAGGCCGTTGCCTCTCCCGCACGGAGCCAGGCAACGGCCTACCGGAGAAATTGTCATGAATACGATGCAAAGCGCGGTGCATGAAACCGCGGCGCAGGCTCTCGCCCCGGCGGCGGCTTCGGCCCGCAAGCCCTACTGGAGCACGCGGGAGCTGGTGACCGTAGGCGTGTTCGCCACGGTAATCAAGGCCTCCACCATCATGGTGGCCTATATGGGCGGCGGCATGAATCCCGTCACCCTGGCCGCCAAAAATTGCCTGTATGCCACATTGATGATCGTGCTGCTGCACAAAGTGCCGCGCGCCTGGACCATGACCTTGGCTGTGACCGTAACCTCCCTGGTTTCCTTGCTGCTCATGGGCCAGGGCATTTTGCAGGGGCCGGCCACGGTCGTGGCCTGCCTGCTTGGCGAAGGGGTAATATGGGCGCTCGGCGGCTACGGCAGCACCCGCAACATCGTTATCGGGGTTCTCATTGCCGAATTCGCGGCTAAAGCCGCCACCTTGGGCCTTTCCTGGCTCATCATGCGCGAGCAGCCGGGCATGCTCGTGACCGCCACTATATTTGTCATTATCGGCGCCGTCGGCACGGTTATCGGCGGATTCACCGGGGTACGTTTTATGCGGGAGCTACGCCATGCGGGCATCATTTCTCAATAAGCGGGATAACACCTTTGCCGCCGGGCTGGACGTGCGGGCAAAACTTCTGCTTTGCGTGGCCGGGTCCCTTGCCGCCATCATTTTGTCTTCGCCGCTGAGCCTTGGGCTTCTGGTGGCGCTGAGCACGGCCCTGGCCCTTAGCGCGGCGCGCCCTCTCACTATCCTCAAGGTGTATTTGTTCACTATGGGTATGCTGCTTCTTGCCCTCGCTTTTTCCGCTCTGCTTGGTTTTTTTGTGCCCAATCTTATGCGTTGGAACGCCTTTAGCCTGTCTGTGCCTTTTTTGCGCATGCTGATTTCCGTCAATCTGCTGCTGACGCTTTCCCTTTCCACTCCGGTGCAGGAGTTGTTCACCCGGTTGCAACAGGCGCGCCTGCCGGGCTGGATTCAAATTCCCCTGTCTGTCACCGTTCGTTTTATTCCGACCTTTCTCGGTGATTGCGCCCAAATACGTGACGCCGCCCGGCTGCGGCCGGGCAGAGGCCTGGCGGGTTTGTGGCGGGGCATGGTTGTGCCCTTGATATTCCGGATGCTGCATTCAGCGGATGATCTGGCCGTGGCTGCCGAGCTTAAGGGCATCAGCGCCGCCGGTCGTGCCCGGCGTGAGTCTTTCCCGGCCATGGGCAAACGTGATCATTGGGTGCTTGGTCTGGCCGTTTTGGCTTTGTGCGCGGCAGGCGCGCTGCAATATTTCGGGCCGAATTTCCGGCCTCTTTCCATGTGAGCTTCGTATGCTGCGATTTTCATTCGTCACCTACACCTATCCCCATGCCGCAAGCCCCGCGGTGCGGGATATAAGCTTCAGCCTCGCCCCGGGCGAGG
Organism: Desulfovibrio sp.; assembly: GCA_031550225.1. Taxonomy (GTDB): domain Bacteria; phylum Desulfobacterota; class Desulfovibrionia; order Desulfovibrionales; family Desulfovibrionaceae; genus Frigididesulfovibrio. The sequence continues at coordinate 80,267 of JAVBOT010000020.1, forward strand.
CCTTGCTCTGCACGGGGCGCAGCGGCTGCGGCAAATCCACTCTGACGCGGCTGGCCAACGGCCTTGCCCCGCATTCGCTGCGCGGCGTTATGAGCGGGGAGGTGCGCCTGGCCGGGCAGAGCACTCTGGATACGACCCCGGCGAAACTGGCTGAACAGGCGGGCACCCTGTTTCAGGATCCGGAAAGTCAGTTTTTTGCCCTTACAGTGGGGGATGAACTGGCGCTCGCGCTGCAATGGCACGGCTGGGATGCGGAACAGGTAGAACGGGCGGTTGGCGAGAGCGCCCGCCTGCTCGGCATTGAAAATCTTTTGGGCCACACTGTTTTCGGTCTGTCCGAAGGGCAAAAACAAAAAGTGGCTTTAGCGTCCCTTTTGGCGGCCCGGCCCCGGCTGCTGGTGCTGGATGAACCCACAGCCAACCTGGATCCGGAGTCCACGGCTGAACTGGCCCGTATTCTCTCAGGTTTGAAAGCGCAGGGAATCGCCCTGTTCATTGTGGATCACCGCCTGCATTGGATGCGCGATCTGGCTGACAAGGTGCTGGTGCTGGACGAGGGCAGAGTGGCGGCAGAAGGGGCCTTTTCCCTGCTGGATGATGCCTCTTTGCGCGCGCGGCACGGGTTGCGGGCCGCCGAAGTGCCGGATCCTCGCTCTTTGTTGCCTGAGGCGCGCCGGGACGGTTTTTCCGATTTTTTCGCCTGCCGGGAGCTGTGTTTTGCCTACCCCAAGGGCGCGCCGGTCTTTGCGGATCTGAATTTGTCTTTTGTGCCCGGCAGCATCACGGCTCTGGTGGGGGAGAACGGCGCGGGCAAAACCACCCTGGCGCGCCTGCTCACCGGGCTGGAACGCCCGCAAGGCGGGAGCGTACCGGCAGGAGGAAAAGCGGTGAAACCCCGCAAACTGGCGCGTTATGCCCAGGTTGTGTTGCAAAACGCCGGGCACCAGTTGCGCATGCGCAGCGTCGCCGCTGAGTTGGATGACGCCGCGCGCGGCGCTCTTGCAGCCTCGGAGCGCCCGGCTTCTGTGCGTGAATGCCTGGAAGCTTATGGCCTTAAGGCTCTCGCGCAGCGGCACCCGCAGTCGCTTTCCGGCGGGGAAAAGCAGCGCCTTGCCGTGGCCTGCGCGGCCATCCGGCGGCCCCGGATGCTTATTTTGGATGAACCCACCAGCGGTCTGGACGGGGAAAACATGCGCCGCATGGCAAAAAGCATGCAGCGCGCCGCCGGGGAGGGGGCATGCCTTTTGGTCATCACCCACGACCTCGAACTTATGGATCTGGTATGTACGGACAAAATCGTGCTGCACAAACATAAACACCTTGGAGACACCCGCAAATGACCTCAACCACCGTGTATACCGATGAGGAACTCCGCGTTCTGGTGGCGGAAAAACTGAACGAAGACCCCAACTTCATGCCGCAAACCCTGGCGGACAGCCTGGGCGTCCCGGTGCGCCGTATCGTTGAAGCCCTGCCGGAAGAGATGCGCTCCCGCGCGCCGGGCGAGGCCTTCATTGCGATCTGGGAAGCCATGACCGAGTGGGAAAAAGCCACCTTTATGGCCGCAACGTCCGGAGCGATTCTGGAAATTCCCTGTCGCTTGCCCAAAGGCAAAACCGGGCACGGCATGTATAATTTGATGGACAAGAGCAGCCCCTTGCGCGGGCATCTGCTCATGGACAAGGTGGATTCCATCTGGTTCGTCTCCAAACAGGTTTTCGGTCTGGAGAGCCATTCCGTGCAGTTTTATGACGCGGCGGGGGAGCAGTGCTTTGGGATCTATCTCGGGCGCGACGAAAAACGGCATATCATCCCCGCAGTGAAGGAAGGTTTTTTGGCCCTCAAGGCACAATACACTCAAGGGGGCTGCTGCAAAAACGGCGGTAAATGCGGTTGCGGCGAAGGTGTGGCATGAAAACGCTCATCGTTTACTCCAGCCTCACCGGCAACACGCGCATGATCGCCGAGGCCATCCATACGGTCATGCCTGAGGGCACGGAAATTTTCCCGGTAAAAAGCGCACCGGCCCCTGAGGAGTACGATTTTATCGCCCTGGGCTTTTGGGTGGACAAAGGAGCGCCTGATGCGGCTATGGCCGGCTACATGGAGCGGGTGCAAGGCAAACGCGTGGGCCTGTTCGGCACCCTTGGGGCCTGGCCCGATTCCGATCATGCCCGGCAGTCCATGCAAAAGGCTGTGGAAGCCGTGGCCGGCAACCGGGTGCTCGGCACCTTTCTCTGCCAGGGAAAGGTAGACCCGAAGCTGCTGGCGGCCATGGCGAAGATGGGCGGCAATTCCGCGCACCCCATGACCGAGGAGCGTAAAGCCCGCATTGAGGAAGCCGCCAAACATCCAAACGAGGCGGATTGCGAAAACGCGCGAAAAACTTTCGCCGCTATCATGCATCAATTGGAGGTGCCATGCGCGTCATGACGGCTGATGAGATGGAGGCGGTCATAGGCCGCTGCAACTGGGCCACCATCTGCACGGTTACCCCGGAGGGTTTTCCCTACGCCATTGAGGCGACGCCGTTTTATATGGACGGCTGCCATTGCTTCATGATCAACCCGCGCGGCGTTACCTGGAAGAACATGCAGCACCGGCCCGATGTGCTGCTCAAATACACCCTGGCCAATGCGGATCTCTCCCTGTGGGCGGGAGTTTCCTGCTTCGGGGATGGCGAGTTCGTCATTGATGCGGCGGCTATGCGCGAAGGCTGGCGGCTGCTTGGCCGCGTGATGCGCGCGGATTATTCGCGCGCTGCCGACACCTTTGCCGGTCTTAAAGACCGCTCTCCTCTTTTTCGCGTACAGGTGCAAAAGGTGACGGGCCGGTGCAGCGCGGCAAAGGGCGAAGCTTTCAATTTGGAAGGGGCTTTTGGCGGCCAAGGAAAATTTTCTCCAGAGGCGGCGGTATGAATGCCATTATCCACGCAATTTTGCAGGCGACCATTATCTCCCAATGCGTGCTGGTCTTTCTTGTCCTCATGTCCATGGTGAGTTGGGCCTGCATGGCGGGCAAATGGATGACGCTCCGGGGCGCGGGGAGGATGACCAGCAGGGACATGGATATCTTTGAAGAGCAGGAGGATTTTCACACAGCCTTAAAAATGGTGGAGCAGGAGGCCTCTTCGCCTTTTTACGGTATCGCGCGGCGCGGCATCAAGGAATTCAACCGCACCCGCAAGGTCAATGATGTGGATCTGCGCAAAGAAACTGTCCAGCGTTCCTTGCAGCACGGCATAGCCGTGGAGATGGGAAGGCTGTCCACACATTTATCTTTGCTTGCCACAACCGCCAATACAGCGCCGTTCATCGGTTTGTTCGGCACTGTCTGGGGCATTATGAGTTCTTTTCAGGCCATCGCGCAGATGAAAAGCGTCTCTCTGGCCACGGTGGCCCCGGGCATAGCCGAAGCCCTCATTGCCACGGCGGTGGGGCTCTTCGTCGCCATTCCCGCTTTCATGGGCTACAATCTGTTCAAAGCCAGGCTCAACACCATCCAGGAGCGCTGCAATAATTTTGCGGGCATGTTCTTGAACCGTCTGCAGTATGAAATGGCCGAGCACCCCGAAGGCCTTGCTTTTGCAACTAGAGAATTTCACGCTTGAAATACTCGCAAGGATTTGTCTTCAAATCCTTGCCGCCAAATAGGCGTAGGCGAGCTTCGCTCGCCGTTAAGTGACTATTTGTAGCGTTAACTGCTCTAAGGAGGAGCGCTGATATGACTTTTGCACCGCCCGGCGATGGTTTCGCCTCAGAAATCAATGTCACTCCCTTTGTGGATGTTATGCTCGTTTTGCTGATCATTTTTATGGTCGCCGCCCCTATGATGACCGAAGGGCTCGGCGTGGAACTGCCCAAGGTTAAAACCGCTGAAACTCTGCCAACGGAAAGCGACCACCTGATTTTGACTGTTAAAAAAGACGGGAGTCTTTTTTTGGATGAATCCCGGGTGGATGCGGCCGCATTGGAGGATATTTTAAAAAATACGGTTGCGGGCACGCAAAAACAGTTGTTCCTGCGTGCGGACAAACAGGTGCCGCACGGTACGGTCATGGAGGTTATGGGGCATATTCGCGCGGCCGGGTTGGAAAAGGTCGGCATGGTGGCGGAATCCTGCGCTCCCGAGCCTTCCGGGGGAGGGCTTTCCCCTGTGGACGCGGGCGCGGCTGGATTCTAGGCGTGGCGTCTTTCCGATGTTTTTTGCCCGTGCTGTTCACGCTCGGGCTGCACGGAGCGTTGGCCGGACTTTTGCTGCTCCTTCCACAAGCGGATATTTCAGCGGCGAATACGGTCTATGAGATATCCCTGACGGATTTTTCCGCCGCGGCCGGCGCCGGGCCCTGCCTGCCCGCTGCGCAAGATGCCTCCCCAAATCTTTCGGCAACACCGCCGCCTCCTGACGCACCGGCACCGGCGGAGCTTCCCGCTGCGCCCCTTCCTGCGCCCGTTCCGGAAGAAAAAATCATCAGCACAAAAAAAAACGTGGAGCCTGAAAAAAAAACGCCCAGGCCCCGTAAAAGCCCTCCCCCGCCCGTACCGGCGCAGCGCCCGGCGCCTGCTCCGCCGGCTGCTCCGGCTGACGCGCCGCAGGCTCTTCAACCACCGGCGGCAGCGGCGGGCAACGCCGGGAGCGGCGGTGGCAAGGGCGGCGCGCGCAGTGTGGGCGGGCTTGCCGCCTACAACACAAATGAGGTGGATCAAATTCCGGCCATTGCGCGCAAAGTGATGCCGGACTATCCCCCAAAAGCCCGGCGTTTGGATCTGCAGGGGCGAGTTGTCGTACGCCTGGTGGTGAATACGGCGGGCGAGCCGCAGGCCTGCGTTGTCCACGAAGCCAACCCGCCGGGCTACTTTGAGGATGCCGCCCTTGAGGCTGCGCGCAGGACGCGCTTTATCCCCGGCAAGCTTAAGGGGCAGGCGGTAAATACCGTGGTGCTCTTGCCGTTTACATTTTCACTTAGGTAGGGCCTGTTGCCGCTATGGCGCTGCCGGCGCTGCAAGCGCCTTTCAGGCAGAGGGGAGTTTCCATGTTTCAAGCCAGCGGCCAGAGCCTTCCCGGCGTATGATCCGCCTCCTTTACCAACTGGCGCGTGAAAGCGGCGTCAGCCGCGCGGCTCAGTTTCGCCTGTCCGCCTTGGCGATTTTTTCGTCCCTGCTGGCAGCGCTCCCGCCTCATTTTTTGGGGGCCATCGTCAATGCGGCCACCGGCGGTGTGCATCGCCCCACGGCCTATTCTCCCATCGCCCTTTTTGAACCGTTGTTCGGAGCCGCGGCCGATTTTATGCCGGATTCGCCGATTCTGGTGTTCGGGCTGCTGTTTTTTTTGTGTAGTTGCTTTGCCGTTGTTATGAGGAACCTCTTCGTCGTTCATGTGGAATATTACGCCAAGCGCTTTATCGCCCATATTCGAAAAAAGAGCCTTGCCGCCGTATTGTACGCTGAAAGAAAAGAGTCCAGCCGCTGGGCGTCGGGCGAGGTTGTGCACAGGATCATGAACGACACAGGCCAGATGGAGTATCTTGTGGGGGTGCCTTTGTATGTTCTTTGTTCCGATATTTTTGATCTGCTCTGCGTGTCTTTCTTCATTTTATTGCTGGACTGGAAAATTCTTTGCGTTCTGTTGTCCATATTCCCGGTGCTTTATATCCTTGGCCACAAAACCGGGCGCAGGCACCGCAAACTGGCCAAAACGGCGCAGGAAACCGAAGCCGAATGCACCGGCTTTGTCCAGCAGGTGTTTGCCGGTCTTGACACTATCAAGGTCTTTGAAGCCGAGGACAAGGAATACCGGAATTTTGCCCGCAGAATGGACTTTGTGGCCAATCTCGGCTTTAAAAGCAGCATCAATCTGGGGACGTTTTTTTGTCTGGAAGGCGCGCTCCGCACGGCGGGCACTATCATTGTAATCGCCTATGCGGCTTTTCTGGCGACCAAAGATATCGCCTATGCCGGAACGATTCCGGTGCTCATCATCTATACGCAGCGTTTTTATTCCCCGCTGAGCAACTGGACCAGATTCTACCAGGTTATCCAAAAAAGCATTGTGTCGTTCAACCGTATTCACGAGTTAATGGCGCTGGCACCGGAACCGGAGCGCCCCTCCGGCGAGCTTGAAAACAGCTCAGTTTTTCCCCTGGTCATTGACGGGGCAGTGAGGCTGGAGCAAGAGCGTCTCGTTTCATTGTGCACCGGTTTGGAAAAGCCGGGTCTTGTTATCTTGCGCGGCAAAAGCGGAGTGGGGAAAACACGTTTCACCAAAGCGCTTCTTTCGCTGGGCGATACGTTTCAGGGAGAGGTCAAAGCCGGCAAAAACCATTTTTGCGGAGCGAACATCCATGCCGCGCGCCCTCTTTTTGCCCATGCTTCCCAGGATGGATATTTTCTGCCCGGCACCGTTGCGGAAAACCTCGCCTACCCTGATGAGGGAGAGGCCATTGACCGCAAACGCTGCCAGGAACTTCTAACCTCCCTTGATCTGCGCGATTTTTCTCTCGACGATACGGTTCATGAATACGGAAAAAACCTTTCCCTTGGAGAAGGCAGGCGGATTGTTCTTGGCAGAGCGTTATATGCGCGCCGCCCCATCTTGGTTCTGGACGAGATAGACGCCAACGTGGATATGGAAACGAGAAAGCGCATATACAGCCTGATCGCGGCGGAAAAGGAAAAGCGGCCTGTGTTCCTGATAACGCATATAAATGCTTTGGAACTCAGGGAAATCGAGCATACAGTTGTTGCTGTGGGAGAGGGAGGGTGCCCTGGACCGCTGCCGGATAAAAAAGAGCAGAGCGCCCTTATACGCCCAGGGTTGTTAACGTTATAGAAGCGAGTTCATAATGAATTATGGATACTTTCTATAGCGTTAGTAGCCCTTACCCCATGGCTTTTTTAAGCCAGTTCTTGACCTCCTCGCTGGGGGCATACATGCCCTTGGTTACGCCGTGCTCCTGCCGGAACTGCGGCAGGAGTTCGTCCGGCATGGGGAAGGAGATCAAATCCTCGGCTTTTTCCGAATTGCGCTGCACCAGGCGTATCATGGGCGTTTCCTCCCAGGCGTCCACCACAAAGTAGCGGGAAACGTCGCTTTTTGAGCGTACGGGCGGGTATTCGGCGTTCCAGTCGTTATTGCCCCATTCAAGGTACATGGTCACGGCATGTTCCGGCGTGAGGTTCCAGTCAATATCCAGATGTAAAAACGGTTTAAGGATATCCACAAGAGGCCTCCTTTACTTCAGGCTGTTTCAGGCGGGTTTCACGTCCACCACTTCAATATCAAAAAGCAGCGTCTTTCCTGCAAGGGGATGGTTGCCGTCCAGTTCCACTTCCGTATCCGACACGCGGGAGACCACCACATCCAGTTCGCCTTCTTCAAGGGAGATCTGCAGCATCATGCCTTCTTCAGGCTCAACGTGGTCCGGCACTTCGGAGCGGGGCACGATAATCACCATCTCGTCGTTATGCTCCCCGTAAGCTTGTTCCGGAGTGAGCGTCACGGAGATTTTATCTCCCACGGTCTTGCCGTTGACGGCCTCTTCAAAGCCGGGGAGAATCATGCCTTCGCCCATGACGAACTCCAAAGGCTCGCGCTCCTGGGAAGAGTCAAATTCCGTCCCGTCATCCAGCTTGCCCGTGTAGTGAACGAAAACCGTATCTCCTAATTTAATGCTCATGCTTGCTCCGGATTGCTGTTAAATAAATGTTACGTTGCCGGGGCGCTGCCCCAGACCCCGCCAGGGGCTTGAATCCCCATGACCCCCAAAACACCAAAGAGGCGGCGCCCCGGGTGGGAAAATTCGGGTGCAGGGGGCCACGCCTCCTGCCGGGAAGGTCCGGAGGGGCACCGCCCCTCCGGAAAACGAGTAAAAAAGCGGCCTCCAGCCAAAGTTTTTTCACACAATTCAGCTTCCGCTCCCGTCCGCCGACGGGGAGGCGGCTTTGGCCATGCGCAGTATTTCCCGGGCGTAGCGCTCTTGAATATCCTGCATGTAGGCGCTGTCCACCTTGCCTTTCCAGGTGGTAATTTCCGTGTAGCGCCGGGGGATATGCGCTTTTTCAGGCGCAAAGCCCGTTGCGCATTTGAGCCGCCAGCGCAGGGCCTGCATGGCCGCGCCGGCCTGGCTCAAATTACCGGCAACGGCATCCAGGCCGACGCTGGCAAGGCAGCTTTGCAGCGTCTCCAGGGTATAGAGCTTGCGCGCAAAGAGGCAAGCCACCATGGAGGTAAGTATAACCCGGTCGTGCTCGTCTTGCACGAGAAAGCGCACTGCCGCGCCTGCATCTTTTTCTTTGGCCGTCTGGTCAAAGCTGTAGCCGCCGCTGTCCAGGTGGGAGTGGCGAAATCCCATGGACTGGGCCGCGAAAAACACCTCTCCTGTGGCATAACCGGCCATTTCTTGGCCGAGAACGCAGGCAAAGTCCTCGCCTCCATAGTTTTTGGCGGCAGCCATGGTTCCTTGCCCCAAAAGGCGGTAAAAGGGGTTGGAACGTGCGGCCAGGTGCCGCAGGGCATCTTCATAGCCGGATAATTCGCCAAAAGCCAGGGGGATCAGGGTCTCTTTTTCGCTGATGAGTCCTTTTTCAAAGGCTTCCGTGGCCCAGGCCAGGGCCACGCCCGCGCTCATGCAGTCAAGGCCGGTTTTTTCCGTTGCATCCATGAGCGTAAGCGCGGCTTGGGGCTCGGTAATGTGCAGCATGGTGCCAAGGGCGAACAAGGGTTCATAATCATAGGGCACTTGTTTATAGCAGTAGTCATGTTCTTGGCCGAACTTTTCCCGCAAGAGGGCAATATGGATGCAGCCCACAGGGCATCCCGCGCAGGCGCTTTGGCGCAGCAAAAAATCTTTGGCCATGCGCTCGCCCGTGATTGTGGCTATGGCCGGATCCGAGGTTTTTTGCAGATTACGCCAGGGCAGGGCGTTCAACTCATTTAAAGGTTCCAGGTTTTCCGGCGTGCCAAGGTCATGGTATTTACGCATCAGAGGCGTTGTGGTCACTTTTGCGTGCAGCTCTTTCACAAGGGCGGGGTAAGTTTTGCCGCCGGGCAGGGAGAGCGCGCCGTCCCCCAGCACCTGGATGCCTTTAATGTTTTTTTGTCCCAGCACGGCGCCCGCGCCGAGCCGTCCGAAGTGCCGGAAGGAATCCACATTGATGCAGGCAAAGGCCACGCCGTTTTCTCCGGCCGGGCCGATGCGAAAACTGGAGCGGTGTCCGGAAAATCCCTGCACTATGCGCCGCATGTATTTGCCTGTTGTGAACACATCCGCCCCGCGCAAAAAAGGTACAGGATAACTGCGGATGGTGTGAGAGCCGAGCACCAGGCAGCAAAGTTCCGGGGCGCGGCCTGTGATGACAAGGGCGTCATACCCGGCAAAGCGCAAAGCCAGGGCCAGGCGCCCTCCGGCATGGCTTTCTGTCCACTGCCCGGTATAGGGAGAACGAAAACCGCACACGCATTTGCTCATGAGGGGAAAAAGCCCTGTCAGCGGACCCACGGCGAAAATAATGGGCTGCTCATCAGCATCGGCGGCAACCTGGGTAAGCTGGAAGGAAGCGTATAGAGCGGCGGTAAGGCCGCTCCCGCCAAGGTGCTCGGATCGGAGGCCGAACTCTTCCACCCTGACTTTGCCTGTGCCTGCATCGTAATGCAAAATGCGCGAATACGGGCGGGATATGGATTGCTCAGGCATGGGAGAGCTCCTCCGCGTTTTCCTTGTTCTCCTCATTTTCCTCATCCGGCGCGGCTTCGCCGGATATATCCGCCATTTCAATGCAGGCATGGGGGCAAAAGGGCACGCAACGCCCGCAATGGATGCACACATAGGGCAGATTGTCCGCCGGGTCCATTTGAATAGCGTCCACCGGGCAGACCGGGGCGCAAGCGCCGCAGCGTATGCACAGGCTCTTGTTGTATTTGACGCCGCCGCCTTTACGCGGCGAAAGGGCCTTTGTGGGGCAGGCTATGGCGCATGGGGGCGGATCGCACACAACGCAGATATCCGCTTCAAAACCGGTGGTGAGCCCGCCTGAAGAACGTATATGAATGCCGGCATTGCGCCAGGAGAGCTGGCCGTGCACCAGGCGGGCGCAGGCAAGGGAGCAGCACTGGCAGCCGATACAGCGGTCCATGCGGGGCGAAGTGAGTCGCTTCATAGCACAAAAATTACCTCATGGCCAAACGCCCGCCAGCCCCTGCGGCCGCGCGCACGCGGTTATTTGGCAACGGACATCATCAGTTTAATCCGGTTGATCTGGTTTGTCTCGCTGGCGCCGGGGTCATAGTCCACGGCGGCGATGTTGGCTTCCGGGAAGCGGTGCTTTAACTCTTTAAGCAGGCCTTTGCCTGTGATGTGGTTGGGCAGGCAGCCAAAGGGCTGCATGCACAGGATATTGGGCACGCCGGATTCCAAAAGTTCCACCATTTCCGCCGCCAGCAACCAGCCTTCGCCTGTTTGGTGGCCGAGGGAAATGAGCCCTTTCGCCTTTTTGCGCAGTTGGCTGAAGCGCAGCGGCGCGTGAAAGCGTTTGCTTAAGCCCAAGGCAAGGCGCATGCCCCAGCGGCAGTATTCCAGAAAGGCGATGCTGAGCAGGCCTGTGGCATACGCTTTCCAGGTGCCGGCCAGATGGCGGTAATTGAACACGTTATCATAAAAAGAATACAAAACGAAGTCCATGAGATCCGGCACCACGGCTTCGCCCCCTTCGCGCTCCACCACCTCCGCCGCGCGGTTATTGGCGTCCGGGTGATATTTGAGGAGAATTTCCCCCACAAGGCCCACACGGGGTTTACGTTCTTCAGTATGCAGGGGCAATCTGTCAAAGGCCCGCACCATGGAAAAAATAGTATATTCAAAGCGCAAAGGATTGCCCTGTGCCATGACGCTGCGCCCTTTTTCCGTCCAGGCCTCGGCCAGGCGTATGGCGCTGCCGGGCTCCTTCTCGTAGGGTTTTACCCGGTGCAGCATGCGCATCATGGCGTCGCCGTAAAAGCCGGCCATAATGACCTTGCGCAGAATTCTGCCTGTGAGCTTGAATCCGGGATTCGCATCTAATCCACTGATATTAAAGGAAATAAGAGGGATATGCTCCATGCCGCAATCCACCAGGGCCTTGCGTAGAAAAGCGATATAATTTGTGGCCCGGCAGCCGCCGCCGGTTTGGGAAATCATCAGGGCTATCTTGTCCGGATCGTATTCTCCGCTGCGCACCGCGTGCAGCAACTGCCCCACCACGACAATGGCCGGGTAGCAGGCGTCGTTGTTTACGTGTCTGAGCCCAAGCTCTATGGCGCGCCGCTCCACTGTGGGCAGTTGCACTGTTTTATAGCCTTCGGACCGGAACACGGCCTCAAGAAACTGAAAGTGCATGGGTGAGAGCTGCGGCACTAAGATGGTATGGCTTTTGCGCATGGCCTCGGTGAACGGGGGGGAGCCCTTGTATACGCTGATTTGCGGGGCCTGGGCTTCTTTGCCTTTGCGTTCGCGCAAGGCCGCAAGGAGGGAGCGGATGCGGATGCGCGCGGGTCCGAGATTATCGCCTTCGTCCACTTTTATTTGGGCGTAGAGTTTTCCCTTGAGGGTGACGATTTCCTCCAGTTGATCCGATGTAATGGCATCGAGACCGCAACCGAATGATACAAGCTGGAGCACGGCCAGGTTGTCCGTGCCCGCGGCGTAGGCTCCCGCTCTATAGAGGCGCGAGTGGTACGTCCATTGATCCACCACGCGCAACGGTCCCGGATCCGGCATCAGATGCGCCACGGCGTCTTCGGTAATGACGCCCATGCCGCAAGAGTTAATAAGTTCAGCAATGCCGTGGTGCACTTCAGGGTCGGCATGGTAGGGGTGCCCGGCAAGGACAATGCCGAATTTTTTTTCGTCGTGCAGTTCACGCAGGGCTTTTTCCCCGGCCGCGCGTATATCCTGCTTATAGTTTTCCATTTCGGCAAAGCCGAGGCGTACGGCTTCTTCCAACTCCGGCAGGGATATTGGGCTGAATAGGGGAATGTGGCGCAGGCGTTTTGCCAGCACCGCTTCATCCAGGGGCAGGAATTGATGGATAAAAGGAATGCCTGCGGTGTGCAGTTCGCTGATGTTTTTGGCCAGGAGCTCAGGATAGCCGATAACCACCGGGCAATTGAAGTTGCCGGCCTGGCTGCTGAAGTTTTTTTGCTCAAAGGGCAGGCAGGGAAAGAAAATGCTGTCCACCTTGCGGGCGATGAGGTCAAGGATATGGCCGTGGGCAAGCTTTGCCGGGTAGCATACGGTTTGGGAAGGGATAGTGCCGTAACCTTTAAAAAAGAGCTCTTTGGACGAGGGGGAGGATAGCTCCACCCGGAAGCCGAGGGCAGTGAGCATGGTGAACCAAAGGGGATAATTTTCAAAGATGTTCAAGGCGCGGGGAATCCCCACCACACCGCGCCAGGCCTTGCGCTGTTCCAAAGGCTGGTAGTGATTGAACAGGCGTTTGTATTTATACGCGTAGAGATTGGGGAGTTCTTGAGGGGTTGAGCCCGCGCCGTGCTCACAGCGGTTGCCTGAGACAAAACGGCGCTTGTCCGGGAAAGTGGAAACCGTCAACAAACAGTGGTTGGCGCATTGGCGGCACCGCGCCGTTTTTGTGCTGACCTGAAAATCACCAAGTTCTTCAGGCGTGATAAGGCTGGACTGCTTTCCCGCCGGGCCGCGTTCTTTGGCAATGAGGGCCGCGCCAAAGGCCCCCATGAGCCCGGCGATGTCCGGGCGCACCACAGGCCGTCCCAATTGCAGTTCCAGGGCGCGCAGGAGCGCGTCATTGGCAAAGGAGCCGCCTTGGGCGACCACATGCTCACCCAATTCTTCCATGCTGGTGATTTTTATGACTTTATAACAGGCGTTGCGGATCACGGAATAGGACAATCCAGCGGCGATGTCTCCCACATCCGCGCCTTCTTTTTGGGCTTGCTTTACTTTGGAGTTCATAAACACCGTGCAGCGCGTGCCGAGATCCACAGGATCCCGGGCTCTCAGCGCCGCTTCCACAAACGCGGGCAGGGGCATATCCAGTGATTTCGCAAAAGTTTCAATAAAAGAGCCGCAACCGGCGGAGCAGGCTTCATTAAGCTGGATGCGGTCAATGGAGCCGGAGCGGATGCGCATGCACTTGATGTCCTGCCCGCCGATATCCAGGATATAGCTTACGCTCGGCAAAAAAAACTTAGCGCCGGTAAAGTGAGCCACGGTTTCCACTTCGTCGATGTCCGCGCGCAGTCCGGCGGCAAGAAGGCCGCTGCCGTAACCGGTCACGGCAACGGCGTGGATAACGGCCGCGGGATGCTTACGGGTGTGGATTTCTTTAAGCACTCCGAGGGCGGCGCTCAAAGGTTCGCCCTGGTTGGGACCATAAAAGGAGTATAAAAGGCGGCACTGTTCATCAATGAGCACCGCCTTGATGGTGGTGGAGCCACTGTCGATGCCGAGCCAGAGGCGGCCTTCGCAGTTTTCCAGATTCGCCTGGGGGAGATGTTCGCGGGCATGGCGCTGGTGAAATTCCTCCCGTTCCCGGGGGCAGGAGAATAAGGGGGGGAGATGCTCTTGTTTTTCGCCGGTGTCCTGCTGTTCCAGGATGCTGATCATGTGCCCGAACAGGGCGGTTTCTTCCGTCTCCTGCCGAGATTTTTCATCGCACAGGGGGGAAGCCGCAAGAACAGGCGCGCCTTTGCCGAAGGGGCCGTCGCCCGAGGCGGCGGCTCCGTAGGTCACAGGGCCAAGGGCAAAAGGATCCGGCATGCTTTCCGGTCTTGAGAAGGGTGTGAGAGAAGACAACCGGGGGGCAGGCTGCGTATGCGTCCGGACTGGCGCCTCGCAAAAGCGAGGGTCTGGCACGGGTGCGCGGAGTACGGCATGCGCCCGTAATTTCGCCGGGCTTATGCCGTCTGGAGCGGGCCACATATCTTGCCGCCGCGCCGGAGCGTGAAAGGTTCCTTGTTTTTGTCCGGCAAAAAGCGCCGCGCCGATGGCCACAAAGTATTCGGCATAAGGCGGAAAAACGGCGTGTTCCTTATCGAGCTTAAGGGTATCCACAAAGCGTTCGCGCAAGGAAGGCAAAAAAGCCAGCGGCCCGCCCAAAAACACCACCTTGCCGTTAATGCTGCGCCCTCGGGCAAGGCCGCTGATGGTCTGGTTAACCATGGCCTGCATGATGGACGCGGCAATGTCCTTGGGGGAACATCCCTCATTGAGCAGGGGCAGGATATCGGTTTTGGCGAACACCCCGCAGCGGGAGGCGATGGGATAGAGGGTTTCATAGCCGCGGGCCAGTTGGTCGAGGCCGGCGGCGTCGGTATTCAGAAAAGCCGCCATCTGGTCGATAAAGGCGCCGGTGCCGCCGGCGCAGGTTTCGTTCATGCGCTGGTCGGGGCCGCCTGTGAAAAAGGTCAGCTTGGCGTCTTCTCCTCCCAGCTCAATGGCCACGTCCGCATCGGGAATATGGCGCAGGATGCACAGGCTTGAAGCCACCACTTCCTGCACAAAGGGCAACCCCATGTCCGCGGCAAGTTTTATGGAGCCTGAACCGCTTAATGCGGGATGCCAGCATAAGCCCGGCAGGGCGGCTGTGGCTTCGCGCAATAACGCCGCCACAGTGGAGCGCACCTCAGAAAGGTGCCTCTGGTAGCGTGCGAAAAGAATTTCCCCTTTTTCATTCAGGACGATGATTTTTACTGTGGTGGAGCCAACGTCCAGCCCCAAAAAAGCATGGCTGCCCGGCATGACAGTCACCCTTATATGCATAATTGCATGCGTCTGAAACAAAACCACAAAGACCTGTGACGCCTCTTTGCATAGGGGATACTGCATTTATACGTTTCCGGCAACCAGGGGGGAAGATGAGGCCGGGTGCGCGCTTGCGCAGAGCGTTTTCCGGCATGCTCGTCCGGTTTGGTGGTGAAAAGAATTTTCCGCGCCCTTTTATAGCGGCGCGAGTATGCTTTACGGACAGAGGCCTTTTCATGCGGGCAAAATTCTGTATTCTATACGTAAAATGCTCTAAAGCGCTTGCGCTGAATTTTGAGAGGGGGTATAGGTTGTGGAAGCCTCAACCGAGACTTCAGTGTATGGAAATATCCATTCATTATTTTACTGAAAGGAGATTATAATGGCCGCACCAACGAAGAACAAAGAATCCGCGCTCGATGCGAAAAAGGCAAAAGTAATTGAAGTGCTTAATAAAGCACGGGCAATGGAGCTGTTCGCCATTCATCAGTATATGAACCAGCATTATAATTTGGATGATCAGGATTATGGCGAGCTTGCCGCTAAGATGCGTGCCATTTCCATTGATGAAATGCGGCATGCCGAGTGGTTTGCCGAACGTATCAAAGATTTGGGCGCCGAGCCCACCAGCCAGATGGACGGGAGCTTGAAAAAGGGCCAGAAGGCGCGGGAGATCTATCCGCTTGATGCGGATATTGAAGATGAAACCCTGGCAAAATACAACGAGTTTTTAAAAGTCTGTCGCGAAAATGACGACTATGTCAGCGCCAATGTGTTTGAGCGCGTCATTGTGGAAGAACAGGCGCATTTTGATTACTTTGACGATACCGCCACCCATATCCGGGAATTGGGCGATCATTTCCTGGCGAGGATGGCTTCTTCCGGCGCTGCCGACTAGGGGCTGTCTCCAAAAGGAATATCCTGTCAAAATAACTGGCAAACGTTGTTTGCAAAAACCGGGAGCGGAATGCCCATATGGCATTCCGCTCCCGGTTTTTGTGTTCCCCCCTATGGGTTCTTCGGCTTACGCCTGCTTCCAGGCCCAGGCCGCAAAAGAAGCGACGCTCACCACTTCTCTGAGCCTTGGGTATTTATCCAGCCAGGCGGGCGTGTTGGTTTGCCTTTCGTCCTGCTCGTCAAACTTGACCTGCGGATATTCCAAAAGCCTACGGTGCAGAGTTTTGGCTGTCAGTGTATGGCCAAGGCCCGCGAGCGCCGCACACAGTTCACGCATGCATTGTTCAGGGGTATCCGTCAGCAGGCAGGCCCGGGCCACCAGGTTGTTCAGGCTTTGTTCAGGCTTTTTTTGTTCCGCCGCCTTTAAAAACCCCAGAGCGGCGGCGCGGTACTCTCCGGAGCGCATACGCAGCGCGGCTTCCTGGACAAGGATGTTGCCGCGCATATGGTAGGGCAGCATGGCGGCGATATGCGCGGCCCGCGCGTCATCCTCATTACGCAGGCAGCCGGCCGCGGCGCGTAAAAGAAAACCCCTGACTCCTTCCAGGTTTCCTTCTATCTGGCAGATGCGGGCAAGGCCGAGGCAGGCCTCAAGGTGATCTTCGCGTCTCTCCAGCACAGTGGTGAACGCCTTCCTGGCTTCGCAATAATCCTGTCTTTTCAAACAGTCGGCGCCTTTTTCATACCAGTCCGAGGTGGTAAGGGGTTTTGGATCGCCAAGGGGCTTTGCGGAGCGGGCCTTAGAGGTAATGCTCAAGCCTTGTTTTTCCGCCTCAATGAAAAGTTTCGGGCACAATCGCACCCGCATGGGGGACATGGCTTTTTGCAAAGCCGCTGTAAGTTGCTCCTGGGTATAGGGGCGTTCGAGCACGCATACTTGGGCCAAACGCAGGAGACGGGCGCTTTTTTCACTCGCGGCCAGCACCAGTACAGGTTGGCCGCGCAAATCCGGATGCTGCGCCAGTTCATATAAAAATACGGATGCGGGGGAGCTTTCCAGTTGTTCATCGCATACAACGATATCCACAGCGTTGGGAGCGGGGTACCCGGGTTTTTGTGTGGCCCTGGCCCGTTCTTTTTCCAAAAACGCCATGGCGTCGGCGCTGGTAACGGCACGCGCGGAGTGCGTAACGCCGGCTTCCCGCAGGTGCTTCATATCCATGCGCACAGAGTCGCCCTTTCGGGAGACGAACAGCATTCGGGAGGGCCGTAAGGCTGAGGCTAAGGGGGCATACATGGCATTCTCTCAACTTATTACTACGGTTCTTGAAGAAGCGCTTGGGCATTGCGTCCGCGGTGGGCGAAAATGCCGTCAAAACGCTGGCTTGCAATACAGGCGCACTTTCAGGTAATGGCTTTGCCGATGACGCGGGTCACCGGCTAAAAGGAATTACCTTGGCCTTGCCTCGTGGTTTTTCTTTTATGGGAGGCAGCAAGACATCTTCAGCCGAATGTTGGGACATTGCCACGGCCAGATCCGTATTCTGGCGCGGTTCAATAAAACTTGCCCGGCAAGTAACGCAAAAACGGTCGCCCGGATCGCCCGAAAGGCGCATGAGCAGACCATCTTTATCATAGCAGTGCGGGCAAAAAGGCCCCTGCTTGATGTGACCCGTAATAAGCCAGTAAAACTTGCCGTCCAGAATGAGATTGCGGGCCAGGTAAAAAATATCCTCATACTCCTGGGCCTGCATTTTGAGTGTGGTGTTCTCTCCGCAGAGGGCGACATAGCGTCTTTGCAGCTCCGCAAGTTCGAGGCGGGCTTCTTCTGTTTTCCCCTGCATAAAGAGATCACTCACCGTTTTGAAGCGGTAGTAATCAAGCATAACTCTCTCCCTGAGTAACAAGCCGTCTTCCATGACAGCGTTCACAGAGCTTTTCGGCAGGCGGGCGAAACACTTTAGGCCTGGCGGGGGTGAAGGTTTTGTATTTGCGCAAAGAGGCTTCTGGTGGCTTTTTTCAGTGGCGGCCCGCATGGATGGCAAAAGGAGCTGTAGCTTTTCCCTTGCCCGGGCGACCCCGATGCGGTGCGGCGTTGTGGTTGTCACTGTAAAAATAGGCGCCCCGCGCCGAAATCGGCGCGGGGCGCGGAGCGGATCCCGGAAAGGTTTGCTTTTACTTCAAGCGCCTGGCCAGCAGTTCGGCGATATGCTCCACACGCAGCTTGTTGCCGCGTTTTTCCTCGCCTCCGCGCAGTTGCATGACGCAGCCGGGGCAGTCAGTAACCAGGGTGGCCGCGCCGGAGGTTTCAATATTTCGTAGTTTCTTTTCCATCACCTGGCTGGAGATTTCCGGGAACTTGACGGAATAGCTGCCGCCAAAGCCGCAGCAGACGTCTTCTTCGGCCGAGGGAACATACGAGGCGGCCGCGGCGATCAAGGCGCGGGGCTGCTCGGTAACCTGCATGCCCCGGCAAAGATGACAGGGGGCATGGTAGCAGATCTTTTCGGCGGAAGTGTTGAAGTCCGCCTCGGAAAGGCCCAGAACGTCGCGGGTAAAGGAGCTGAAATCCCATATGCGTTCGGAGTACTGGAGCGCTTCCGCCGTGGCTTTGCCTTTCAGCATGCGCGGGTAGGCGTGCTTCATATGTGACGCGCAGGAGGCGCATAGGGTCACGATGTAATCAAACCGGGCGGGATCAAAGGCTTTGATGTTCTGTAAGGCGACATTTTCAGCCGCTTGGCGTTCGCCCATGGTCTGCACCGGCAGTCCGCAGCAGCTTTGTTCCATGGGAAATTCCACGGAACAGCCTTTGGAGGCAAACACCGTCAAAGCGGCCTTAAGCTGCTCGGGGTAAAGGAAATCTTGGGCGCAGCCGGCAAAAAGTCCCACGCGGATTTTGCCTCTGGCCTGGGCCTGGTTTTGCAAGGCGGGCCAGTCATCGCGAAAGGCCCTGGGAGCAATGGCAGGCAAGGCTCGAAACCCTTGCCCCTTAAGAAACATGTCGGGCAGATGGCGAATAAAGGGCGTGCCCCCGGTCACGGGACGCTGCGCCCATTTTGCGAAGCGCAGGAGGGTGTGGAAGAGCTTTCTGTTGGAAAGCACTTTCGCCAGCAAAGAGGATTCTAACGGAGATCCCTCCTCTTCATTGAGGCGGGCGCGGATCTCCTGAATTAGGGCGGGCAGGTTAATGCCCGCGGCGCAAACATCTTTGCAAGCTTCGCAGTTGATGCAGTTGTGTATAAGATTCCTGGCCTTTTCCCGGCCGTGGAAAAAGTAGGTGAGGATGAGCCCGATGGCGCCGATATAGATGTGCCCCATTTTATGGCCGCCCACCAGCCGGTAGACCGGGCAGATATTGGCGCAGGCCCCGCAGCGCACGCAGCGCAACACCTCGCCGCAGACCGGATCCTTGGCCAGGGCGGAGCGGCCGTTATCCAAAAAGATGACGTGCATAATTTTGCGTTTGCCGTCATTGAGGCTATGCTCGGCTGAACCCGTCATCCAGGATACATAGGTGGTGATGGCCTGGGCTGTTGCGTTGCGCGGCAACACTTGTATGATGCGCAGGGCGTCGCGCAGGTTCGGCACAAGCTTGTCGAGGCCGGCAATGGCCACGTGCACGCGGGGAAGCGTGCTGGTAAGGCGGCCGTTGCCCTCATTGGTGCAGATGCCTATGGTGCCGGTGTCGGCAATGGCGAAGTTCGCGCCGGAGATGCCCATATCCGCGTGGGCGAATTTGGTGCGCAATTCACGCCGGGCCACTTTGACCAGCTTGCTGATGTCGCTGTCCTGCGGTTTGCTGGTGGCTTCGCTGAAGGTGTCGGCCACCTGAAAGCGGGAAAGATGGATGGCGGGCATGACCATGTGGGAAGGCCCCTCGTTGCGCAACTGGATGATCCACTCGCCAAGGTCGGTTTCCACCACTTCGTGCCCGTCCGCCTCCAGGGCGTGATTGACCAGAATTTCTTCAGCGGTCATGGATTTGGATTTGATAATTTTATGACAGTTGTTCTCCCGCGCAATGCGGCAGATGAGGGCATTGGCGTCGGCGGCTGTCGCGGCGCGATGCACGATGACGCCCCGCTTCTCGGCTTCTTGCGCAAACTGTTCATAGAGCTCGTCCAGGCGGCCGATGCTGGCGTCTTTGGCCGCGGCTATTTCGGCAATGAGCTCTTTGGCGTTCATATCGGCAAAAATGGCCGTGCGGTTGGCACGGTAAGCCACAGCGAATTTGTCCAGGGTTTCGCGCAAAAAGCTGTCTTCGAGGGATTCTTTGAGCTCCTCGTGATATTCTTTCATATTTTTGGCGGTTTGCATTATCAGGCCTCCATCAAGGCAACATGCAGTTCAAGGGGACCGTGAACACCCAGCGTGAGCACACGTTCGATGTCGGCGGTGCGGCTGGGTCCGGAGATAAAAGCCGTATACATGGGGCCCGCGCTCATAAGTTCCTGGAGATAGTCAGCCAGATCATAGGAACTTTGCGTTATTTGGGATTTTTTCAGCGCGATGACATGGGTTTCACAAATCATCGTGGCCAGGCGCAAATCTTCGCTAAAGCATTCCAGTACGCAGGTGGCTGTTTCGGCTATGGCGGCGTCGCAGGTGCTGAAAGCCACGTCAATGCCCGCCAGATGCTCGCGCATGCCGGAGCGCAGCACGGTGAAGCCTTTGCTAAGTCCCTGCTTTTCAAGCAGAGCGAAGTCTTTATCCTCAAGGGCGGGCGCGGCGATGGTTTTGGCCGCGGCGCGCTCGCAAAGGGCGGCGCCTTGAGGGGAGAGATTTTCTTCACAGCCGGATAATAAAAGCTGGCAGAATTCTTTTTTGTCGCACACCTCAAGGGCGTACTCAATGGCGGCGCGCATATCCCCGACCTCCACCACAGTGATGGAGACCGGCGCGGCCTTTTTTTTGAACAGCTCAACGGCTGCGGCATCAATAGCTGGCATAGCGACTCCTTAACAAATGAGCGGCCGGCTTTGCCGCACTGTGCATGCGGCGGTCCGGCTGTTGTTTTGGGTTAGAGATAAAGGGCGAGCTTAAGGGGGCCGCCCTTGAAAAAATGCCCCGCCGCAGTGTGCGGATTTCTTACAGTGGTTGCTTGTGCGGAGGCAGATGCAGCGCGTGCAGAATTCGATCGAGCATGGGCCTGAATTGAAGCGCCTTTTCCACAAGGGAAACCGCCAGACGGACCTGATGAAGATCGCGCGCTTTTTTAGATTTTAAGATGCGCGCCATGGAGCGCGCCACGGTGTATGTGTCTTCGCGCACCGCCACGAGGGTGACGCCCATGCTTTCCGCCCGGGTGCGGATGAGTTCGGAAGGGCTGATGTTGCCGGTGAGGATAATGCAGGGGCTTTGGGCATGCAAGGCCGCGAGTTGCAGGTCCGCCCTGTCCCCACCCACGATGACGGCGCTGCCGGGAGACTGGCGCAGATGCATCATGAAATTATCCACCTGCATGGTGCCGATAAGAAAGCCGTGCACCATTTTCGCATTCTGGCCGCTGCCGGTGACAATTCGGCCTTTAAGGCCTTGCGCCAGTTCAGAAATACGCATGGCCGCAAGGCCTTGCTCATGCCCCAAAACACCCAGGACGGGAATGCCCTTGCTCTCCAGCCAGGGGCAGAGCACCTGCTCCACATTGCGCATTTCATTGTCCGGCACATCGTTGAGCACAACGCCCATAAGCGCCGGGCCGAGAACATCCTTGAACAGCAACAGCGCGTCGTAGTTGATTTGTCCTGTGAAGCGCTCCACAAGAAGGGCCTTCAACTCAAGGGCCCGTAAAATGGCAAAACCATCGGCCTGGGCGAAACGTCCGGCAAAGGGAAATGCCCCTGTGCCCGAGACAAGGGTGATGTCCATGCCGGCGGAAATTTTTTCATAGCCTTTACGGATGCTCCGCATGGGCTCGTCCGGGTCCTGTTCTTCCCGTAGCGCCAGGGCGTGGAGATTATCCGGAATCATCACAGGGGAGAGCTGGTCCGCCGGCGCATTTTGGCCGAGAACTTCTTGCGCCACAAGGGCGTCGGCATCGCCGAGCAGTTCGTCGCTTTTGATGGGAGAACGGCCCACAGGCTTCATATAGCCGATGGAATAGGCCCTTTGCCGCAACAGCAATCCCAGGGCGAAGACGAGCAGGCTTTTTCCGGCCCGAGGAGAGGTGGAGCCTATATAGATGCCTGTCATGGAAAGATCCTTTTCAGCGCCTGGCCGCTTTTTCGGGGAAAAGCCTTTGCGCTTCTTCGCGCAGTTTGTATTTTTGCACTTTGCCGCTGGAGGTCAAGGGAAAGGCGTCCACAAAGGCAATGTGCCTCGGCACCTTATGCCAGGCGATTTTGCCTTTGCAAAAAGCCCGCACGTCCTCAGAGCGCAACGTCACTCCGGGCTTGGGGATAATAAAAGCCGCCACTTCTTCGCCGTACTTGCGGCTGGGCACGCCCACGACCTGGATATCGAAAAGCCCTTCCATCCCTGAGAGGAATTCTTCAATTTCACGCGGATAGATATTTTCCCCGCCCCGGATGATCATGTCTTTGCTGCGGCCGGTGACCACGATATACCCGTCCCGGTCCATGACGCCCAGATCCCCTGTGCGCAGCCAGCCCTCGGAGTTGATCGCCTCGCTCGTGGCTTCGGGCATCTTGTAATAGCCTTTCATGATATTATAGCCCCGGCAGACGATTTCTCCTGTTTGCCCGCGGGGGACTTCCCGCACAACATGGGGCAGGGCTTGCGAATCGGCGATCAGCACCTCCATGCCCGGCATGGATTTGCCCACGGTGGTGGTTTTATGCTCAAAATCCTCATCGGCGTGGGTTTGCGCCACAACCGGGGAGGCTTCGGTAAGCCCGTAGCAGATGGTGAGGTTGGACAGATACATATCATTGATGGCCCGCCGCATGAGAGGCGCCGGGCAAACTGAGCCGGCCATAATGCCTGTGCGCAAGCTGGAAAGATCGTAGCGGGAAAAATGGCGGTGCTCCAAAATGGACAAGAACATGGACGGAACGCCGTACAGCGCCGTACAACGCTCTTCCTGCACCGCCCGCAGCACCAGCAAAGGGTTGAAGGCGTCAATAATCACCAGGCAGGCGCCGTGGTTGACGCAGGCCATGACCCCGAGCACGCAGCCGAAGCAATGGAACAAGGGCACGGGCAGACAAACGCGATCGGTTGAAGAAAGCTCCTGGTGGCGCCCTATCCACCAGCCGTTGTTCACGATGTTCACGTGGGAGAGCATCACCCCTTTGGGAAACCCCGTGGTGCCCGAAGTATACTGCATGTTCACCACATCATGGGGGGTAATTTCCGCCTTTCTGGCCGCGTAAGCGTCGTCGGACACGTTGGCCGCAAGGGCGAAAACATCCGCCAGGCATGAGAGCCCTCGTTTGCGTTCGTTGCCCATGAGAAAGACGCGGCGTAAAGAAGGCAAGCTCGCGATATGAAGATCGTCCGAAGGCTGGGTCGCGGTTTCAGGAGCCACGGTCTGCATAATGGCGATAAAGTCGTGATCACGGTAGGCGTCGGTCATGAACAGGTTTTCACACTCGCTTTGCCGCAGCAAATAGGCAAGTTCCTGATCATGGTAGCTGGTGTTCACAGTGACAAGCACCGCCCCGATGCGCGCAGAGGCAAACATCAAGGTTATCCAATGGGGCACATTGGTCGCCCAAATGGCGATTTTTTCGCCTTTTTGCACGCCAAGGGCCATAAGCCCCTTGGCCAAATCATCCACGCTCTTGCCAAACTCCTCCCAGGTTTGGCTCAACGAGCCGTCCACATGGAGGATCGCTTTGCTGCCGGGAAAACGGGCGACGGCTTCATCCAGAAGCGCGCCTAACGTTTTTTCCTGCAGCACAAAAGGGTCAATTTGCATGTTCTTTTGCCTTGGCCTTGGGTGGATGCCCGCAACTCGGAGTTTTTTGGGGCTGTTTCTCATTAAAGGATGTTGCGTCAAGAGCAGGAACCCGGCCCTTTTTGCGGAGGGAACATGCTCTGATGGGACTCGACCGGAGAAAAAAGACTGGATGGCGTAGCTGTTTGGACAAAAAATTTATTGAAAAAAAGTTCCTAGCCTGACATTGGCTGAATGATCCGTATACACGTTCAAGAGGGGAAAGAAAAGGGTCCTATTTCGGATCGTGGCGCGGTTTGCCGTGCCGCCGCGCCAGGGGGCGTTTTGTTCCGTAAATTACGGCAGCGCCAATATCGTAAAAATATTGACAAAGTTTAAAATTTTTCTAAAGTCTTCATTAGAAGTCATTTCATAATTCATTTAGAAGACGCATTTCTTTGCGTCCGTTGGTGAAAAAGACGTGTGACAATGTCTACTGCTATGCTTTCCTTCCGGGGTATGTTTCCCTCAGCCACAGCCGGGGTGCGATTTCGCGGCGGCATGCTGTTGTGTCTCGCGGGCCTGCTCCTGTGCGTGACTCTTTCAGCAGGCTGCTCCACGCGATCCGCCACTGCCCCTTTGGGGGGAAGCCCGGACGGAAACGCCGTTTGCTCCACTGCGTTGAGCGCTGTGGGCATACCCTATGCTTCAGGGGGAAGCGAGCCTTCCGAAGG
The DNA here is from genome assembly GCA_031550225.1 of Desulfovibrio sp. Classification (GTDB taxonomy): domain Bacteria; phylum Desulfobacterota; class Desulfovibrionia; order Desulfovibrionales; family Desulfovibrionaceae; genus Frigididesulfovibrio. Next base: position 104,493 of record JAVBOT010000020.1, read on the forward strand.
CTTTGACTGTTCCGGCCTGGTGCTGTGGGCCTATGGACGAAACGGCCTTGCTATGCCAAGGACCGCCAAGGCCCAAAGTAAGGTGGGCAGCGCTGTGGATAAAGAGTATTTACAGCCCGGCGATCTGGTGGTCTTTAAAATACGCCGCAGGCTGCACACCGGCATCTATACCGGATCCGGCCGTTTTGTGCATAGCCCGAGCCGGGGTAAAGACGTACGCGAGGATAATATAAACTCCGAGTATTGGCAGGACAAATTCGTCACCGGTCGCCGTCATGCCTGGCTTTGACCGGCTGTGCAAAAAAGGCCTCCCAAAGGAGGCCTCAGAGTGCAAATCCCGCAAGGCGCTGGTTTGCAAAGGGCCCGCCCGCCCGCCGCGGCGTTTGACGGCGGCAATGAGTGCCGCCTGCGCCTTACGGGGCGGGCTGTTGCCAAAGTCTTCTTTGGCAACAGCTTCGGGCCTTTCAAAAAGAAGAGGCGTTTGAAAAAGCGGTTTGTTTTCTACGAAGAAGAAAGGCAGCAGGAACAGAACGGAACGCAAATAGAGAAGGAACTAAGAGTTGAGCTCAGCGCGAAACTTGCGGGAAAGGCGAAATACGACCACCTTGCGGGGCGGCAGGGTGATGGTGGCGTCTGTTTGGGGGTTACGTCCTTTGCGCGCTTTTTTATCGTAAGCTTCAAATTTGCCGAGGCCGCTCACCAAAAGAAAGTGATTCTTTTTAATGGCTTGCTTGCTCAGCTTTAACAGAGATTCCACGAGCCGCTTAACTTCATTCCGATTTCTTTCTGTCTTCTCATAAATAATATCAACAATGTCGGCTTTTGTCAGAGTCTTGTCGTTCATGGGCTCCTCCGGCGTTCCTGGGTCTAGGCTATGGTAACAACGTTCCTGGGTCTAGGCTATACTAGTGTCTGGCTGCAAAAATTCAGCTCATAATTCATGAGGAATTTTTGCAAAGATCGTTGGCTAAAAAATGTGATTTTCAGCCAACTTACGCTGCTTATCGCGGCGCGCCGGGCTGCCGGCCGGCGTTGGAAGCCATTCCCTGATGCATTATGAAATGACTTCTAACAAAGAGCTTTTTTGCCCTCCGGCTGCATCAGCATTCGCCCGCTATTTCGGCCGAATGCCATAAGAGTTACTCTTTTGCGGCAGCCTTCCCTTCCTTGTTGAAGAATAAAACTGCTTATTTGTCAGCAAAGCCAGGCTGCCGATTATTGCTGGTCACAAGGTTTTTAATGCGGCTGCCTATGCTCTGGGCCAGCTGCTGCATTTCCGCGGTATCTTTATAACGGCCTCCCGGCCAATCCGGGAGCCCGTCATTTTCAAAACGAGGAATAATATGCCAGTGGGAATGAAAAATCATTTGCCCCGCCGGCGCAAAATTGTTTTGCACGCAGTTAAACCCCTCGGCATTGCTCTCTTCCCGCACAGCCGCGGCCACGAGGCGCAGGGCGCGCAACAAGGGTTCGCCCACGCCGAAAGGCAATTCCAGCAACGTGGGGTAATGCCCCTTGGGCATCACCAAGGCATGCCCTCTGGCAATGGGGTTGATGTCCAAAAAGGCCAGAATGTGCTCATCTTCATAGATGCGCGCGCAGGGAACATCGCCCGTGATGATTTTACAAAAAAGGCAGTTTTGATTCGTAAGTTCACTGGACATGGCTCCCTCATGGCTCCCGGACCGCACCCGCTTTATTTTTTTAGACTCTTGCCGCGCAATGCGGATGCCGTCCTGTGCATGCACGGCAGATCGCGCGAGATAGCCTGAAAATATCCTCGCTAGAGCCTTTTGCTTTTGAAATTATACACACCGGTAAAATGCTCTGGTCTTGTGAAGCTAAGCGCAACAAGCCCCGCGAGATTGGCGTAGGCGAGCTGTGCCCGCAGTTAAGCGACAATCTCAAGCGTAAACTGCTCTGGAAGTCATTATTCATGTGGGAATGACTTCCAATGCCGGCCGGCAGCCCGGCGCGCCGCGATAAGCGGCGTGAGCAAGCCGAAAAGCGCGGTTTTCGGCAAAGAAATCTTCATACATCGGCCAATGGCTGATTTATGAAATCAGTACTAACGAAAAAATGGTTCCCGCACAACAAAATACGGCTGAAAAAACTCGGTTGGAAGCGGCTCAAGCATGGTAAAGGCCGAGGAAAATATACTTTATTTATAGTTATTTTACAGATAAAAAGAAAAATAATCAAGTGGGTTTAGGCGCCAGCGCGGTTCGCCTTTAAAGAAATGGGACCGCTCCGCAAGGATTTGTCCGCGAAGCCTTGCCGTGAGAGCCGGCTGTTAATCGAGCATCGCAAACGTGAAGGGTTGCACCGGGAGAATTTTTCTTGCCCCGTTATATGTTTTTTCCCCCGCCGGAAGCCGCCCGGCGGCGGCGGACCATCTTTCCGCTTTTCCTGCCCTTTTCCGGCTGCCCTGAGCGCTGTGTTTTCTGTGCGCAAGATATCCAGACGGGGCAGGTGCAGCGCTCTGTTTCCGCAATTCTGGCCGAAGCGCGGTTTGCCCTGCGCGCCAAGGCGGAAAGGGAACCGCGCGGCCATGGGGACAAAGACTCTTCACGGCCCATGGATCTGGCCTTTTATGGAGGCACGTTTACAGCGCTTGCCCGGCGGGATTTTTTGGCTTGCCTGCGCTTTGCCTCCGGCTGGAAAGAAAGGGGCCTGGTGGCGGGCTTGCGTTGCTCCACCAGGCCTGATGCCCTGACTCCGGCAATTTTGGAGGAACTGAAAGCAGCGGGCTTCACCTGCATAGAGCTTGGCGTCCAAAGTTTTGCGGATGCGGCCTTATGCGCGTCGCAACGCGGCTATAGCGGCGTTGCGGCGCGCAAGGGTTGCGCGCTGGTGCGCGATGCGGGGCTGGACCTCGGTATTCAGCTTTTGCCGGGTATGCCCGGGCATAGCTTTGCGGCGGCATGCGCGGATGTGGAGATAAGCAAAGGCTTTGCCCCCGCCTGCGTGAGGCTCTACCCATGCCTTGTCATCGAAGGCACGGCCCTGGCCGCCCTTTGGCGGGAGGGCAAATACCATCCCTGGAGCTTGGAGGACACAGCGGAATTTCTGGCTCGCGCCTGCTTGTCGTTCCAGCAGGCGGGCATAGCCGTCATCCGTATCGGGCTTGCTGAAGATGCCGAATTTGTTGGCCATGTGCTGGCCGGGCCGCGGCACCCTTCCCTTGGGAGCATGGTCAGGGCCAGGGCCTTATACCGCTATGTGCGCGAGCAGCTCAAAAAAACCGGTTTTTCCCCGGAAAATGCCTGGGAACCTGAAGAAGGCGCTTGCGTGCGGCTTTTTGCGCCGCGGCGTTTTCAGGGAGAATTCTGGGGGCAGGAAAAAGAGCTTGCTCCCCTGTATGCGGCCTTGGGGCTCACGCCCCAGAGCGTTGCCTGGTGGGAAGACGAGCGTTTCGCCTGGGCGGGATTGCGGCTATAAGCGACATAGGATACTTTTTCAGCGCAAACGGCGGCTGTCTAACGCACGGGTGCCTTTACGGGCATTGCCCACGAATTGCGGCTTATCCGCCGCCGGCGGAGGAAAAATGCGGTTTTTGGATAATTTCGGCGCGGTATGCCGCATGATCAAAATTGAACACTCCATATTCGCCCTGCCCTTCACCTATGCCGGGGCTTTTCTTGCAGCCGGGGGGTGGCCCGGAGGCAGCCGGCTTTTGCTGCTCACTTTGGCCATGGTGGGCATCCGTTCTTTTGCCATGGGCATCAACCGCCTGGCTGACTTGCCCTTTGATCGCAAAAATCCCCGCACCGCCGGGCGCGCCTTGGTCACGGGAGAGGTGACTTCCTGGCAAACCTGGCGTTTTTGCGGCGTTATGGCCGCTTTGTTCGTAGTGTGCTGCGCGGCCTTAAACAGCGTTTGCCTTGCCTTTTCTCCTTTGGTTTTGGCCCTGGCGGCCCTTTACAGCTACACCAAACGCATCACCTGGCTCTGCCATTTTTTGCTGGGCACGGTTATCGGGTTTGCCCCGGTTGCGGGCTGGCTGAGCGTATCGCCTTTCTTTTCTCTGGCGCCTCTCCTGCTCGGCATGGGCGTGCTTTTCTGGATTGCCGGTTTTGATATCCACTACTCTTGCCAAGATGTGCTTTTTGACGCTCAAGAGGGCCTGCATTCCCTGCCGGTTCGCTTCGGCGTTGAGGGAGCCATGCTTGTCTCGGCCTTTTGCCATGTGAATACGGTCATTTTTCTGTTTTTTGCCGGGCTGGCCTGCCGGCTTTCCTTCGGCTGGTATTTCGCCCTCATGATCGCGGCCGGCATTTTGTGGTGGGGGCATACGCAAATAACCGCGAGCAGGCTTGATCAAATCCGGCTTGTCTTTACCTTGAACGGCCCTGTTTCCGTGGTGCTGTTCCTGGGTTCGCTTATGGGAGTGTTTTTGTAATGGCCGCTTTGCGACGTGGTAACGATCTTGCGGAAGAAAACATCGGCAAAAGCCGCTCACAAAAAAAGCGGGAAAGCAGCGCTCTGCAAAAACATGGGGAGGCCCTGGCGGCCCTTTCTCCTGCCGTCTGGAAAAAGCTGCCCCTGTCCGCGGAACTGGAAGAAGCCCTCGCCGCCTGGGCGGGCATGAAAAGTTGGGAGGCCAAACGCCGTCAGATGCAGTACATCGGCAGGCTGATGCGCGAACTTGATGAGCCTGAGGCGCTTTTCTCCGCCCTTGAGGAACTGCGCGAGCAAGCGCGGGGTGAGACCGCCGCCTTCCGGCATCTGGAAGCCTTGCGGGATGCCCTCGTGCATGCGGATGCGCATGTGCGGCAAAAAGCCTTGGAAGAAACCCTGCGCGCAAATCCGGATCTGGAAGCGGCGCGGTTGGCGCATCTTGTGGAAGGCGCGCTCGCTGAGCGGGAAAAAAAGCGCCCGCCCAGGCAGGGAAGGGCGCTTTTTCGCTACTTGCGCGATACCCTCGGGTAGGTACTGGCGCGATTTGCCGCTATGCTTCCCCAGCCAGCGTTTTTTGTTGGAGCCATGTACGATGAAAGTACGCGCCCTCAACAAAAAATCGCCTTCCTCGCCTGACGGCAAGCCGCACCCGGCGCCAGCATATTCAAACTAAGCCGGCACGCTCTTTTTTGCCCTCCTGCCGCGCGCTCCGGGGGACGGGGCGCATACCTCATTGCGCCAGCCTGACGCCGAGCTTAAAAGCCCTTTGCAGGTCTTTGGGAAAGACCTCCTCATGGCGTTTGAGCTTGGCGGGCACGTCAAAAATATCCACTTCATAGCGGGAGTAGTCGTCAAACTGCTTCGTATCCGTGCACAGCAAAACCTCACAAGGGCCGAAGAGCCGCTCCATCACTTTTTTGGCAATGTCCACGGCCGCGTCTTTGCCGTATGCCGCCATATCTTCTTTGCGCACATTCATGGCGTAAATCAGGGCTGTGGCTTTTTTGCGCGGCGCTAAAGCGGGTTTTTTGCTTGTGTATAAGTAATACTGGAACCAGAGCCGCTCCATGCAGGCCCGCATTAAGGCCGTTTCCGCGCTGAAGTAGAAAGGCGAACCCAGGATCAGGATATCCGCCTCATGGGCCTTGTCCAATACCTGGGTCAGATCGTCCCGCACCGCACAGCGTCCGTAATGCTTGCCTTCCTTTTCCTTACATTGAAAACAACTGATGCAGCCGCTGTACGTATAATCCTGCAAATGCAGTAGTTCTGTTTCAGCGCCGGTGGAGGCCGCCCCTTCCATGAGGGAGGCCAGCAGTTTTGCGGTATTGTGTTTCCGGCGCGGGCTGCCGTTAAGAGCGAGAACTTTCATGTTTGTTTCCTCCATGATGCGCGTTGGCGCTGGCTATGCTGAAGAAACTTCAGTGTGCGCCTGCAAGGCCAAAAAGTAAATGATGGAACAGTCTGGTCCGCTATGCTTTGAGCCTTTGTTTTTTTGTAATGTATGCGTTTGCAGTCGCCTTTGCCGCTTGCGCTGCGTATTATAATTAGTTATGTCGTAAAGAGCATATGTCGAACAGGACATAAATAGTGTGGTTTTTCACGCCGCTGTTACGCCGGGCAAAAAGTGCGCTCATGCGGCATGGGTTTTGTCTTTACCTTCAAGTGGTTGTACTAGGCGCGAAATTTTGTGCGGCAGGGCATGCCATTGCGAAAAGCGTTGCCATACGGAAAAGCCGGCAGAATGCGCGCTGCCTGTAGTGCCAAAGCGTATATTATGCGCTTTTGGCGTATTGCCGGTGAAGTTCCGGCGTATCGTACCTTAAGGAGGAAGCATGAAGCGGAGAGCATTTTTAAAAATGTCTTGCTGTTTCGGAGCTGGGCTGGCGCTTTCCGGTCTTGGTCTTGATCTGAGCGCGGTTACGGCTTTTGCGGCGGACATGAAAAAGAGCGATGCCTTACGAACAGCCTCGCAGAGCACGACAATTTGCTGCTACTGTTCCGTCGGCTGCGGGCTCATCTGCAGCGTTGATAAGGCCAGCGGCAAAATATTCAATATTGAAGGGGATCCTGACCACCCCATTAATGAAGGCTCCTTGTGCGCCAAAGGCGCTGGTCTCTTCCAGGTGTCTGCGGCCAATGAGCACCGCCTGACCAAGGTGTTGTACAGAAAACCCGGCGGCACCAAGTGGGAGGAGAAGGACTGGAACTTCGCCTTCAACCGCATTGCCGAGTTGATCAAAAAGGAACGGGATAAGTCTTTCATGGCCAAAAACGCCAAGGGAGAGCTCGTCAACCGTGTGCAAAGCATTTCTCTTATGGGCAGCTCCAACGTGCTCAGCGAAGAATGCTGGGCCACCGCACAATTTGCCAGAGGCCTGGGGCTTGCGTACATAGACCACCAGGCCCGGGTCTGACACGGCCCCACAGTACCGGCTCTGGCAGAGTCGTTCGGACGCGGTTGCATGACCAATCACTGGATTGATATCCAGCACAGTGATGTTGTTCTTATTCAAGGCAGCAATGCCGCTGAAAACCACCCCATATCCTTTAAGTGGGTTATGCGCGCCAAAGACAAAGGCGGCAAACTCATTCACGTTGACCCGCGCTTCACGCGCACATCGGCAAAGGCCGACTTATACGCGCCCATCCGTTCGGGAACGGATATCGCCTTTACCGGCGGCATGATCAAATACATTATCGAAAATAAGAAATATTTTGAAGATTATGTGCTGAACTACACCAACGCTTCATTTATTGTGAGCGAAGGTTTCGGCTTTAAGGACGGCTTGTTCACGGGCTATGATCCGAATACGCGCAAGTACGACAAGGGCACCTGGATGCTGGAAAAAGACGACAAAGGCATCCCTCTGCAAGACAAGACGTTGAAACATCCGCGTTGCGTGCTCAACGTCATGTATGAGCACTACAAGCGTTACGATCTGGATAAGGTTTCGGCCATCACGGGCACGCCCAAGGAGAAGCTGCTTGCCGTGTATGAACTGTATGCCTCCACCGGAACAAAAGATCGCGCCGGCACCGTTATGTACGCCCTGGGGCAGACTCAGAGCACCATCGGCGTGCAAAAAATACGGTGTCTGGCCATTATGCAGCTTCTGCTCGGCAACATCGGCATTTGCGGCGGCGGGGTCAACGCCCTGCGCGGCGAGCCCAATGTGCAGGGATCCACAGACCATGCCATCTTGTACCACTACCTGCCGGGGTATTTGCCGGTACCGCGCGCCAGCCGGCAGACTGTAGCGCAGTATATTGAAAAAGCCACGCCTTCCACCAAAAATCCCATGTCGGTCAACTGGTGGAGCAACACGCCCAAATATGTCGTCAGCCTGCTGAAAAGCTGGTTCGGCGACGCGGCCACCAAAGAAAACGACTTCGGCTATTCCTGGCTGCCCAAGGTGGATGACGGGCAGAACTGCGACGTGCTGCATATGATTGATGATATGTACCACGGCAAGATCAAGGGGTATTTCTGCATCGGCCAGAACCCCTGCGGCAGTTTGCCCAACACCAATAAAGTGCGGGCCGCCATGACCAAGCTGGAGTGGATGGTGCATGTCAATATTTTTGACAACGAATCCGCATCTTTCTGGAAAGGCCCCGGCCTTGATCCCAAAAACGTGAAAACAGAGTGCTTCTTGCTGCCCGCTTCGGCAAACATGGAAAAATACGGCAGCCAGGCCAACTCGGGGCGCTGGATGCAATGGATGTACCCCGCGACCCCCGCGCCCGGGCAATGTTTGTCCACCGGGGCCATGGTCACGAAGCTCATGCATAAGCTCAAAGAAATGTATAAGAAAGACGGCGGCGCCATGCCCGACGGCATTTTAAATATGCGCATGGATTACCTGACCGCCGACGGCAAAGAGTTTGACGCCCTGAAGGTGGCTAAGCGCATTAACGGCGAGTTTGAAACTGACGTCAAAGTGGGTGATAAGGAGTTCAAAAAGGGCCAGCAGGTGCCGGGTTTCGGCATGCTGCAGCCGGACGGGAGCACTTCGGCGGGCAACTGGCTTTGCTGCGGGAGCTTCTCGGCGGACGGGCAAAACCTCATGGCCCGCCGCGGCAAGGAAGACCCCACGGGTCTCGGGCTCTACCCCAACTGGAGCTTCGCCTGGCCTGTGAACCGGCGTATTGTTTACAACCGCGCCTCTGTGGATTTGCAGGGCAACCCGTATAACCCCAAACGGGCGCTCCTCCAGTGGAAGGAGGGCAAATGGGTCGGGGATGTGCCTGACGGTCCCTGGCCGCCCATGGGTATGGAAGGCGGCAAGCTGCCTTTCATCATGAAGCCGGACGGCGTGGCCTCGTTCTTCGGGCCCGGGCTCGGGGACGGTCCTTTCCCGGAGCATTACGAGCCCCTGGAAAGTCCGCTCAAGCAAAACCTGCTCTCGGCACAGCAAAACAGCCCCATCATCACTGTATTCAAGAGCGATATGGATAAGATCGCCTCGGCCGATCCCGCCTATCCTTTGGTGCTGACCACCTATTCCGCCACCGAACACTGGTGTTCCGGCGCAATTACGCGCTGGCAGTCCTGGCTTAACGAAGCCATGCCGCAGGTGTACGTGGAAATGTCCGAAGATCTGGCGAAAGAACGCGGCTATAAAAACGGAGAATGGGTAACGGTAAAATCGGCACGCGGGCAACTGGATGCGGTGGCCATGATAACCACGCGCCTGCGGCCCATGCTTGTTGACGGCAAACCTCTGCATCTGGTGGGCATGACCTTTAACTACGGCTGGCTGTTCCCTGAAGGCTGCGGCGATACCTGCAACTTTTTGACCACCTTTGTCGGAGACGGCAATGCAGGCACGCCGGAGTATAAGGCATGTATGGTCAACATCAGTAAAAAGGCTTAGGCGCTTCACGCATGAAGCGCCTTGCGGCAGCCATGCTCGGCATGGCTGCCCGCCCACAAAGCGTAGGCAAGCCTCGCTTGCTGAACGACGAGTGGACCATCTCAACCTAAAATAATTTAGGAAGTGAGCCATGTCAGACGGTAAGTCAATTCTCGTGGACACCTCGCGCTGTACAGGCTGCCGGGGTTGTCAGATAGCCTGTAAACAATGGAACGGTCTGCCGGGGACAAAAACCAAGCAGACGGGAACCTATCAAAATCCTCCCGACTTCTCCTCAGTCACCTATAAGGTCGTGCGTTTTGCCGAAGGCAAGCAGGAGAGTTCAGGCGATCCTTATTGGTACTTTTTTTCGGATATGTGCCGCCACTGCATGAATCCCCCTTGCATGGTGGCGAGCGAAAAAGACGAAATCATCCATGACGACAACGACACAGGCGCGGTCATCTACACGGCCGCGACCAAAAATATCGACTTTGAGCTGGCAAGGGGCGCTTGCCCCTACAATATTCCCCGCCAGGATCCCAAAAGCAAAGTCGTGACCAAGTGCACCATGTGTTTTGACCGGATAAAAAGCGGCAGAAAGCCCGCCTGCGTGCTTTCGTGCCCAACAGCTATGGAGTTCGGCAACCGCGCGGAAATTCTTAAAGAAGCCGAGCGGCGTGTTGAGGAACTGAAAAAACAGTATCCTAAAGCCAAGGCTATTGATGCTGACGATGTGCGCGTCATTTTTATTGTAACTGACGAGCCCAAAAAGTATCACGAGTTCGCTGAGGCATAAAACATCTCTCATACGGCCGGCGCATCCTCGAACAGGGGTGCGCCGGCTCTCTATTGTCTTCTCTTTTCCGTGCAAAAAGAAGCTTTTCCACACCCTTGGGCGCTTTCTTTTCCTTTTGCAATTGCAAATCGACCCCGGGGGCGGCAGCCCCTCGACCTCGGCTGAAAAATTTGGCATTATGCGCTCATAGAGCGGATGCCCACTGAAAAAATTGGATCGATCTAGAGCAATTTACCATTGAAAATGCATAATTGCTCTGCAAGGATTTTCCCGTAAATCCTTGCCTTGAGATTGCCGTAGGCGGGCTTTGCCCGCCGTTAAACGACAAATCTCAAAGTTAATCTGCTCTAGGGAGCGTCCGGAAAATACCTTCGATCTTTTGAAAGGGGATTTTCCGAAAGAGCGCAGAGCGAAAAACGCGATTTTCGCTTTGCTCGCGGCGGCTTTCGCCGCCCGCTTTGCCTTGCCGGGCAACAGCCGGCGCCGCGTCAGTATCCTTACATGCTATTTCGCGAACGCGACGCTAGCGCATTGTAACTTTGAAATTCACATGCCGGTAAAATCTCAAGCGCGCACTGCTCTAGAAAGACCTTGCCAGGAGAAAGAATGACCATTCCCAAGACAGTCGTCACCCGTCTGGCGCAGCAACACCCCCACAGCGCTGTTATGCTCAAAGCTTTTGTTCCGCTTTTGGAGGCTCAAAACAGCCTGGCGGATAACCTTCCGCCTATAACACTGCCGGTGCTGGATACGGTGGCCTTTGCCCAAGGCAAGGCGTGGCTGCCCTCGTTGAGTGCGGAGCCGGAACAGTATTTTGATAAAGCTTTTCTTAAGGAAGGCCCAAAGCAAATAGTCGCCGCCGCGATGCAAGGGCTGCCGGAATTGGAAGAAGAGTTCCGCGCACTCGGAACCTTTCTCGCCAAGCGTTCTGGACCGTGCCTTGCATTGATCGCATTGCCCTTCAAAGGGCAGGTGCACAAAGCAAGAGCCTGGGCCACGCAATACGGCTTTCATGAGGATGCGGCCACCTTGCTTGCCATGCATTGCGCGGCCGCGGCGGCGAAAAGGGTGGATAAAGCGGCGGAGGCAATTGAGCTTCCCCCCTGGGGCAGAAGTTACTGCCCCATTTGCGGCAACCGTCCGCACGGGAGCTGCATCAAAGGCAAGGAAGGCAAACGCTTTTTACAGTGTTCCTTATGCCGGCATGAATGGCCGTTTCCCCGTACGATCTGCCCGATATGCGAGCAGGATTCCTTGCAGGAACTGCCGGTCTTTTTTCTGGAAGAAAAAAAGTACGAACGCGCGGAAGGCTGCAACAAGTGCAAGCACTATATTCTGAGTCTTGATATGCGCGAGCTGACAGAAGATGCCCCCCTGGAGCTGTACCTGCTGTGCATGGTGCCCTTGGATCTGCTGATGCAGGAAAAAGACTTTATCCCCGGAGCTTCGGCGGGCTAGGGCTGTAATAATCCCCTCATTTTCAGCTACTTTTTTTCGGGGGGATTACCCTTCCATGCCGCCATATTCTTTGCGCCAACGGTAATAGGTCTGCTCCGTCACCGCAATCTTGCGGCAGGCATTGGCGATGCTCTCGCCCTGATTTACCAGAACCTCAACCTCGCGGAGTTTAAAGATAATCTGTTCCGCCGTGAATGTTTTTCGACCCATGGCCCGTCCTCCGTGGCCGCACCTTACACTAACTTTTCAGGTGGACCAGTTTTTTAGGGACAGGTCAGAATCATTTGGCGTCCCCAAGGGGATATGTAGGTGTAAGTAAGTATCTAAGATTGAATGATATATGACGTTTGTGTTTTGTTAATACCTACACAAATACCTACAAATACACTATGTTGTAGCATATTCTATTGGACTGTATCGGCCAGTCAGGTAGGTAGGCGGCATGCCGCCAATTTCGCCACCGCCAGTGGCGAAATTGAACTTATGGTTAATTGGGCCAACGCGTTGGCCTAATTGTCACTGGTCGCGTTCGAGAATTGGATAAAAACGGATGAATTTGTGACTTGACCAATTGGGTGTTTATGGGTGTATAAATGGGCATGTTAAACACCGACACACTAAACATCACACCAGAACTCCTTGGCCTGATTGCTGGAATTGACGAGTTCAAAGGCGCGTGGAAAGCCTTGGGAACTCTCGCACCCGAACGCCTTTCAGCGCTGCGCCGGATCGCTACCATTGAAAGCATTGGTTCCTCCACCCGTATTGAGGGAAGCAAGCTATCCGACAGCGAAGTGGAAAAGCTGCTGTCCAATCTCGCTATCCATTCTTTTTCCTCGCGTGACGAGCAGGAAGTTGCCGGATATGCGGAAACAATGGAGCAAATTTTTCAGTCCTGGGAATACATTCCACTGACGGAAAACCATATCCGCCAGCTTCATCGAGACTTATTGCAGCACAGCGATAAGGACGAGCGCCATCGTGGAAACTACAAAACTTTGCCTAATAACGTAGTGGCCTTTGACGCGGAGGGCGAACAGATAGGCGTTGTTTTTGAGACTGCCACGCCCTTTGACACCCCTCAACTCATGGGCGAGTTGATTGAGTGGACGAGCGCGGCTCTAGAAACCAAAAGACTACATCCCTTGTTGGTTATCGGCATTTTTACCGTGACCTTTCTTGCCATTCACCCCTTTCAGGACGGGAACGGGCGCTTGTCCCGCATTCTGACCACTCTTTTGCTGTTGCGCTGCGGCTATGCCTATACGCCGTATAGTTCCCTTGAAAGTGTGATTGAAAACAGCAAAGAGGGCTATTATCTGGCCTTGCGCCAAACGCAGATCACTATCCGCACTGATGCCCCCAACTGGCAACCTTGGCTGTTGTTCTTTTTGCGGGCCTTGCATCAGCAAATGAAACGGCTGGAAAAGAAAGTCGAGCAAGAGCACCTTGTGCTGGCCGCGTTGCCGGAACTTTCCCTGCAAATTCTGGAATACGCCCGCGATCATGGGCGGGTGACGGTAAAAGATATGGTCATCCTCACCGGAGCCAGCCGCAACACTTTGAAAGAACATTTCCGCAAGTTGGTGGAAAATAGACAACTTACCATGCAGGGGAAAGGCCGGGGTGTGTGGTATCGGCTTGGTTAAAAAAGGCTTGGTGACCCTAAGCTTTACTTTTGCTGGCACAATCTGCCACGCTCGAGTAGCCTCTTTTTGTGACCAGCCCTGTTTTTTATCCCAGGTAAAAAATTAGTGGCATGCCCTTGGAGGCTGTGCCCCTGCCGTCCGTATAGCCGAAAACGGTAACGACATAGCCGCATTCTTCGGCATCGAACGTGGAATTAAGCGCCGCCACGCGCAATTCATTCCGGGAAATCTCTTCCTCGCCTTCTCCGGACGGCCCTCAAGGAAGTTATGCTTTCAATCTATTCGTCGTGTTCCTCTTGACAGTGCCACCATTGAATGCCACTATATGCCATGAACAGCAGGCACCGAAAAACTCTTGCGGCAATCTTTGCCAGCCCAACACCGAAAATCATGGTATGGGCCGATATTGAAGCTCTTCTGCTGGCGGTTGGCTGTGAGATTATTGAAGGCGACGGCTCACGGGTCAGATTTATTCGGGATGATGTCATAGGATATTTCCACAGGCCGCACCCCAAGAAAGAAGCCGCGCCGTACCAGATCCGGGACGCCAAGACGTTCCTGACCAAGTTGGGAGTAGAACTATGAACAACACCATGACTTATAAGGGCTACACAGCCATCGTCGGCTTCAGCGCCGAAGACGAATGCCTTGTCGGACATATCGCCGGAATAAATGATGTGATTGGCTTTCACGCGGACTCTGTGGAGGAAATCCGCAAGGTTTTTCACGAAACCGTTGATGATTACCTTGCCACATGCGCGAAAATAGGCCGTGAGCCGAACAAACCGTATTCCGGCAAAGTTACCTTGCGCCTGCCTCCGGAACTGCACGCGCAACTTGCCGTGCAGGCCGAAGCCAACGGCAGCAGCCTGAACAACTGGCTGGTGTCCGCACTGAGCCAATCGGTAGCCAATCACCCGTAGCATTTTTTACCTCCCCGCCCTGTAAGGCCGCTCAAAAACCAGATACTTGGTCACAATAACGTTGAACTGGTAGCCGGGCCGGATTTCCAGCGTCGGCTTGATGTTCAGATTCTTTTGCAGGAGTTGGAGCGTCGCCTGGCCAAGCTGGGCGGCAAGGGCCGCGCCCATCTCATCTTGTAAGGTCGGCGCGCTGTTGCCGTTGCCGGAGCTGCCGGAGGTATTCAACGCATCCATGGAATAGGACATGCCGCCGGTGATCATGGACATGAACACCGCTGAACCGAAAATGCGCAGATAGTGGTTGTTCACTTCATCCGTATACCCGGCGTTGCCTGCCATATCTGAACCGGGCATGGCTCCCAGCGTGACGGCGGAACCGTCAGGGAACACCAGACGGTTCCAGGCCACCAGTACACGTTCCTGTCCGTAGATGACGCGGGAATCATAGACGCCAAAGAGCTTTGCGCCCTGCGGAATGAGCAGTTGCCGCCCGGTGGCTGTGTCAAAAACGTTCTGCGAGACTTGGGCGATGATGTTGCCCGGCAGATCCGAATTGATGCCCGTGACCATCACGCCGGGAACAACCGCCCCGGTCTTGAGTTCCAGCGGCTGCCCGGCTGTACGGGTATGCGGCAGAATCCATGCGGAATATTTTTCGGCCCGGCTGAAAAAGGCTTCTTTGTCCTTATCCGCCGCCGGATCGTAAGCGCTCTCCAGGATGCCGTAGCGATCCGCCGGGTTATCCGAAGCGGCGAAATCCCGCCGTTGCTCCACATCCGCCGTCACAGCGGGTTTTGCCGCCGTATCCGAGGACTTTTTCACGCCCAGGGGCGAAGACAAAGCCGTAAGCTACGCCTGCGCCTTCATACGCCGCAGGTTTTCCAGCTCTTGCCGGTACTGGTCGGGCTGTTCCTTGCCGCCTTGGACGATAACGAGCGGCTCCCTCTGGGAGTTAGCGGGCTTCGCTTCCGGTATGGCCAGGGCCGGAGAATCGGCTGGCGGCATCAGGGCCAGACCCCTGCCTTCGCCCATGAGCAGAGGCTTTTTTTCTTCCTTGATGCCCACCTTGGGCGTCCCGGTCTGTTCCTCCTGTTGGTTGTGGGCGAAGTTCACGCTGTAGACCAGAATGCCAAGCAAAAAGAGTCCGGCCAGCAGCACCGCATACATGGGCCACAGTATACTACTTTTTCAGGTGGACCAGTTTTTTAGGGGCAGGTCACATGCTGTGGACGTTTTGCGCCGCCTATCAAAAGAGCGGATAATTTTGGTTGAAAAAGATTCTTCTCTTCAAAGTATTGCCAATCGTCTGGATTCGTTTAAAGGGCTTCGCAGGAATGACAATTATGTTGCTAAATATTTGGCGGGCGATTTTGGAGCCATACCCGAAATCGCGTCTCCAATCATCTCTCTAGCGGACTGGGCTGATATATGTTCAGGCTTCCATGATGTTGTGAGAGGGTAATGATGGCAGACAAGTCTCATTCTGGGAGTGGTCGAAATAAGCGCGCGCGTGACAATAATCCTATACCCCCAGGTAAACAAAAATCTTGTTTTCGCTCCGCTCCCCGTCCTTCATTGCAAGCGCAACGGAAAGCACAGAGAATACCGTATCACGCCGTCAAGAATACTTATTCGTGCTGTGCTGACAGTTGGGAAACGGAAAAAACGCGCACTGGCGATGTTTTTTGCAAGCGTTTATGAAAAGATGTGGGCTCCGCCCACACCCGGCAGGGGGCAGCGGCCCCCTGCACCCGCGAATTTCGAAAATCGGTTTTTTGTATCACACAGCGTACGCGATTCCATTGCCTTGCAAATCAACCTCTTGCATCCGGCCGTTTTCCAGCAAACAAAAGCGCGTGCATAAGGCGCGTAAAAAAGGCATGTCGTGGGAGACTATCAGGGCGGGCAGACGGCAGTTTTCCAGCACGGCGAGGAGCAGGACGCGGGCGTCTTCGTCCAGATTGTTGGTGGGCTCGTCCAGGAACAGCACCTCCACATTCATGACGAGAATGGTGGCCAGGGCGGCCAGTTTTTGCTCTCCCCCGGACAAGCGCTGGCCGTTGCGCTGGGCCAGGTGGTCCAGTTTCAGCTCGCGCAGGGTGTTTAAGGCCATTTTTTCGGCTTCAGCCGCTGTATGTCCGAGATTGTAGGGGCCAAAGGCTACATCTTCCAGCACTGTGGAGCAAAAAAGTTGATCTTCCGCACGCTGGAGCAGATATCCCAACTTTTTGCGCGCTTCCACAAAGTCTTTTTCTTCCCGGCAAAGCACGCCCTGATGCCGTACCGCGCCCGCATCGGGGCTGAGGAGCCCCGCGCCCATGTGCAGTAGCGTGCTTTTGCCGCAGCCGTTTTTACCGAGAATCCCCACCCGCTCCCCGGCCTGGAGGCAAAAATCGAGTCCTGTGAACAAGGGCTTTTTTTTGCCGCGGTGGGTGAAATGGATGCCTTCAAGGGTGAAAGGGCGGGGAGCGGAGAGTGGTGATGGTCCGGCGGGGCCGGATGCGGAAAAAGGGGACACAGGATGCCTCGTAAGTATTGCGTTTACGCAAGGCGCAACTGCTGAAAAGCGGCTTTGCCGTTTTTCAGCATGGGGGCCAAGGGGATTCAATCCCCTTGCGGGGTTTGGTGAAACCTGGCTCGCTGAGGTGGATGACTTGCCACATCGCAAGCGCCACAAAGGCGTGACTTCAGCAACCCTGGTTCGCGCCCCAAATTACTTATTTGCCGGCATAGCCTATCAAAGAGTGTAATTCCAGACAATAAGAACAAGGGAGGCGAAAACGCAGAAAAACAGCAGGCCCTGGCCTGCGCGCCGGTTATGCTCCTGTACTTCAGGCGGGCAGGTGCAGCGCGAGGGAATAAGGGGAAAGCGCCCGCAAAAACCGCGCAGGCGCATGGCCTGCTCAATGCGCCCGGCATGTTGCCAGGAGCGGATGAGCAAAAGGCCGATGAGCTGAGCGTAAGTCGCGTATGACGCAAGAGTCGTGCGGGGTTTAAAACCTCTGAGTTTTGCCGCTGCGAACAAATTTTGGTATTCCCGGGCCATGAGGGCGAGGTTGGCGTGGGTGATTAAGAGCAGGGCAACGAGCTTTTCCGGTACACGTAAGGCAAGGAGGGCATGGCCGTTTTCCGTCAGGCTGGAACTTCCGGCCAGGGAAAAAAGCGCCAGGGCAATGGCGTTGCCTTTTAGGGTAATGAGCAGCGCTAGGGCAAGGCCTGAAGGATAGCCCAAGAAAGGCCCAAGGGTAAAAGCGGCTTCTTCCGCGCCTCGCGCTGTAAGGGAAAAGGGCAGCAGCAGCCACAGGAGCAGGAAAAAGCCGTTAACAGAGGCGAGGCGCTTGAGCAGCAGGGACGGGGGCAAACTTGAGAAAAAGGCGAAGACAGCGGCGCAGGCGCAGGCGGCGAGGAGCGGGCCGGGTTGTGAGAGGGCGCTCACTCCCAGGGAAAAAATCAGCGCGGCCAACAGCTTTTTTTCCGGCCGCAGGCGCAGCAGGGAAAGTCGCGGCGGTGCGGCAACGGCCGTTGCGGGGGTGTCAAAGTTCATGGCAAAGGCTCCGGCCTGAAGATTTCCGGGAGCGTTTTGATAAGGAAGGCCGTCACCAGACAGGTGAGCAGGCCTTCAACCAGCATGATAGGAATATGGGCGATAAAAATGGTCCAGGCTGTGGTGAAAAAAGCCTCCCCGCTGAGGGCCAGCGCGAGGGCGCAGAGCAGGGCGCTTAAGAGAACGGCAAGAGCGCCGCAGGCGAAGGCGGCCAAATTGCGTATGATCGCTTTTGCCCGGGGCTGGAAAAAAGGGCGGAACACAAGCCCGCACAGTACGGCGGGCAGACCCATAAGGCAGATGTTCACGCCAAGAGCGCTGAGCCCGCCGTATTGGAACAGCAAAGATTGCAAAAATAAGGCCACGGCAATGGCCGGTAAGGCGGCAAGACCCAGTATGGCGCCCACAAGGCCGTTCATAATCAGATGCGCGCTCCCGGGCCCTAAGGGGATATGAATAAGTGAGGCCACAAAAAAAGCCGCGGATAAAATGCCCACGCTCATTATGTGCCTCCAGGGGAGGCGCTTAAGGGCAACGGCCAGTCCGGCGCAGGCAATGGCCGCGCCCGCGCCGAGCACAGGCAAAGAGAGAACGCCTTCGGAAATATGCATGTCACTTCCTTCTACGGCGGGCCGCATATAAGGCCCCTAACCCTGTCAGGCCGGCAATCCAGGCAAGGCCGCTCGTAACCGCTTTCAACGTGGGTTCTGCCGGTGGCGGCGGGGCCTTTGCAGTCCGCTCGGAAAGGGGTTGTCCGTTTTTCCGGCCGCTCTCGCTCGCATCAGCGGCGGAAGGCAGCGAGGCCGGCAGGAGAAACTCTCCCCGGTGTCCCTGTCCGGCGGAAAGGATAAACAGCAGATCCTGCCGGGCTTGCACGCCTTTGAAGCACAGGTTTCCCACGGCATCCGTCGTTCCTTTGGCCAGAACAGTCCCCTCAGTGTCGCGCACTTCCACGGCTCCTTCCCGTACCCTGTTGCTTTTACTGAAATAACTGCGTGTGCAGACGCCATCCGCTTCTTCCCAGGCGAAAATATAGACGCCGTGCGCCATTGTTCGTTCCGGCGCAAAGGCAAGCCCGCACAAGACAAGGCACATGGCCGCGAGAAAGGGCCGCCGCGCGCGGGTGAAGGGCGCTGCGGAGAGCGGGCCTTGGCATGGCTTTTTTTGCTTACGCCATAGAGCTGTGAGCATTTTTTTCTTTGTCGTGGCGCAAGGTGTTTTTTCAAAGTCGCTGACGGGGTTGACCATAACGGCGCTTATTTGGCCCGCAAGGGGGCGGCCCCCTGCCAAGGGAGGAAGCGCACCCAGAGCACCGCGCCCAACTCCACGTCTTTTTCCGTCTTTTCATGGCGTATTTTTTCGGCGGCGGTATGCAGAGCGGCAAAACCCCACCAGCCGCTTGCGGGTGCGGCATACGTGAAGACGCCGTTGCTGTCGGCTTTGACTGTCTGGGTAATCATGCTTTCATAGGGGGCCGCGCCTTTTGCATCCGGACCGGGATACCACTCCACCTCCACCTGCGCATGCGCAGAAGGTTTGCCGTCAATGAGCACCTGGCCCTGGAACACATTGCCGGCGTAAAGCGCGTTCGGCCGCACCAGAGGCACGATTTCCGTCTTGAGGCCCAAAGGTTTATCCCAGCCTTCATCATCGCCAAACGCATCCACATAGACCTTGGTATAGTGGATAATGAAGCAATCCTCCTCTTTTTCAAAATAGGGGGCTGGCTCCATAACAAAAGCATAGAGTCCGGGTTCCTTGATGGTATATGCTCCCGTAAAAACGCGCATGCCTCGTTCTTTGCTTTCTTGCAGGGAGGGGAGCAGATCAGTGGCGGCTGCGTCATGAAAAACTTTAAACGACACGGGTTTTTCCATGGGCATGCCGGTGTTGGCAAAGGGGTGCCAGAATTTCAGGCTGAGGCTGAGGGCGGCTTCTTTGGGCGTCATAACCGTGCTTTGCGAAGGAATAATCATGCCGAAATGCGCACGGGCGTCCCATGCCCAGAGCAGCAAACAGCAGCAGAGAAAAAATACAAAACAGTTGCGCATGATTGTTCTCCCGCAGATGGCTTATGGTTGCGTAAAACGATTTTATTATTTGTAACACGCAGCCTAGACGCTTGTACGTTCCCTGTCAAGCGGCAGAACCGGGGAGCGGGCAAAGATCTTTCAGCCTTGTCATCCGCGTGCTCCTTTTCCTTCGCGCGCTTTGACATTTGCCGGCAAGGCGGGTAAGAGTAGGCGACTTTAAGCAGGTTCATTTTGTGAATATTCGCTCGCAAGGAGATTTTCATGGCACTACAGGCACGGCGGCCCGGCGGTTTGCAGCAACCGGATTCCCTTATGCATACACTGCAGTCCGAGGTGGCTGACGAAGCTTCTCCCATGCTGCTGTTTTTGAGCAGGCATGCACGCTCCATCGCCTTGGGCGTGCTTCTTTTTATTGTGGGAATCGTGGGATACTGGATTTATTCCGGCCAAATGGAGGCAAAGCGCAAGGAGGACGTGCTGGGTTACGGGCAACTTCTGCTCATCTCCGATCCTAAGACCCGCCTGGAAAAGCTGGAAACTTTCGTCAACGGCGCGCCCGATGCCGTCAGGCGTGCGGCCTGGTTTTCCATTATGGAAGCCGCGCACCAATTGAAAGATTATGACAAGCTCTACACCGCCTGGGAAAAAATTCGCGGCTTTGATGACTCCTTTGCAGTGACGGCGACCGTGGCCATGGCTGACGCGCGCAGCTCTCAAGGTAAGTATGAAGACGCCTTGCGTCTTTTGGAAGGAGTGGCCGCCTCCGCTAAGCCCGCGGAAGTTTCTCTTGTGAATTCGCGCATAGTTTTTTTGGCTGAGTCGCTTAAAAATTACAGCCGCGCTATACTTGCCTGCGACGCCATGATCGGCAAAGTCGGAGGGGAGACAGACACCCAGATGTGGAGTCAGAAAAAAATGGAACTGGAGCAAAAAGCAGCCGCTTCCCAATAACAGAGATCTGAAGTGGGCATTGCTGTTTTTTTAAAGTTCCGGTTCCCCAAATCCGTTGCGGCGCGTTCATTGCCCGTGCCATTACGAGGAGCATCTCCATGAATCATCCCCTGTTGGATTGCGAAGGGGCGCGACATCTTTTGTTGGGAAATGAAGCCATTGTGCGCGGCGCTCTTGAAGCGGGCGTCAACATGGTCACCTGCTATCCGGGCACGCCGTCTTCCGAGGTGCCGGATAGTTTCCGTCGCATTCTTGCAAGCGGGCGGTTCAGGCTGGAATATTCCGTGAATGAAAAGGTGGCCCTTGAGGTGGCGGCGGGGGCTTCGCTGGCGGGCGCGCTCTGTCTTGTTACCATGAAGCATGTGGGCGTGAATGTGGCTGCCGACCCTTTGCTGACCATGACCTATACCGGCCTTCCCGGAGGTTTGGTGCTGCTGTCGGCGGATGACCCGGGCTGCCATTCCAGCCAAAATGAGCAGGATAACCGCACCTACGCGCGTTTTGCCGGTATGCCTTGCTTTGAGCCCGCAAGCGCCCAAGAAGCCAAGGACATGGCAAAAGCCGCCTGCATCCTGGCCCGGGAACTACAGCAACCGGTTCTGCTGCGCACCACCACGAGGGTGAGCCATCTGCGCGGGCCGGTGTCGTTCGGGCCGCTGCCGGAAGAGCCCGCTCCTCTCATCCCCTTTGTGCGCGATAAGCGTCGTTTTGTCCCGATCCCCGCGGTAGCGCGGGTCCGCCACAAAGCGCTCGTATCGAACCTGGAAAGAGCGCGTGAAATAGCGGAGCAATCGCCTTTTAACCGCGTCAGCGGGGGTGGAGAGATAGGCATCGTGGCTTCAGGCGTCAGCCGCGCCTACCTCCATGACGTTTTGTTGGCCAATAACTGGCAGGATAGGGTACGCGTTTTCGATTTCGGCATGACCTGGCCTTTGCCGGAAAAATCCCTGGAAATTTTCATGCGCCAGGTCAAAACGCTGCTAGTACTCGAAGAGGGGGAACCTTTAGTGGAGCAGGCCCTGAATGCCCTTGCCCATAAATTATCTTTGCCGGTGGAGGTAAGAGGCAAGCAGGACAGTCTGACCGTGTTTGGGGAGTATTCCACCTTGCGTATTCATGAGGCCTTGGCCCCGTTAATAGATAAAAATATGGAGGTACTGCCTAAAACGGAGCAGCAGGAACTCCCGCAGCGCCCTCCCAACCTCTGTCCGGGGTGTGCGCACCGGGCGGCGTTTTATGCGGTGCGGCGAATATTTGGGGATGAAGCCTATTACTCCAGCGATATCGGCTGCTATACTTTGGGTATACTCCCACCTCTAAATACGGCGGACTTTTTATTTTGCATGGGCTCATCTATCTCTTCTGGCAGTGGTTTTGCCGCAGCTGGGAGTAAACCGGTGGTGGCCTTTATCGGGGATTCCACCTTTTTCCATTCCGGCATTACTGGTCTGGTGAATGCCGCTTTTAACAAACACAACGTGCTAGTGGTTATTTTGGATAACGGCACTACGGCTATGACCGGGCATCAGCCTAACCCCGGCGTTGCACAGGGGGTCCTCGGTGAGGATTGCGCGCATCTGGATATTGAAGCTGTGGTGAAAGGTTGCGGCGTCAGCCGGGTCGCTAAGGTGCGTGGTTACAATCTGAAGGCGATGCGTGAAGTTTTAGAGGAAATGAAGGAGGAGCAAGGCGTACGGGTGCTCGTTGTAGAAGAGCCCTGTGTGTTGTTTGCCCGCCGAATCTTAAGAAAGGCTCGCACCCAGCGCGCCTATGTGGCCGAGCAAAATGAAAACGCTCGGTATTGTTTTGAATCATATGCCTGTCCGGCCTTTTTGTCTCAGGGGGAAGAAATAGGCGTGGATGAGGATTTGTGCGCAGGCTGTATGGTCTGTATGCAAATATCGTCCTCCTTCAAAGCCCGTAAAAGGGGTGAATAATGAGCGTACGGTTACGTATTTATCTTACCGGTGTTGGCGGCCAGGGAACTCTTACCGCCACGACGCTGCTCGCTCGCACAGCGATGGATGTGGGGATTGCTGTGGTATCCGGAGAAATTCATGGGATGGCTCAGCGTGGCGGTGTGGTGGAATCCACAGTGCTCCTCGGCGGTTGGCAAAGTCCTAGCATCCAACACGGCGAGGCGGATATCCTACTTGGCTTTGAGGCCCTTGAAACCTTACGCGCTTTGCCGTATTTGGCTAAAAGGGGGGTTGTATTTGCAGCCACGGACTTCACTCCTCCGCCAGGAGTGAACATGGGACAGGAGTGTCTACCAAATATCAGTATCATTGAGTCCGCTGTGCGCGAAAGAGCCAGTAAATCCTGGTTTTTACCTTTGCACGCCATTGGCCGTCAGGCTGGAGCCGTGCAAAGTGGCAATACTGCCATGCTTGGTGCGTTATGTGCAGTGGGGCTTTTGCCCTTTGGGCCAGAATCCTTGGGGGAAAGTGTGCGCAAATACTTGCCTTCCAAAGTAGAGAGTGTGAATCTGCGCGCCTTAGAGCTTGGAGTAGGAGCTGTCAAGCGAGGGTGATAAAAATGATATCGAAACGGCATATTTTACTGGTGGGCGTGAGAACGGATGGCCTCTCTCGTAAACTTGAATAATAAGGGGTTCAGATCGGTATGAAAGTATACCTTATAGGCGCGGGCCCCGGTGATCCGGGGCTTTTCACCCTTAAAGGCAGGGATATTTTAGGCAAGGCTGATGTCGTAGTATACGACTATCTAGCTAGTGATGCACTTTTAGCTCACACGCGTAGTGATGCGGAACGGGTCTATGTGGGCAAGAAGGGTGGAGATCATACCTTACCGCAGGATAAAATTAATGCTTTGCTCGTGGCCAAAGCCAAAGAAGGGAAAATTATCGCCCGGCTCAAAGGGGGCGATCCCTATATGTTCGGGCGCGGCGGCGAAGAAGTGCAGGAACTTATCGCCGCTGGGATTCCTTTTGAGGTGGTACCTGGAGTTACCAGTGGCATAGCGGGGCCTGCTTATGCGGGTATTCCGTTGACGCACAGGGAACACTCTTCCTCTGTATGTTTCGTTACTGGTCATGAAGATCCGAGCAAGCCCGAAAGTGCGCATAACTGGCCGGCACTTGCGCAAGGTGCATCTACCCTAGTTTTTTACATGGGTATGAGGAACCTGCCCGATATTGCCGCAAAGCTTATGACAGCGGGGATGCCCGGGCATACACCTGCAGCTCTGGTACAGTGGGGGACCACGCAAGAGCAGAAAAGTCTTGCCTCCACCATACAAAATTTGCCCACTGAGGCTGAAAAACACGGTTTTTCAGCGCCCTGTCTCATTGTCGTGGGTTCTGTTGTATCCTTGCGGGAAGAGCTAAACTGGTTTGAAAAACGACCTTTGTTTGGCAAAGGCATTGTGGTGACAAGGGCGCGTGAGCAGGCCAGTGACAGCGCTACCCTGCTCGAAGAGCTTGGAGCCAACGTCATCCAGTTTCCCACCATTGCGATAGAGCCCCTTAGCGATTATGGTGCAGTCCGTAGCTCCATAGGCAAACTTGCTCACTATGATATAGTTATTTTCACTTCGGTGAACGGGGTGAATTGCTTCTGGGAACAGCTTGCACTTTTGGGGAGGGATTCTCGCGCGTTTGGTGGCCTTAAAATCGCGACCAGTGGCCCGGCAACAGCTAAGGCCTTAGAAGCTCGGGGCATCCGACCGGATTTGTTGCCGAAAAAATATGTTGCTGAAAGCGTGGCTGAAAGCATTCTTACACTGTACAATGGTATAATGGACGGCATCCGTGTTTTGTTACCCCGTGCGGCGGAAGCACGGGATGCACTACCTGGCGCTTTGCGTGCTGCTGGCGCCGTTGTGGATATTGTGCCTGTATATAAAACTCGGCCTCGGGTTGAAGGGGTACAAGCTGTACTTGCCGGATTGCAAAATAATGCTATCCACTGTATCACTTTTGGTTCTTCTTCCACGGTCAGAAATTTTTTGTCAGCTATCCCTGTGAAAATACTGAGAAAATTTACTCATCTCAAGTTTGCCTGCATCGGTCCGATTACAGCGCAAACTCTGAAAAATGCCGGACTCACCTGCCACATGCAACCGGCGGAATATACTATTTCTGCCTTGGTGCGGGAGTTGGTGGAGAAGTTATAAAGCACATGGCTGTAATGGAGCACCCCCTCATTCGCCTGCAGGGAATCGAGCGTAGCTTTAAGCAGCGCCAAGGTCTTTGGGGCGGGCACAATATTATATACGCCGTGCGCGATTTCAGCGTGGATATCTTCCGGGGCTTTACGCTGGGGGTGGTGGGAGAATCGGGTTGCGGTAAATCCACCCTCGCCCGTATGGCTGTTGGGCTCTTGATGCCTGACTCGGGTGATGTATTCGTTGAGGAGAAGCCTTTATATACGAAAAAGGCCCATGAAGACTATGTGGCTTTCCGACGTGGCCTTGCCGGTCGAGTACAGATGATTTTTCAAGATCCGTCTTCCTCCCTCAACCCACGCATGCGCATCGGCGAAAGTATTGCGGAACCGCTTCTCTGCGTGTCCCGCACGGATGCCTTTACGCATCAGAGTGTCCAGCGCATTTTGACCTTGGTGGGGCTGGATCCTGACGCGACCGAGCGGTATCCACATGAATTTTCGGGGGGCCAACGCCAACGCATTTCCATTGCCCGGGCTTTGATAACGCGCCCTGATTTTGTGGTATGTGATGAGCCGACATCTTCTTTAGATGCCTCTGTACAGTCTCAGGTGCTGAATCTTTTGAGAGAGATGCAAAAAGAATTCAAGCTTACTTACATGTTTATATCGCATGATCTTGCGGTGATCCGGCATATGAGTGATCGGATAGCAGTCATGTATCAAGGCTTTTTGGTGGAAGAAGCGGACGCCGAGTTGCTTTTTGGGGAGCCGCACCACCCCTATACCCGACTGTTACTGGCCTCCGTTCCTGAGATTGAGCCGCCAAATGCGGCCATGCAGGACATGCCGATGGGCAGAAAATCTATTTCCTTCCATAAAGGCACGCCAGGGGCTGCAACGCAAAAGGATGAGCATACGCCTATACTTACATATGGGATAAAGGCGCGGTGTCCTTTTTCCATGCGTTGTCCCCAAGTTATGCAGCAGTGCCACAAGGCTTTGCCTGAGCTTATCCCATTCGATTCTCGGAGGGTACGCTGCTTTTTATATAGTGCCCCCTAGTACTGTGTAATATTTAAAATTTCGGATAAAGACTTTTCAATTTTATCCTGGCCTCAGCCGTTGTAAATTGCCAATTAATTGTTTTAACGCTGCTGTTACGATGATTTTCCCAGGCCAGGACCTCGGCTTTCATGGTAGACATGTCGGCGATACGCCGATCAAGGCA
>JAVBOT010000043.1:0-17901 GCA_031550225.1 Desulfovibrio sp.
CAATGGTCTTCTCGCCGGAAAGAGCCGCCAGAGCGACCTTGGCCTTAAACGCCGGGGCATGATTCTTTCGTTTGGACATCTGTGGTCTCCTCGTCTGGTTGAGTAGCTATCACAGCTGTCCGAATTTTGGGGAGCACTTCTCTAGCCCGTCCGGCTCTGCCGGTGTCGAGGCTGACATTTTCCGCGTGGTCTGCCCTGTGAATCATGCTGAAACCATCAAGAAGTATCTGATTAGCCAGGGCTGCACCCTTGAGGAACTTGTAGACCCGACCACGGTCTTTCCTCAGCGCAGCCCCGGAACGCTTCTGCGCGGCGCTCGTAACCGCGAAAATCTGACGCAGCAGCAGCTTGCCGACATGTGCGGCATTTCCCGTCATCACATTTCCGAAATGGAAAGCGGCAAGCGTACTATCGGTAAGCAGAACGCCCGCAAGCTTGGTGAAGCTCTGGGCGTTGACCCTCGGCTGTTTTTGTAGAGAGGGAAGGGAATTCCTATGGAAGTTCTGAGTAATGCGCCCGAGGCAGAGGCTGGTGAACTTGCCCAAAAGCTGCGTGCCGAACAACGAGAGGGGGTACGGCAAGAATGTATTGCTGCGCATGAGCATTTTAAGCAAACAGGTTTGCATTTAACCCATGAAGAGGTTGAAGGGTGGCTTGATAGGCTGGCGGCAGGTGAGGATATTGAGCCGCCAATATGTCACACATAATCAATTCAAGAACAAATTTATGTATATACGAAGCAGTGCTATTTATTCACACCATTCTTTGACATAATCTAGCCCGCATTTCCCATCATATACAAATGCTACACTATGTCTTGCCCTTGTTATGCCTACATAATATTTTTCTGGAGATTTGCTGATATCAACAAATTTGCCAGTTTCAAGAAGTGTTTTTAATTTCCCGTTTGGGAAAATTAAAACATGATCAAATGTTAGGCCTTTTGACTCGCCAAAGTTGAATGCGTGCTCACTGTACTGCCCACAGCATGTATTTCTATCGTATCGTAATACTTTCGGTTTAAATTTACTAAAATATGTATCAAGGAGGGAGGTCTTTACAGCAAATATTCCAGAATGTTCAACAATATCAAAGTTGCATGAGTTTGAGTTCGGAAATGTTGGATAGAAAGAATCTGCAAATTTACATATTTCCGCGTTGCATCTATAGCAATCATTAAATTCTTCAATGGAGCATAATTTTTTCTTTTCCCACTCGTAAAATTTTTCAACTATGCCGCTGCCAGCATAACGGCTATTCTTTGCAGCATTATTTGTTTTGAATGTTGATTGCCTTGGGTCTCCGACCAACATAACATTTAATTTTGAATTTAACATTATTTCGATGAGGTTTAAATCATACCCCGCCATATCTTGTATTTCATCAATATAGATATTTTTATATATATGCGATAGTCTGTTTATAACTGCACCGCAAGATCTACTATTGCTTTCGCATCCGAATTCTGCAAGCTTATCGCTATATATATCGCCATTTTTATTTATATAGTGATTTATTGAACCCTTAGATGTAAATTTCCCTGAACGTCCTCGTACCATCATGACATTACTAATGCGAGATTTATCATATATATAGCTCTGGTACGGACGAATAAAGTTCTTTAGCAAGAAGCTAAACCACGGAATAATTGCCACTCCATGGGGAATGACTCCCACTTTTTCAAAAAACTTCTTCTTTATTTCGTTCGTGTTATTGATTGTGTATGTAGTAATGAGAGACTTCTCGCCGTTATTGCTTAGAATAGAATCAACAATACTTGTTGTTTTGCCCGAGCCAGCAGATGCAATAATAATTTTATTTGATGGCATCGTGTATATACCTTGGGATTTCCCACTGGTATTTGCTATTAAATAGCGAAAGTGCTGAAGTTGTTTTATTATTCTTCATAAAACTAAGCAACGCCTCGCTTGTTTTAAAATTTTTCCCCAAGGCACTATTAATAATATCAAGAGAATTCGCTTTTAATATTTGATCTTCAAGGGTTGCAGCAGCTTCATCTTTGTCAAAAAATATTTTAATCCTGCTATTTTTTATATACTCTGAATATTTAGATTCAACACTTGATGCCGAACCATCATTGTCCGTAATGACGGACACATCAATTTCTAATATATTTGCTATATCAAGAAATCTCTCAAAGGCAAGAGAATTGACGCTAATAACGTCAACTCCATGCTCAAGAGAGGAACTTACGTTATGGATGACATGAAATGCTTTTTGAACGACTAATTCATCAGATGGGCCTTCCACAAGGATTGCCTTCCGGGATAAGATGAGTCTCAGCGTATCGTATCCAGGAAGCTTCAAAAAATAATCTTTTGTGTCATCAGGCAATGCATTTAATGTAATTGATTTTTGCCCATCAAAAAGTAGCACATTCTCTACGCC
Source organism: Desulfovibrio sp. (assembly GCA_031550225.1). GTDB lineage: Bacteria > Desulfobacterota > Desulfovibrionia > Desulfovibrionales > Desulfovibrionaceae > Frigididesulfovibrio. The sequence continues at coordinate 2,410 of JAVBOT010000043.1, forward strand.
AAGTTTATTTAAGACAAAGCTACTATGTGTCGTAACGACGAGCTGCCTACCCGCTGCCTGTTCTCTTATTGCATTGAGTAGCTTGTTGAGATTTGGATATGATAAATGGTTTTCTGGCTCTTCAATTAAAAAAATATGTGCTTTTGCGGCGGATTCAATTGCAAGTTTAATTTTAACACTGCTTTGCTCTCCCTTGCCAACAAGAGGCATTGGGATTTCGTCAAGGTGCGGCATGATGCCGGTTTCCCAATTGGATTTTGTTGTTGTATCAAGTGCTACGGACAAGTTTTTCTGCGAAATTGTTTTTGTTTTTGAGCAAAGATGGTCGTTTATATTCTTTACAATTTCATTCTCAACAAAAGAATCCTTCATTTGTCTGTATGATAGTGATAATTGAGCCTGGTGGGATTCACTCAGAGTGTCTTTTATTATATCAACTACATATTTACTTGCACCTATATTGTGGCGGATTGTGCTGGCATCAATAAGAGTTACCTTTGTTGGAATACTTCTCGACGTTATTGAGCCAAATGCAAATGAATATCTATTAACCTTATAGTATTCAATAGGTATGTTTTTTATTTTATCTCTATGTTGAATATACTCTGCATATTCGCTAGCATAGCTTTCATCAAATTCTATATCGATTCTAACGCCAGGACAATCATTCTTTAGTGAATTGTTTGTCCCTTTTAATTCAGATAACTCTGAATCATCATTAAAATAAATTTCTATCAATATCTTAGGAAGTTCTGCGTTCCTTCCCATTTTTATATCTGAGAGATATTGTTTGGTCGCGCTATGGCTAAAAAGAAACGGATGTAGCTCATATTGAATAGACCTTCCATTAATTTGCCCGCTTAGCGCCAAATTGATTGCCTCAAGGAGTGTAGATTTTCCACACTCATTAGCTCCAACGATAATATTCAAGTTTTCATGCAAATTGATATTGACATCTACTAAGGCGCGATAATTTTTTGCTACGACTTTTTTTATGAACATGCCCATAATGTTCTCCATTTTATCTATAATATCAAAAATCAGTTAAAAGCAAAAGGCGCGGATTTTAGGTAAAGGGCATGGCCACGTGATCATATATATTAAAATACACTAACCTAATTGGGCAACGGCCAATAGCATTTTTCTTTTAAATTCATATAATTAAAATGCTAAATATGTATTTCCACAACTACATATGGTAGCTCAGGACATACACAAAGCGTCTTTATTTTTGACGGACGCGGACTCCCTCTTGATTAAGAGTCACCGCGCTTTGCCCCTGCGAGCCTGTTTACAAGCCGATGTGTGCGTAAATGGCTGTATCTCGCACGCATCTGAAGAGTTTTATGGCCTGTAATCGATTTTATTTCCATCACGTCAAGGTCGGTATTTTCGAAAAAGCGTGATGTGGCCTCATGGCGCAGGTCATGAAATTTTAAACCTTCAATTCCGGCCTTTTCGCATGCTTTTATAAAAGTATGCGTTATATAAATGGCGGATACGTCAAAAACATTCTCATCTTTACAGCCGCCGCCAAGGTTCTCTAAGATTTTGGCAGCAGTGGGGGACAGCGGCACGGTTCTTTCTTCGTCATTCTTCGTCTGGGGCAAGTAGGCCGTTTTCTTTTCCAAATCTATGTGCTTCCAGAGCAAAGAAGCTATTTCACCCCGGCGCATTGCCGTTTCTATGGCAAGCTGAACAATCGGGCGAAAGGCATCAGTGCAGGAATCCAGCAACCTTTTCTCTTCATCTCCTCCCAAGCGGCGAGTCCGCCCCGAACTGATTTTCGGCCTTGAAACTCGCTCAACAGGATTTGTGAGGGACTCCATTCCCCAGGAACTGCGGGCAACATTGAAAAGTCTGGATAATAAGGCAAGGTCGAGCCTTATGGTGTTGCCGCTCCTCCCTTCGGACTCTCGTTCACGGATAAAATCCGCAATATCTTTTGTGCGAATGCTGGCTAAGAATTTTGTTGAGATTTTACGGCGCTGCAAGGAGCGTGCGGTATATTTCGGCACATCCGGGTGTTTATACCTTGGGATATATTCTTCAATGAACCGTTCAAGGGCTTCGTGGAGGGTTGTGCTTTCCGCTTCCTTCCGGGAGACAAAAACGCCCTTGTCCATCTCGCCTTCAACGTCTCTGGCCCATTTATCGGCATCAATTTTGGTATTGAAGGTCTTACAGGCTACAGGGTAGCCTTTTCTTCGGATTCTCACTTCCCATTGCAGGTCGCCGCGCTTTCGAATGCTCGCCATTTTTGCCCTCCATCCTTCAAACGAGTGGAGCAAAAATGGAGCAAAAAATCAATAAAATAAAAATGGAGCACTTTTGTGGAGTGCTCCATTTTTTGCAAAAGCCTTGTGGCTGTAGGTTTCTGGCGGAGAGGGTGGGATTCGAACCCACGTACCGGGACTAACCGGTAACCCGATTTCGAGTCGGGCGCGTTACGGCCGCTTCGCTACCTCTCCGCTGCTGGCAAGCGCTCTGGCCTAGCAGGCTAACCTAGTCAATTTTCAAGCTCTTGGCAAGGGAGTTCGTATTGAGCCGCATAAATGCAAAAAAAGCTTCAGCTTTGCTCCTCAAGACAATCGGGCCGCAGAGTAAAGAACTCGCCCAGCAAATAAAGAGAGCCACAGATAAGCAGAGGATTTTTCGGACGCTCTCCGGCAAAGGTTTCTGGTAAGCGTTCCGCCATATGCCGGGCGGCCGCCTCCAGCGCCTGAGTTAAAGAAGCTACGGGTGTGGCGTTAAGGCCAATGAGCGACGCCAGGATTGAGGGCTCCATAGCGCGTGGGTTACCAGGCAGCGGAGGCACGAAAATGGGGCCTGTCGCCAAAGCGCGCACATGCGGCGCGAGTAAATGCGGATCTTTATCTTCAAGGCAGGCAAATATGACGGCTGCCGGGGCTATGCCTTCCTGGGCAAGGCTCAACCCCAGCGCCGCCAACCCGTGGCTGTTGTGAGCGCCATCCAGCAAAATCGGCGGCCAACCCAAAGAGCAGGGGTAAAACAGCGCCCCGCTTTTCCCATTCCCCGTGCCGGGCGCGCGCTCTTCCCGCTTTGTCCGGCAGCCGGGCACAGGAGAAATATACTGCATTCGGCCAGGGAGCCACGCTTTTGCAAGGGCTGAAGCTTCCACGGCCGTCAGAACATCTCCCGGCCGATTGGCTTTGGCTGAATCAGCGCCCCCCTGCCCGCCTGAAGACGCGCGCGCCTCCGCAAAATTTTGTCCGGCTGCGGCGGTTCGCGCGGCATCGGACAAAAGCCGCTCCCGGAGCAGGCAGCGCCAAGCGACCAAGGCAAGGCGCGCATTATCCCGTTGGTATGCCCCTTTCAGACGCATGGAAAGCGGCTCGCCTTTTTCGCCGGCTAAAGCGGATTCACCATGAGGTTTGTCGCTTAACGGCGGGCAAAGCCCGCCTGCGGCAATCTCTAGGGCAAGCGTGCCGGATACAAGCTCCAACGGTGCTTTGCGCTCTTGCGCCGCCCGGAAAACTTCCAACCAGGCCTCTTCCCGCTGCGCTGCGCTAATAACCGGCTTACCCGCCCGGATGGCGCCGGCTTTATCCGCCGCAATATCTTTTAAAGTGGGGCCAAGTATGGCCTGATGATCAATCCCAAAAGGAGTAAGCACCACCAAATCCGCTTCAAGGGCCGTGGTGGCGTCAAAGCTGCCGCCAAGGCCCGCTTCCATAACCGCCAAATCCACGCCCGCCTCCGCAAAAGCAAGGCCGGCCAAGCAGGTGACGAATTCAAAATAAGAGAGAGTTTCTCCGCCGCTCTTCATCACTCTGGCGGCAAGAGCCACCCAAGCCTCTTCCGCAAGCATGGCGCCGTTCACGCGGATCCGCTCCCGCACCGAAACAAAATGCGGCGACGTATGCAGCCCGGCCTTAAGGCCATGCTCCCTGGCGAGCCTGCTCAGCATGGTGGAAGTGGAGCCTTTGCCGTTGGTGCCCACTATCTGCGCCACTGTATACGGCGGACGGGTGAGCCCTAGCCTGGCAAGCACGGCATGCACTCGCTCAAGCCCCGGCCGCATGCGAAACAACCCAAGGCTATCCAGATAGCTCTCAAGGGAGGCAAAGTCCGTAAAAAAAGAAGGGCGCTCTTCGCGCTCATGAACGAATTTCTTTTGCCGCATAAGGGGACATCATAGCGCTGAAGCTAAAAAAACGCCAGAAGCGCCTCTGCCGGGTGCAGGGTCATCGTTTTGCGATGCCGCGTCAGGCATCCTCCTCCTTGGCCTCTGTCTTCCCACTTTGCCATTTGCCTTTTGCCGTGCTTTGCAGTATCACGCTGCTAGCTGAACGTTTCACGGCAAAGGCATGTTACCGTAATGCCAACCGTCACGGCCACCACACAACAGCGCCAGTAGCTCAGTCGGATAGAGCAATTGCCTTCTAAGCAATCGGTCGGGGGTTCGATTCCTCCCTGGCGCGCCAGAAAAATTCGAAGGGTTAGGGCACAGTAGCTCTAACCCGTCTTTTATTCTAGCCTTATTCTTAACGCCTGCCTAACCGGCAATGGTTCGATATCCCGTGAGTTATGGGGGGAAGCACGAAGACCTGCGAAGCAACCGAGAGAGTGCCGGCGCCTTACGCCAGGATGCTGATAATCAGGCTTCCCCAAAAAGTCAGCAAAATCTGCCCCACCGCATAGGGAGCTGTGTAGCCAAGCACGGCGATGGAGCTTTGTGCTTGCTCCTGCACCGCCGCCAGAGCCGGAGTGGATACGCGCGCTCCAGCGCAGGCCCCGAGCACCAGTACAGGATTGATGCGCAAAGCATAGCGGCCGAACAAAACCCCAAACAGTAAAGGCAACAGAGTCACCACCATGCCGCCAAACAGCAGGCCGAGGCCGTATTCGCGCAGGGCGGCTGTAAAATGTGGTCCGGCCTGCATACCTGTCATGCCCACAAAGGCGGCCAGGCCGAAACTGCTCATAAAAAAAGAAGCCGCCTCGGGCACACTGCCGAACGTCGGCCGTACGGAGTGCAGCCAGCCGAGGGCGATGCCCCCCAGAAGGATGCCCACGCTGGTGCCGAGCCCAATGCTTAAAGAGCCCACCAACATGGACGGAATCCCCACAAGGCCCCCGAAGAACAAAGCAAGGCAGACGGCCCGCAAATCCGTATGCTGACCTTCCGTATACGCCTGCCCCAGATGCTCAGCCGCCCCGTTGACGGCATCCTGTCGGCCGATCAGCTCCACTACGTCGCCTCGTTGTAGAGAAGTTTCGGGCAGCAAAGGCATCTCCTGCCCTAAGCGGCGCAGGGAGCGTATAAAAACGCCGCGCCCCTTGCCCAGCATGCTCAAGTTGCGCAGGCTTCGCCCCACGGACCGGGAAGCGCCCACCAGCACGAGCACACGGGCGACGGAGACATTTAACATCTCGTCGTCTGATACCTCTTCCCCAATCCGGCTTATGGCTTCAATAACAGCCTCTTGACGGCCCGAGAGGGCGATGCGATCCCCCAGCCGCAAAATACTGCCGGGCGAAGCCTCGTGGATTTGCCCGTCCCGCCTGATGCGCCCCACATAAAGACGAAAACGGGGGAGCAGCATTTTTTCCACCTTAATGACGCGAGCCCCTGCCAGGGCCGGGTTCACAACGAGCACCGTGCGGTGGGCAAAGGCCTGCACCCCCGGCAACGCCCCTCCCGGTTGAGAATCGGCGAGACCATATTCTTTTTCCAACTCCAATGAGCTTTGCCTCAGATCGATGCGCAGCAGTTTCGGCCCCAGGAGGCTTAAAAACCAGATGGTGCCCAATGTGCCGAAAACATAGGTCAAGGAATCGGCAATGGCGATGTGGCTGACAAGCAGCTCACGCTGTTCCAGGGGGAGAGGCAAGCTCATGATGGCGGACCCAGCCGTGCCGATGATGGCCGATTGCGTCAACCCGCCGGACATGAGCCCCGCGGAAAGGCCAAGATCGAGATCCAGCACCCGAGCCACAATCAAGGCAACGATGAGGCCGATAAAACACTGGGTCACGGCCAGCAGCAGCAGTTTGATCCCGTCGCCCCGCAGGGCGCTTAAAAATTGCGGCCCGATGGTGTAGCCGGTGGCCAGAAGAAAGAGCGAAAATACAATCTGCTTCGCGGGCGCGGAAACAGGAATACCCAACTGCCCCACAAGCAGTCCCATGAATAGTGAACCGGTAACAATGCCCAAAGAAAGATTGCGGAACTTATAAGAGCCCAGCAAACTCCCCAGGCCTACCACCAAAAATACCGCCAAATCAGGATGCTCCCGCAACACGGCGGCCATTGCCGAAAATGCTGTTGCCATATTCTGCCTCTTTTGCGCCCGGCACGGGCGCGTTCATTCCCGGATAACGGTCGGGAAGTGTAGAAGCCATTTCGCAATCCGTCTTATATGTCAATGACGTTAAAAAATAGATTATCATGGCCTAGCGCTGCAAAAAACAGTATCGCTTATTAAGCTAGAGATATTTTTTAACTTATTTCCATTGGCGACAATGCTATCAAAAAAACACATAAAGGAGGGCGACAATGCCTCAACATCACAAATACCCGTTTGATTATTTTAATGAAGTCGTCCCAGAAGATGCCTTCCCTGAAGTGGGGATGGCCGCCCGCTCCGCTGAAGCCATTGTGAACAGTGAAGCGTGGACCGATGCAAACCCCATGCTCAACCTCTCGTCCTTTGTAACGACATTCGCCGAGCCGGAAGCCTTGGAAATCATGCACCGCAATTTCACTAAAAACTATATCGACCATGATATGTACCCCCAGTTGTTCGCCATGGAGCAGCGCATGGTGCGTTGGCTGCACCATTTATGGAACGGGCCCGCAGGGGTGGATCCCTATGGCACGGCGACCGTCGGCTCCAGCGAGGCCTGCATGCTTGCCGGGCTCGCGCATAAGTGGAATTGGCGTGAAGGCAGAAAGAGCCAGGGCAAGGACGTGAGCCGGCCTAATATAGTTACCGGCGGCAATGTCCAAATCGTATGGAAAAAATTTATGCGCTATTTTGACGTGGAGCCGCGCATCGCTCCGCTCAAGGTGGGCAACTACCGCTTGACCACGGAGCATCTGGATAAGCTTGTGGATGAAAACACCACCTGCGTGGTGGCCATTGCCGGGCAGACCTTCACCGGCGAGGACGATGACATTCAGGAGATTCATGCTTGGCTCGATGCGTATGAAAAACGCACGGGCATTTCCATCCCCATGCATATCGACGGCGCGTCCGGCGGTTTCGTCAATCCTTTCCTGTATCCGGAGTACAAATGGGATTTTCGCCTGCCCAGAGTGCTTTCCATCAATGCTTCCGGGCATAAGTTCGGGTTGACCCCTCCGGGCCTTGGCTGGGTGATCTTTCGTGAGCGCAAGGTTTTTCATGAGGATCTGGTGTTCTACGTCAACTACCTCGGCGGAGAAATGCCCACCGCCACCTTAAACTTCAGCCGCAACGCCATGCAGGTGCCGGTGCAGTATTATATGTTCCTGCACTGCGGGCGCGAGGGGTATACGCAAATCATGCGCCGCTCGCTTGAAAACGCCAACTATCTGCGCAAACGGCTGCTCGATTCCGGCCTGTTCGTCATGCTGAACGAGACGCAACGCATCCCAGTGGTTTCGCTCGCCTTAGACAAAAACAAGGCCGCTAACTACAACGAATTTGACGTTTCAGCCAAGGTGCGCGAGCGCGGCTGGGTGCTCTCGGCCTATTCCATGCCGCACGCGGCCGAGAGCGTGAACTGCCTGCGCGTTGTTGTCCGCCCGCACCTGAACCATAACACCATACGCATTTTAGCGGATGATATCCTAAACGCCTGCGCCTTTCTTGCCGAACACGGCGGCAACGTAAGCCCGCCCGACCTGCATGATGCGCACAACCGTAGCCAGACAAAGTGCTAGAGATTGCCGTAGGCTGGCTTTGCCCGCCGTTAAGCGGCAAATCTCAAAGTTAATCTGCTCTAGGCTATGTGCCCTGTGACGGGAAAAATGCCAAAGCTGGAGGTTCTCTATGCATGCGGTTATGCAATTTTTTGCCGATAACCCCTATATCTTGCTGTTTTTTGTCGTGGGCATGTCGGTAGCTATCGGCAGATTATCGTTTAAGGGTTACGGGCTGGGCATGGTGGCCGCGGCCATCATTGTCGGCTGCGCCATCTCCCTGCTGGGCTCTTCCGTTGGGGTAAAGCTCCAGCTTGACGATTTCACCAAGTCCCTTTTTTACTATTTGTTTATGTACGGCGTGGGGCTGCGCGTCGGTCCCTCCTTCATCAACAGCCTGCGCGGCGACGGGCTGAAGTTCACCCTCCTGGCCGTACTCTCCAGTTGCCTGGGGCTCGGCATTGTCTTACTGGGCGACAAAGTGTTTCAGCTGCCCCTCGGGGCCGCCGGGGGCATGCTGGCGGGTTCGCAGACCATGTCGGCGGCTATCGGTTCGGCTGAGCAGGCCGTGACGCAAGGGGCGGTCACTCTGCCTCCGGGCGCCAGCATGGAAGGGGTGAGCGCCATGATCGCCCTTTCTTACGGCATCACCTATATCTGGGGAACCGTGGGTATTATCCTGATCTGCAAATACTTGCCGCGCTGGTGGGGCATCGACGCCAAAGCGGCAGCCCAGGAATATGAGCAGCGCTTCGGCGTGCCCAATGTTGATGATAGCGGCCTCACGGGCTATCACGCTTTTGACATGCGCGCCTACCGCTTGGAAAATGCCGCTACAGTGGGCAAGACCGTGGCCGAGTTCCGCCGCGACTATCCCATGTACCGGTTATTTGATGTGGAGAGAAATGGCCGGCTCCTTGCCCCCGAGCCCTCACTCACGCTGCAACTGGGTGATATCATCGCCCTTGGCGGCAAACTTGATGACATGGTCAGCAACCTTGGCATCCTGGGTACGGAAACGCCGGATGCCAAGGTGCTGGGCATCCCCGTGGATCAGGCGGAGATACTGGTCACCAACAAAGAATGCATTGACAAGCCGCTGAAGGAGTTCAGCAACTCCGAAATAGCCGGGCAGTTGCAATTAACCCGCATTGAGCGGGCCGGGCAACCTTTTCCCATAGGCCTGGAAACCAGGCTGCAACGCCTTGATGTCCTGTATGTGACGGGTTTAAAAAGCGCGGTGGATAGAGCCGCGACTCTTTTGGGAGTTGTTGCGCGGCACAACACCTCCACGGATCTGTTTACCTTGTGCGCGGGCATGGTGCTCGGATTTCTTATCGGACTTATCGAGTTTCCTGTGCTCGGGGCCAAGGTCGGCCTTGGCAACGCCGGCGGGCTGCTGGTTTCCGGGGTAATCGTGTCTTCCATCTATTCCCGTCTGCGTTTTTTCGGTAATACGCCCAATGCGGCCCGCAACATTCTTGAGGATATGGGCCTGGTGGTCTTCGTGGCCATTGTCGGGGTCAATGCCGGCTCCGCCCTGCTGGAGCAGCTCACCGGGCTGATTGCCTTGAAGATATTTATTGTCGGCTTTGTGGCATGTTCGCTCCCCCCCTTTGTGGTTTGGAGCGTGGGGCTGTATTTGATGAAAATCAATCCGGCTGTGCTCATGGGCGGGGTTGCCGGGGCCAGATCCCATTCCGGCCCGGCCCGGGAAGCGGCTAAAGAGGTCAACAGTTCCGTGCCTTGGATCGGCTTCCCCGTGGGCTATGCCGTTTCAGGCATTTTGCTCACGATTTTCGGCTATATAGCCATGCTGCTGGCTCAATAGTCCCTCGAAGGGCCTTCACCGTCCTTATAATAAAGGCGCGATGAAGGCCCTCTTCTTACCCTCCGGCTTCTTTTCTAGAGCAAAAGAACGTTAAGGACGCTCGCTCCGACGTTAGCGGCAAAACAAATTTCGCCCGCGCCTCGGCAGCGGGCAGCGCCTTGCGCTATCAGAGCAAATATGCATTTGCACTGTTGTTGAATTGCTTCAAATCAGCATGGCGTTTCAAACCGTCTCCTTGTTTGAGGACAGCATCCTGAGCAATATCCGTTTCGGCAGGCCGCGGGCAAGCGGAGAAGAAATCGAGGCGGCCGCACGCTGGGGTCTTGGTGTAAAGAATCAGCCTCCGCGATAATTTTTGATGAAGCTTTGCAAAAAATGCACTTCTCGTTGCGCCTTTCTCCCGCTGCTTGAGCTTTGCAACAAAGTACCATACATACATGCAGTCTATAACGAAGGAGCAATAGCGCCTTAAAAACCGTTTGCAGAACGGCCTTCCATTGAAAAAGCCCACCCGCTCTGCAAAGGATTATTGAGGAAAAAACAACCCCGAGGCTGCGGGAAGCGATCCTTCTGCACGGCTTATCCACCTGCCGCCAACAAAAAGCCATTAAAAATTTCATGGGGGAGACTATGCAAAAACTTCTTTTTGCTTTTTTAGCGCTCTGCTTTTTCATTACAGGATGCGCGAGCAAGCAAATGCAGCCCGCTCCCATCACGCCGGAAGCGCGTGTATTGAACGAGGGGCAGTCGGCGGTTGTTTTTTTTCGCGACACAATCATTGGCGGCGGCATCCAGGCGCCTGTCGCCGAAGTGAAAAATGGCGATATTTTTTTGGTCGGCGTGCTGTCCGCAAACACCAAAATCCTGCATCACACCGTTCCCGGCAAGCATCTTTATATAATTGGAGGCGGAGAAAGCTCAAACGTGCTGGATGCCGATCTTGCCCCCGGCAAATTCCACTATGTGCGCGTTGATCCTAAGATGGGTTTTATGCTGGCCAGATTTAAATTCGAACCGCTCTCCGCAAGCGAAGCCTTATCCGAGAAGGAAAGTAAAAATATCGCCTCATGCGAATTAATGGCGCTCAAGCCGAATTCAGAGCTCTGGTTCTCTGATGAAAGGCATGCCATGTTGCGGCGAGTGAGCAACGCCGCTCTGCAAGGAGATCTGTCCGGAGAAAAAGATAAGGCCGTTATTCTCCCCGCGTATGGAATTGATGCGCTGCGGTAATGGCGAAAGCCTTCGCCTGGAAACCGCATAACGACTCTGTTTGGAGATGTGGGCGCGCGCCGTTTGCCGTAAAGCTGCGTCAGGCAAGCGCCCTATCCCTTCCGCCTGTAATTTTTTATCCGCGCCAGGATATCTCCGGCAACCGCGCCTATTTCCCAGGCCGTTCTGACGTTTGTTCCCAAAAGGGAGTGCAGAGCAACAGCCAAGGGTTCGAGGTACTCTCTCACACACGAGCCCTCTAGCCGTTCCAGGGCCTCTCCGGCTTTGCCGGAGGCAGCCAGATCCATGCACAGCGCCAGCATCTCCTGTATGGCGTGAGCCACAGAGCCCCCGCGGCCGGCGCCGCCAGTGTTTGCTCCGGAGCGTACTACAGACTGCTCAGGCGCATACAAGCAGAGCATAAACGTTACAAACCTCTTTATCCTGGCAGTCGGTTTTCCCCGCCGCCGGGTGAGGTAGTAAATAGTATGCATGCGCTCAGCAACGGCGTATACGTTGCCCCGTTTCTCCTGCCGGCGGATAAGCACCGCCCCCCGTTCCTCCAGACGTTTTAACAAGGCGCTTGTCTTGTTGATATTCAGCCTTGCCGCCTCGGCAACCTCGCGGGCGGAGGCATCGTTCCACAATTCCGCAAGGGCCAGATACACCTTTCTTTCCGTGGGCGGCAGGTTATCCAGGTGGCTTTTGAAATATTCCGTATGTTCGTCAATCAGGGAAAGCAAAGCATCAGGCAGTGCCCCTAGAGGGCGGCTGCCGCAAAAAGCCGCAAGAGTCCGGATAAGGCGAGGGTTACCGCCGGTGAGTATGCTCACCGGTCGGATTTCCTCTACATCTAAGGCGGCTCCACCTGCCTGCCGCCAAAGGCGCGCGCACTCTTCATCGGTAAAGGCGCGCAATTCATGCAGCTTGAACATTTCAAACATGGGCCGGGATGGATGATCGATGCCTTTAAACCGGCTCACGGCCGAGGCCAAAAGCATAACCCGGGGCTCATTCATAAGCGTGTGCCGCAGCTTCCAGGCTTCGGCGTCATCCATCAGATCACTCAACAGCATATGCAGATTCTCCACAATCAGGAGGAGCCTTTTCCCCTGGCTGTCCGCAAAATCCATAAGCTGCCCCAGGGCGCGCTCCCGCAATCTGTTGTCATCCTGCTCCTCTCGCAATTCCGCGTAAGTTTGCTTCCACTTTACATCGGCGCTTTGCTCCGCCAGGTGGAACACGGCTTCCAGCCAAAACTCTCCGGCCGAAGCCACCTCATAACTTTCTTCTGAAAATACTATAGGATACCAAAGAGCATGCAAGGCGGCATCTTCACGAAGCGCCAAAACCGCGCGTAGCGCAAGCATCGTTTTGCCGCTCCCGCGCGCTCCGATAATCAACACATGCTGATTGGCGATTGTTACGTTTTCTCTGACGATTTCCATGAGCATCTCAAGATCAGCCTGCCTGGCGACGAAGCTTTCCTTAAGTTCTTTATCAGAGAGAAGCGAAGGGGTGTACTTTACCGTGCGCCTGGGCATGAGCTACAACCCCCGCCTGTCCGCGGGCACATAGGCATAGCCGTGCCGCCGTTCCCACCAATCCCGCACAAGGCGAGACGCAAACACATACCCTGATGCGGCCGGGTTGAGATAGCCGTCATGTTCAAGCACCCGTAAAATAGCTTTCTCGGCAATGCCGCCTTCCTCCGGCGGTATGGAATAGCTTTTTTTCAGCAGCGCCACGGTTTTTGCCGCCAAAATGCCCGTAACGGCGGTTTCCGTCAGTAATTCCAACGCAAAGGGATACAGCGCCGGGCCAAGGACGAGCTTCAGCCGTTCCTCATAGTGCGCGAGTTCCGCATGCCCGCGCACTCCAAGCATCTCATTTTCATAAACATCGCGCACCTCTTCCGCTGAAAAAACCATATTTCCCCGGCGCTTGCAGCGATCATAAATATGGCTGAAAAACATCTGCACATGATGGGGAACGCAATATCCGATATGCGCCGCCATGGCGCCTTCGGCGTTATCTTTAAAAACAAGCCCGTACTGCCCGGCAAGGGCCCGCAAGCAACCCGCGGCTGTGGCTTCATCCCAGGGTTTAAGATCAAACGGACGAAAATTATTGATGGTAGCGCTCAAGCCCGCCCGGTGCAGCACCGGCTCAAAGCCTATGCTTCCGGAGAGCATCATCCTAATGCGTCCCTGATGCGCGAGGCTGTTTTTGCGCAGCCAGGCCATGAAAGTTTCCGCCTTTGCCCTGCCCTCCGGGCTTATGCGGTGTTCATTGCCTGTCAGCAGTCTGTTCACCATGATGGGCACTTCATCCATGCACAAAAGCACCGGCTGGCCGGACTCAGCCACAATAGACAACAGAGCATCCCCCTTTTCCCGCCAGTTGCCCGCACTTAATCCGGCCCGCAGCTTTATGCTGATGTCTCCAAGATTCAACTCCTCCACATTTCCGGAAAGCGCCTGAAAGGCATTGGAAAAAAGTGTTTTTATTTTGCGCCAGTAACTGTCGTGAGGCTTAAGGGCAATACTCAGCTTAACGATGAGATCTTCCGCCTCCGAGGCGTCCTGCAAATCGATAAAAACGCACAGGTAGCGCCCTTCCAGTTGCCGCATCAATTCACGCATCAAGCTCGTTTTGCCCATACGCCTTTGGGCGGTCAAAAGGATATGGGCGCCCCCGTCAAGCATTTCCTGCAACAGCTCCATATCCTTCTCTCTGTTCCAGAAGCGATCGCCTGAAACCCAATTGCCGTTTGCCTGGATGAGCTTTGCCATGGATACGAACTCCTGTCCGCAGTTGTTACAGCGCTTTTATTGACAACAATTTCGTTGGCAACAGTCTCGTTGATAACAATCTTGTTGGCAACAATTCTGTTGGCAACAATTTTGTTGGTAATCTGTCATGGAGCAGTATACCTGTCAAGCCTGGCGACAAGCGCAAGCGGGTGCTGGCTCATTTTGCCGTGATGCTTTGCCAGGCATCGTTTGTTGTTGGGGTCATGTCCCATACGAGGGCACCGCGCAGCGACACACTTGCCTTCCGCGCCTGACGGCAAACCGCATCCAGTACCGGCAGCAAACTGAGCCAGTACGGGCAAGCGGCGCCATTGCCCGCGCGTCTCAAAATCAATTTATTCTATAACCCGCCATCCAAGATCTGAAAAAAGTGCGCCAGAATAGCGTCAGACACCAGCATTCCCGGCCGTGTAAGCCGAAAAAATCCTCCCCGTGTCGCGGCAAGGCCTTTTTGCTGCAGAACAGCCACGAGGGACGCATAACGCTTCAGGAAAGAGTACCCGCTAACGGCCTGCCATTCTTTGAGCGGCAGTCCTTTCGTCATGCGCAGGCGCAGCATGAGCAATTCTTTCATCCTGGCGGATGTATCCAGTTCTTCTCCCTCCGTTCCAAGTTGTCCCGATCGCACTGCGCCGCGCCAGGCGATCAAATTTTCAGCATTGGTCCAGCGGCGGTTGCCCAGTGTGGAGGTGGCGGCGGGGCCGAGGCCCAGATAGTCTTTACCTTCCCAGTATCCGATATTATGGCGACAGTTGAAGCCCATGCGGGCGAAGTTGGATATCTCGTATTGCATGTAGCCCTGGCTCTCAAGGTAATCCGCTCCGGCCAGATACATGGAGGCCTGGGCCTGCTCTGAGGGCAGGCCGAGTTCCCCTGCCGCGCAGGCCTTGGCAAGAGGGCTGCCCGTTTCCTGGGTAAAGCCGTAGGCGGCAATATGCTCCGGCTGTAGTTCCACGGCTCTTTTCAACTGTTGCAGCCAGTGCCGCTGTGATTGAGCGCGGCCGCCCGGGCCGGGCAAACCCCACATGAGATCCAGGCTGATATTGGTGAACCCGGCGGCCCGGGCGGTGGCAAAGGCCGCCTCGGCCATACGTGAGCTGTGAACCCGCCCGAGCAGGGTAAGGGTATTGTCATCAAAGCTTTGCACGCCGAGGGAGAGACGGTTCACCCCGGCCGTTCTGACATCAAAAAGCCAACCATCGGCAAGGGCCGAATCCGGATTGGCTTCAACGCTGATTTCCGCTTGCGCCGGCAGCATGAAGGCTTCGCGCACTTGCTCAAGTAAACCCGCAACAGCTTTAGCGGGCAAAAGACTTGGCGTTCCGCCTCCAAAGAATATGCTTTCCACCTGAACCTTGCCCAGGCGCGTACGCCAAAAACGCAACTCCCCCAGAAGGGAGCTAAGGTAGCCGCTTAGTTGGGATGCGCCCGCGCTTCCTTTTGCCAACGGCAAGGAGAAAAACGCGCAGTATCCGCATTTAACGCGGCAAAAGGGTACATGGATATAGAGCAGCATAAGGTTTCAGTCGCCTTAGGGACTGTTTCCAGAAGTCATTCCCTAACGAATTATGAAATGGCTTTCAGTGTCGCGTCAGATTCTTACGTGGCATTTCGTGAACGCGACACTAGAAGCCATCTCATAATCAAACCAACCTGAGCAAAATCATGATGCAACCCAATTGCGCCATGGCCAGGAAGTTCTCGGCATGAAATTCATACCTCACGACAAGACGGCGGAAGTTTTGCAGCCAGGCAAAAAGCCG
>JAVBOT010000032.1:0-27222 GCA_031550225.1 Desulfovibrio sp.
CAGGGGCCGATGCATCAACCCCGGGTTCACGCAGCTCACGCTGGAGAGTGTCGTCTCCCGGCGTGGTTTGCCCGCCGTTACACGACAATCTCGCGGGCTTTGCTGCGCTCTTGCCGCTGCCGCACGCTTCGCTTTTTTGCCGGGGGAAGTGATTTTGAAAGGCTCCTATGCTCCATAATGAAACAGCCCGCCGCCAATGCTTTGGCGGCGGGCAAACCCCTGCGGAGCGGATAAACATTTTCAATGTTGATCTGCTCTGCACAGCTCATAAGGCCGCGAGGTTATATTTGCCCGAGAACTTCCAAATCTTCGCTGGACAGCAGCTTATCCAAATCCAGCAAAATAAGCAGGCGATCCTGAAGTTTTCCAACGCCGCTGATGTACTCGGATTCCACACCTGCCACAACGGGCGGGGGCGGTTCCACTGTACTTGCGGGAATTCGCAGCACTTCGGAAACAGAATCCACCACAAAGCCCACAATCATATTATTAATCTCAATTACAATAATTCTTGTGTGTTTATCGTGCGGCTTGGACTCAAGGCCGAAACGGCGGCGCAGGTCAATAATAGGGATGACTTTACCGCGCAAATTGATGACCCCTTCCACAAAGTCCTGCGCGCGCGGCACTTTGGTGATTTCCATGGTGCGGATAATTTCCTGCACTTTAAGGATATCCACTCCGAACTCTTCTTCACCAATGCTAAAGGTTACAAGCTGGAGCAACTCGTCATCCTGCCTCTTAGTATGTTCCATAGATAACCTCACTTTCCAGAATATTCCGGAGTGTTACTGACGACATCACAGTGTTACTTGGTGCATATTTACAGAGGACAAAAAAATCTGTCACTGATTTTTTCCACGGATGCGATTATTTTCTGCTTATTTTTAGAAAAGTTGCACCGCATCAACCCCTGCCCACGCAAAAGTAGGCAAACCCTTTAGCGGCCAGGGATTTTCCGGAAAAAAGATTGCGGCCGTCAAAAATGAGTGGAGCGTTCAGAGCTTCTTTTATCCGGTTAAAGTCGGGCGTACGGAATTGGTTCCATTCCGTTGCCACCAAAAGCGCGTCCGCACCTTCCAGGATTGCATACTGCGAATCCTCCACACTCACCTGGGGGTTTTCCCTAAGCGCCAGCTGGGCATTTTTGCCCGCAACAGGATCATACGCCCGAATGCGCATGCCCTGGGCCGTCAGTTCTTTTATAACGGCAATGGAAGGCGATTCACGCAAATCATCCGTATTGGCTTTAAAGCTCAACCCCCACAGGGCCAGGGTTTTTCCTTTCAAGCCGCCCTGGAACGCGAAATACTCGGCGATACGCCGGGCCATCATCAGCTTTTGCCGGTTGTTGACAGCGTCCACAGCCTGGAGCAGTTCAGGCTCAACTCCGGCGCTTTTTGCCGTGTGGATGAGCGCCCGCACATCTTTCGGAAAGCATGAGCCGCCGTAGCCGAGGCCCGGGTAAATAAAGTGGTGTCCTATGCGATGGTCCGCGCCGATGCCCGTGCGCACTTCCCGCACATCCGCCCCTACCCGCTCACAGATATTGGCTATTTCGTTAATAAAAGAAATTTTTGTCGCCAGCATGCAGTTCGCGGCGTATTTAATCATTTCGGCGCTGCGCACACTTGTGATCAAAAGCTTATCCCGGCTGCGGGCAAAAGGAGCGTAAAGTTCTTGGAGCAAAGCCGCGGTTTCTTCATTATCCGTACCAACGACCACGCGATCCGGCTTCATAAAATCGTTTACCGCGTTTCCTTCTTTCAAAAATTCCGGATTGGCGGCCACATCAAAGGGGATGCTGATATTTCGCTTGCGCTGTTCTCCGGCAACGGCATTATGCACCGCATCCGCAGTGCCCACGGGTACTGTGGATTTTGTAATCACCACCAGGGGCTTTTGCATATGTTTGCCGATATCGGCAGCCGCATGCATCACATACTGCAAGTCGCAGGAGCCGTCTTGGCGCGGAGGCGTGCCCACGCAGATGAACACGGCAGCGGCGGCCTGAATGCCCTTCGCTATGTCAGTCGTAAAGTCAAGCCGCCCCTCATCGTAGTTACGCTCCACAAGGGCGGCCAAACCCGGTTCATAAATGGGTATCTTTTTTTGTTTCAGTGATTCCACAACTTCTGCGTTCACATCAACGCAACGCACGTCATTGCCCATTTCGGCAAAACAAGCGGCGCTTACAAGGCCTACATAGCCGGTGCCCAGAATGCATATAATCATGTTACATCACCTCATTATCTCATTAAGCGCATATGGCGCGCGGCGAGCGTGCGCGAAACAATACAAGTTCCGATTTCAACAATACCGTTGTGCGGGCTCTTTGGCAAGGAGGGGACCAGAGTAAGAGCGGTGCAACATATTTTTTGGGGAGGCCTGTGCCATGCGCTTCACTTGACAAGGCCGCCCTCAGCCATCATTACAAAGCAGGAGAAGCGCCCCAAAAACTCAAAATATATCAAAAAAACCGCCTTTTTTCCTCAAATTGGGACCAAACCATGATAGTCGGCATCGGTATAGATTATGTTGAAATAGCGCGCATACGGCGCTCTTTGGAGCGTTTCGGCCAGATCTTCGTCCAAAAAGTCCTGCACGCGTCAGAGCAACTCGCCTTGCCGGAAGATCCGCTTTTGCCGTATTTTATATCCCGCTTTGCCGCGCGCTTCGCCGCCAAAGAAGCCGCGGTCAAGGCGCTGGGCACGGGATTTGCCGGAGGCATCGGCCTGCACGATATCCGTGTCGATTCCCTGTCTTCGGGCCAGCCGCTTCTTTCCTTTTACGACAAAGCCCAGGAACGCGCCCTTTTTCTTGAGGTCGGCAATATTCACGTTTCCCTCACGCATACGCGCGATCATGCCGCCGCTGTTGTGGTGCTTGAGTCTTTGCCCTCTTCTGTAAGCCCCCGCTTTCAAGAAAAATTCTGATACGGAGTCCGCCATGCCAGACGCCCTCCCCCTGTATGTCCCCCTGCCCACGCCTGAAGAAATGCGGCAATGGGATGAAGGCGCGCACAGTCTGTACGCCATCCCCCCTTTGTTGCTTATGGAAAACGCCGCCCGCGCCGCCCTTGAGGAACTCAAGCGGCACAAAGCTCTCTTGCCGGAAAGCCATGTGCTTATCTTTGCCGGCAAAGGCAATAACGGAGGTGACGGCATGGCCCTGGCGCGGCTGCTGCACGATGAGGGGCTTCGGGTGCTTGTCCACTGCCTTGCTCCTTTAGCGGATCTGCCGAGCCCGGCCCGGGAGCACGCGGCCATGGCCGCTGCCATGGGGGTGAATTTTCTTTTCGCCGACGCGGCGGAAAAAATGCTGGAAGAGTTTCCCGAAGCTTCCGGCCTGGATGCCTTCCTCGGTTTAAAGCCGGATATTATTGTGGACGCCCTTATGGGAACCGGGATTAAAGGAGAACTGCGCCCGCAAGAGCAACGCCTCGTGCGGCTTATGAACGCCTGCCGGCGAACGGCGTTTATTTTCTCTTTGGATATTCCCTCAGGGCTGTGCGGCCTGACCGGCAAACCCCGGCCCTTGGCTGTGCGCGCCCATGCCACCGTCTGCTTTGAAGCGGGCAAGCCCGGCCTGTTTTTTCCGGAAGCGTGCGACTATACGGGAGAAGTCGCCATACGCCGCGTGGGCATTCCTTTGGAGATGCGCGCGCGCATTCCGTCTTCCTGGCAGTTGTTACGGCCGCGCAATGGCGCGTGGGCGGCTGCTTCGCGCCTGGCGCACAAAGGAAGCGCGGGAAGCGTACTCATTGTGGGCGGCAGTGAGGGCATGGCCGGAGCGCCCGTGCTTGCCGCCCTCGGAAGTTTGCGCGCAGGGGCCGGGCTTGTGCATGTCGCACTGCCGGAAGGGCTTGAGCCTGCTGTCAGAGCGGGCTGGCCGGAAGTACTCACCCACCCCCTGGGGCAAAGCGCCCGCTGGCGGGCCGAAGATGCCGAGCCCTTGCTGGATCTTATACGCCGCCTGAAGCCTCGTGCCCTGGTTGTCGGCCCCGGCATGGGGCGGGATGCGGCTGTGGGTTCTCTTGTGAAAGCGTTACTTGAAGAAAAAACAAGGCCTCCAGTGCTCCTGGATGCCGATGCCCTCTATTTTTTGCGCCTCCCGCAAAGCGCGCTTTCCCCGGCTTCATCCCAAGTTTTGCAAGAGGAAAGCCAGGCGCCCTGCCGCCTTCTCAATCTTTTGCGCCCCGAGGATATACTGACTCCGCACCCGGGAGAGATGGCGCGCCTTTTGCCCCAAACCCGCTCTGCTCACGCTGGCCTTGCTGAAGAAAGCGACCCGGCGCAGCGCATCCGGCAGGTGCAAGACGACAGGCCCGCAATTGCCCGCCTGTTCACGCGGCACTGTCCGGCAACATTGGTTCTTAAAGGCCCGGGCACGCTCATCGCTTGCGCGGGCAAGGCTATCGCGCTTTCTCCCTTTGCCGTTTCCACCCTCGCCGTAGGCGGCTCCGGCGATGTTCTCGCGGGCGTGTGCGCCGCGCTTACGGCCGCCGGTTTTACCAGCCGCGACGCCGCCTCCCTTGGCGTATACCTGCATGGCAGGGCCGGGGAGCTGCTTGCCGCGCGCGCCGGCCGGGGTCACCTTGCCCGGGAAATAGCTGAGGCCGTTCCAGCCGCTTGGGAGGAATTGTGCCGGAGTTGAACTTTGCCGCAAGTCCCGCGTTGCGCCTGCATTCCCTTGCCGATGCCGCGCGCCTCGGCCGCTGCCTTGCAAAGGCGCTGCATACGGTTCATCCCGGGGCTCTGCTGCTTTACGGCGGGCTCGGCGCGGGCAAAACCACGTTATGCCGCTTCCTGGTGGCCGCGCTGCCTGGCGGGGACCAGGCGGAAACGTCCAGTCCAAGCTTTACGATCTGCAATATATATTGTACTAAACCGCTTGTGCATCATTTTGATTTGTACCGCCTGACGCCAGGAACCTGTGACGATGCTCTGGCAGACTCTTTTGATACGCCCGCTATACTGACTATTGTTGAATGGCCTGAACATATCGCTACGGAGGATTTCCCTCCGGACGGCCTTGCCCTGCGCCTGCGGCACGGCAGCGGAATTGATGAGCGGCGGGCGGAGTTTATACCGTTGGGTCCTTTGGGGCGTGAGTTTCTTGACCAGATTTTCCCGTTGTATCATCACAATGAGTAAGGATCGAACCTATGCGCATTTTGGTGCAAAAATTCGGCGGCACTTCTGTCGCTACTAAAGAACGCATGCTGCAGGTTCTGGAAAAAGTCCGTAAAGGCCTTGCCCAGGGCTATAAAATGCTGGTGGTGCTTTCGGCCCGTTCCGGAGAAACCAATAAGCTCCTCAGCTTGGCTCAGGAATGGTCCGCGGAGCCGGATCCGGCGGAACAAGACGCCCTCATCGCCACAGGCGAGCAGGTATCAATAGCCTTGTTCGCCATGCTGTTAAAAGATGCCGGCATTAAGGCGCGCTCCCTCACGGGGCAGCAGGCGGGCATTGACACCGACGCCACTTACGGCAAAGCGCGCATTAAACGCATTGATACCGCGCGCCTTATGCAGCTCTTCTCGGAACATGAGGTGCTGGTGGTGGCGGGCTTTCAGGGCATTACTTCGGATGGACGCATCACCACCCTTGGCCGGGGAGGCTCTGACACTTCGGCTGTGGCGCTTGCGGCCGCTATAAAAGCTGAACTATGTGAAATTTATACGGATGTGGAAGGCGTCTTCACCACGGACCCGAACCTTTGCCCCAAAGCCCGCAAGCTGGAAAAGATTTCCTACGAAGAAATGCTGGAACTGGCGAGCATGGGCGCAAAGGTGCTGGAAATACGCTCTGTGGAATTTGCAAAAAAATACAAGGTTCCCGTGCTGGTGCGCAGCACCTTCAGCGATGCCCCCGGCACCCTTGTAACTCAAGAGGATCCGAGCATGGAACACGTTATGGTCTCCGGCATCGCCTATGATAAGGATCAGGCCCGCATCACCCTTCGCGCCGTGCCGGATATTCCGGGAGTCGCGGCCTCCATTTTCAGTCCTCTTGCCGCGGCGAAACTATCGGTGGACATGATCGTCCAGACCCCCAGCCGGGAAGGCGTCACGGACATGAATTTCACGGTAAGCCGCAAAGATCTCAAACGCGCCCTCGCCATTGTGGATACAATCAAGCAGCAGATCGGGGTGCTGGAGGTGCTGTTCGACGATAACGTCAGCAAAATCTCCGCCATCGGTGTCGGCATGCGCAACCACTCGGGCGTTGCGGCAAAAGCGTTCGCCGCTCTGCAAAAAGAGAACATCAACATCATCATGATCAGCACTTCTGAAATCAAGATAAGCTGTCTTATTGAAGAAAAATATACCGAACTGGCCGTGCGCACCCTGCATGACATTTTTGGACTGGACAGCAATTCCTATATGGAAGACGCGAGATCATGAAAAATATTCTTGTCTATGACACCACGCTGCGTGACGGCAATCAGGCGGAAGACGTCAACTTCAGCCTTGAGGATAAGATCAAGGTGGCCCTTAAGCTGGATGAGCTGGGCATCGCCTATATCGAGGGCGGCTGGCCCGGGGCGAGCCCGGTGGATACCGCATTTTTTCAAGAAATCGCGGCTTACAGGCTCAAACACGCCACTGTGGCCGCCTTTGGCTCTACGCACCACCCGGGCAACAGCGCCCATACGGATAAGAACTTAAACGCCCTGCTCGCCGCAAAAACAAAGACCATCGCCATTGTCGGCAAAACTTGGGAGGTGCATGTCCATGAAGCCTTAAGGGTCACGCCCGCCCGATATCTTGAAGTAGCGGCCGATTCCGTGGCCTACCTTAAAGCGCAGCAGCGTGAAGTTTTTTTTGATGCCGAGCATTTTTTTGACGGCATGGCGCATAATCCGGACTTTTGCCTTGAAGTGTTGAAAAAAGCTCTGGAAGCGGGGGCGGACTTTCTCGTGCTCTGCGACACCAACGGAGGCGCCTTGCCCTCGGATATCGCAAAAGCCGTGGCCCGGGTAAAAAAAGAACTTCCCAAAGCCAAGTTCGGCATCCATACACATAACGACAGCGACATGGCCGTGGCCACGTCCTTTGCGGCGGTGGAAGCCGGCGTAACCATGGTGCAAGGCACCGTTAACGGCATCGGCGAACGTACGGGCAACGCCAATTTATGCTCGCTTATTCCCATATTGGAGCTCAAAAGCAAGGAAGCGTACCGCTGCCTGCCTGAGGGCAAACTCAGCATGCTGCGCTCGGTCTCCACCTACGTGGCCGAAGTAGCCAACATGGCCCCTTTCAGCCGCCAGCCCTTTGTGGGACGCTCGGCGTTCGCGCATAAGGGGGGCATCCATGTCAGCGCCGTAAACCGCAATTCCTCGCTTTATGAGCATATTAACCCCGCGCAGGTGGGCAATGAACAGCGCATTTTGCTGACGGAACTCGCGGGCCGCAGTAATATCGTCTCCATGGCGCGGCGTTTCGGCTTTCATCTGGATAAAGACGAACCCGTGGTGGTGGGGCTTTTGGCTGAACTTAAGAAAAAAGCCAGCCTCGGCTATGACTATGCCGCGGCGGAAGCCTCTGTGGAGCTGCTTTTACTGCGCAAGCTCGGTCGGCGCGGCGTGCGGGATTTTTTCCGCCTCATCCAGTTTAATGTTTTAGAATCCAAACGCGCTCCGGAAAATGGACAAGGAGACGCCAAACTCCAGTCCGAAGCCACGGTCACCCTTGAGGTGGAAGGGGTTATCGAGCACACCGCCGCCTTTGGGGAAGGGCCGGTAAACGCCCTGGACAACGCCCTGCGCAAAGCGCTCTACCCTTTTTACCCGCACCTCAAAGAAATGCGCCTTGTGGACTTTAAAGTGCGGGTTCTTGCCGCCACCAGTTCCCATCGGGGTACGGGTTCGCAAGTGCGCGTCCTTATTGAATCGGCCGATCAGAACCACAAATGGGTTACCGTGGGCGTTTCCTACAACATAATAGAAGCCAGTTGGCAAGCGCTCATCGATTCTGTCACTTACAAGCTGTACAAGGATGAAAACGCCAAGCGCAAGAGCAAACTTGAAGACTAGGAATTTTTCTCAATAAATTTTTTATGTTTTTGGAGCGCCGCCCCTCCAGAAAAACTATTGAGGATTCCTGCTCATGAACTTTCCCCGTCTTCTGATTGCGGGCACACACAGCGGCGTCGGCAAAACAACCCTTTGCCTTGCCCTCATGGCGGCGCTTACCCGCCGGGGTCTTGCCGTCCAGCCCTTTAAAACCGGGCCGGATTTCATCGATCCCACCCTGCACGAGGCCGCCACCGACCAGCCTTCCCGTAACCTTGACGCCTGGCTTTTGCCCAATGCCACGCTGCAAAGTCTTTTTTGCCGTCACGCCCTTGCCCGGCCTGAAAAGGCGGACGCCTCTCTTTCCGGCCTTTCACTCATTGAAGGGGCTATGGGCCTGTACGACGGTCAGGGCAGCGGCCCGGCGACCAGCGCCGCCCATGTCGCCTGCCTGCTTCATGCTCCGGTAGTGCTGATCATAAACGGGGAAGGGCTTTCGTTAAGCGCGGCGGCGCTGGTTGCCGGCTACGCCTCCTTCAAACCCCGAAACTCCGAAAATTCCCCCGTTGATCTGAACCCGCTGCGCGTGGCCGGAGTCATCATCAACCGCGTGTCCGGCCCGGCCCAGTATAATCTTTTACGCAAATGCATAGAGGAGCAAACCTCTCTTCCCTGTCTCGGATACTTTGCCAAAAATACCCTCCCTCCGCTGCCCGCTCGTCACCTTGGCCTTGTACCCGCGCACGAAATGCACGACGTGAGCGGCATGCTCGCCGCTTTGGCAGAAGCGGCGGAAAAAACTCTCGATATTCCGGCACTGCTCGCTCTTGCGCATAGCGCGCCGCCTTTATCGCCCCCCCCTTTTTTTCTGCCCGAGCCGGCGCCCGCCGCTGCCGCGCCCCTGCGTCTGGGTGTGGCCTATGACTCCGCTTTTTCCTTTTACTACGCGGACAATCTGGAACTGCTGGAAGCCATGGGGGCTGAGCTGGTTTTTTTCAGCCCCCTGCGCGATAAGCATCTGCCCCATAGTCTTGACGGCCTGTATCTTGGCGGAGGCTTTCCGGAAATCTTCGCTGCAAAGCTTGAAGCCAACTACGCTTTTCGCCGCGATCTCCTGGCGGCCCTTGAGAGCGGCCTGCCCACCTATGCCGAATGCGGCGGCATGCTGTATCTTTGCTCCTTCCTCACGCCCGCTTCTCCCGCGTCCCAGGAGTGCAGCAAAGCGCCCGAAACCTTCTCCATGAGCGGTTTTTTTCCCCACGCGGCACAAATGACCACCCGCTTACAACCCTTTGGCTATGTAGAGGTCACCCTGCTGCGGGACTCTATTCTGGGACCAGCGGGCAGAACATTCCGCGCCCATGAATTCCATTATTCGCGCCTGTGCGAACCTGTTGCCGCGCCCGCCCTTGAAGTGCGCAAGGCGGACGGCAGAACCTGGAGCGGAGGCCTGCTGCGCAAAAACGTGCTGGCAATCTATCCGCATGTGCATTTTTGCGGCTGCCCGGAACTGGCCCGTTCCTTTCTCTCCACCTGCCGTTCTTTTCAGCAGGCGCGCAATTTTGGGGCGCTGCCCCAAATCCCGCGAGGGGCATAAAAATTCGGCTTTAGAGCAATGTAACATTGAAAATGCATAATTGCTCTGCAAGGATTTGCCCGTAAATCCTTGCCTCGAGATTGCCGTAGGCGGGCTTTGCCCGCCGTTAAACGACAGATCTCAAAGTTAATCTGCTCTAGGGGCTGCCGCCCCAAACCTCGCTTGGGAAAAATAATTTCCTCCCGCCAGAGAGTTTGGGGGACGGAAGTCCCTCGAGCGACAGGGCCTGTTCCTGACAAAAACACCCTCTCAAGGATGCTCAGCGCATGACAGCAAAATGCTTAATGATCCAAGGCACGGCCTCATCCGTGGGCAAGAGCCTGCTGGTTACGGCTCTATGCCGCATCTTCCGCCGCCGGGGCTTGCGCGTTGCGCCGTTTAAGTCCCAAAACATGTCCTTAAATTCCTATATCACCGACGATGGGCATGAAATAAGCCTGGCCCAGGCCATACAGGCGGAAGCCGCCGGCATAGCGCCCTCTTCTCTTATGAATCCGGTACTGCTCAAACCCACGGGAGAGCAGACAAGCCAGGTCATAGTTATGGGTAAAACCCTATGCACGTTAACAGCTCGAGAATACTACGCTTTTCGGCATGAACTGAAACCGCGCGCGCTTGAAGCCTTTACCGCCCTTGCCTCCCGCTACGATCTCATTCTCATGGAAGGAGCGGGCAGCCCCGCGGAGATTAATTTGCGGGAAAACGACATTGCCAATATGGGCATGGCCGAACTTGCCGACGCTCCGGTGCTGCTTGTGGGAGATATTGACCGGGGCGGGGTTTTCGCATCCCTCTACGGAACGGTGGCCTTGCTCCGGCAAGGCGAGCAAGAACGCATCAAAGGCTTTGTCATCAATAAGTTCCGCGGGGATAGAGAGATTCTGGAACCGGGCTTGCGTGAGCTTGAACAGCGCCTTTCCCGCCCGGTGCTCGGCGTGCTTCCCTACTGGGACATTGCTGTTGAGGAGGAGGATAGCCTCACGCAACGCCCCGTTCCGTCTCCTTGGGAGGGATACGGGCAAAAAGCGGCCCCCCGGCACAGCGTAAACGAAACGGCCCCCCGGCACAGCGTAAACGAAACGGCCTTCCGTGAAGCCGAATACAACCGCCTGGCGGACCTGGTGGAGCAACATCTGGATATGGCGGCCCTCGAGCGGATAGTGGAGGGCGCTTGTTTCGGATTGGTCAGTGATAATTGTTCCGCATCCAGGTCCACCGGCCAGCCGTAGGCATCGGCCACGGCCCTATTAAGCTCGTCATGCAGCGCCTTTAGAGCAGATTAACTTTATTTAACGGCGGGCTTTGCCCGCCGTTAAACGACAAATCTTAAAGTTAATCTGCTCTAGTTGTCGCTCTTGTCTGGCCTATTCAGCGTGCTGCCCGCGAGCTTCATAACTTCCCGGATGAATTCCCGCACCTGTTCCGGGCTCATGCCCGCTTCTTTCGGGGTAATCTGAATTTCAACTCCAGGCGCGATATAAATATGGCTGCACACTTCCACCGTTCCGGGAAGGCGCTTCCGGGGAGGAACCGGAGAGCCTTCTCCCTCCAGCACCTCCCGGATACGATTCAGTGATACCCCGGCCTCCGACAACTTTTTGATCTGCAGAAGCTGGTTCAAATGATCGCCGGTGTACCGGGCCGCTCTGGCCTCGCCCACCGGGCGGGAAACCAGGCCGAGCTGAATGTAATAGCGTACTGTGCGTTTGCTGCAATCGGCAAGCAAACACAGCTCATCCAAGGAAAAGGTCTTGGCGTTCATAAGCAACGTCCTTTCACTGCCCGCGGAGGTTCTCCGCGTTTTTCATCATTTATATTATGCCAGTAAAGCTATCAATAAAAAGTGTTGCGTATAACAAACACCTTGCACCAGGGGCTGTTTCTAAATAAGTAAAGTTCCGTAAATCAGGTCCATTGCCAAGTAGAGATTTTTGGTTAAAACCCAAACCAGGAGAGTTCTATGCGCAAGAGCAGGGGCAACAAGTCTTAGTTGACTTTCCCGCCCAGCTTCTTTATGTGTGCCCATACGCTCCTGGTGGAAAATCCAATTTTCATGACTAGAGCTAACTTCCTGTTATACAAGATAGTTATATTTTAAAATATGGATATAAAAGTAGCGTTTGCCCAAACTCCGGGTGATGCCTTCGCGACCACTCGCCCCCTCCCCAGAAGGCCGCTATTTTCAGCCCACCCCAACTCTTTCTGTTGATACTCCTGCCGTCCGGCAAAGGAAGCTCATGTCCATCACCCGCAATACCAAGAACGTGCCGTATTACCAGCTTGGCTTCGGCGCTTTTGCCCAATTGGGACAACTTGTGGACGCGCGCCGCGAAGCTGTGGGCGATAGCGCTGCTCCGGCTCTCTTTTATGTGGATCATTATTTTCAGGATAAGGATCTGCTGCGGCAAATCCCCGCCCGTTCCGGCGACAAGGTGGTCCTTATCGACACCAGCGCCGAACCCACGGTGGAATATACGGACAGCCTCGCGGACGCCGCCAAGAGCATGTTTTCCGGGCGGCTTCCCTGCTGTCTTGTGGGCATCGGCGGCGGCGCCGTCCTTGATATGACCAAAGCCGTCGCCAATTTGCTCACCAACCCGGGCAAGGCCGAAGAATATCAGGGTTGGGAATTGGTCAAGCAGCCGGCCGTCTATAAAATAGGGGTGCCCACGCTTTCGGGCACGGGCGCGGAATGCTCGCGCACCTGCGTGCTCACCAATTACAAACGCAAATTAAAGCTCGGCATGAACAGCGATTTTACAGTATACGATCAACTGGTGCTTGACCCGGGCCTTTGCCGCACCGTGCCGCGCGATCAATTCTTCTTTACCGGCATGGATACTTTCATGCATTGCTTTGAATCTGTGCGCGGCAGCTACAGAAACATCATTGTGGACAGTCTTTCCCGTTCAGCCATGGATATCTGCCGGGAAATTTTTCTTGGCGGGGGAGACATGATGTCGGAAGAGAATCTGGAAAAAATGATGGTAGGCTCCTACCTTGGCGGTATGGCCGCGGGCAATACCGGTGTGGTGCACCCGATTTCCGCGGGCCTTTCCATTGTCTTGCATCTGCCCCACGGCAAAGCCAACTGTTACGCGCTTTCGGTGCTCAAGGACATTTACCCCGAAGAATATGCCGAATTTGTCGAAATGATGGCCCGCAACAAAATAAACCTTCCCAAGGGGATTTGCCGAAACCTGACGGACGAACAGTACGAAGCTCTCTATGCCGGCAGCATTGTCCATGAAAAACCCCTAACCAACGCGCTGGGCCCGGATTTTCGGCAAATTTTAAATAAAGACTATCTTATTTCTCTTTTTAAGGAAATGTAATGGACCTCAAGGTTAACTTCAGCGGCCGCGCCCTTGATTACAGTGAAGAAGAAATCGCTGTGGTTGTTGATGCCATGCGCAATGCCGATCCCCTCACCCAGGGGCGCTACCAAGCGCTTTTTCAGGAAAAATTCCGCGCTTTTAACGCGGCGCCTTACGCCTTTGCCATGATGAACGGCACAGCCGCTCTGGAACTGGCGGCCAGACTCTGCCTGCTTGATGCCGGAGATGAGGTCGTCATTCCGTCCCATACCTTCACTTCTTCCGCCTACCCTTTTGCGCGTACAGGCGCGACGCTGGTTTGGGCGGATATTGACCCGCACACCCGGGTGGTGACGAAACAAAGTATACAGCGCGTTCTCTCGCCCCGTACAAAGGTTATTGTAGTGGTGCACCTGTATGGCTATGTGGCGGATATGCCCGGCATTATGGCGCTCGCACGGGAGCGTGGCCTCCTGGTCGTTGAAGACGCCTGCCAAGCCATCGGCGCGGACATCGGCGGCGTGAAGGCCGGCAATTTTGCCGACTTCGGCGTATTTTCTTTCCATTCCCATAAAAATCTGACCACCCTGGGCGAAGGCGGCATGCTTACCTGCAAAGACAGCGCCTTTGCGGATATTATCCCCATGCTGCGCCACAACGGGCACTGCGCTTTTTCCGAAGATCGGCCCGATTACTGGATCCCCGCCATGGGCAACGTGGACTTTCCTGAACTTAACGGGCACCGCCTCTGGCCGTATAATTACTGCCTGGGTGAGGTGGAGTGCGCCCTGGGGGCAAAGCAGCTTGATCGCGTGCTCACCATCAACGAGGAAAAGCGCGCCCGGGCCATCGCCTTTATCGACGCCCTGGCGGCATACCCGGAGCTATGCTTCCATAGGGATACCAGCACCCGGCATAATTATCACCTGCTGGCCGCCTGGCTGGATGGCTCCCAAGAGCGCCGCAACGATTTTATCCGCCGTATGTTCCATGAGCACAAGGTTAAATGCGTTGTGCAATATTACCCATTAAACCGCTATCCCTTATACCAGAAGCTCGGTTTTGGCCGGGCCGACTGTCCCCATGCCGACACTTTTTTTGATCACATGATATCCTTTCCTTTCCAGCACAACCTGAAGGAAGAGGAATTCCAGCATATGCTTGATGCCGCGAAGCAGGTTCTGGATGTGCAGCGCGCGGCGCATTTACATTAGCCCGGCCGGGGCGGCCGTCCATCCCGATGGGCCAATCCGGCCGCATGCGCGTGACGATCGACCTTTTGCGTTTTCTTCGCCTTGGCTGGAGAACGCGCTCTCCATGCTTCGGGCACTGGCCGATGCATACACTCAATAACTCAATAAAGTTGCAGTAAAGCACCTTGAATGAACGCTGCCTGATCATACCAGCCATCAAAAAAAACGCGGTAATTCCCGATCAGCTTGTGAAAAAGCTGGCCGGAAAAACCCTTATCATGCGCGCCCTGGATACGGCCAAAGCCGTTGTCCCGGGCCAAGACATCCTGGTGGTCACGGACAGCGACGAAATCCGCCTCATTTGCGAGCGGGCGGGAGTCGGCTGCGAATATAACCCGGCGTACACTATTCGCTCCCTGAACATTGTCTCTGCGCTGCGGCCCGTTTTGGAGCGCATGGGGGAGCGGTACAAGCGTCTTATCATTTACCGCGCCTCCGCCCCGCTCATCACCGCGGCGGACATAGAAGACGCTTATTCCCGCTTCCTGGCGGAAAAAAGCGACTGCCTCGTCACGGTAAAAAATATCAAGTATCGGCTTTGGGAAGAAAAAGGCAATGATATTGACGCATTGCTCTTTAATGAAGAAGAACAGACCGCCTATGTGGAGAGCAAGAGCCTTTTTATGCTGCGCTCTTCAGCCCTACTGCGGCAAGAGGGATCTTCAGGCAGAGGGCTTAAAACCACGCCATATTTCCAGGCCGAGCGGGGCATAGAGATCGCAAGTTATCTGGATTGGTGGGTCTGCGAAAAAATCCTGCAAAGCAAACATATTGTGTTTGTCGTTGCGGGGTATCCGGCCATCGGTATGGGTCATATTTATAGGGGGCTCATGCTGGCGCACGAAATAGCCGACCACCGCGTCAGCTTTTTATGCACGCGGCAAAGTGAACTGGCCGCCGCCAACATAGCCGCCCGGGATTACCGTACCGTTATACAGCAGTCGGACTCCTTAGCCAAAGACGTGCTGCGCCTTGAGCCGGATCTGGTGGTCAACGATCTTCTGGACACGAGCGAGGAATACATGGCCGCCCTCAAGGCCGTGGTCCCGGCTGTGGTGAATTTTGAAGATGAAGGTCCGGGCGCGGCCCGGGCGGATTTAGTCGTCAATGCCCTGTACCGGGGCTCTCGCCATAAAGATGCGCGCAAGCTCTGCGGGCATAGGTATTTTTGCCTGCGCGACGAATTCTTGCAGGCCCGCCGCAATGAGTTTCGCCCAAAGCTCCAGCGTTTGCTCATCACTTTTGGCGGCACGGATTCTTCAGACTATACGCGCAAGTGTCTGGACGCGCTCTTTCCTTTATGCCGCCGGCACGGCATCGCCGTCAGCGTGGTGGCCGGACCCGGGTATGCTCACAAGGAAGCGCTCTTTGAGCATATCGCAAAGCTGGACCCCGGCGCCGCTCTTATTTCCTTCTCGCACGCCACCAACGTGATGTCCCGGGAAATGGAGCAGGCGGATCTGGCCATATGCTCAGCCGGGCGCACCGTATATGAGCTTGCCCACATGCGCATACCGGCTGTGGTGCTGGCGCATAACGAGCGCGAACATCAACACGGCTTTGCCCGGGCGCACAACGGCTTTATGTACCTTGGCCTTATGCGGAATTTTTCGGAAAAAAAATTGCTTTCGGCTTTTGAACGATTTTTGGAACCGGCTTTTCGTCAATCGCTCTATACGCGCATGTCCCGCCTCGATTTTACTCCTAATAAGAATCGCGTGGTGAGCAGAATACTGGGGCTGTTGCCCGATTAACCCGCGTATGCGGCAAGAGGCGCAAGCCCCCATAAGAGAAGCGCATGAATATTGTTGCCCTCATCCAGGCCCGGATGAATTCAACGCGTCTGCCCTGTAAAGCAATGCTGCATTTGCACGGCCAGCCCATTATTGACTGGGTGGTGCACCGCACCTCAAAATCCCACCACATCGATCAAATTACTGTAGCAACGTCCATCAATGCTCTTGATGATATTTTGGCCACGCATTTGGAAGCGCAAGGGGTCGATGTTTTCCGCGGCCCGGAAGAAGACGTTCTGGAGCGGTTTTGCCTTGCCGCCCAAAGGGCCAGAGCCACTCATGTGGTGCGCATTTGTGCGGACAACCCCTTGGTGTGGGGGGCGGAAATTGATAATCTCATCAATCATTTCCTCAAATTGCCGGATACGGGCGCCACTTACGCTTACAACCACATTCCGCGCAACAATAACTACCCTGACGGAGTCGGAGCGGAAATGGTCTCCTATGCGCTGCTGCTCAAGTTAAATGAACTGGCTGTGGAAAAAAAGCACAGGGAACACTGTCTTTCCTATATCTGGGATCATCCGGAGGATTTTGTCATCAGCACCTTTGATCCTCCAGATCCGCGCATGTTCCATCCGGAATTCAGGCTGGATGTGGACACCCCCCAAGATTTTCGCAAGCTGGCGCTCATGCCTATCCACGCCAATATGCCGCCGCCTGAAATTCTCCTGCGTTATCCGCGCACGACGGCGTTTTCCGTCCAAAAAAAGAGCAAAGCCGCGCCCCTCCCCAGTAAAAGAGCATAGCGGCTTCACTGTCTTTGTAACGTTTTGGGGCGCTGCCCCAAACCCCGCAAGGGGATTGAATCCCCTTAGTCCCATAGCCTAAAAACGGCAAAGCCGCTTTTAGGAAGTTGCGGGCGCGCAGGGCCACGCCTCCAAAAAACTCTTCAAACACAGCTCTTAGGATAATAATACTATGAAACTACACGCGCTATTTCATCAGCATACGATATGCGGCAATACAACAGGGATGGACCAGGGGTTGCCCATGCCTTACATCATTGCCGAAGCCGGCGTGAACCACGAAGGCAGCATGGATTTGGCAAAACGCCTTATAGACGAAGCGCGCGAGGGGGGCGCCCATGCCATCAAATTTCAGACCTACAAAGCGGACACACTGGCCTCCAAAGACTCTCCGGCATATTGGGATACCAGCAAAGAACCGACGCAAAGCCAGTATGAACTGTTCAAGCGCCACGACAAGTTCTGGAAAAATGAATTTGAAGCCCTCAAGCGGCATTGTGACAGCGCGGGCATCGAATTTCTTTCCACTCCCTTTGATGTGGAATCGGCGGTTTTTTTAAACGATCTAATGGATGTGGTGAAAATTTCCTCCTCAGATATCACCAACACGCCGTTCATCCGCTACTTGTGTGGTTTTAAAAAGCCTATCATCCTGTCCACGGGCGCGTCTTACCCGCATGAAATTATGGAAAGCGTCGCCCTTATAGAAAACGCGGGTGTGCCTCTAGCCCTGCTCCACTGCGTGCTTAATTATCCCACAGCGGATGAAAATGCCTCCCTCGGCATGATCCCCGCCCTGGCCGCGCTTTTCCCCCGCCACATCATCGGCTATTCGGATCATACCCTGCCCGGGGATATGCGCGTGTTGGAAATCGCCGCCCTTTTGGGCGCGCGCATTCTGGAAAAGCATTTTACCCACGATAAAACCCTGCCCGGCAATGATCACTACCATGCCATGGACACGCGGGATTTGCGCCGCTTTGTGGATTCCATGCGGCGAGTCCAAACCATTGTGGGTTCAGGGCCGCTGCGTTCCCTCCCTTCGGAAGAACCGGCGCGCAACAATGCCCGCCGCAGCCTCGTGGCCGCGCGGGACATCAAGGCGGGAGCCCGGATCTGCAAAGAAGATCTTACCTATAAACGCCCCGCCCACGGCATAAGCCCGCGACATTTTGACGCCGTGCTCGGCATGACCTCCCGCTCCGATATTGCCGAAGACAGCGTTTTGCAATGGCGCATGCTGGAATAGCCGTGCGTGTCCTTGTTTTTTCCTCCATGCCCGCGGGCGCGGAGCCTCAAACCCATCTTGCCTCCGGCCCCTGGTGCTTTGCCGGGCAAGAAGAGGCCTTTCCCGGCTGGTACGGAGCAGCGCCGGCGCAAAGCGCCGGCGCGTCCGATCCCCCTTCAGGCGCGGGCGCGGCCTTTCCCCTGCCGCCGGATCCCTACAAAAATACAGCGGAGCTGACGGCCGCCGCGCGCGCGGCCAACGGCGAGACGCTGCGCCTGGTCCGCCTTTTCAGCCAGCTCCTTTACGGAGAAAACGCGGATAACGATAAAGCGGCCCGGGACGCGCAACTCATAGCCCTTGGCCCCTTTATACTGCTGGCGGTCCATATGCTGGCCGAGCGCCAAAAAAGGGTATTGGATCTGGTCAGACTCCATGAACATGAGCCTTTGCGTGTGGAGGTGCTGACGAAGGACAGCCCCTTCAGCTTCTGCAGCAGTCTGGATTTCATGCTGCACGGCGTGCAGGATGTGGGCTTTAACCACTATGTATACTCGCGCATTGTGGAAAGCCTGGCCCCGCCCGCCTGGGAGCTGGTCTATCTGCAAGGGCGGCCCTTGCATCAGGCCGCCCAAACGCCTCAATCCGGGCTTGCCGCCCGTTGCAAAGGGCAGCTCCGTGCCCTGCTGCGCGATCTGCCTTTCCCGCGTTTGAAGGGTTTTAGCCTGTGGCAAGCCCTCTTGCTGTCCCTTGCCGTGCTCAGCAACACGCGCCGCGCGCCTGACGCGAGCATAGACTTTTCCGTCTATTGCGATACGCCCCTTATCTGGCGCTTTCCAGCCGAAGATCTCATTATGGCCTGTCTGCCTCGTGCCTTGCGCAAGCCCCTTTTGCCCGCCCCTTCCCTGCCCGCAAAGCCCGGCCCCTTGCGTTGCATGTCTCCCGCTTACAGCCAGGACGACACCTACCGCCTGCGCCTGGCCGCTTTAAAACAGCGGGGCTGCCGGCTGCTTGCCGTGCAGCATGGGGCCAATTACGGAAATTTGGCCAGCATCGGCGGCCTGCCCTTTGAATACAGCCAGCATGTCTTTTGCAGTTGGGGCTGGAGCTCGCACGCAAACATCCCCGTCAATGCCCTGCCTCTGCCGCACCCTGCCCTGTGCCGCATTGCAAACAGCCACAAGGAGGAGTCTCCAAGGCTTATCCTCGTGGGCACGGAAATGAGCAGCTATTCCTACCGGCTCAAATCTCGTCCCCAGGCCGGAGCGCTGCCCGCTTACCGGGAGGGGAAAGTCCGTTTTTTGGGCCTGCTGCGGGACTTTTTCCGCGACCGGGCCGCGTCTTCTCCCCCCGCTATCCCGGCGCGCCTTGAGTACCGGCCCTATTTTACCGTGGCGGGCGGCCTGGACGACGCAAAGCATGTGCTCCGCCATGTGCCGGATCTTCATCTGTGCACAGGCGATCTCACAGCGCAAATGCTTTCCTGCCGTCTGCTGGTCCTTGATCATTACGGCACCACTCTGCACATGGCCCTTGCCGCCAACACTCCTTGCCTTGCTTTTTGGAACAGTAAGGACTGGGGCATGGATGAAGTCAGTGAGAACAGCCTTAATTTGCTGCGCGAAGCGGGCCTGTTACACGACACGCCGGAACGGGCGGCTGCCCAGGCCATATCCGTATGGGACCAGGTGGAAGCATGGTGGCGCGGCCCGGCCGTACAGACCGCGCGGCAAAGCTGGATTGCCTCTTATGCCGATATCGGCGATACTGTCGGGCCGGCCTTAAGCATGAGCGCCTTGACCCGCCGTTGGTTTACGGCCTTGCGTCATTGCTGATAATACTATTTGAGGATCTGCCCCAAACCCCGCAAGGGGATTGAATACCCTTGCTCCCCATCCCCGGCGGCTTTGCCGTTTTGGGGAAATTACGGGTGCGGAGGGCACGCCCCCCCTCGCCGGGGAAGTCCGGACGGGCGGCCCTTTTTCCGGAAAAAACATCAAAAAAGCAGGCCCTATTCAGCAGGCGCCCCGTGACAGCATCCGCACACACAGATTCTTTAGGCAAGCGTTATCTTTTCAAGCTCATATCCAACGTGGGCACTATCCCGCTTTTTTTCATCATGGAAGCGGTGCTGCCCCGGGCCCTGGGTCCGGCCGCTTACGGCAACTATTCCTTCTCCACCGCTCTTTTCCAGAATTATACAAACTTTCTGGACATGGGCACATCCACCTGCCTTTCCACCCACCTGGCCAAACGCCCGCATGAATTCGGCCTGGCGGCTTTTTACATCCGCATCGGCGTGCTTATGCTTCTGCTGAGTCTTCTGGCCGGCGCATCCATGCATCTGCCGGGCATTGGGGCCGCGTTGATGCCGGGTGTTCCT
Organism: Desulfovibrio sp.; assembly: GCA_031550225.1. Classification (GTDB taxonomy): domain Bacteria; phylum Desulfobacterota; class Desulfovibrionia; order Desulfovibrionales; family Desulfovibrionaceae; genus Frigididesulfovibrio. The sequence goes on from JAVBOT010000032.1 coordinate 20,340, forward strand.
CTATGGATGGCTTTGCCCGCCGCTTTTTGGGCATATATCACTTGGGTGGGCAGGGTTACGCGCGGCATGAACGATGCTTTGGGCATCACCCGGCAAAGCGAACTTGTGCGCGTGGGCATAAATTTATGCTCCGCCCTGGCCCTGCTCGCCTTATTTTTTTGCGGAGTTCTTGATTTGCCGGTGCTCTTCACGCACCAATATCTTAGCCTCGGCTGCATGGGGGCGGGATTCATTCTGATTTTACGGACGCACTGGCGGCCCTTTGCGGACGATCCAGAGGGCAGGAGACGGACCTGGCGTCTTCCCCGACGGCGGATGAGCCGCTACATACAGGAATTTCGCGACTACAGCGCGCCGCTGTTCGTCACCGCCTTATTTTCAGCCCTTATCCTGTCCGCGGAACGCTGGCTGTTGCAGTATTTTGAAGGCAGCGAACAGCAGGGATATTTTTCCCTGTCGCAAAAAGTCGGGATGGCCTGCTTTCTCTTTGTCACGGCGCTCACTCCTTTGTTGATGCGGGAATTGGCCGTGGCCCACGGCAATAACGATCCCCGCGCCATGGCCCGGCTTTTGGATCGATACGCGCCCATGATGTATGCCGTATCCGCCTGGTTGGCCTCTTTTACCATGGTGGAAGCTCCGGCCGTGGTGCGGCTGTTCGGCGGGGAAAGCTTCGCCCAGGCGCTTCTGCCCGTGCAGATTATGGCGCTGTACCCTATCCACCAGGGCTATGGGCAAGTGGCAAGCGCGGTTTTTTACGCTTCCGGCGAAACGCGCCTCCTCAGAAACCTTACCTTGTTATCTCTGGTCCTCGGTTTTGCGCTGAGTTGGATCTTGCTGGCCCCGCCCTCTTTAGGAGGTTTGCGCTTAGGGGCTACAGGTTTGGCGCTCAAAATGACGCTGACGCAAGTCATCAGCGTCAATCTGCTCTTCTTGTTTTGCCGCAAAACAGCGCCTTTCAACTATGCGCGCAACCTTATGCACCAGTGCCTCTGCCCTTTGGCCCTCATCGGCATCGCTTTGAGCGCCCGGTATATCAGCCATGGAGTGGGCCTGGGGGATTCCAAAGATTTTATTCGCTTTTTTGCTTCAGGAATTTTGTATTGTTTTTTAAGCGCGCTTCTGGCCTTGGGCGTTCCTTTTATCTTCGGGCTTGCCCCAAATGAGCTGAAAGGCTTTGCCTTTCGCGCCAAAAACAGCCTCGCCGCCCTTCTCAGAAAAGAAAAATAGCGCCTTTCGCGCTTCAAATGCCCGCAAGGGTTTGTCTTCAAACCCTTCGTATTCCGCCCGTGTCGCGCCGCTGCATGGCTTCACAGGCATTATTTGACAAGCACGCGGCATTCGTGGCAGGTATTCCCTTACTAATAATGTCCGCCGTCTATGGAAAAAGCACACCTTGCGCCGCGACGGTGGATGACTCATATCGTCCCCCTTATCCGGAGGTATCACATGCATTGCCGTAAATGGATTGCCTTTGCCGTGTCCGCCTTGCTGTTCGCCGCCCCCATGGGGGTTCAGGCCGCTGAAACCATTAAACTCGGCGTGGCCGGCGCGCATACCGGAGATCTTGCCGGCTATGGCCTGCCCGCTCTGAACGCCGCCAAGCTTGTAGTGGAAAAAATCAATGCGAGCGGCGGCATTAACGGCAAAAAAGTGGAAATTGTCCAGCAGGACGATCAATGCAAACCGGAACTTTCCACCAATGCGGCCACCCGCCTTATCGCTGATAACGTGGAAATAGTAATGGGGCACACCTGCTCAGGCGCGAATAAGGCCGCTCTGCCCATGTATGAAGATAAGAAGATAGTCTCCATATCTCCTTCCGCCACCAGCCCGGAGCTGACGCAAAGCGGCAAATTCCCGCACTTTTTCCGTACCACGGCCCCTGATGACGCGCAGGCCCGTTTGGCGGCGACCTTCAGCACCCAGGTGCTCGGCGCGAAAAAGGTGGCTCTTTTGCATGACAAGGGAGACTATGGCAAGACCTATGCCGAGTTTGTCAAAAAATTCATAGAAGCGGAAGGCAAGGCCACGGTTGTCTATTTTGAAGGCATCACCCCCGGCGCTGTGGACTATTCCACAGCGGTGCAAAAAATTGCCCGCAGCGGAGCGGATACGCTCATCTTCGGCGGTTATTATCCTGAAGCCTCCAAGCTCATCACCAGCATTAAAGCGCGTAAAATGAAGATCAATTTCGTGTCTGAAGACGGCGTCAAGACCGAGGCGTTTTTGAAGCTGGCCGGCAAAGACGGCGAAGGGGTTTACGCCTCAAGCTCCTTTGACTATTCAGAGCTTCCCGTCACTAAGGAAGCGTATGCGGCGCACAGAAAGGCCTTCGGTTCCGATCCCGGCCAGTTTTTCGATAACGCCTACGCCGCCACGCAGGCACTGCTCAATGCGGTGCAAAAGGCCGGAGGCACTAGCGATCATGAAGCGATCATGAAGGCGCTGCGCACGGAATACGTGGACACCCCCCTGGGAAAAATCCGCTTTGACGCGAAAGGCGATTGCGAAGGAGCCGGCTTTGCCATGTTTAAGGTAGTAGACGGTAAATTTGTTGACCAGAACTTCAAACCGCAATAAAGGAACCTTTCGGCATGACGCCACGCGGAAGAAAAGCCGCACGGCATTTGCGCTGTCCGAATTTTGAATAACAAGCACACTATAACATTTTTGGGGGAGGGCCGCGGTCTTCCCCCCCTTTGTAAGCAATGAGCAGCCTTGAAGCCATAAAATTGTATCTGACGGATATCAACTGGCGTTATTTTGTCGAGCTTTTATTCAGCGGCCTGACAAAAGGGAGTATCTACGCCCTCATTTCCCTCGGTTATACGATGGTTTACGGCATTATTGAGCTCATCAACTTCGCCCATGGCGAAATTTACATGCTTGGAGCCTTCACCGGCCTTGTGGCAGCGGGCGTACTGGGATATTTGGGCTTTCCGTCCCTGGCTATTCTGCTCATAGCCACGGTTGTGGCGGTTGTATACTGCGCCGCTTACGGCTACACCATGGAAAAAATCGCCTATCGCCCGTTGCGCGGGGCGCAGCGCCTTTCCCCTCTCATCAGCGCCATCGGCATGTCCATTTTTTTGCAAAACTATGTACTCATTGCCCAAACGCAAGATTTTGTGCGCTTCCCTTTTCTTTTGCCGGAAATGCCCTTCCTTGACCCTATAGCGGACATTTTGCGCCCCTCCAGCTTTGTCATCATCGTCACCAGCGCCCTGGCCATGGCGGCTTTAACCGGCTTCATCAAGTTCACGCGCCTTGGCAAGGCCATGCGGGCCACCGCTCAGAACAGAACCATGGCCATGCTTCTCGGCATCAATGCGGACGGGATAATTTCCGCCACCTTCATAATCGGCTCCGGCCTTGCCGCTGTGGGAGGCATTCTCATTGCTTCCCACACGCAGCAAATCAATTTTAACATCGGCTTTATCGCGGGCATCAAGGCTTTTACCGCCGCCGTTCTCGGCGGCATCGGCTCCATTCCCGGCGCCATGCTCGGCGGGCTTGTGCTTGGCTGTTGCGAGAGTTTTGCGGCCGGCTACTTTTTATCCGATTATGAAGATATTGTCGCTTTTTCCATCCTGATCCTGATCCTGATTTTCAGGCCTTCCGGGCTGTTAGGCAAAGCCAAGGTGCAGAAGGTGTAGGATTATGAAAGGCGTCGCGCGTTCACTCCTGGTAAGTCTCTGGTTCATGTTTCTTACCTTCCCCATTATGGGCGTCAAGATAAGCCCCACGGGTGAAATTATCTGGCGGTTGGATCATATCCTGTACCTGGGCCTTGCCGTCTTCGTGTTGTCTTTTGTTTGGCGCGCCCTATTGGTGGTTCGGGGAGTGAGCGGAGCCAAGGAGGCGGATCTGCTCTGGTTTTTTGATCGGCTGGAAAATCCCGCCCAGCGCAATCAAACCATCGGCCTGATGATTCTGGGCGCATCCTGCATCCCCCTTGTGCTCACGCTGATTTCGGTGATCGTGAATATGCTGCGCGGCGAGAGCGCCGGCCCTTCTTCCACGACCTGGCTTGTTGCTGTTTTGGCGGTTCTGGTCGGGACGCCCCTTGGGTTCGCCTTTGCCCGGGGTAAGGGCAACGCCGTGACCGCGCCTTTGCATGCCGCAGCGGCGAGCCTTTTTGAGGCGGGAACCTCACGCCGTCTGGCCTTGCTGGCGCTGACGCTTTTGCTCCTGACGCTGCCCTGGCTGGTGGACATTTACCGGGTCAATGTCCTGGCAACGGCCTTTATCTGGATCATGCTCGGGCTCGGGCTGAATATCGTCGTCGGTCAGGCGGGGCTTTTGGTGCTTGGGTATGTGGCTTTTTACGCTGTGGGAGCCTATCTTTACGCTATCGGAAATGCCCACTTCGGCAACAACATTATAGGCTTTTGGTTTTTCCTTCCCTTAGGAGGGCTTTGCGCTGTTTTTGCGGGCATTCTGCTCAGCTTGCCGGTGCTGCGGCTACGGGGAGATTATCTGGCCATTGTCACTCTTGGCTTTGGCGAAATCGTCCGGGTCACGCTTGAAGGAGGGAGCCTCTCCCTTGCCCCTGTGGCCTGGTTTGTTTCTCTGTTTACCGACGCGCCTCTGCCCGCCTGGCTGACAACCCCGCTGGATTTGGGAGGGCCCGCGGGCATAGGGGGTATTGCCTACCCCGGCTTTTTCGGCATTCCCCTCAGCATGGACGACAGCATCCGCTTTGTCTACTATATCGCTTTTGCCCTTGCCTTCCTTGCCATTGTTGCCGTGGCGCGTCTGCGTGACTCGCGCATCGGCCGTTCCTGGATCGCCCTGCGGGAGGATGAAATCGCCTGTGAAGCCATGGGCATCAACAAAGTAACCGCCAAGCTCAGCGCCTTTGCCCTTGGCGCCTGTTGGGCCGGTTTCGGCGGCGTGCTGTTCGCCGCCAAAACAACTTTTATCAACCCCACCAGTTTCACCTTTATGGAATCCGCCCTCATTTTATCCGTTGTGGTGTTGGGGGGGCTCGGCTCCATCGTGGGCGTGGTGCTGGGAGCTTGCATACTTATCCTGCTGCCGGAATATTTGCGCTCTTTCAATGAATACCGCATGCTTATCTTCGGGGCCAGCATGGTTCTCATGATGGTTTTCCGCCCCCAGGGGCTTATCACGCCTAAGCCCAAAAAACACACCCTCGCCGGCCTTCAGGATAAAAAACCGCTTGTAGCCGACGGCGCGCTTCATAAGAGAGAAAGGCCATGAGCACACCTGCCCGCGCGCATGAGGCCACGGCCGTTCCCGTGCTGGAAGTGTCTTCCCTCTACAAGCGTTTTGGAGGTCTGCTCGCGATTTCCGACATTGATCTGAACGTCAACAGGGGAGAAATCGTTTCTCTTATCGGCCCCAACGGCGCGGGAAAAACAACGTTATTCAACTGCATCACCAGCATATACACGCCGGATGAAGGCAAAATCACTCTTCAAGATCCCGCGGGCAAACGGCATGCGCTGCGGGATAAAAAGCCCTTTCAGGTGACGGAATTGGGCATGGCCCGTACATTCCAGAACATCAGGCTGTTCTCTTCCATGACGGTTTTGGAAAATGTCATGGTAGCCCGGCATTGCCGCACCAAGGCGGGTATTTTCGGCGCATTGTTCAGGCCTGCATCCGTGCGCCGGGAAGAGCGCGCCATTGAAGAAGAAAGCTACGCCCTACTCAACTACATGGGGCTTGGCTCGGTATACTCGGAAACAGCGCGCAATTTGCCTTACGGGCAGCAGCGTAAACTAGAGATTGCCCGGGCTCTGGCCACAAACCCCTTTTTATTACTCCTGGATGAGCCCGCAGCCGGCATGAATCCGCAGGAAACGCGGGAACTCAAGAGCCTGATCCTGGCGTTGCGTAAAGAATTTTCCCTGTCCATCCTGCTCATCGAGCATGACATGAGCATGGTCATGGCCGTATCCGATCGCATTTATGTGGTGGAATACGGCTGTAACATCGCCGAAGGCCGCCCGGAGGAAATACGCCATAACCCTCAAGTCATCAAAGCCTATTTGGGAGAATCCGATGCTTGAGCTTAAAGGGGTCTGCGCCTGTTATGGCGATATTCAAGCTTTATGGGATGTGGATCTTACCATCAGGCAAGGGGAAATCGTCACGCTTGTCGGCGCCAACGGCGCGGGCAAAAGCACCACCCTCATGGCTGTTTGCGGCGTCGTGCCTCTGCGGCGCGGCGAGATACTGTTGGACGGCAAGCCCCTTCACGGCCTCAAACCGGACAGTATTGTGCGTTTGGGCATCAGCCAGGTTCCCGAGGGCAGGCTCATTTTCCCGGAACTGACGGTTATGGAAAATTTGGAACTTGGAGCCTATTTGCGGCGGGACAAGGCTGAAATAAAGCGGGATCTCGCTTATGTATTCAACCTGTTTCCCATTTTGGCGGGCAGGCACAGCCAGGCAGGGGGCACCTTATCAGGGGGCGAGCAGCAAATGCTGGCCATTTCCCGCGCCCTCATGGCAAGGCCCCGTCTGCTTTTGCTCGATGAGCCCTCCTTAGGCCTTGCGCCAATCATCATCAAGCAAATTTTTGATATTATCCGTAAAGTCAATGAAGAAGGCACCACGGTCTTTTTGGTGGAGCAAAACGCTCATCAAGCTTTGAAAGTCGCGGATCGCGGCTATGTGATGGAAACAGGGCGCATCACCCTGCAAGACGATGGCGAAAAGCTTCTTGCCAATGAAAAAGTGCGCAAAGCTTACCTTGGCGTATAGCGCCGCCCGGCAATGGACTATTTTGCCCTAATACCGCCCGCAAAAAACGTGTTTTCCTTGCCTTACGGCAACCTGACCTCACTAGAGCGGATTACCTTTGAGATTTGTCGTTTAACGGCGGGCAAAGCCCGCCTACGGCAAT
>JAVBOT010000007.1:0-56672 GCA_031550225.1 Desulfovibrio sp.
ATTCCAACGCCTCAAAGACGAAGAGACAAAGCAACTCGGTTGGGATTTACGGCGCGATCTGGCAAAGATCAACTATCGCATTCACACAGACGCCATTAAAGAACGTCTTATACCGCAAGAACTGACCCGGCAACAGATTAATGTCGTCTATGCCTCGGAAGCGGATATGCTCAACATGGCGCTGTTCGGCCTGACAGCCCAGGAGTGGCGGCTTACCAATCCTGACAAAAAAGGGAACATGCGTGACTATGCCAATGTCGCGCAATTGGTCTGCCTTTCCAACCTGGAAAGCATGAATGCGTTGCTTATTCGTGAAGGGCTAACGCAGTCGGAACGACTGCAAAAGCTTAACAGAGCCGCTATCCAGCAAATGAAGCTGCTTACGGAAGATTCACGCGTCAAAAAGCTGGTGGGAAGCAAATAAGCTTTGGACTTTTTTGTCATGTGCGAGTGTACGCAAGTAAAAGAAAAATGCCCTTGCGCACAGAACAACTCCAATCCCTCATCGTCGTGAGTGCGCTCTGCAAGCTCAATGCCGTAAAAGTCACGCTCAACGGCAACCAGTGGCTCACCGCGAGAGTGGCGGTTTTCATTCTGGCTCCGACTCTAAAGCGGATAAAAAAACCGTGGCTTTCGCCGGAAATGTTTTCCTACTTGCCGCTTAAGGTTCCAATATTTGGGTTATCATCAATAAAATTAGCGACTAAGGAGAATTATATATGTCTACAGAAATACTTCCATATGATATAATAACTGAAGAAGATATAATTACAGCCTGTGAAATAGCTGGGATAGACCATAAAAATGAGCATGATAAAAAAAATCTATGGAAAGCGATAGCGGCATGGGATCGTATGATAACTGCGATATATACCGATAATGTTGAATTGTTCAAAAATGCCTGCAATAACTGGAATGATATTAAAGATAGACATGATATTATTAAAGCAAACTTAACTCCGCCAAACGAAAAAATATTTGAAATAGAGTATCCGATTTCTAAATTTTCAGCATCAGGAAAATTTGCTTATGGCTCTCCAAGTGTTGAACGCCTGCAACTACTCCGTCAGATTAGAGACCATGCACAAATCTGGAGTGGTAATAAAATTAGCAGTGGTGGGTTATTTGATAAATTTCATAACTCTAAAAATAATGAAAAGCGCAACAACCACCTGATACCTGCATGGAGAACAGAAAGAACTAAGCTCTACCCAAATTTGCATCCTTGGGAAGGGCTTGGAACATATCCTGATGCTCCTCAAGGATATAGCACAGGGCAAAACTTTTACCTATTTGTAAAAGAGATGGGCAATAAATATGAAAAATTTTTAAAAGGAAAAACAAGGGATGATGAGGAAGGAAAGAGCGGTTACTGGGTATCACATTTTAATAGCCCTAACCAGATCTCAAAAAATCCGGTGATGGATCAAGGAGATACCAAGCAATCATCAGATAGTATATTTGATTTTTCTGAGAAAAACAGATGTGAAGTAGCCACTGATAAGGAAAAGATTTCTGTAATAGAGGGAATAGTCACGGAATTGAGCGGACAGCAGAAAAGCCGTTCACGAAAGTATATTGAACCCGCAAAAAAGAGAGATAATTATACTTGTCAGACATGTGAACTCATGCTTTCCGTGAATGGGAAAGATATTTTACAAGTGCATCACTTAAGTCTTCTAGAATCCGAAGTCGTAACTACACTGGACGATCTCATCTGTTTGTGTCCGACATGCCATTATATTGCTCATACGAAAAAACCACCTTTTACGCCTGAAGAAATTAAGCAATTGCTCAGTGGAGGTAGTTGAGGCGCATTCGGTGTGGTTCTTGCTAGCCCTAATTCACTGGACGCCTTGACCGATGCAAGCCGATAGCGTCTGCTCACAGTCACAAAAAATGTTGATATTGCAGTTGGTATAAAATTATTGTAAAGATATTTTTGTTAATTATTTCAAGACAATACTAGAGCAATTTAACATTGAAAATGTATAATTGCTCTGCAAGGATTTGCCCGTAAATCCTTGCCTTGAGATTGCCGTAGGCGGGCTTTGCTCGCCGTTAAGCGACAATCTCAAGCGTAAGCTGCTTTACTAATGGCAGAGGCCCTTTTCCCGTTGTTCCCCAAAGACCTCGCCGAGCCGCTCCGGAATGCGCGACACCGCCAATAGGGAAAGCACGCCAAAGCCCGCGCCCATAAAAAAGGGAATGCGGTAATCGAGCATCCACAGCATTCCCCCCACCACAGGCACCATAACCGCGGCGATATGGTTCATTGTAACGCCCACGGCCATACTGGGGGCAATGTCTTCCTTATCCGCGATTTTTTGGAAAAAAGTGCGGATGGAAATGGTGAAACAAAAAAGAATCTGATCGGCAATGAAAAGCAGAGCCGCGAACCAGGATTCGGAGCAAAACGCATAGCCGATGCAAATGGCAATGACGCAGAGGTATTTGCTAAACAACAGGAATCGTTCCCCGAATCTGTTGATGGCCTTCCCGATATAAGGGTTCACCATCCAGTTGATGAGATAGCTTCCCAAAAACAGCAGGCTCATGTCCGTAATGCTGAAAGAAAACATCTGAACCAGAAGAAACGCGGAAAATACCGTCACAATCTGCCGCCTCGCCCCGGAAAGGCCGGTCAAAAGATAAAATAGCCAGTACCGGGCGCGCAGCACCATGCCTTTGCGTTGCGTGGGCAACCCTTCTTTTTCCGGATGCTGAAAAAGCGCCCACATGCCGATAAGGACAGCCGCAGAGCCGGCAATGCCGAAAAGCCAGCGGTAATCCAACATCCCGGAAAGAAGCAGAATGAGGCACCCCATGAAAAAACTGCCCGCCGCCGTCACGGCGCGCAGCCTGCCGATGATGATCGGCGCCTCAGTGATGGAAAAATATTGCAGGGTCAATGATTGGTTGGTCGCCTCAAAGTAATGAAATCCAAGGGAAAGGATAAAGGTCCAGCAGAGCAGCCCGGTAAAGTCCGGAAAAAAACCCGAAGCGATCACTCCGATGCCGCAAGCAAGAATGGCCAGGGAAGTCAGCGTCACCTCCCGCATAATCAGCAGCAGAAGAATCACCCCCACGGACAAAAGACCGGGCACCTCACGCACTGAATGCACGATGCCGTTCTGCTCTCCTGTCAGGCCGGCCGCTTCCACTGCAAAGTTGGTGTATAAAATGTTCCAGCCCAAAAAGGCCGTAGCCTGGGCAAAGGTAAGCAGCATGAGATACACATACATGGGCCTGGTCTCGGCATTCTTATGGGGCTGCATAACAAATTCCCGCGTCGCGGTTGTTTTACGCGCTGTTGATGGTGAAAAATATTCCCTGAAAAGGAAAAAAACATACCGCAGGAATGCGCTTCTTTCACCATGGCAAAAGAAGCGCATTCCTGTTCCCGGCATCATACCTGAACATGCGCATTAACGCCACAGCGCATAAAGCCAAACGCCCGTCAGCAGGGCCAGATCTCCCGCGAACAGCAAGGCCTGAACCGTGCTTTGCTCCCTTGCCGGCAGACGGGTCAAAGCCCGTTCCGCAGGCAAAGCCATGAGGCACACCCCAAGGCCGGCGCAAAAACCCCAAATATGAGCGGCATAGTCCGTACGCGCTTCCGCTCCTCCGCCCAAAATCCCCAACAGCGCCATGCCGGCTCCCAAAGGCATGGCCAGCCGCCGCGCCAGATCCGGCGCCAAGCCCGAACCGCTGTAACGGGAAGCGTTTTTATGGCCGCTGAGGCTGTCCACCCCGGCCATAACGCACAAACACCCCACTGCCCCGAACAAAGCGGTGGAAAATCCGATACTGAGCACATGCGCCTCACGGCTTAAGGCATTGCCCACATTTCCGAACACCCCCGCGCATAAGGCCAGCCCGATGCCAAGGCCCAAGCCGACTCTACGGCACAGGGGAATCAAAAAAAGCAGCCCGAACCCCATATTGCCAAGCATATGGCTGTCATCCGCATGCAGGGTCAGGGCGGTGAGCGCCCGCCACCATTCATGCAAAACCCGGACGCGGTAAGCATCCAGCCCAAAGGAAAGCGACCAGTCCTTGGGGTCTTCGGGAAACGGCGGAGCAGGCAGGCTCAGGTCAAAAACACCCCAACGCAGCCCATGCCATGCAAAAAGCAACGACAAAAACAACAACACTCCCGCCGTATTGCGTTGCGCCGGCGCCACATAGACAGGCGCAGGAGCTTCCCGCTCAAAAGCGCGGATCTCATGCAGGGCTACCCCTTCATACAACGCGGGCACAAAAATCCGGGGCCGGTTGCCCGGATTGAAGAAAATATAGGGAATTTTTTTGGCCGTAAGGACCAGCAGCCAATTATTAAGGCGTTGTTCCGGGACAAAGGCCCCGCCGGCAAGAGAGGGAGAAAGGGAACGCCAATAGGGGGGCCTGCGCCTTTCCCGGTACAGCCCTCCGGCATTGAGAGCCTTGCGCAAGACAACAAGGCCGCCTTCTTTCGTCTTAAGAAAACCTTTACCCCGTAAAGCGCCTTCACGCGGGGTAAAAGGCGCGCCCAAAGTTTCCGCACGGTCAAAACGCCGGAAAACCCGGCCGGAATTTCGCCTTCCCCCTTTTGCGTCGCCATTATCCGGCTTTTTACGACGGGAGAGGCCCGCACCCAATATACTCATACCCCTGTGGCCTCATATTCCCAATAAAAGATGCCGGATGCCGCGACCGGAATGAGGCGCGCGCGGGCCCTTAAACACAGCTTTCGCGTGGCAGCCTGCTTTTTCTCGCCGCCAGCGATTGTCAGGGGCGAGCATTGCCCGCCGCAGAGAAACGCGCCAAACGGCGCAAAGCCTCGTTTGGTAAAGGCACTCCCGCTCAGGCGGGCTTTGCCCGCCGTGAGCGGCGAATCTCACAGCGAATCCGTTCCGGAAGGGTCATCCTTCTTTTTCTCCCCAGGGGTGACGTCTATAGCCGTACTTTCGATAATAGTGGCTTGCCGCGGCGTTTCATCCCGCCCGGTGGAAAAAGGCGAAGAATCAGGAGGAAAAGGCCCCTGCCCGGGCGCGTAGTCCCCACTTTTTGAAGAACCGGACCGCGAATAATCAAAAAAAATGATCCGTGAGCTTTTGCTTTGCATACCCCCCTGCCGGGAGGCGAAATAGCGGGCAAGCCCCTGTCCGGCCAAATGCCTCAGCGGCGGAACAAGCAACAGCAACCCCACGGCATCTGAAATCAGGCCGGGCAAAATCAGCAGCAATCCGGCGGCAAAAAGCAACAACCCCTCCATAAGGGCATGCTGAGGGGCACGCCCCGCAGCCATATCCTCACGCGCACGCTGCATGACGTCCATCCCCTGGGCCCGGGTGACCCACAGGCCGATAAAGGCCGAGACAAAAACCCACAGCACCAGCTTTAACGCACCCACAACCGCGCCGACCTTGATCAGCAAATAAAGTTCCAGAATCGGCCACATAAAAAAGGCGAATACTTTCATAGCATACCCTTGGAGTGTTTCGCGTTTGAGATGCCCGCGCAACGATCGGCAAAGCCGCCCTACGAACATCTCACGGCAGGATTTGCGGACAAATCCTTGCCGTGCGGCTCTCTTTTTTAAAGCTGAACCGCTCTTTTCCCGCCGACGCGGACGGATGCCCTCACCACAATGACGTGAAGCGACACGCCCCGCGTCCTATCAAGTATAACCGCAACAGCCGCCGGTCAAGCGCACTTCGTACCCGGTGCTGGCGCAGTTTGCCGTGATGCTTGGCCAGGCTTCGCTTTTTGCTCTGGCCATGTACGATGAAGCGCGCTCCTCCAATAAAAACTCGCCTTCCTCGCCCGGCGGCAAACCGCATCCGGCGCCGGTTATATCCAAACCAAGCCAACCGGCAGCGCCCGATCGCCTCAAATGCGCAAGCGCCGGCCGTAACGCCCCCCTCCAAAAAACAACAAAACCACCACCCGACATGCTCATTTGCTCATTCTCTCTTGCAGCCTGAATGATTGCGCGTTATGAGGGGGAGCACATCCTTTTTTATGTTTTTGGCAATCCCCCGTCGCCGGACGCCGCGGAGCGGTTGCAACCCTACGTCGCCCAGATCCCATTCCAGGAGGAATCCCCATGCCTGTAACAATCGGCCTCAACGGTTTTGGCCGGATCGGACGTTATTTGGTACGGCTGCTCGCCGACGATCCGGAGCTGATGGTTACCGCCATTAATGCCCGCGCCGATAACCCTTCGCTCGCCCATCTTTTCAAGTATGATTCCGTGCACCGCACCTTTCCGGGTGCAGTAAAAGCCAATGACAGCGGTTTTACCGTCAACGACAAACAGATTACCGTCACCCGCAAACCCCTCGGCGAATGGGACTGGGGAGCTCTGGGCGTGGATATGGTGGTGGAAACCACAGGCACGCTGAAAGACGGCGCCGGCCTTGCCAAACACATCGAACGCGGCGCCCGCAAATCCATCATCAGCGCTCCGGGCAGCAATGTGGACATCACCGTGGTCATGGGCGTCAACCATACGCAGTACAATCCGGACGAGCACCATATCGTATCCAATGCTTCTTGCACCACCAACTGTCTTGCCCCGCCGGCCAAGATCCTGCATGAGCATTTCGGCATCCGCCACGGGCTCATGACCACCATCCATTCCTACACCATGAGCCAGCGCATTTTGGATGGTTCGCACAAAGACTGGCGCAGAGCCAGAGCCGCCGCCGTATCCATGATCCCCACCACAACCGGAGCCGCCAAGGCCCTTGCCCTGGTTATCCCCGACCTGCGCGGAAAAATGGACGGCATGGCCGTGCGCGTGCCCACGCCCAACGTCTCCATGGTGGATTTGACCTGTGAACTGGAACGCGACACCAGCGCCGAAGAAGTGAACGCCGTGCTCAAGCAGGCGGCCGAAACCACCATGAACGGCTATATGGGATTTACCGAAGAGCCTCTCGTATCCTGCGATTTTATCGGCAGCACTTACGGCGGCGTGGTGGATGCGGCATGTACCCACGTTATTAAAGGCCGGATGCTCAAAATTATCATCTGGTACGACAATGAATCCGGCTTCACCAATCAGCTTGTGCGCCTGCTCAAAATGATGGGCAAAGGCCTGCGCTGAGATAGCGCGATGCCCCTCCCTGCGGGGAGGGCGGAAAATGAGCCTGCTGTGAGGGAGTATGCTTTTACGGCATTCGGCCGAAACAGCAGGCGAAATCCGGCGCGCCGCCAGCAGCGCGCGTATGAGTTGAATTTTTGCAAGCGGACTCTAGAGCAATTGACCAGTGAAAATGGATAATTGCTCTGCAAGGATTTGCCCGTAAATCCTTGCCTTGAGATTGCCGCAGGCGGGCTTTGCCCGCCGTTAAACGGCAAATCTCAAAGTTAATCTGCTCTAGTTGTTTTCGTCTTGAGCTTTTGGATGCGCGCTATCGTAAACGGCCACCAAGCGCGCCAGGCTGAGGTGGGTGTAACGCTGAGTAGTGCTGAGGCGAGCATGGCCCAGCAATTCCTGGACGCTGCGCAAATCCGCCCCGGCTTCGAGCAGGTGCGTGGCAAAAGAATGCCTGAGCCCATGGGGGGAGACGCTTTGCGGCAGGCCCGCGCGTTTGCACAGCGAATCAATGACGCGCTGGGCTTCACGCCGGTTTAAACGCCTTCCTCGCGCGCCCACGAACAGCGCCCGCTCTCCGGGCAAGGCCAGGCGCTCGCGAAGGCCGAGCCAGAGTTCCAAGGCCTGCCTGGCCGCATCCGTCAAAGGAACGAAACGCTCTTTGCCCCCTTTGCCCTGCACGCGCACAGCCTCGGACGCGCCGGAAACCCTGCCCGCATTGAGGGCCAGAGCTTCTGATATGCGTAAGCCTGAACCATACAAAAGCTCGGCAAGGCACAGATCACGCGCGTCCAGCCAGGCCTTTTTCGTCTGCTCAGCCGCCCCTGCCGGCGGGCCTTTTTTTTCGCTTCGGCCTTTTTCCTTTTGCGGTGCGGACAAAAGCGCGAAGGCCTGGTCCACATTCAACAGATCCGGGTGCCGTTTTTCCGTTTTGGGATTCCCCACCCCTTCGGTGGGCAGTGATGTAATCATGCGCATACGCGCGCAAAACCGGAAAAAAGCGCGTAAAGCGGACAATTTGCGGCCCATGGAACTTTTATGCACACCCTGACGGTGCAATTCGGCAAGATAGCTTCGCACTTGGGCCCGCCCGATCTTTTCAGGGCTGGATAAAGAAAGCCCCTGGCGCGACAGCACGGACTCAAACTGCATCACATCCCGGCCATAGGCCTCTGTTGTGGCCTCAGAACAGCCTTTTTCCAAAGACAAGTGCGCCAGAAACATCTCCACAGGCTCAGGAGAAGAAAAAGGAGGCAACGGCTTTTCCATGTCAGCCTTCCGCCAGCGCATAGAGCATACCGGGAAAACGCCGCGCGAGTCCATGCAGTTCAAGACGCACCAGCAAAGCGCTCAACCTAGCCACATCCATTGCCAGATTCCGGCTAAGATCATCTATATGCAGCTTTTCCCGGCTGAGCGCGGCCAGTACCCGGCCTTCTTCCGGCCCCAGAGGCAAGCGGGCCCGGGTTTCTTTATCCGGCACAGCCGCCTGGTTGACGGCCGGCGGAGCGTGCTTTTCCGGACAAGATTCCGGCGCAATCCACGGAAGGCCTCCAACAGGGAGCACATCCAAAGCGCCTGTCAAAAGCTCCACATGCAGCGCATCCTTGCGCTTGCGCGCCGGGGCGGGCTTTGCCCCATTCTGCCGAGAAAGGCCCTTTTCAGCATCCAGCCGCAACAGCGGGGCAAGTTCCAGCAGCAGATCCTCCGCGCTGAACACCGCCTTGGCTCCCTGGCGGATCAAAAAGCGGCAGCCCTCGGACACGGCCGCCATGGTATGCCCCGGCACCGCAAACACATCTCTGTTTTGCTCTAAAGCCAGACGCGCGGTAATGAGACTGCCGCTTCGGCCTGTGGCTTCCACCACCAGCACCCCCCGGGACAACCCGCTCACAAGGCGGTTACGCACCGGAAAATGACGGGCTGAAGGCTCGGTTCCGGGCGCGAATTCCGAAAGGAGCAACCCCTCTTGAGCGAGAAGACCGTAAAGATCGGCATTACAGGCCGGGTACATCACATCTATGCCTGTGCCGAGCAACGCAATGGAGCGGCCCGGCCCTTCCAGGCCCGCCAGATGGGCCGCGCGATCAATGCCGCGCGCCATGCCGGAAATAACGGCCACGCCGGCCTTAGCAAGATCGCGGGCAAAAAAAGCCGCCACGGCAATGCCCTCCCGCGTGCAGTCCCGCGCTCCCACAACCGCCACTGCGGGGCCGCGCAAAAGGGATGTATCCCCTTTATAGTAGAGTAAAAGAGGAGGGTCAGGGATATCACGCAAAATGTCAGGGTAGGCCGGATCCGACCAGAGCAGAAAAGAACAGTCGCTCGCACGGATGGCCTTCCACTCTTTTTGCGCTTCCAGCCGCCACTTTTCCGAGAAAAAGCGCTCTGCAACAGAGGCAGGGGTAAGCCCCCTGCCGGGCCAGGCAGAAGGAGAGCCGAGCCCTGCTTGCGCCGCCGCAAAGGCGCTTTTGTAGCTCTCCAAAAGGCGTTTCGTCCGTCGCGGGCCTAGTCCGGGCGTATGGCGCAGGGCAAGGGTCGCCCAAAGCTCATTTTTAACGGAGTCGGACAACGAATCAAAAACAGACAACGGCGTACCTCAGACGGAGTCATGGAAAACACGGGATTGCCCAGACGAACTTTGCCTTTAATTTTGGGGGCTTTCACCCCCTCTCCTAGCAAGGGAAGGATCACCCCGCACCCCTAACCCCCGCCAAAGACTGGAAAACGAAGAGAGATGGGGGAAAACCGCCTGGATTGTCACCCTCAAGCCAGCCCCCCTTAAAAGCCGAGGGCCTTGAGCTTTTCCACGGGGGGATAGTTCCGGCCTTTTTCGGAGCGATGGTTAGTAATGGCCGGGGAACACGGCTATTCGGACAAAAGCTTTATTGAAAAACAGCCCTACAACGTTGCCATACGCTTGCGGGCCAGAGCGGCGGGTGCGGAACCCGGAAAGTCGTCCAACAGTATTTGCCAGTAAAAACGCGCGTTTTCTTTATCCTTCAGTTCCGCATAGGCAAAGCCCGCTTTGAGCAGCGCGGCGGCCGCCTTATCATGCTTGGGATATTTACTCGCCACATCCTTAAAGGCCAAAATCGCCGCATCAAACTTGCCAAGAGAATATAAGCATTCCCCCTGCCAATAAAGCGCGTTGGGCGCCAAAGAACTGCCCGGATGCAGCCGCAGAAAATCCGCGAACGTCTCCTGCGCTTTGGCATACTGGCCTTTGTAATACTGGGCAAGCGCCGCCTCATAGGCAACGGTCGCGTTTTGCGCGGGAGAAACACGCTTTTGCGCCGAAGATCCGGAAGCCTCAGGCGGCGCAACACCCGCCGCAGGCGCGGCGGCCCTGGGAGCTTCGGGCGCTTCGGGGGCGGCCTTAGGCGCTTCCGGAGCAGGTTTTGCCGGCTCGGCAGCCGTGGTTTTGTCCGCCAAAACCATGGGCGCGAGGCCGGGCGCGGGCGCCGCGTCTTCTGACCTGGGGGAGGCCGGTACGCCGAGCGGTACGGCCGGTTCGGGGGTAGAGGGCGGCTGAGGGGCTTGGGCAACGGGAGCGGGAGAGGCAGCCGGAGCGGAGGCTGGAGGAGGCGGAGCAGAAGGAGCGGTACGCGCTACGGACGGAAGAGGCGCGGGTTTTCCACGCACGCTTTTTCGCCCGCGCTGTTTTTCCTTAGCGCTATCCGTAAGGTCGGCGCGGATCTCGCCAAGGCCATGCTCCATGGCCACAAGGCGCTCTTCCACCCGGCCAAGACGTAAATCCATCACCTGCCGGTCTTCCGTCTGCGCTGTTTCAAGGCTTTCGAGCCGCTGTTCCACAGAGCCGGAGGCGCATCCCAACAGCAGTAAAGCCGCTCCCAGCGGCAAAAATGCACAAAAAGGCCTGCGCATGTCATGATCCCTGGGTTGAGACCGGCGCACACGGATCCGCCGTTTTCCCGGAAAAGATCTCGCTTCCGGATAAAGGCGATGCGTTTCTTTAGTGCGGCGATCTCCGGTTATGGTGCATATGTCACGGAGAGCAAAAATATTTTACTTTTTGCGGAGTTCCGCTCCTTAAGGGCGCAGCGGGACGCGCGGTTCTCGCCGCGCGCGCGGCGCTGTCGGCGGCGCGGCGGCACAAACCGGTACTGTTGGCATTTTGAGTCTGAAACGGAGTGTAGGGGAAATTAAAAGCTTTTTCAAGCAAGGACGAACGAGTGCAAAGCCAAAGGGGAAAATCAGTTTGCATCAGGCGCGTCAGGGAATTTCTCCTAACAGTTCCTATTTTTAGGAACACTCTGTAATAATTTTTTTATCATGCAATGTAAGATAGTTACTGTTTCGGCTTGACCTTACATCTGCCTGCCGCTAGTATCGGAGGGAAAAGCTATGATTCTTCCACACAGCCTTCAATGCAACCTTTTCAGTAAATCGCTCTATGCCTCAGCAAGCAGCATTTCGTGAATGGAGGTGTTCATTTATGCGATTCCTTGTGGTTGACGATGACTTTGAGACCCGCCGCCTGGTGCAAAAACTTCTGCGTCTTTTTGGCGACGTGGATTTGGCCACGGACGGAGAGGAAGGCGTGCAGGCTTTTTCGCGCGCCCTCAAAGAGGGAGAACCCTATGCTCTTATCACCATGGACATCTTTATGCCCAATATTGACGGCCAACAAGCGTTGCGCGAAATGCGCCAAATAGAAAAAGAGCGCGGCGTCAGCGCCGCGGAACAAGTTAAAGTAATTATGATTTCCGGGCAGGAGAGTTCCGAGGATCTGCACGACGCGTTTTTTCTGGGCGAAGCCACCAGCTACATTGTCAAACCCATCAAACACACCGTGCTTTTGCAAGAAATAGCCAAACTCGGGGTCATCCTTGCCCAGCGGGCGGAATGAATCCGCCCGGACTTCCGACGCCCGGCTTTTTCCACTTCAACAGTAACCTATTTTCGGAGAACCCTATGTCTGGTAAAAACGCTCTGCTGTATGCCCCTTCACATGAATGGGTGCGCGTGGAAAACGGCGAAGCCGTTATCGGCATCACCGCCTTTGCCCAGGAACAACTGGGCGATCTTACCTTTGTCGAACTGCCGCGCCCGGGGGACACCCTCAGCCCCGGAAAAGAAATGGGGTCAGTGGAATCCGTCAAGGCGGCCAGCGATATTTACAGCCCCATCGCCGGTGAAGTTATCGCCGTGAACGAGGCCTTGGAAAATGCTCCGGAAAAAGTCAACCAGGATCCCTACGGCGAAGGTTGGATGGTGCGCGCGCGCCTCACCGCCCAACCGGAAAATCTGCTTGACGCCGCCGCTTACGAAGCGATTATCACAGGACAAGCCTAACACGGCCACCCGCCGCCACGGTGAAGGATTCCCATGCCCTATATACCACACACCCTTGAAGATACAGCCGCCATGCTGGAACGCATCGGCGTTTCCGGCATTGATGCATTGTTTGCCGATATTCCCCCAAACATGCGCCCGAAAAGTTTCGATATTCCCGAAGGCCTCGCCGAACATGAAGTCATGGCCCGGCTGACGAAAATGGGAGAGCGCAACAACAGCTCCTTGATCAGTTTTTTAGGCGCGGGCGCATACGACCATGCCGTGCCAGCCGCTGTCGACGCCTTGAGCGGACGGGGAGAATTCTATACCGCCTATACCCCCTACCAGCCCGAAGCCGCGCAAGGCACGCTGCAGGCCATTTTTGAATACCAAAGCGCCGTGTGCAGGCTTTTGGATATGGATGTGGCCAATGCCTCGGTATATGACGGAGGAAGCGCGATTTTTGAGGCCGCCATGATGGCGGCGCGCGCCACCAGACGCTCCCGCCTGGTGCTTGACGCATGCGTCAACCCCGTTTACCGGCAAATGCTCGCTACCTTAAGCGCCAACCTGGAGCTGAACATCACCGAAATCCCGCACCAGCAGGGCGCGCCGGATATGGCCGCCCTGGCGGCCGCCCTTGATGACGGCACGGCCGCCGTTATTGTGCAAAACCCCGGATTTTTCGGCACAGTGCAGGACTTTACCCCCCTCGCGGAAAAAGCCCATGCCCATGGGGCCAAACTCGTGCTGGCGGTCAACCCTGTGTTGCAGGCCGTGCTCAAAACCCCGGGAGAGATGGGCGCGGATATCGCCGTGGCCGACGGCCAGTCCATCGGCATGCCCCTTTCCTTCGGCGGGCCTTACATCGGCATCATGGCCTGCTCCAAAGATATGGCGCGCCAGATGCCGGGGCGGATCGTCGGCCGTACCGAAGATCTGGAAGGCAAAACCGGCTATGTGCTGACCCTCCAAGCAAGGGAACAGCATATCCGCCGGGCCAAAGCCACGTCCAACATTTGTTCCAATCAGGCCTTATGCGCCCTGCGCAGCCTCATCCACCTGTGCCTGCTCGGCCCCGAGGGCCTCACGCGTACGGCGGAAAACTCCATGCTCCTCGCGCGAAAAGCCGCGGCCGCCCTTACGTCGCTGCCCGGCATAACCATGTACGGCGACGCGCCCTTTGCCCATGAATTCGCCATCAGCCTGCCGAAACCCGCCGCTGACGCGGTCAGGCAGCTCGCCGACAGAAACGTCCTTGCCGGGTTGCCTCTGGGCGCCTGGTACAGCGGCCTTGATAAGGTGCTGCTCGTGACCTGTACGGAAAAAAATACCCCCGAACAAATCCTCAGGCTTGTGGCCGGCATGGCCGTTGTCTGCGATTGAGTTTTTGTAACGCCATTTTGAGGTTCCTATTGTGAAAACCATATTCGCCAAATCCGTTCCCGGCCGTACGGGCTGCATTCCACCCAAGGCGGAAAAATCCGCCAGCGATATGCTCCCTCAGACGCTGCTGCGCAAAAATCCTCCCGCCTTGCCGGAAGTTTCCGAACTTGAGGTGGTGCGCCATTTTACGCATCTTTCCAAACTCAATTACAGCGTGGACACCCACTTTTATCCCCTCGGCTCCTGCACCATGAAATACAATCCCAAATTCATGGAACAGGCCGCCGCTCTGCCCGCTTTTTCCCACATGCACCCCCTGTTGCCCCAGGTGGAAGGCGGAGGGGCCCTGGCCCAAGGCTGCCTTGAGCTTATATGGCTCACGGAAGAGCTCCTCAAAGAGGTGACGGGCATGCACGCCTTTACCCTGCAGCCCATGGCGGGCGCGCAGGGCGAACTTACGGGCATTCTTCTTATTGCCGCCTACCACCGCGCCAAAGGCAATAAAAAAACCAAGGTCATCTGCCCGGATTCCGCCCATGGGACGAATCCGGCAACAGCGGCCCTGGCCGGCTATGACGTGGTGAACATTGCCTCCAAAAACGGCATGGTTGACCCTGAAGCCCTGGCCGGAGTGCTGGACGAGGACGTTGCCGCCCTCATGATGACCTGCCCCAACACCCTGGGGCTCTTTGAGCGGCATTTGCCCGAAATTGTGGCGAAACTCCGGGCTGTGGACGCCCTGCTCTACTACGACGGCGCGAACTTTAACGCCTGTATGGGCCGCATGCGCACCGGCGACGTGGGTTTTGACGTGGTCCACTTAAACTTGCACAAAACCATGGGAACCCCCCACGGCGGCGGCGGCCCGGGCTCCGGCCCCGTAGGAGTGTGCGCAAAACTGGAACCTTTTTTACCCGCCCCGAGGGTACGTAAAAAAGAAGACGGCAGCTTTACCCTTGAGCAAAATCCGCCCCAAAGCATCGGCAAGGTGGCTCCGTTTTACGGCAACTTCACCGTGTATCTGAAAGCTCTGGCCTATATGCTGCGCCTCGGCAAAAGCGGCCTGGCCCGCGCCACCGACTATGCGGTGCTCAACGCCAATTACATGCTGGCCCGCCTGCGCGACCATGTGCAGATCCCTTACGATCGCATCTGTATGCATGAATTCGTGGCCTCGGCCGCGCCCTTAAACGAATATGGCGTGCATGCCCTTGATCTGGCCAAAGCGCTCCTGGACAAAGGCTACCACGCGCCGACCATTTACTTTCCCCTGATCGTGAAAGAATGCCTCATGTTTGAACCCACGGAAACGGAGAGCCGGGAAACCCTCGATCGCTTCTGCGATGATCTTATCGCCATTCTCGAAACAGCGAAAAATAACCCGCAAGAGCTCCTGGACGCCCCGGTCAGCCTGCCGATGCGCAGGCTCGATGAAACCGCGGCGGCCAGAAACATGATTGTTAAGGAATAAAAGCGGCAGCCGCCTTGGCGACACAACGGCCTTTCGCTCCATGCATCGGGCCGTCGACTGGGATAATAGCACCTTATGAGCAAAAGCCTCATCGCCTCCACTGCGCGCGGCATGGTGAACCCTTTGCGCTTCCAGGGAATCGCGGCCACAGACAGCCACGCCCAGATTCAATCCGTATTGAAAAACGCCCTGTCCGCCGAGCATGCTCTGCTTTTTGCCGAACCCGTTCAAGATGCCGCCGGGCACACTATTGATTGGTACAGCGAGGCGCAAAACCCGGCGCCTCTGCTCTCCCTGCCGCAGGATAAGCAAAATACCGCCAGGGCAGCCATGGCCCGTATCGCACAGGACATAGAGGCCCTGGCTCAGAGTCTGAAAGCAGAAAGCCAGGGGCCCAAAGTCCTGCGCGGCAATATTCTCTCCCTGGCGTTGCACTATCCTGGCGAAGAGTATCTCTATGTGGCCGGCGACCAGCCTATACTCACCGGATGGGGGTTCGGCCCGGCCACCTTAGGCCTTGAGCCCGCATTTTTGCCCCATATCGCCCCTCTGATCCCGGCCGCATCGACGCCGGCTGGCGCCGCGGCAACACCCCTCACAGCCCCGCCCGTTTCCCGCGCCTCCGCCGGCATTGGGCCCTTCCGGGCGCTGGCGGGGTTTATCCTCGGGCTTGCGCTGCTTATGGCCCTATTTTTTCTTGCCGCAATCCTTTTTGCTCCCGCGGGATGCCCGCAACCGGCAACCTTGGCCGGCTGCCGGGAAAAACCCGCCGCCGCTCCTTCCCTTGCGGGATGTTCCGCCACCTTAGCGCCCGGCGGCGAGAAGCAGCCCGAACCGCCCGCCGCTCTCGTTTCCGCCCTGACGGCCGAAAAAGAAAAAGAACTTTCCTTGCGCAGACAAGCGGAAGCTCTGCGCAGGCAGCTCAGCGAGCTGATGGCGCAATGCCCGCGGACAGCGCCCGCACGGCTCCCCGCCCCGCTCGTCACCCCCGAGGCAAAACCCGTTGCCCCGCCCGAAGCGCAAAACCCGCCTTCTCTGGCTGAACTGATGCCGACAACCCCTGAGCCGAAGGCGCCCGAGCCTTCGCCCGGCCCCTTGAACGAAAAGCCGGTTCCCCCAAAAGCTCCGCGGCCGGAAAAAAGCGCTCCGCCCCTTGGCAGTCCGCTTAAGATACCCAAAAACCCGAATAATAATGATTTGAGCTTCCTTGAGGGCTGCTGGCAAAACTCAACCACTCTCAAAGACGCCAGAACGCGAAAACCTATTCGTTCCACGTACTGTTTTGATAAAAACGGGCGCGGCACGCGCACAGAGCAAGGGATCGGGCATGATATGCAGTGCCGAAGCTCCGCAAGCGCAAGCTTTGTGGGCGGCAAATTGCGCATTTCAGCCGGCAAGGCCCAATGCAGCGGAAAAGGCCGCGGCGATTTTCACTACCCGGAAGAAGCCATTTTATGTGACCGAGAGCAGGACGGAACCGCTCAATGCTATGAAAGCCAGAGGGATCGCTGGAAGGCGAAACTCACCCGAGTGCGCTGATGCCCGGGCGCGCGGCTCAACGCATCGTTTACACTGTATAGTCGACGCCGGCGTAAAAACTCGCGGAAGGGGACGCGCCTGAAATCAGGGCAGCGCCGGTTTCCCCCTCCCCGGACAGAGAGCCGAAGCTGGCAAGCAGCGAACCATAGTTCATGCCGGAAGAAAGGGACGCGCTGAAAAACGCTTCCACAGCCTGGGTTTGCAGTTCCGCACCGGCATTTTTCATCTGCCGCCAGGCAAGGGAATGCGCCGCCGGGCTCTGCCGCGCCCTGTCCAGGTTAGCCAGAGCTTGGATATACCCGAACTGCTCGCAAATTTTGGGGTTACTTTCGAGGTATCGCTGTATTTTTTCTTTATCCGCCTGGCTATCGCAATCCACCTGAATCCGCCCTTCCGAAGTCATGGTCAGGGTAAATTCCTTATCCGGGGGCACGTCGAGCTTTGCCAGATCGAGGCGAACTTGGGCGCTGAAGGATTCTTCCAGCTTTTTTCCATACACGGCAATATCGGAAAACGTCACTTTCCCACCCAATGCGCCCATTTCCGAAAGGGCGCGGCTCAGGGCCGCCTGACCGATGCCGGAAACGGGACTTATGCTTTCATAGGCTCCCTTTGCCCGTTTGCGCGAAGACGCCTTTTCCGCCAACAGCCTCTCCGCGGATGCGGCCGTTGCTGACGTATCCAGAATGGAATTTTCCTCCCGCGCCTCGGCAAGCAGATCCGCAAGGCTTAAAGAACCCGCGCCGCCGTATATCCCCGCTATGCCGCTCATGGTCATCGTTCCTTTACCTACAAGTTTTTGGGAAAAAACTGCCGAATCCGCCTGTTTCAAAATTTCAGCATATTCCATGCCAGCACCAGGCTCATATTTCCGCCTCTTTGCCTGGATGGCGCAGGGAACTTTTTGTATCTATGTAAATTTTCTGCAAAAAAAAATTGGACGCCAGCCTGCTTTCTTAGTATGGTGTACCCAATCGTTATCATGCCAGGAGCGTGCAGGCCTGTGCGATCCATGGGAATTTTTTCCGGACGGCGCCCCGCGCCTCGAAGGCGGGCGGGTTTTTCGCCGCCGGAATCCTACATTGCGGTATGTATCTGAGCGGCCTTTGAGCGCCTGCTACTGTTAAATTGCTCTAGTGTCTGATTGCAAAAATGCAACTCGTAATTTTTATGAGGAATTTTTGCAAAGAACGTTGGCTGAAAAATGTAATTTTCAGCCAACTTGCGCCGCTCATCGCGGCGCAAAATCCTGGCGGATTTTGTAGAGTTTGTTTTGCAAACAAACTCTAGACGCGGAAGCCAACCTTTCCTCCTCTTTGGCGCGGCCAAAAAAGTACATGACACATCCCAGCCCCAGCGCTTCCCCTCCCTGCCTCACACCGGAAAACAACAGCCAGGAGGCTTCTTTTTCTGAACTCAGCCTAAGTTTTGATGACCCGGGCTTTGCCAATGAACTTTTCGGACCGCAAAACGTTCACCTGAACGCTCTGGCCTCTGCCGCGAAGCTGCGCATTGCAACGCGCGGCAACACCGTAACCTTGAAAGGAGAACCCGGACGCGCCCGGCTTGCGCAAAATCTGCTGGCGCAGCTCTATGGGCTTTTACGTTCAGGCGCAAAACTCCATCCGCGCGATATGGAGCACGCTTATTCCATCCTGGAACGCCGTCCTGACAGCGATTTGAAACGCCTGTTCAAGGATGCCGTTTTTACATCGGGAACCCGTAAAAGCATTGTGGCTAAAACCTTGAGCCAGCGGGATTATGTGGACTCCCTGCGCAGCACTGACATGACCTTTGCCGTTGGTCCGGCCGGGACAGGCAAGACGTATCTGGCGGTTGCCGTCGCCTTGTCCATGCTCCTTGCCAAACGTGTAAAACGTATTATCCTTACCCGGCCGGCTGTGGAGGCCGGGGAGAGGCTGGGCTTTTTACCCGGGGATCTGGCCGAAAAGGTTAACCCCTACCTGCGTCCCCTCTACGATGCCTTGCACGATATGCTGGACGCGGAAAAAATTACTGAAATGATAGAAAAAAGCATTATAGAGATCGCTCCCCTGGCCTTTATGCGCGGACGCACCTTAAATGATGCCTTCATTATTCTTGATGAAGCGCAAAACGCAACGCCGGAGCAGATGAAGATGTTTGTCACGCGCCTCGGGTTCGGTTCACGCGCGGCCATAACCGGCGACATCACCCAGATAGACCTCCCCGACACGAACGGCAAACCCCGCTCCGGCCTCGTGCAAGCCCTTGACGTGCTTAAAAACGTGGAAGGCATCCGGATTCTCCATTTCCACAAGGATGACATCATCCGCCACCCCTTAGTGGGGCGTATAGTACACGCCTATGACGACTACCAAAAACATTCCTGACAAAGCCACTACCTCCTTGTCCATTGTCCGGCAGCGCCTGAACAAGGCCCTGCCTCCTAAAGCCTATTTTTTATTGGCCCTGACCATTATTCTGCTTTCCGCCCTGGCGTCCCTGGATTTTTCCGGCAGGCAGCCCCTGCTCACGGAAGGTGAAATTGCGCCTGTTGACGTTATTGCCGACAACAGCTTTTTGTTTAAAGACAAACAAGCCACCAGCGCCAGGCAGGAACTGGCCCGCAAAATGCAGCCTCTGGTGCTGGATCTGGTCGCCATACCGGCCGACACCTTAAAGGAAAACATCCGTTCCTTGCTCATAAGCATCAATGAGGCGCACACCGCGGAACAAAAGGATACCGTGCGAAAGCGCATTGCACAGGTCACGGGCGAGGAGGTCAGCGCAGCCACCTTAACCTCCCTCGCTTCCGGCGAGGTGCAAAAAGTCATCCTAGGCTCACTCCTGCCGCAAGTGGAACACCGCATGCGCACCGGTATTCTCTCCCAGCTCAGCGTTGTTCAGGCCTACCCCGGCGGCGTGCTGATCCGCAACTTGAGCACCTCTGAGGAAAGCCTGTACCCGGAAGTTTACAGCATACCGGATCTGCAAAGCCTGGAAGTCCAACTTTCACAAGACATTAAAGAGCTCAATGTCGCCACGCAGACCAAAAAAGTCATCGGCGCTCTTTTCGACAGCCAGGTGCGCCCGACCCTGATCCCCAATTTTGAAGCCACGCAAGCCAAAGCTGAAGAAATGACCCTGACGGTGGAGCCGGTCATGTACCGCGTGCTCAAAGGCGAAATGATCATCCAGCAGGGTGATCGCGTCAGCAGAGAGCAGCACATCAAAATGCGCATGCTTTTGCAAAGAAAACCCGAAAACTTCCGCAGCAAGGAGTTTTGCGGCCTGGCCCTTTTGGGGCTGATCGTATCCATGGGGCTTTTGTTCTCCCCCAGCGACAAGCCCGCCAATCCCATGAACAATAAAGATTTTGTCTTCCTTGCCTTTCTGCTGCTGCTCTTTGCCCTTATCGCCAAAGCGCTGGCCGCCCACGGCGCTCAGATTGCCAGTGTCTCGCTCAAGTTTTTGCCCGAAAGCCTTGCTTACGCGGTGCCCATTGCCGGCGCGGCGGCCCTTTCTTCCCAAATCTTCACAGCACGCCGCTATCTGGTCACAGGGCTTTTGCTGTCTCTTTTCTGCACAGCCATGATGCAAGGCGGGCTGGCCCTCTTCCTCTTTTATTTTCTGACCGCCATGTGGAGCACCTGGCTGACCAGCCGCAACCACTCCCGCCAGGACGCCGTATGGTCCGTGCTGCCTCTGACAGCGGGGCTCCTGGCCATGTGGGCCGGCGCCACCATGATGCAAGGCGGCGCCCATACCCGCTATCTCGCTGAGGTTATCGCCGTCACCGGCGGGGCGGTGTTCTCCATGATCCTTACCTTCGCCCTGGCCCCTGTTGTGGAAATGACCTTCGGCTACACCACCCGCTTCAGGCTCATGGAACTCATCAATTTAGAGCAGCCGTTGCTGCGCGATCTCATGCTTAAAGCTCCGGGCACCTACCACCACTCCCTCATTGTCTCCAATATGTCCGAAGCCAGCGCCAAACTCGTGGGAGCCCACAGCTTGCTTTGCAAGGTGGCCGCCCTGTACCATGATGTCGGCAAAGTAACCAAACCCGGATACTTTATTGAAAACCAAACCGCTGAAGACAATCCCCACAATCGCCTCAACCCCTCCATGAGCGCGCTTATTCTCGTTTCGCACGTGAAGCAGGGCGTGGAATTGGCCGTCAAAAATCGTCTGGGGAAAGAGGTTACCGACATCATCGGCCAACACCACGGCAACAGTGTTATCCAATATTTTTACCGCAAGGCCATGAATCAGCCCGGCTCTCTTCCGCCGAACATAGAAGATTTTCGCTACCCCGGCCCAAAACCCAAAAGCAAAGAGGCCGCCCTGGTCATGCTGGCGGATATCGTGGAAGCCTCCAGCCGGACCTTGGATGAGCCAACCCCCACACGCTTGCGCCAACACATAGAAAATACTATTAAAAATATCTATTCAGCAGGGCAACTGGATGAATCTGAGCTGACCTTCAAAGAGCTCAGCAAAGTCACGGAAAGTTTCCACCAGGTTCTGCGGGGGCTTTATCACCACCGCATCGGCTATCCCGGCGGCCAGGACAAAGATAAGCCCGCTAAACCCCAAGCGGGCGGGAAACATGCGGAAATGCCCATGCACGGCACACCCGCGGCCGGCGATCAGATTCCCCAAAGCCGCGCCCCCGTGCACACGGCGCCCGCATTGTTTGCGGCACAGGCTCCTCCCGTGCCCGAATTTCCTGAACCCTCGGCCCCGCGCGCAAATCACAACGCCGATCTGCTATGGGGAGGTCTGCCGCCCCTGCCCGGAAACGCCTCCGCGTTTCACGAGGCGGACTTTGCCTCCGCGGACAAGGAAGACAGCGTTCCCAGCACGGATGTCCCCCCGGTACGGCAATGAACCTCCAGATCGATGACGCGCATGACTAACCAGCGCCGGCCAAGCTGGAAGCTCCCCTTCAGCCCTGGGGAGCTTAATGCCCTCATCGACGCCATGCTGGAAGAAGCAGGCAAAGCGGGCAGCCTTGTGGATCTTGCTATCCTGGACGACACGCAGATGGCTGAACTTCATGCGCAAAGCCTTGGCTATGCCGGGCCGACAAATATTTTGTCCTTTCCGGCGGGCGGCCCTCTCCATGAGCCCCCCTCCTTTGCCCGGACAGAAAAAAAAACACGCGAACAACAGGCGGACGACACAACAGAAGAGACGCACCGTTCCGCTACGGGCGGACTCCGGGCAAAAGCGCAATGCCCGGCGGTTTTTCTCGGTTGGATGGCTCTGTCTGCCGACACGCTGCAACGGGAATGTTTTTTATATGGCCAAGAACTGGACGGCCACTGCATCCGGCTGCTTGCCCACGGCCTGGCCCATCTGCTCGGCCACGACCACAGCCCGGCCATGGATGCGCTTTGCGAGCGCCTGGAAGCCGCGGCCGCCCGAAACGTTTTTTGACCAACCTTTAACCAAACCACAGGTGCAGACAACATGACGCAAGACGCCATCACCCCCTTTGAAGAATTGCTCCCGGTCGATCTGGCTCGCGCCGAAGAACTCGCGCAATCCATTAATCTCAAAGATCAGTCGCTTTCCATCACCTATGGCGCCCAAACCATGAAAGATATCGCCCAGTTCGCTGACACCATGCTCAGCCGCGTACGCGCCAAAGATGCGGGCCCGGTGGGCGATTCTCTCACCAACCTGCTGCTTAAGGTGCGCGAGGTGGATCTTTCAAGCCTCAGCCAGGGAGGCGATTCCGGTTTTTTGGCCAGCATCCCCATTATTGGGACGCTTTTCAACAAAGCGCAACGCTCCATTGCCCAGTTCAACACCCTTGCCGGGCAGGTGGAGGAAATTTCCGCCAAGCTCGATCAGGCCATGGTCGGACTGCTCAAAGACGTGGAAGTGCTGGAACAGCTTTATACGCATAATAAAAATTTCCACCAGAATCTGTCTCTGTTCATTACAGCCGGGCAGCAGCGCCTGGAAAAAGCCCGCAATGAGGAACTGCCCCGCCTCAAAGCCGAAGCGGAGCAGTCCGCCGACAGCATGGCCGCCCAAAACGTACGCGACTTTGCGGAAAAAATTAATCGGTTTGAACGCCGCCTGCACGATTTGCAGCTTTCACGCGCCATCACTTTGCAAACAGCTCCGCAAATACGCCTCATCCAGAACAACGATCAAACCCTGGCTGAAAAAATTCAAACCAGCATCCTTACCACTATTCCCATCTGGAAAAGCCAGATGGTGGTGGCCCTGTCTTTGCACAGCCAGCAAAAAGCCGCCAAACTGCAAAAGGATGTTTCCGACACCACCAATGACCTTTTGCGTAAAAACGCCGATATGCTCCAATCCGCCACAGTGGAAACCGCCAAAGAAGTGGAACGCTCCGTTGTGGATATAGAAACCTTGCGTGAAGTCCACGCTAAGTTGCTGTTTACCATTGAAGAAACCTTGCGCATCGCCGAGGAAGGCAGAAACCACCGCGTTGCCGCCGAAAAAGAACTCCAGACCATGGAAGCGGATCTGCGCGCAAGGCTCACCTCCATGGCCGAAACCAAAACAAACCAAGTGTTGCAGCAAGCACAGGCCGCGCCCGCCCTTGATAATAAAGGCGCCTGATGATCACTTTCTACCCCTTTGGAAAACGCCATGTCTTTTGATGATTTCTCTTCCGGACAAGGCCCCGGTTTATTAGATAAACTGACAGAGGCCGTCCAGGGACTCGGCACCCGCTTGCTCGTGCATGTGTGCGCCATTATCGTGGCCCTGTTCGCGGACATGCCGGGAAGCGGCCTGCTGAGCCAGGCCGCCTTAAAGTTCTCCCTGTATATCGGCCTCATCTGTCTCATCCCGGCGGGCATAGGAAAAAAACCCGATTGGCTCATCCCCACAGGTTGCGGCATTTTCCTGCTTTTTTTCTGGTCCCTCTGGGGCGTGCCTTGGCAGTTCTCCCTTCCCTGGGCGGGAGCGCTCACCTGGACAGTGCGCCTTTTGATGAAGCAGGGGAGCATCAACTGGGAATGGGCCGTGCTGCCCTGGCTTGTGGTCAGCCTGTATAACTCCTATGGCGTGCCGATGCTTCCAGGCCAAAGCGCCCCGCCCGTGTGGACCTTTCCCTTCCTGGCCGCCGGAGGCTGGCTGCTCATGCGCTTTTACAGCGCGCGGCTCGGCGATCCCGTACAGCTCTCGACAATGCGCGAGGCCTGCGCGCGCCTGGAGAAAAAACTGCACTCCCGCTCCCTGCCTCTGGAGTTGGAAGACCCGGTGCGCGACCTGCTCGCCCAGGGGCGGCGCTTTCTGGAACTTTGTCCGCGCATGGGCAAGGATACCGCTCCGCTGGTCAGCTCCTTCGCCCTTACTGCCGGTAAGCTTCTGCGCCTGCTCAGCAGCGGCGTCACCTCCACGGATGTGCAAAACCAGTTGCGCGCCATAAGCCAAACCAACGGCGTCTTAACGGACTATATGCAGGCCCTGCAGGACGAAGAAAAGCGCAAACAAGGCCGGGCCTTGCCCATTGATGCCGCGCTTGCCGCGCGTCTTGAGCAGTTTCGCACCGAGGCCGTGCGCCTCAAAGACAAGTCCCGCTCTTTACCCGACGGCATCCGCGCGCATGTGGAAGGCATTGCCCGGGCTACGGAAAGAATTCTTTTCCGGATGCGGGAAGATCCGCAAGATGTTCCCCCCGGGGATCGCTTCCTTTCACGCTATCTTCCGGCGGCCCATACTGTGGTGGATGAATACACGCGCCTGGGCAGCCAGGCGAGTGCATCCCAAAACATCGGCGGCGCCCTGGAACGAAGCAAAGATCTGCTGCAGCGCCTGGAAGAAGCCTTCTCCCACGAGCACTCCCGCTTGCTGGAAAATGACGCCATTAACTTCACCGCGGAGTTGAATGTGCTGGATAAGCTCCTCAAAATGGACGGACGTTAGGCTAGGGACTGTGAAAACGGACCGCTCTGCGAGGATTTTTCCGCAAACCCTTGCGGAGCGGATGCATATTTTACTGCAAGACGGCCTCTCATAATTACTAGTTTTATTCTCTGCCAGGGAAGATGGGCTTTGGGCGGCAGGAGTGCATAGAAGTCATTTCATAAATTCATTGGAAAATGGCTTCTAACGCCGGACGGCAGTCCGGCGCGCCGCGATAAGCGGCGCAAAATCCTAGCGGATTTTGTAGTGTTTGTTTGCAACAAACACTACAAAACAACATGACTGTCGCACAAGGCGAGTCTGGCAAAGACAGGGGGCAAAAGAGCCATTATGAGATGGTTCCTAATCCGCTCAAAGCACTGCAACTCTATAGCGTTCCGGTCAACATTCCACGCTGCGACGGCGTAAAACAACGTCCGCCGCAAAGGCGTGTGCGGAATATACTTGCCGTTACGCGCAAAAAGAGCCTGAAAAATATCCTGATCTAAAAAAAAGCGCCGCAAGGCGCTTTTGAAAAAAAAAGCAACAGAACTGCTGTTGCCCCAGCTCTCCCGTTGAAACGCCGATACGCCGAAAGGCGAAAGCAGTTTCCATGCCGGGGGGGCTTTTTATTTCTGACAAAAGAACTCTGATCTCATATCACAATACTTATGCTACAAAAAAATCCAAAAACCGCTGCGACACTCCATATGCAACATCACTACAAGAATAAAATTCACAATTTAAAACTCAATAACTACACAAATACTACTTACGATTTGAGGATATTATTTCAGCAATAGCTATCATTTTTTGTAACAATACATTCTTTTTTTTATGCATCAATACGATATTTTTTTCATAACCACCAATAATAGCATTTGACTTTAGATTTATAACGGCATAAAAAGGTCAATCCCTATTTTTGCGGATATATTTTGTCCACTCTTGTAGAATACGTAAGGAGCGTTATGTATGAGTAAATTTTTTAATGAGTACAGCGATACGCCTGAAGTGGTAAACAGCAACGATGCCGAAGTTCAGAGCGCTATAGCGGGCAGCGCGCCCGCAACCGCGCAACTGCTTGCTGCGGCCAGCCTTGACTTGCCTGACATCATCCCCAGTGACCCCTATCTTTCGGCGATTTTCGCCCAGGAAGCGAACCTTCTTGGCGGCACAGACCCCTATGGCTACCCCCTGCCGCGGCCCATCGCCATTACCCCGGGCTGGCATGTTGTTGTTGACGACACATGGAACCTTGCCGACGACGGCACCAAGTTTATAGAGACGACTTACGGCAGGTTCGTGGCTTCCAACAATGGAAAAACGCTCCACTACGAGCTCTTATCGCCCGCGGATCACTCCTCTGGAGACATCGTGACAGACGGGCTGACGCTTATCGTGAACTCCGACGACGGCGACGCCGCCTTTGCGACGGCGCGCGTCGTGATTGAAGATGATGCGCCCGAAGCCTATATCCTCCCGAACACTTCCACCTCCATCACCACAGGCCAAGGGATCGTCGGCGAATCCCACATTAACTATGGGGCGGATGGGAAAAGCGCCGAGGGTTTTCTGACTGCGAAAATTACCTTGCCCAACGGCAATGTCGTTATGGTCGATTTATCCGCCGACCCGGTGCCCTTACCAGGACAGGATCTGGATACGCCCCAACCGATACCGGTAGTGGATGAAAACGGCGATGTCTACGGCGGGATAAACTTTTACCACAGCTCGCAGACCTTCAACTTCGAGGCATACAGGCCCGGCGAATACACCGTTGCCTGGATCGCCAAAGACGCCGAAGGGGACACCGGCTCGAACAACGTCATGGTTGTAACGGTTTCGGAAGGCCCCGGCTACGGCCTCCTGGACGACATCCTTGTGGCCGAGTGGAATCTGCCCACCGGCACACACCCCAACGCGGATATGGTGATCAAAACCATACCCGCTCCGGATGGCTGCTCTTTTAGTGCGAACCCCGGCTACGGCTGGGAGCTTGATCCGGAAGGAAACTGGAGCAGGGAAGCCGCGCACGGCCTGCTGACCATTTCCAGCGACGGGAGCGAACTGACCTATACCCTGCTGCGCAACGCCGACCATTCCGGTTCCGAGTTTTACTACATGGATAGCCGCG
Organism: Desulfovibrio sp.; assembly: GCA_031550225.1. Taxonomy (GTDB): domain Bacteria; phylum Desulfobacterota; class Desulfovibrionia; order Desulfovibrionales; family Desulfovibrionaceae; genus Frigididesulfovibrio. Next base: position 26,806 of record JAVBOT010000007.1, read on the forward strand.
CTATCCGGGAACCGCTTGAAGGCGTTTTGCTGCAAGATGCCGACCAGCGCACTTACTCCCTGAACGGGAGCGTCATCATCCTGGACGACAACCCCTGGGGATATTCTGAATCCAGCGATACGCTTTACACCATCGCCCCGCAGGACACCTTTGAAGGCGCGTGGAACGTCGGCCTTGGCGCGGATAACCCGGGCAAGGAGGTGCCGCTCCACGTTCTCCTGAACCATTCGGATGAAGTTTTCGAATTCCTCGGCAAACTGGGCGAATCCGTGGAGATAATCATCAAGGGAACCACGTACGGAACGCTCACCCTTACCGATGAGCATTCCTTCAGTTTCCTGGCCGCTGACGCGCCCGCCGAATCTCTCGTCATATCCGGCACCACCAAAGACGACCTCGGCGATGTAGACTTCAACCTCGTTGAGCTGAAAATAGCGGGTGAGCCCTTCCTCCCCACCGCTCCGTGGGAGTTTGAAAAAATCACCTTTGATGAAGGCAACCTTCCGGGCGGGCAGGACGCCAATGCGGCGGCCCTGACCCAGAAGATTACCCTTCCCTTCGGCTTCTCTGTGGATACGGCAAACTGGACCGACCTCGGCAACGGGACGTTCGAATTGCTCTCCCCCGAATTTCCGGAATATTTCAAATTCACTTACGACAGCGCCCAGAACCTGCTGAGCTGCTCGTTGCTCGCCCCGTTATGGCACTCGCCCGTTGATGCGGCTGAAGGCAGCACCTACCTCTCCGGCATCACCCTTATCGCGCCCAACGGCGAGCCGTGCGAAAGCCATCTGCCCGTGTTCATTCGTGACGACACGCCCGCAGTGGTCACCCTTGACGACATCGACGCGCCAATCGTGGCCGGCGACATCATCAAAGCGCAGTGGGATGTGGCCTACGGCGCGGACGGTCCTTCGGCCTATCCCGGCGTGCAGGTGATTATCAACTTTACGGATCAGCACTACTCCGCACAGTTCATCTTCCTGCCCGGCGCCGATCCCATGCCCGTTATGAACGGCGATACCCTGTATGGCTGGTTCTATCTCAGCGCGGATTACCGCTTTGAGTTCCAGACCACCGAAAACAGCGTGGGCCCGATATCCTTTACGTTGAACGTCATGGACGGCGACATGGATATTGCCGGCGCCACTTTCACGCGGACCGTGTTCGCGGAACAGGCCCCGGCCACTCCTTGGGAGTTCGGGATGATCGCCTTTAACGAGGCCAACCTGCCCGGAGGCTCCGCTGCGGACGAAGGCCTTTTGACAAAGGCTCTTCCCCTGCCCGACGGTTTTAGCGTGGACACCGCCAACTGGACAGCCCTCGGCGGCGGCGTGTACGAAATGCGCCCGCAAGAAGCGCCCGAGCATCTCAAGTTTACCTATGACGGCGCAACCCTCACCTGCACCCTGCTCGCTCCGGCCTGGAACGGCGGCGTAGAAACAGCTCAAGTCTATCTGAGCAGTCCGTTTAAACTGGTGGATGCCGACGGCAACGTATACGAAGCCTTCCTGCCGGTATCGGCCACGGACGACGCCCCCGTGCTCTCCCTGGCCCCTCAGGCCAACGGCGTGCTCGCGGGCGAAACCTTTGTAATCAAATATGCCCTGGATTACGGCGCCGACGGCGCGCCCAATTTTGCGGGCCTTGACGTGAAGGTGGAATTTGCGGACATGAACCACACTGTTGCGCTGGGCATCCTGCCCTATGACGAGCCTGTTCTCCTGGCGGACGATACCACCGAATACGGCTGGCTGGCCCTGTTTAACGGGGAGCTTCACTTTGTGCCCACGGGCTGCACCGGGAGCGTCAATTTCACCTTAAGCGCCATGGATGCGGATATGAGCGTTACCGCAGCCGAGGCGACCGTGAACGTCCTGCCCAACACGCCTCCTATTCTGGAGATGCAGGCGGCCGAGCTGATCAACGTGATCGTCCCGCACCCGGACTATTCCGCCACCCCCTGGGAGTTCGAGAAAGTCACCTTTGATGAAGCCCTGCTTCGCGAAGGCAGGGGCGACGATGTCGCGGGCCTTACTCAGCACCTCAATCTGCCCCAGGGCTTTACCGTGGACACCGCCAACTGGACCAACCTTGGCAACGGCGTGTATGAAATGTATTCCCAGGAACTGCCGCAACACATCAAGTTTACCTATGACGGCACAGATCTCTCCTGCTCCTTGCTCGCTCCGGTCTGGCACGGCAATCTGGATGTTGCCGAGACCTATCTGAACCCGCTCCACCTTTTGGATCAGAGCGGCAACGTATACAACGCCTATCTGCCCCTCGACATCCTTGACGATAAACCCAGCCTCAGCTTGTTCTACGGGCACGAGGAAGCCGTCACCTATGGCCAGACATTTATCGGCAAGTACGACTTAAACTACGGCGCCGACGGAGCTCCGAACTTTTCGGGCATTGATATGGCCATAAGCTTTGCCGAGACGGGCTATACGGCCGAACTGAAGGCCGTGCCCCAAAACGAAGCCATTTTCATTACTGACGGCACCACCGAATACGGCTGGCTGGCCCTTTTTAACGGAGAATTCCATTTTGCCCCCACCGCGAAATACTGGGGCGGAGTGAACTTTACCATGAGCGCCACAGATTCGGATTTGGATACCACCTTTGCCAGCCTCGAAATCACTGTTCAGCCCGCCTGGCCCGTTCCCCCGATCGCGGAATCCCAGGCGCACAGCTCCACCCTTAGCTCCCTGACGGGCGCGGAAGACAGCCTTGACGCCTACCTCGGCGGCACGGCAGGCAGCCACAGCGGGCCGGCATCCGCCAACTATATCTTTGACGCCGCCGGAGACGATTTGCAGCAGGCCTCGCTCTCTCAACTGCTGCTCACCCTTTCCAGCTAAATATCGCGTTACCGAAAAACCCGCCGCCCGGATCCCGGGCGGCGGCCAAAAGGCCCGGCGCCTTACGGACTTTTTCCGTAAGGCGCCGGGCCTTTTGAATGGCAAACCCGCAAGACGGTGTTTGTTTCACCGGTAAGCCGCCCTGCCCAGCGCGCTTCCAGAAGTCATTTCCTGATGCATTATGAAATGGCTTCTAGAGCAGATTACCTTTGAGATTTGTCGTTTAACGGCGGGCAAAGCCCGCCTACGGCAATCTCAAGGCAAGGATTTGCGGGCAAATCCTTGCAGAGCAATTATACATTTTCAATGGTAAATTGCTCTCATGCCGGACGGCAGTCCGGCGCGCCGTCGTCATCTGCGTGAGCGAACCGAAAACCACGTTTTTCGACGAAGCGATCTTCATAAACCGGCCGACGGCCGATTTATGAAATTAGTGCACGACAAGAGCATGTTACCGGTATGTATAATTTCAGAGCTAACATGCGCTCAACACGGAAAATTCCGCGTTGCGGCGCCTCATATGTAATAGTATTACAATAGTCCTATTTATACTCCACAGTAAAAATATAAAACAGTTATTAATTTTTATCTGGAATAACTCCCAATACACCTGATATAATTTTGAAGTAATGATATTATTTTTTTCATGTATTGGCATTATAATCACTTATACGCAATCAGATAACGTCGTTTGACATTGTTATTATAACAACGTAAATAGACTTCCCTGTTTTTCGGTATTTTTCATTTTCATTCACTCTTGGAATGTGTAAGGAGCTTTCTATGAGCAAAGTTTCAAGCGAGTACAGCAACAAATCTCTGGTGTTCACAAAAAACAATGAGCACGATACCATAACGATCAGCGCACCTGCGACGGCACAGGCCCTTGTCCCTCCCACTGCTGAAGATATTGCCGCCCCGCTGCTCGCTGTAGAAAATATTTTCGCGGCGCCTGTGTTCAAAGAAGCTAACCTTCCCAACGGCTCAGACGCTAACCCTGACCTTTTACTCCAGCCGGTCGCCATTGCCCCGGGCTGGAGCATCGTTTTTGACAATTCCTGGACTCCCGGCGACAATGACACCATGATCCGGGAAATGGGCCACGGCAAGCTCGTGGCGAGCAGCGACGGGCTGGAGCTCAGCTACCAACTGCTCTCGCCCGCGCAGCACGCCGCCCCTACGGACAATGCTCTCCTGGATACACTGGAAATAAGCGTAATATCCGACCAGGATGAGCCTATTCTCGCGCCGGTACGCGTCCTTATCCAAGACGATGAGCCCGCGGCCCACCTCTTCCCCGTTACCTCCACCACCATTGACGTGAATGGCGAGATCGCCGGCGAATGCCCCTTCCCCTTCGGCGCCGACGGAAAAGGCGACGGCATCTTTTTGTTCGCGGAAGTGCTTTTGCCCGACGGCAAGACAGTTGTTGTTGATTGCTCCAGCTCCGAACCCAACGAAGTGGTAGATTTAAACGGCGACAATTACGGCCTGCTGACCATTGACCATGAAACGCAAACCTTCCGCTTCAAGGGAGAAAAACCGGGCGAGTTCTCCATTTTTCTGTGCGCCAAAGACGCTGACGGCGATGTGAGCAAAAGTGAGCCTATGCTCGTAACCGTTAAGGAAAACACCAGTTCCGGCATTTTGGACAACCTCTTTGTTGACGAGGCGAATCTCCCCGCCGGCACCGAGCCCGACGCCGCCCAGCTGACCAAAACCGTAGCCGCTCCGGATGGCCATACATTCATAGCGGATCCCGACTACAACTGGGCAGTTGATGCCAAAGGAAACTGGACCAGGGAAACCCCGTACGGCCTGCTGACCGTCGCCAAAGACGGGAGCGAGGTGAGCTACACCCTGCTGCGCAACGCTGACCATTCCACCTCCGATCTCTCCTACCAGGATCGCCCCGCTATTCAGGACCAGATTAACGGCATTTGGCTGATGGATGCTAACGGCAGAGAATATTATCTGGGCGACAACAACGTCACCATTTTGGATGACGCCCCCTGGGTCTATTCTAAAGCCAGCGAAGCCGTTATTCCTATCCTTGCCGGGGAAAGCTTCCAAACCTCATGGCAAATCGCTCTCGGCGCGGATAACCCGAACAGGGCCATCTCGCTTGATGTCACGGTGAACGGCTCAGACGCCATCCACCAGATCCCGGCCACGCTCGGCACCTCCGTGAATATCGTCGTCGACAACATCTCCTACGGGAGACTGAAGCTTAATGGGGACGGCACCCTTGTCTTCGACGCCGGCAACGTGCCGGTGAAATTGCTCCATATACAGATAGCCCTCCCGGACGACGTTGAGGGCGGCTACGGCTGCCTTATGGAACTGAATATCGAAGAAAGGCCCGTTCCTCCCAGTTCCTGGGAATTTGCAAAAGTCACCTTTGATGAGGCCAACCTCCCTAGCGGGCTTGACGCCAATGCGGCAGCCTTGACCCAACAGTTGAATATCCCTGACGGTTTCACTGTGAATACGGTCAGGTGGACCGACCTTGGCAACGGCGTTTTTGGGCTGCCCTCTCCCGACTTCCCCGAATATTTTAAATTCGCTTATGACAGCAGCAACAACCTGCTGACTTGCACGCTGCTCCGCCCTGTATGGCACTCCCCCGTCGATGCGGCTGAGGGCAGCACCTACCTTTCCGGCATCACCCTTATCGGGGCCAACGGTGAAGTGCACGAGGCGCATGTGCCCGTGTTCATCCTTGATGACACGCCCACAGTGACCACCCTTGACAGCACCAACCCGCCGATCATGGTTGGCGACATCATCACAGCGCAGTGGGATGTGGCCTACGGCGGGGACGGCTCCTCCGTTTACCCCGGCGTGCAGGTGATCATCAACTTCGCGGATCAACAGCATTCCACGGAGTTCATCTTCCTGCCCGGCGCCGATCCCATGCCCGTTATGAACGGCGATACCCTGTATGGCTGGTTCTACCTCAGTGAAAATTACCACTTTGAGTTCCAGACAACCGAACACAGCGTGGGCGAAATATCCTTTACCTTGAACGTCATGGACGGCGACATGGATATTTCCGGCGCCACCTTCACGAAGACGGTGCTCTCGGAAACGCCCCCTCCCCCAGTTCCTTCCTGGGAATTCGAAATGCTCTCCTTTAAGGAAGCCAACCTGCCCGGCGGCTCCGGCGAAAACCAAGAACTTGTGATAAAGACCGTCCCCCTGCCGGACGGCTTTACCGTGGACACCGCCAACTGGACAGCCCTCGGCGCCGGCGTATTCGAGCTTTTCCCCCAAGAAACGCCCGAGCATCTGAAGTTTACCTATGACGGCACAAAACTCACCTGCACCCTGCTCGCTCCGGCCTGGAACGGCGGTGTAGAAACGGCTGAAACTTACTTGAGCAATCCGTTTACGCTGATCGACGCCGACGGCAACAAATATCAAACCTTCATGCCTGTATCCGCCACTGACGACGCGCCTGTACTTTCTCTGGCGCCAGAAGCGGACAGCGTTGTTGCGGGCGAAACCTTTATCGTCAAATATGCTCTGAGCTACGGGGCCGACGGTAAACCCAATTTCACGGGCCTTGACGTGAAAGTGGAGTTTGCGGACATGGGCTACACAGCCGCGCTGGGCTTTTTGCCTTACGACGAGCCCGTGCTTCTGGCGGACGATTCAACCCAATACGGCTGGCTGAGCCTCTTTAACGGAGAGCTCCATTTCGCGCCCAGCCCCGGTTGCTTAGGGAGCGTTAACTTTACCCTAAACGCCATGGATGCGGATATGAGCGTTACCGCGGCTGAAGCGACCGTTAACGTCCTGCCTCTCCTTGTGCACACGGAAGCGGCCAATGTCGCCGCTCCTATCGCTCCGCCGCCGAACATCCTCACAGCGGTGTGGGAATTTGGAAAAATTACTTTTGACGAAGGCCTGCTTCTCGATACCTTCGGCAACGTCAATGCCCTTACTCAGTCGATCAAAATGCCTCAGGGCTTTACCGTGAATACCATGAACTGGACAGAGCTCGGCAACGGCGTCTATGAGATGCTCTCTCAGGAGCTCCCGGACCACATCAAGTTTACCTATAACGGCAAAGAGCTCTCCTGCTCTTTGCTCGCGCCTGTCTGGCACGGCGGCCTCGATGTGGCTGAAGTGTACTTGAACCCGCTCCACCTTATGGATGCCAACGGCACGGCCTATAACGCTTACCTGCCCTTAAGCATCCTTGATGACGCGCCTGAACTCAGCTTGACTTATGGCGGCAATCAAGTCTTAACAAAGTACGGCGAAACCTTCATCGGCAAGTACGACCTGAGCTACGGCGCTGACGGAGCCCCCAACTTCCCGGGCATTGATATGACGATAAACTTCGCCCAGATGGAGTACAGCGTCACCATCAACAACATGCCTACCAACGAAGCTATTCTCATTTCCAACGGCGACACCCCATACGGCTGGCTGGCCCTTTTTGACGGGGAATTCCACTTCGTTCACATGAGATGCTGGGGCGACGTGACCTTCAGCGTGAGCGCCACAGACTCGGATTTGGACACCACCACTCAAAGCATCAGCATGACTATTCCGCGTATTGCCAATATCACGCAGGAGCCTGTGGAGAGCCCCCTTGGCGTCGTCCTTGTCGATCCGGAACCGGTCGCTCCCGCAACTCCGTGGGAATTTGCCAAAGTCACCTTTAACGAAGGCCAGCTTCTTGATGCCGAGGGGCATATCACGCCCCTTACCCAGACTCTTGACCTGCCCCAAGGCTTTACGGTGAATACCGCCAACTGGACGGACCTTGGCAACGGCGTGTACGAAATGTATTCCAAGGAGATTCCGGACCACATCAAGTTCACCTATGACGGCAAAGAGCTCTCCTGCTCCTTGCTCGCCCCGGCCTGGCACGGCAATCTGGATGTGGCCGAAATCTACCTGAACCCGCTCCACCTTATGGATGCGAACGGCAATGCATATAACGCCTACCTGCCCCTGAACATCCTTGACGATGCGCCCGCTCTTAGCCTTGCCCACGGTAACCTTGAAGCCGTCACCTATGGCCAGACCTTTATCGGCAAGTATGACCTCAACTACGGCGCTGACGGAGCGCCGAACTTCCCGGGCATTGACATGACTATAAACTTTGCCGACATGCAATACTCCGTCGACGTTAACAACATCGCGCAAAACGAGCCTATTCTCATTGCGACCGCGGATCGCGAATACGGCTGGCTGGCCCTCTTTGATGGAGAATTCCACTTCGCCCCCGCCAAAAGAACTTGGGGCTCCGTGGAGTTTACCGTGAAAGCCACTGATTCGGATCTGGATACCAGTTCCGAAAGCATCAATCTGATGGTTCACCGCTTGCTTCAATCTCCCTCGACCCCCGACGTGGAACTCTCCAGCCTTGACCTCAAAGCCCTGGTGGGCACGGACGACAGCCTTGACGCCTATCTCGGCGGCAAGGCCGGCAGCTCCGACGAACAGGCGACGGCTTCCGTTGGCGATCCCTATGACGCTCCCCCGGTCGTCGTCTGCACCTTTGACTCCGCTACGGACGACTTGCAGCAGGCCTCACTGTCCCAACTGTTGTTCACACTCTCCAACTAGAGCAGATTAACTTTGAGCAATTATACATTTTCAATGTTAAATTGCTCTCAATCGTTACTACTACCCGCCGCCCGGACTCCGGGCGGCGGCCAAAAAAGTAAGGGCCTTACGAAAAAGCTCCGTAAGGCCCTTACTTTTTTTGGCAAAGCCTGCTCCGGCAACACCCGCCGCAAAGCACGCTTACATCATACCTTCCACAAACCCATGCGCCGCATCAATTCGCCCGCATCCTCCGCGAGCATGTCGGGCCCTTCTTCCGCAAGCCGCTGGCAGGATGTGAAGCCGCTCGCCACCCCCGCTGTGCGGACGCCCGCGCGTTTACCCACCTGAATATCCATGGGGTGATCCCCCACCATCAGGCTGTCTTGTGTTCCGTGCCCTAAGCGCTCCAGCGCGGCGAGCAGATGTTCCGGATGGGGTTTGACTTTATGCACGTCTTCCCTGGTTAAAATACAGGCGAAATGCTCACGGGCATCAGGAAAGACCGTGAAAACCGCTGCCGGGCAATTTCTGGTGATGAGGGCAAGGCTGATTCCCTGCGCCCGCAAAGCCTCCAGCATCGGGCGCACAAAAGGAAACAACGAGCAGCGCGCGGCTGCCGCTACTTCCACCTCTTCAATGGCCTTAAGGGCCGTGCTTCTTGCTTTTTCCGCTGTTGCCGCGTCAAGCCCGGCGCAAACACGGGCGATCTCTTCCAGCACAAAGCCGTCAAAGTCCAGCCGCACCGGAGCGAAAAGCGCCAAGGCTTCCATAGCCCGCCGCTTGTAAACGCCGCTTGAGTCTTGTGCGCATGAAGCCAGAGTGCCGTCAAAATCAAAAGCTATAAGTCGCAAACCAGCGCCTCCCGTATCTAAAAAATAGCACATGGGGGGAAAGGGCAAAGCCCTGTTCCCAAGGCCGTTCTTCGCTCCGCCCTGCGCGGCGCGAAAAATTCTGTGGAGCTTTCTCCACCCATACCAGATCCCGGGCACAAAAAAAAGTTTGCCCAAACAAGCGCGTTAGGAGCATAACAAGTTATGCGCCAAGTAATATTTGATTTAAGGCTTTACTTGGGGCATGCTGCGGGCAAGCCTGAGGGGCTTTTTACGATAGCATCAGGTAGCGCGCAGTGTGACGTAATACATCCGGAGGCTCCATGAAACACTCCTTTCCAATAAGCGCTGTTTTTCTTCTGGCCCTTGCAACCGTCTTGCTCTCAGCCTGCACCCCCGCGCGGCAGGGCGCTTCCGCACAAAATTTTTACGCCTCCGGGCGGCCCAATTTCAGCATATCTGTTTCTCCCCCCTTGACGCTCGCCTCCACAGGCTTCCTTTCAGCCACGGTCCCCGCGGACGTGGCCATGCCCCCATCCGGCACTTTCCGCTATGCCCTTTTTGCTGAAGAAAAAAACGAGGCCATAGCGCGTGAAGCCCACACTATTCTCAGCGAAGTGCCCTATAACGACTGGCGCTGGGAAATGGAAACGTGGTCCGCGCCCGAGGTCATATCCTACGCCAAAACGCGCATGGCGGGAAAATATTGGACCATCCGAATGATGCCGGTTTTTTCCTCCTCAGACTGGTTCAGCGCCCTTTGGAAGCAAAACGGCAAAAACATACCGGAATTTTGGCTGGCCAAACGCTGGTCCGCAACGCCGGATGAATATATCCGCATCGTGGCGGAATACCGCGAGCCAGCCCCGCTTTGCATGCAAAACAAACTCGCAGCGGCCTCGCTGGCGGACCACAATTCTCCGCCTGTGCGCGGCAAAGAGCTCTGGCATAATTGCCAGCGGGAAATAGACGAATTTTCCGCCCGGGCCGATACCGTCTTCAGCTTTGACAAGGCCGGGGACTCCCCCGCCCAAAGCGCGCGCACCTCTCTTAGCCTGCCGCCGGGCAACCCCAACATGGGCAAGCTCGTGGGCAGGGCGGAAAACATTGACCGGGACTCCAGCTACAAAAACTAGGACCGTTATGCAGCATATCCTTGCGGCTGACCTCGGCGCTACCCATAGCCGTTTTGCCCTGTTTCGCGCGCAGCCCCATAACAGCGAAGCGCCCCTCCTGACCTTGCTCGGCGAACAGACCTTTGCCGGAGCGGATTACCCGAGCTTTACCGCATTGCTCCACGCCCTTTTTGCGCAAGCTTCCCACGCCGCTTCGCCTTTTTTCCCTTTACATGAAGGCAAGGCGGCCATTGCCGTGCTCGCTCCCGCAGGCCCGGTGCAAGGGGAGGTCTGCCGCTTGTCCAACCTGCCCTGGGTCATCACCGCACAAGAGCCGCGCGATCTGTTTCGCATACCCAAGGCCTGCCTTATTAATGATTTTGCCGCGCAGGCTTACGCCTGCTTGCTCCCCCATAGCGTTAATCCTCGCAGTATTTTGGCGGGAGAAGCCCGGCGCGATGCCCCCGTTGCCGTTATGGGAGCGGGCACCGGCCTTGGCAAAGCCCTGCTGCTCTGCCCTCCGGAAGGGGAAACCACGGAAAACAGCCGCAAAAACCCGCTGGCGCGATTTGCCAGAGCCCTTGTGTTGCCGAGCGAAGGGGGGCACGCGGAATTCCCCTTTGCCGGTGAGCGCGAATTCGCCTTTGCTCAGTTTGCCGCCAAACGGGAAGGCACGGACAGGCTCATCGGCGACGCCATTGTAAGCGGCGCCGGCCTCGCGCACCTTGTCGCCTTTATTACCAAAGAAAGCCTGCCTCCGCGAGAAGCCACCGCCAGGGCAAAAGACTGCCCGGAAGCGCTGGAGTGGTTTGCCCGCTTCTATGCGCGGGCCTGCCGCAATTTTGTTCTGGATACCCTGGCCCTGGGCGGCCTCTATATCACCGGCGGCATGGCGCTGCGCCTGCCGGTGCTTACGCACCCGGCCTTTGCGCGGGAATTTCGCCGCAGCGCCGTCCAGGGGCCTTTGCTGGCAAAGACGCCTGTATGGCATGTGCAAAATCCCCAAGCGGGCCTCTGGGGCGCGGCATTGTATGGACTACTGAAGCTGACGGAGCGGGACGCCGCATAACCGGCGCGGCGCGATAAGCGCCGGAAGTTAGCTGAAAATCACATTTTTCAGCCAACGATCTTTGCAAAAATTCCTCATAAAATTATACGGTGAATTTTTGCAATCAGACACTAAATACGTACTTGGGCATATAACTTGCCAAGCAAAGGGCGGGAATAAATCCAGGCCCTCCACGCAAGCCAGGATCCGCTTTTGTCTTTGCCCTTAAAACGGCCCACCGCCTCAGGCCTGCCAGGAGGATTCGCTCCTTCGGCTGTTGTGAAAAAAACCTGAAATCCGGCGTCTCTGGCCAGGGAAAACGCCTCTTTGCCGTAACGCCCCCACGGCCAGCACAGACTGCGCACAGGCCGCCCCAAAATAGACTCAAGCTCGGCTTTGCCTCCGCCGATTTCCCGCCACATGCGTTCGCGCTGTTCCTCATCCGTTTCATATCTTCCCAATTTATCACGAAAAGACGCGACCAAAGCGGAAAGCTCGGCCACATTTCGCTCTTGGGCGAAAAAAACCGCCGCCGCGGTATCTTCCTGCGGCACCAGGGCCGCTATGCGGGCTTGCAGGTCCGGATTCGGCAAAAAAGCCCGATGAAGCAAACCGGGCTTAACCGCGAACTCCGGCATGCCCCACACCGGAGGGCTTTCTGTACGGTAAAAAGTACGCAAGCGCGGACCGGGTTGAAAAAAACCGCCATATTCAGGCCCCACGTATACGCCGTAATGCCCGCGCGTATGGGAAGCAAGCGTCAGCACGCCCTGCTCCTGCATGAGCCTGGCCTCGGCATGATTGAGAAAAACATCCTGCCGCGAAGAAAACCCCTGTGGAGTTTCCTCCACCGGCCTGCGTACCGCCAGGGGAATATCAGCCGTGCCGGACAAAAGCTCTTCAAGGCGCGCGCGCGGCGCGCCGCCGGGCTCAAGGCGCTGCGAAACGGCGAAAACCGCTCCCCGGTGCCCATAGGCATGGAGCGCGGGCAGGGCAAAGCAATAATTATCGCAATACCCGTCATCAAAGGTGATGAGCAGCGATTTTGCCGGCAGAGGTTCTCCGGCTAAAAGAAAGGCCTCAGCTTCATCAAGACCCACCCCGCGCCAGCCTTTTTCCGCCAAAACGCGGCAATGCTCTTTAAAACGGACGGGAGAAACGGTAATACTGCCCGCAAACTCATTCACATAGTGGTACATAACCACAGGAAGGCTTTGACTCCCGGATACTTTCATGAAACATTCCACATAGCTTGCGCCTTTCTTGAAAAAAATGGGCACGTATTCCGCTCAAGTTGCCTGAAATATATAAGAATACGCCTTGACTCTTAACGAAATGGCATTATTTCTGCAACAATAAAAGATGTCCGCTTATTCCCGGCGAAAAACTGGAGAAAAAATGTATGGCAGTGGAATATAAAGATTATTATAAAATATTAGGAGTAGATAAAAAAGCCTCTCAAGAGGACATCAATAAGGCGTATAAGAAACTGGCCCGCAAACATCACCCGGATCTTAACCAAGGCGACGCCAAGGCTGAAGAGCGTTTTAAGGAAATTAACGAAGCCAACGAAGTGCTCAAAGATCCTGAAAAACGTAAAATGTATGATCAACTCGGCCCCAACTGGCAACATGGGCAAAATTTTCAGCGCCCGCCGGGGTTTGAGAATATGCACATGAACTTCGGCGGGATGAGCGGCGATTTTAGCGGCGCCGGCTTCAGTGATTTTTTTGAAACCCTGTTCGGCCGGGGAAGCGGCGGTTTCGGAAGCGGCACTTTTGGAGGCGGGAGAAATTTCAACGAGTTTTCCCAACAGCCCCGCCAGGGGCGGGATGTGGAGGCGACGCTCAACCTAAGCCTGGAAGAGGCCTTTCACGGCGGTAAGAAAACCCTTACCGTGTCCGGCGCTCCCGGCTCAGGCACTCGCTCCCTTGAAGTGAATATTCCCGCAGGAGTAAAGAACGGGGCACGCATCCGTCTTGTGGGACAGGGAGATCCCGGTTCCAAGGGAGGCCCTGCCGGCGACATGTATTTAAAAGTCACGCTTCAGCGCCATCCCCAATTTACCCTGGATGATGCGGACGTTATATATGATCTGCATCTTTCCCCCTGGGATGCGGCCCTCGGCGCCAAAGCCACGGTCCCCACGCTGTCCGGCATGGTGGAGCTTTCCATTGCGCCCGGCACTTCCAGCGGCAAGAAGCTGCGCTTGCGCGGCAAGGGCCTTGGCAGCGGCAAAAACAAAGGGGATCAGTTGGTGCGCATCTCCATCGACATACAAGAACCAGCCACGTCTGAAGCGAACGAACTCTGGACGCGCCTGCGTGACCTTGCCGAAAAAAAGCAGTAACCCGCACTAGGCGCTGTTTCTCACTAAAAGACTTTGCGCCTAGAGCAAGAAATCCGGCTCTTTTTGCCGACACAGCGTGCTCTTACGGTATTTGCCCGAAGAAAAAGGGCCGGATAACGCAACTATTTGGACAAAAGATTTATTGCGAAACAGTGTCTACAGGGGGCAACGCATATGGACATGAAATCTTTTACTGAAAAATCCCAGGCAGCGGTTATTGAAGCCCAAAATATCGCCCTGCGCATGCATCACCAACAGGTGGACGCCGAACACCTCGCCCTGGCCCTGGCGCGGCAGGAAGGCGGACTTGTGCCGCGCCTGCTGGAAAAAAGCGGGGCAGCGCCGGTGGAATACGGCCTGGCCCTTGAGCGGGAGCTCGCTAAACTCCCTGCCGTGAGCGGCCCCGGCGCTGACAGTTCGTCACTTTCCATCACCAACCGCCTGCGCCAGATACTCATCCGCGCGCATGACGCGGCCACGCGCATGAAAGATGAATTTGTCAGCGTTGAGCACATTTTTTGTGAAATGGCGGCGGAGCCCGCCGGCACCGCCCTTGGCAGGGTGAACAAAGAACTCAACGTCACGCGCGAGGGCATGCTCAACGCCATGATCGCCGTACGCGGCTCCCAGCGGGTCACCAGCCAGAACCCTGAAGACACGTACGAAGCCCTGGCGAAATTTGGCCGCGATCTGGTGGAAGAGGCGCGCAAAGGCAAGCTCGATCCGGTTATCGGCAGAGATGCGGAAATCAGACGCTGCATCCGCATACTTTCTCGCAGGACAAAGAATAACCCGGTGCTCATAGGCGAAGCCGGAGTGGGAAAAACCGCCATCGTCGAAGGGCTTGCCCACCGCATTCTTAACGGAGACGTGCCCGAGGGGCTTAAAAACAAAATGCTCTACGCCCTCGATATGGGCGCGCTCATTGCGGGAGCCAAATACCGGGGAGAATTTGAAGAACGTCTCAAGGCCGTGCTTAAGGAAGTGCAGGAATCCGAAGGCCGGATCATTCTGTTCATCGACGAGTTGCATACTATCGTGGGCGCCGGACGCACCGACGGAGCCATGGATGCGGGCAACCTGCTCAAACCCATGCTTGCACGGGGGGAGCTGCACTGCATCGGCGCGACAACACTTGATGAATACCGCAAATATATTGAAAAAGACCCCGCCCTGGAACGGCGCTTCCAGCCGCTTTTAGTGGAAGAACCCGGGCCGGAAGACGCCATTTCCATTTTACGGGGCTTGCGTGAACGCTTTGAAGTCCACCACGGCGTGCGCATAACCGACGCCGCCATTGTGGAAGCCGTGATGCTTTCCACACGCTACATCAGCGACCGCCAACTCCCGGATAAGGCCATTGACCTCATTGATGAGGCCGCCGCCATGATCCGCACGGAAATAGACTCCCTGCCTTCTGAATTAGACGAAGCCGGGCGTAAAATCATGCAGATGGAAATTGAGCGGGAAGCCTTGCGGCGCGAAACAGACGCCGCCTCGCGCGAGCGCCTGCAAAAACTCGAAAATGAGCTGGAAACCCTGCGCGCCAAACAAGCCACGCTTATGGCCCAATGGGAACAGGAAAAAGGCGGCATTAACCGCATCCGCTCCCTTAAAGAAGAAATGGAACGCGCCCGCAGGGCTATGGAAGAAGCGGAACGCGCCTATGATCTGAACAAAGCCGCTGAACTCAAGTACGGCACCTTGCAGCGCTTGGAAAAAGAGCTGGCTGATGCCGAAGCCGCCGAAAGCCCTCAAGGGGAAGGCTCGCGCCTGCTCAAAGAAGAAGTGCAGCCCGATGATGTGGCGGAAATCGTCGCCCGCTGGACAGGTATCCCGGTAACTCGCCTCCTGGAATCGGAGCGCGAAAAGCTGCTGCGCCTGCCGGATGTTCTGCATGAGCGCGTGGTCGGGCAGGATGAAGCCATCACCGCCGTCGCTGAAGCGGTCCTTCGTTCCCGGGCGGGCCTTGCCGACCAAGGCAGGCCCATTGGTTCCTTTATCTTTCTCGGCCCCACCGGGGTAGGCAAAACGGAACTTTGCAAAACCCTGGCCCAGGCCTTGTTCGACACGGAAGAAAATATGGTTCGCCTGGATATGAGCGAGTATATGGAAAAACACGCCGTTGCCAGGCTCATCGGCGCTCCTCCGGGCTATATCGGCTATGACGAGGGCGGCCAACTCACAGAAGCCGTACGCCGCAAGCCTTACAGCGTGATACTCTTTGACGAAATCGAAAAAGCCCACCCGGACGTATTCAATACGCTTCTGCAAATACTTGATGACGGCCGCCTCACCGACAGCCAGGGCAAAACCGTGGATTTTCGCAACACCATCATCATTATGACTTCCAACATCGGCTCACCCGTCATGCTGGAAGGCATCACAGAACAAGGCGAGTTCAAACCCGGCGTCACCGAAGCGGTCATGCGCGAGCTGCGCGGCCACTTTAAACCGGAATTCCTCAACCGCGTGGATGAGACCGTGCTCTTCCGCCCCCTGATGCTCGAACAGATAATCGCCATTGTCGATCTGCTCCTCAAACGCCTGCAAAAACGCCTCGAAGAACGTAAAATCAGCGTTTCCCTCTCCCAAGAAGCCAAGGAATTCATCGCCAAAGCGGCCTATGACCCCATTTATGGCGCGCGCCCCTTACGCCGCTATATTCAGCAGCACCTGGAAACCCCGCTGGCCAAGGAACTCATAGGCGGAAAAATCCGCGACGGCCAGGTAATAAACGTGGATGTGCGCGATAATAGCCTGGTTTTTGTATAGGCGTGAGAGCCAAGGGGCGCTGCCCCTTGAACCCCGCCGGGGGAAATGATTTCCCTCGGACCCCCTCGATTTCTGATGCGAGATGCAAGCCTATGCGACAAATATGCAGATCTCATTACCAGAATACCCGCGCCTAGCGCGGGTATTCTGGTAATGGGGGTGCAGGGGCATCATGCCCCTGCCGGGGGAGGTTGAGGGGGCAGCGCCCCCTCTCTCTTATTTCAGGGAAGCGGCCATAGCCAGATATTTATCCATCAGTTCAGCCGCGCCCTTTTCCGCAAGGGCCAGCAATTCTTCAGCGCGCTCCGGAAAAGTCCGGGCAAGGGAAGTAAAGCGCACTTCTTTATGCAGGAACTCCCGCAGGGGTACAGAGGGTTTTTTGGAATCCAGGACAAAGGGATTGTCGCCCGCGTCCTTACGGCGAGGGTCAAAACGATAGAGGTGCCAGTAGCCCGCTTTCACCGCCAGTTTCGATTCTTCCTGCGCAAAGGCCATGCCTTCGACAATGCCGTGGGCGATGCACGGGGCATAGGCGATGATCAGCGAAGGCCCCGGGTAGGATTCCGCCTCTTGCAAGGTTTTGATGAGCTGCCCCTGATCCGCGCCCATGGCCACCTGGGCCACATACACAGAGCCGGACTGCATGGCCAAAAGGCCCAGGTTTTTCTTCGCCGCCTTTTTACCGGCCGCCGCAAACTGCGCCACAGCTCCGAGGGGGGTAGCCTTGGACGACTGCCCGCCTGTATTGGAGTACACCTCAGTATCCACAATAAGAATATTCACGTCTTCGCCCGAAGCCAGCACATGATCGAGGCCGCCGTAACCGATGTCATAGGCCCAGCCGTCCCCGCCATACATCCACATGGATTTTTTGCTGAGGTGCTCTTTACCGGCAAGGATGCGGGCCCCTTCCGGCGTTGCCGCATCCGCTCCGGCGCTAAGGGCCGCCGCCAGGGCTTCCGAACGTTCGACGCTCCCTTCATTTTCAGCAAAACCATCCAGCCATGACGTAATGGCGCTCTGCAAGCGCGGATCCCGCGTCCGGCCCTTAAGGCGCTCCACCTCAAGCCGGATGCTTTCACGCTGCTGCTGTATTGCCAGACACATGCCGAGGGAAAACTCGGCGTTGTTTTCAAACAGAGAGTTGGAAAAGGCCGGGCCGAACCCCCGGTTGTTCACCGTGTACGGGACATTGGGGCAGGCCGCCCCCCAGGCCTGAGTACAGCCTGTGGCATTGGCGATGATCATGCGATCGCCGAAGAGCTGCGTCAGCAGCTTCATGTACGGCGTTTCGCCGCAGCCCCCGCACGCGCCGGAAAACTCCAGGAGAGGAATTTCAAACTGGCTGCCCTTAACGGAAAATTTGTTCAGCGGATTCTTTTTGGAAGACAAGCATAAGGCATGGTCCCAGTTGCGGATTTCCTTCTCTTGCGAGGCAAAGGGCCGCATAACAAGGGCCTTGGTTTTGGCCGGACAAACTTGCGCGCAGGAGCCGCAGCCCGTACAGTCAAGGGGATCGGTCTGGATGCGGAAGGAGAAATCTTCCAGACCTTTACCCTTGGCTTTGAGCAGAGAAAAGCCTTCCGGAGCGAGGGCGGCTTCCTCCTCAGTCAGTAAAAATGGCCGGATACAGGCATGGGGGCAGACATAGGAGCACTGGTTGCACTGAATGCAGAACTCAGGGAGCCACTCAGGCACATGGACCGCAATGCCGCGCTTTTCATACCGGGAAGTTCCGGGAGGCACGGTGCCGTCCGCCATAGGGGCGAACACGCTGACGGGCAACGAATCCCCGCGCAAGGCATTTACAGGCCGCAGGACGTTGCTGATGTAATCAGGCTCTTGTGCTGCACGGCAAGAACTTTGCGCGGTAAAAAAACCCGGACCAAGGGCGCTTTTCTCCTCAGCTTCCGTCCAGGAAGCGGGAACCGGCACTTCCACAAGGCCGGAGACGCCTTGATCCACGGCGGCAAAGTTCATTTCAAGAATCTTTTTGCCTTTGGCCTTGTAGGTCTTTGTGATGGCGTCCTTGATGAAACGCAAGGCGTCTTCCAGGGGCAGCACCTGGGAAAGTTTGAAAAAAGCGGCCTGAAGCACGGTATTGGTACGATTGCCAAGACCTATGTCATGGGCAATGCGGGTGGCGTCAATGGTGTATAGATGAATTCCCTTTTGGGCGATGGCGCGCTTAACCCCGCCGGGGAGGGCTTCGCTCAATTCTTCAGGTTTCCAGGAACAGTTGAGCAGCAGCACCCCGCCGGGCTTCAGATCGGATATGATGTCATATTGCTGGATATAGGTCGGGTTATGGCAGGCCACAAAGTCCGCGCTGGAGACAAGATAGGCCGAGCGGATGGGTTCGCGCCCGAAGCGCAGGTGCGATTTGGTTATGCCCCGTGATTTTTTCGTGTCATACTCAAAATAGGCCTGGGCGTAGAGATCGGTATTATCGCCGATGATCTTGATGGAGTTTTTGTTGGCCCCCACTGTCCCATCCGCGCCAAGGCCCCAAAATTTACAGCTGATGCGCCCTTTTGCCTCCATCTGAAGCGCCTCCCCCACAGGCAGGGAGCGGTGGGTGACGTCATCCACGATGCCCACGGTAAAATGATTCCGGGGCGCGTCCTGGGCCATGTTGTCGAACACAGCCTTCATTTGCGCCGGGGTGACGTCTTTGGAGGAAAGGCCGTAACGCCCGGCAAAGATTTCCACGTGGCGTCTTTTTTCGCACAAGGCGGCGCAGACGTCTTCAAACAACGGCTCGCCCACGGCGCCGGGCTCTTTGGTGCGGTCAAGCACGCTCACCCTTTGCACGCTTTTGGGCAGGGCGGCCAAAAAGTGCTCCACGGAAAAAGGCCGGTACAGCAGCACCTGTAAAAAACCCACGTCTCCGCCACGCGCGTTCAAATAATCCGCCGTTTCTTTCAATGTGCCGGACACTGACCCCATGGCGATGACCACGTGCCGCGCGCAAGCTGAGCCGTAATAAGAGAATAGGCCGTATTGCCGGCCCGTGGCCGCGCTGATTTTATCCATGTAGCCCTGCACAAGGGCGGGAAGGCGATCGTAATAGGGGTTGCACGCTTCACGCGCTTGGAAAAAAATATCCGGATTCTGCACTGTGGAGCGCTGCACGGGCCGTTCAGGGTTCAAAGAGTTTTTGCGAAACGCCGCAAGCGCCTCCCGCGGCAGCAGATTGCTGAGGGTTTCGTAGGGCAGCACCTCTATTTTTTGCAGCTCATGGGAGGTTCTGAAGCCATCAAAAAAATGCAGAAAGGGCACCCGTCCGTCTATGGCCGCCAGGTGCGCCACTCCGGCAAGGTCCATCACTTCCTGCACGCTGCCCGAGGCCAGCATGGCAAAACCCGTCTGGCGGCAGGCCATAACATCGGAATGATCGCCAAAGATGGAAAAGGCATGCGTGCCCACAGTGCGCGCGCTGACATGCAGCACTCCGGGCATCAGTTGCCCGGCCATGCGGTACATGGCCGGAATCATCAACAAAAGCCCCTGGGAAGCTGTATAGGAAGTGGCCAGGGCTCCGGCTTCAAGAGCGCCGTGCATAGCTCCCGCGGCTCCATGCTCCGATTGCATCTCCACCAGGCGGACTCGCTGACCGAAGAGGTTTTCTTTTCCCTTGGCCGACCAGACATCCACCTGCTCCGCCATGGGCGAAGAAGGCGTGATGGGATAAATGGCCGCTATTTCCGTAAAGGCATAGGAGATATAGGCGGCGGCCTCGTTGCCGTCCATCGTCTGTGTCGTTTTCATGGCGTATCAACCCTTTGAGAAGATCAGAGAAACAATTTTTCCGCTTCTTTGCGCAATTCGAACTTTTTCACCTTGCCGCTGGCCGTCAGGGGGTATGCGTCCACCAGCGCCACAAAGCGCGGGATCTTATGCCAGGCAATGCGGCCACGGCAAAAATCGCGCACATCTTCCGGGGTGATGTCCATTCCCGGGCGGGGAACAATAAAGGCCACCACTTCTTCGCCGTATTTTTCGCTGGATACGCCCACCACCTGCACATCCATGACGCCGTCCATGCCGGAAATAAATTCCTCCACTTCGCGCGGGTAGATATTTTCGCCGCCCCGGATGATCATATCCTTGATCCGGCCCGTGATGACCAGGTAGCCCTCGTCATCCATTATGCCCAAATCGCCGGAATGCAGCCAGCCGTCAGGCGTGATCGCCGCCGCCGTGGCTTCAGGCATATTGTAGTAGCCCTTCATCACATTATAGCCCCGGCACATGACCTCTCCGGGCTGCCCGCGCGGCATTTCCTCAGCCGTTTCCGGATCCGCCACGCGCACCTCGATGCCGGGCATCGCCCTGCCCACAGTGCTCACCCGGCGCTTGAATTCCTCATCCCGGTGGGTTTGCGTCATGCCCGGGGACGCTTCCGTCAGGCCGTAAACATTGGTAATTTCCCGCAGATACATTTTATCCACCGCGCGCCGCATGAGCGGCTCAGGACAAACAGAACCCGCCATGATTCCTGTGCGTAAGGAAGAAAAATCCACCCGCTCAAAAAACGGATGCTCCAAAACGGCAATAAACATGGTGGGCACGCCGTAGAGAGCGGTGCAGCGCTCTTTTTCCACCGCGATCATGACCTGTTCCGTCTTGAATCCTTCCAAAATAATCAGCGCCGCGCCATGGTTCACCGCGGCCATCACCCCAAGCACACAGCCAAAGCAATGGAACAGGGGCACAGGAAGGCAGATCCTGTCTTTTTCCGTAAATCCCTGGTGGTAGCCTATCCAATAGCCGTTGTTGCCGATATTATTGTGGGAGAGCATGACGCCCTTGGGAAAACCCGTAGTGCCCGAGGTATACTGCATATTCACCACGTGGTCGGGCAAAACAGCGGCTTTACGTTCCGCATAAGCCGCCTCTGTGGTCATGACGGCAAGACTCTGTATTTCCGGAATGGAATACATGCCCCGGTGCTTCTCCATACCCAAAAAAATGACCCGGCGCAGATGCGGAAAGGCAGCGGAGCGCAGCCGCTCCCGGGCATGAGTGCGCAGTTCCGGAATAAGCGAATACGTGGTTTGCAGATAGTCGTGATCGCGAAAACCGTCCATGACCACAAGGTTTTCACATTCCGAATGCCGGAGCAGGTATTCCACCTCGCTCTCCCGGTAACTTGTGTTCACCGTGAGCAGTATGGCCCCGATACGGGCGGTGGCAAACATGAGGCTGACCCAAAAAGGAACATTGCTCGCCCAGAGGGCCACCTTTTCTCCCGGCCCCACGCCGAGGGCCATCAACCCCTTAGCCAGAATATCCGTGTTCTTCCCAAGTTCGCTCCAGGTTTGGCGATAGTCGCGATCAACATAGACCACCGCGTCATTGTCCGGAAAACGGGCAATGGTATCGTCCAAAAGCCGGCCAAGGGTTTTGTCGCGCAGCGCAAACGGCTCTACGTACATGAACGAATCTCCTCCGCCAATCCGCAAGGCATGCGGACGGCGCGGCTAAGAAGGATGGTACAATACGGCGAAAATGGTGCAGGGCTCGTCTTCAGCCGCGCCCACATAGTGCGGCACAATGGAATTGTAATACACGGTATCGCCCGCTTCAAGCACGTGGCTTTCGGCGCCGTAAATGACCAGCAGTTTGCCGGAATGCACAATGATGAATTCCTCTCCCTGATGGGACGACATTTTCCGGTTTTCTTCCGCATCAGGCAGCACCTCAATGAAAAAAGGCTCCATGTTCCGATCCACCTTGCCTTTGGCCAAGGCAAAATAGCGGTATGAAGGACGCTTCGCCGCGGATTGCTGCATGGTCAAATCCGCATCCCGGCGCTCTTTGCGCGCGATAATGGGATCTTGGCAGGCCACGTCATCCATAAAGGTGCCGAGCCGCACATGCAAGGCCCTGGCAATTTTCTGCAAAGGCCCGATGGAAGGATAAACGCTATCCTCTTCAAGGGTAAGCAAAAAATCCGTGCTCAAACCTGTGGCTTCAGCCAGCTTTTCCAGGGACAGATCTTGCGCTTCGCGAAATTTGCGAATCCGGGTTCCGACTTTTTCCACAGCCATTTTGTGTCACCTCCGGAGGGACGGATCATGCGCGCGTTACCGCACAAGGTCTTTAGAGCAGATTAACTTTGAGATTTGTCGTTTAACGGCGGGCAAAGCCCGCCTACGGCAATCTCAAGGCAAGGATTTACGGGCAAATCCTTGCAGAGCAAGTATACATTTTCAATGGTAAATTGCTCTAATGAATATTTCCGCAAAGCGCCGCGCCTTCCGGAAAAAGCTCCGGCACAGCATTGCATTGGGGATTAAAAAAGAGCTTTCGCGCCGCGCTGCAAAAAGTTGAGGGCAGATAGTACGTAAGGGCTATACAATTTGCAAGAGCCCGAGCCGCGGCTGTGCCAAAGCAGACTTTGCCGTCAGCAAAAAAAAAAACGCCAGGGGAATATTCCCCTGGCGAAAAAACAAAGAGCGCTCCCGGCCCCACGGCCAGGCCCTTCTCTCGGCTGTGCTCCGGGCTGAAGAGTTATGCGGTCTCGCTCATGCGTTTAAAGCTCTTTTTTGTCGTGCCGCATACAGGGCAACGCCAGGAGTCCGGTAAATCCTCAAACCGGGTTCCTTTAGGGATCTTTCCCTTGCGGTCGCCGCGATCCGGATCGTAGATATAGCCGCAGTTTGTTATCTGGCAGCGCCACATCTCTTCAGGATTACTCATAATCTTTTCCTTCCATGTAAAGCGTCAAGTGCGGGTTTTTCTTTTTTTCGCTTTGCCCGTCACCAGATCCAGAGAGATGCGGTAGACGGCGGTACGCTCGAAAGAAGCGCGGATATCTTTATCAGCCTTATCCATATGCTCAGGAAGATACTTTTCCGCCAGAGCCCAAAGGCTCCGGTATCTCTCTTGCGCGTCTTCCACAAGGCGGGCACGGCCAAAAACCATCACGCTCTCGTAATAGGTGCTAAAATCTTTGTCGTAGACAGGTTCCGTCTCCCCCACCACAGTAAAGCAGATTTTGTCGCAACGGGCCAGGCTATCTACCTTCTGCCCCGCCCGGGCGCTGTGAAAATAAATGCCGTTATCCAGCAGCACATAGGAAAGGGGAACGGCACAAGGCCAGCCGCCTTCTTCCATAAGGGCCAGCACCCCATATTCTCCCCGGTTCAGCAAAGCGACGGATTCTTCATGAGAAAGCGCCCTATCTTTGCGCCGCAGCGGCTTATTGGGGGGTGCGCAGCAAATCGCCGTCACTCCCGCCGCCTCGATCAGTTCCATAATCGCTGTGAATACCTCTTCCAGCGTCAGGCGTGATGTATCAATGATGTGCGCGTCATCAGCCGGGCGCAGGGGCGCAATGTTGCGCGTGCGATCCTGCTCGTCGCGCAGCCGGATCTGCTCCGTAAGTTCCGCCAGATCGGCTGCTTCGCCCATTTCCCGCAACTGCAGCAAGCGCCGCATGGCGCGCACAGCCACATCCGCATCCAAAAAAATTTTGCAGACGGCGCCGGGAAAGACCACAGTCCCCATGTCCCTTCCTTCCGCCACCAGAGAAAAACACGCCCCCACCCGTTGCTGGGCCGTGCACAAAATAGCGCGCACAGACGGGATCCGCCCCGCTCTGGCCGCCATCATGCCCGCCTCTTCCGTGCGGATTTCATCGCCAACAACAGAGCCGTTACACAAAAGGCGCGTATCCGCGCCTGCCCCTTCAAGGGAAAATGCGCATTCTTGCAAGATGCTTTCCATAGCCGCAGAGGCGCCCTCCGCTTCCGAAGCCGCGTCCAACACTCCGCTTTGCGCGAGGCGCATCGCCACTGTACGGAACATGGCTCCCGTATCAAGGTAAGCCACGCCCAAAGCCTGCGCCACGCGCTTGGCAAGAGAGCTTTTGCCCACTCCCGCAGGGCCGTCCAGCGTAATTATAAAAGGAGCGTCTTTTATTCCAGGCATTTTTTGATTTCCCTAAGAAAAACGGCGTTTTCTTCATCATTGCCCATGCTGACGCGCAAATGCCGAAGCAAACCATAGCTGTGCAAAGGACGGATAATCACTCCTTGGGCGAGAAGCTCTTCAAACACCTGCTTCGCGCTTTTTTCACACTGGCCCGGCAGCTCGAACATAAGAAAGTTCGCCTGGGAAGGGAAAACATGGCAGCCGAGGGATTCAAGCCCCTCTGTCAAAAACGTCTTGCCTCTCCATACGGTTTGCATGGTGGCGTCATAAAACACCCTATCTTCAAGAGCGGCCATGCCCGCCGCCTCCGCAAGGATATTCACCGAAAAAGGCATGTGAATACTGCGCATGGCAGCCGCCAGAACAGTGGGCATGATGCCGTAGCCCAGGCGTATTCCCGCCAGCCCGAAGCTTTTGGAAAAAGTGCGCAGAATGACAAGGTTGGAAAATTCGGCAAAGCGCGGCAAAAGGGAAAAAGCCGACTCGTCCCGGCAAAAATCCATATAGGCCTCATCCACCACCAAAAGGCAGTTGGGCGGAAGAGCCCGGGCAAACCCTTCCACAGCGGCCACAGAAGGGCAATATCCCGAAGGATTGTCCGGCGTGGTTATGAAAACCAGAGCAGTGGAACCGTCCACCGCATCCAGAAGGCCTTGCCAGTCAAAAGAAAAATCCGCCCTCAAAGGTACGGAGCGAAACTCCACGCCGCACAGCTTGCTCTGGATGCGGTACATATTGAAGGACGGCTTGCACGCCACCACATTATGCACCCCGGCCGAGGGGCAGCAGCGCATCAAAAGATCAATGATCTCATCAGAGCCGTTACCGGCGACAATATGCCCGGCAGGCAACCCATGATACTCCTCCAGGGCATGGATAAGCCGCGGAGTACCGGACTGGGCATAGCGGAAGATGGAAGCGCTGAGATCCCGCACACGTTTTTGCACAACAGGCGAAACGCCCAGCGGATTTTCGTTGCTGGCCATTTTTATGACCGACTCAAGGCCGAAACGGGCGCGAATTTCGTCTATGGAAAGACCGGGAGCATAGGGCTCAAAGTCCCGCACTTCGGGACGCAAAGGATAAGAGGGCGGCATGTGGACAATCCCTGGGCTAAATCCGTCTACACAAATACATCAAGCCCCCCTGTGCGCATTTTTGCCCAGGGAGGCCCCGCTCACGT
Source organism: Desulfovibrio sp. (assembly GCA_031550225.1). Taxonomy (GTDB): domain Bacteria; phylum Desulfobacterota; class Desulfovibrionia; order Desulfovibrionales; family Desulfovibrionaceae; genus Frigididesulfovibrio. The sequence goes on from JAVBOT010000007.1 coordinate 52,489, forward strand.
GACAGTAAAAAGCTTCGTTGCCTACACAGGGCGTACGGTCATAACCGGAACTTTCGCGCTTTTAACCACTTTTTCCGCCACAGAGCCGAAGAGAATACGGTCAATCCCTTTGCGCCCATGGGTGCCCATGATGAGCAAATCCGCCCCGCTGCTCTCAACCAGGGAAAGGATCTCTTCCGCCGCGTAGCCGTTGACCACCTTGCCGACAGCCCGTACTCCCTTGAAATGCTCCGCCACAAATTCTTGCATGGTTTTTTCCGCGCCGGAGACAATTTCACCCACAAAATTTTCTATGGAACTCGGCGGAACATGAAAGCCCACATATTGGGTCAATGCCGGCGCGGCATACACAGCAATGATTTCCGCATCAAAGGGTTTTGCGATCATAACGGCATATTCCGCCACAAGAGCGCTGTGTTGGGAAAGATCAAGGGCGCAAATAATTTTTTTGATAGTCCGCATGTGGTGCTCCTTAACAAGTTAGGCCCTCTTAAACAAGGGCGCATCCTTCGACTGTGCCTTAGCGCATATCTGCAAACGTATCGACTTACTAAAGAGAATATACTCCCTTTTCAATTATTACAAGTGGCTTAGTTTTTGAAACACACTCTTGACAGTGGACAGGGCTTAGTGCTTAGCATGAAAAGTCCGCGCAAAGAAAAAGCCAAGGCCAGGTCTCATTAATTTGGGGCCTGGGGGACGAAAATCCCCGATTAATAGGCCCCAGCCTAAGGAAGAAATTACCCGCACGGCAGAAAATGCCATCCCAAAACGCGCGAAATATAATTATAACATATTGTATTTACTATAAAAAATAAATACACGGCACTGGCAACAATTTTGCATAAAAACGGCAGAAAAAAACCCTAACCCCAGGGGACGCCATGAAAATACGTAATGACCAGATGCGCGCGCTGATGGAAGCTGAACTCCAGCGCGATAAAACGCAGAAAGTTTCCGAAGAGTTCACGGGAATCCTCACCCGGGAGCTTGAGGCAAAAAATGCCCAAGCCAACAGCGCGCCGAGCGACTTTGCACCCCTTGCGCCTGGTGCGGGCATCAATCTTAATCAGCTGTATACCGAATCACGCATTGAAGCGCAAAATCCCCTTGCCGCTTCTGCCCCGCTCTCCAACATTCAGCCCCCATCAGAAGAGGCCGCGGCATATATGGAAGGCATGTTCAGCACCCTTGAAGATTACGCGCAGCAGCTGGCCCGCAACGATAAAGCGGATCTACGCGAAGCCTATGCCTTGCTGGAAAACGTCAACAGCCAGCTTGGCCAATTCAAGACGCGCTTTCCCGGCATGCGGGAAGAAGATCCGGCCATGGCCGCCATGATCAATGAACTTGACGTGCTCACCGCCACAGAAACATTCAAATTTAACCGGGGAGATTATCTATAAGAGAAATGAACGTTTCAAATAGCCGCTTAACTGCCGGCAAAACCAGTTTACGGCTATTTGACGGCAAGGATTTACGGACAAATCCTTGCGAGGGTTTTAACTGTAAAACGCTCTGGAGCAGAGTGCTGTTGCAGAAGCTCGCCCCGGCGCTTAGGAGCGCGTTTTAAGATGGCTTCCAGCCTTTGCCGGGGCGGCGTAAAAACGCATCCCCATGAGGGTGGCGAGGCCAGCGAACCCCATACCCAGATAGCTGTAAAACCCCTGCCCTGTGAGGGATGAAATTACACCGCACAGCCCTCCTCCCAGAATCGCGGCGCAAACAAAGCGCGGCCGCGGCACAGCCTTTTTTTTGCATAAAAGCCCGATAAATACGGGAACCACCACGCCGCAGGCATACAAATCATACGCCATAAGCAAGAACTCAAGGATGCTTTTTCCCATCAAGGACACGGCCACCCCGACTGCTCCGAGCGCCGTCACGCACAGGTGCGCTGTGCGGCGATCTTCTCGCCCCAGGAGATCATAGCTTAGTACCGTTGCGGCTGTTATGAGGCAGGCGTCAGCGGAAGAAACTATGGCGCTTACTAAAGTCAGTAGGATAACCAGCCGCATCCAGGTCGGCAACACCGTATCCAGCACCTTGATGAACACCTCATCCTGAGGCGTGGAGGCGGGGATAAGGCCGTTGCAGGCAAGGCCCACGCAGACGATCAGCACCGAACAGCCCGCAAGCCCCAGCGCGGCCTGCAAGCCGCCCCTGCGGGCCGCCTTTTCGTCTTTTGCGCTCAAAAGCCTCCCGAACAGCATGGGGCAGACAAGATAATTCGCCCCCACCACAAAAAGGTAAAACAGCATATCGGAAAAACCGAAAGCGCTGTTCACAAGCTCCAGCCGGACTTTGCCGGTCCAGCCGGGATTATGCGCCCACACTCCGGCCAGGGCCATGACCACCCCGGATAAGATCAGCAAACTCTGCAAGCCGTCCAGGCGGATGATTACCCCCTGCCCGCCAAGGGTATGCAGCACAATAAGCGCAAAAGAAATTCCAAGGCAGGTTCCTTCCGAAAGCGCCGTCATAGAGACAAGCACTCCTTTTAAGGCAACAAACTGCGCTGCCAGAATAGCTAGCCAGGCAACGACGATGACCATGGAAATGGCGGGCCGCGCGGACTTGCCTAAAAAACTTTCCGTCAACTGCGGCAGAGTATAAGCGCCGCTTTCACGCACTTTTTCCGCAAGCAAAAGCGCAAGCGCCGCGAGGCCGGCAGCCCCCGCCCCCAACCACCAAAAAGCGGGAACGCCGATGGCGAACGCTTTGCCGATGACCCCCAAAGTGGCGGAGGCTCCCACGCAAGACGCTATTATGGAAAGAGCGACAGCTCCGGCGCTGCTGCTCCGGTTGTTCACAAAAAAGGAAGCCGCGCTGTCACGGCCGCCCACACTGCGCGCTACGGCCACAAGCAGCAGCAGGTAAATACAAAGAAGCGCAATTCCCACCGCGAATTCCTTTAGTTACGCTTGAAAAACGGATGACGGCCGCGTCCGTCGCAAAAGCCGCGCCGGCGGACCGGTGAATAAAACCTAGCGCGGGCTGAGCCCCAGCACCGCAAGCATCTCTTTATCCCGATCCATATGTTTGCCTTGAGTGGTCAGATAATCGCCAATCATAAGCCCGCTCGCGCCGGCAAAAAAAATGGCCTTGTCCCATGAACCCAGCGCAACCGGACGGCCGCCGCAGACAAGCAAATCCTTCGCCGGGTTCATAAGGCGCAGCAACGCTATGCTATCCAGGGCCTCCTGAGGAGAAAGCGCCAAAGCGCTTTCCAAAGGAGTGCCTTTGATGGGATTGAGAAAATTAATGGGAATGCTGTCCACCCCCAATTCCGCCAGAGTCTCCGCCAGTTCCAGGCGCTCATCCCACCCCTCGCCCAGGCCAAAAATGCCGCCGCAACAAAGCCTCAACCCCGCTGCTTTGGCATTGCGGGCTGTTTCCACCCTGGCCTCATAACTATGTGTGGCGCATACGCGGCCAAACCAGGAGCGGGCCGTTTCAAGATTGTGGTGATAGCTGGTAAAACCCGCGTTTTTTAAGTCAGCGGCCTGGTTTGCCGTAACAAGCCCCAGGGAGGCGCAAAGTTTTATGGGCACGCTCGCGCGGATCCTTTGCGCCGTTTCGCAAAGCACGGCCAGATCCCTTTTTGTGGGCGAAGCGCCGCTAAGGACGATCCCCATATAGCGCGCCCCTCGTGCGGACAGATCCCGGGCGCGTTGTATAATTGCGTCCGGAGACAACAATCCATAGACGGGAGCCTCTGTGGCATGGTATTGGGATTGCGCGCAAAAAGCGCAATCTTCCGCGCAGCGCCCGGATTTTGCGTTAATAATCCCGCAAGTGAAAAAATCCGGCCCCTGAGCGGAAGCGGCCAGGCGGGCCAGGGCATATATATCCAGCCTGTGTTCTTGTAAAAGAGGCACGCATAAAGCCGCCTCTTGCCGCGTCAGCGCTCTGCCCTGCAGCAGATCGGGCAAAAATCCCGCTATGGCCTGATGCATCCCATGCTCGCTTGAAAAAATGTCCGCCGGCGCAGCTCTTCTGGAGGGGCGACGCCTTGAAGCGCAAAAGATTTATTGAGCAACAGCTCCTAGGGGCTGTTTCTAAATAGTTCATTGCAGCCAAACGAGGCACGCGGCCAGCATGACTGACGCTTTAAAGGTTACGGCAAGCTTATCGTACCGAGTTGCAACTCTGCGGAATGATTTAAGCTTTGCAAAGAAACA